>JBKQSA010000041.1:0-62137 GCA_052143815.1 Steroidobacteraceae bacterium | reverse complement strand
TTTGGACCGTTGCTCCCGACCTGAGCAACAGGTGGGGCTAACTGCGGCACTTAAGGCTTTCCGCTCGAGGCGGACTTGCACAATGTTGCCAGCAAGCAATGGCCCCTGGGGTTTACAAATTAGGGTCGAGAGGTAACCCGATCCGCATCGAACACCGCAGGCAGCGCCAAAATTAAACTTCTCAGGAAGGGTGATCTACAACTCAAGCTGCTGACCCTTCTCCAAGGCCGACTCTACGCGCTCGCGTAGGATACGCAAGCGCCCGCCGACGTCTGATTCGAGATTGCTGTCACGATTGCGGAATCGAATCAATTCGTTTGCCATGTTGAGCGCGGCGATGACGGCTATGCGATCCAGGCCGACCACTTTTCCGCTGTCGCGGATTTCCCGCATTTTCGCGTTCAAGAATTCAGCGGAATCAAGCAAATCGGATCGTTCTTCCATGGGACATGTGATGTGGTACTCCTTCTCGAGTATGCGCACGCTCACTCTTGCATGGGTGTCGCTCATCAAGCCTGCTCCATCGATTTCAGCCGACCTATCATAGCCTCCACGCGTGCCCGGACTTGTTCGTTTTTCTGCAACAGGCTGGCCCGTTCCGACGTCAGGGTTTCCTGACGCTGGCGCAGCGCCCGATTTTCCTCCTTGATCTGGCCGACCGTTGCAATGAGGTCCTCGAGGCGCTTTTCCAAACGCTTCAGTTCCAGTTCGACCGCAGATTTCGGTGTGCTTTCGTTCATAGATTGCCAATATAGAGCGCCGCATAACGCAATGCAAAGGCGACGCAACATTACAGGAAGCAGGCTCCTAGGCGGCGCGTGCGGTATCATTCCCCCCTATGATGTCGGACATTCGGTTTCAGGACTTTGAGGATGTGCTGGCGGCCGCCGGGAGCATGGCCGACGCCGCCGAGGCCCACGGCTCGCTGTGCGGCGCCCTCTGTTCGATGTCCCCTTATAGGATGCAGGATTGGGTCAACGAAATACTGCCGGATGGGGCGTCTCTGTCCGACGAATCGGCGGCGATGATCGAGCGAGTGTTTACCGCGACGGCGACGTCCTTCGGCGAGCAGGGTATGGAATTCGAGCCGTTGCTGCCCGACGACGAGCAGCCGCTCAACGGCCGCGCGAACGCGCTGGCGCTATGGTGCACGGGATTTCTCTACGGTCTGGGTACCGGCCAAATCTCCAACTTGGAGGCGCTCAACGGCGAGGTCGGAGAAATCGTCAGGGACTTTACGGAAATCTCGCGCGCCACGGGTGACGATGCGGACGCCGACGAATCCAACGAACAAGCCTATGCCGAACTGGTGGAATTCATACGGGTCGCGGCTCAGGTCGTGTTTGAAGAATTGCTTCCTTTGCGCAGACAGGTTTATCCGGCTACTCAGCAACGGCTGCACTGAATCCATGGACCGTAAGGAGTTCATGCGCCGGCGCCGGCAGTTCATGCGTATGATCGGCAAAGACGCGATCGCCATTCTGCCGGCGGCCCCCGTGCGCCATCGCAATGGGGATATCGAGTACGCCTACCGCCAGGATAGCCATTTTCATTATTTAACGGGTTTCCCGGAGCCCGAAGCCGTCGCCGTACTGGTGCCAGGCCGGAAGCAGGCTGAGTATCTGCTGTTCGTTCGGGAACGCGATGCCGAGCGAGAGTCGTGGGATGGGCCGCGGGCCGGTACCGAGGGCGCCATGATGCGCTTCGGAGCGGATGATGCGTTCCCCATCGCCGACATCGATGACATCCTGCCCGGTCTGATCGAGCAGCGGGCGCAGATTTTTTACTCCATGGGTACGCATCTCGATTTCGATCCCCACGTATTAGGGTGGGTCAACGGGCTGCGCGGGCACGCGCGGCACGGGCAAGCAGGCGAGTTTGTTGCGCTGAATCACGTGCTCGATGACATGCGCCTTTACAAAAGCCGCGCCGAGCAGTCAAGCCTGCGGCGCGCTGCGCAGATCGCGGTGGGGGCTCACCGGCGGGCGATGCGTTTCGCGCGCCCGGGACGAATGGAATACGAGGTGATGGCGGAAGTGCTGCATGAATTTCGTTCGCACAATGCCGATTTGTCATATATGCCCATCGTCGGCGGCGGCGCCAACTCCTGCATCATGCATTATCGCGACAATGCCCAGCGGTTGTGCGACGGCGACTTGCTGCTGCTGGATGCCGGTTGCGAGCACGACTATTACGCATCGGACATCACGCGCACGTTTCCGGTCAATGGCCGATTCAGCCCGGCGCAGCGCGCAGTCTACGAGGTAGTGCTCGAGGCGCAGACCGCTGCCATCGACAAAGTACGGCCGGGAAATCACTGGAATCAGCCGCACGAGGCGGCTGTGCGGGTCATAACCCAGGGACTCATCAAATTGGGGCTCATTAAAGGGTCCTTGCCGCGGCTCGTCAAAGAAAAAGCGTATCAGCCCTTTTTCAACCATCGCACCGGACATTGGTTGGGCATCGATGTGCATGATGTCGGCGACTACAAGGTGGGCGGAGAATGGCGAGTTCTCGAGTCCGGAATGGCGCTCACCGTCGAACCCGGTATCTACATTCGATCGTCGCCCCGCGTACCATCAGAATTTTGGAACATCGGCATCCGTATCGAGGACGATGTGCTGGTGACGAACGGGGCTCCGGAGGTGCTGACCGGCGATCTGGAGAAAACGCCGGAGGCTGTCGAGCGCCTGGTGTCGTCCGGGTGAGCGAGATGTTCGATATCGCCATCGTCGGCGGCGGCATGGTCGGCGCGAGTCTTGCCGTGGCGCTCGAAGGTCTGGGTGTCCGCATGGCGCTCATAGAAGCCGTTCCGCACGATGCCGCCTCGCAACCCAGTTTCGATGAGCGCACGACGGCATTGTCCAATGGCAGCCGCCGCATCCTCGAGACTCTCGGTGTCTGGCCCGCGGTGTCCGCGTCGGCGACGCCGATCCGCAAGATCCACGTATCGGATCAAGGACACTTCGGATTTGCACGCGTGGATGCGGCGGAGCAGGGGCTTCGCGCCATGGGTTACGTCGTCCCGAACCGTGCGCTGGGGTCGGCGTTGTGGTCACCGCTTGCCCACAGTGAGAGCGTGCGCGTGTATTGCCCCGCGCAAGTGCTGCGAGTCACTCCGGGGGAGCAATCGGTGGAGCTGCTGATAGCGCAGGGCGGCGCCCCGTCCACCGTCGAAGCGCGGCTCATCGTCGCCGCCGACGGCGCGCAATCCATCGTGCGCAGTGCCTTTGGTATTGCGGCGGAAATTCGCGACTATCAGCAAACGGCGGTGATTACCGCGGTGCTGCCGCAGCGCTTCCACGATTACGTGGCCTACGAGCGCTTCACGGACTCGGGTCCACTGGCGCTGTTGCCGCTGGCGGACGGCCGCTGCACGCTCGTGCTGACGCTGGGGCCTGCGCAGGCGGAATTGGCCATGTCGTGGTCCGATGAGGAATTTCTCGCCGAAGTGCAACGCCGGTTCGGATTTCGATTGGGGCGTTTTCTCAAGGCGGGACGTCGGGTCGCTTATCCATTGTCGCTGACGCGTTCGACACGCACCAGTGCGGGACGGTGCGTGATCGTGGGCAACGCCGCGCAAGGCCTGCATCCGGTAGCCGGCATGGGGTTCAATCTAGGGCTGCGCGATGTGGCAAGCTTGGCCGAACTCGTGGCGGAGCGTCGAAACGCGCAGGATGCCGATCTTGGGGGTGGGCGCATGCAGTCAGAGTACGATGCGTGGCGCGCGGCGGATCGCGGCGGCATCATCGCCTTCACCGACGGCCTTGTCCGGATCTTTTCCAGCCCGCTGGGCGCGGTGCAGCGCCTGCGGAATTTGGGATTGCTCGCCTTCGACATTCTGCCGCCCGCCAAGGCGGCGCTGTCACGCTTGAGTACGGGAGCTGCAGGGCGCATTCCGAAGCTGGCGCGAGGGGTGGCGCTGCGATGAGCAAGGCCACTCTGGGCAGGACCGCTCTGGGCCGCGATTTCGACTTCATCATCGTGGGTGGTGGAGTTACGGCCGCTGCCATGGGGAGTTTGCTCGTGGCGCGCAAGTTGGCGGCGCCGGGCCGTGTCGCGATCGTTGCCGATCGGGTGTCGCCGCCCGCAGCCGCATCGACGATACCGGAGGCGGACTGGGATCTGCGCGTATTCGCGTTGAGCCGCGCGTCGCAGCGACTGCTCACGGCCTGCGGCGCATGGCAGCTTCTGCCGGCCGACAAACTGTGTGCTTACGAGCGCATGTGCGTGTGGGAATCGCACGGCGTGTATACGCACGGCGAGCCGCACGGCGAGGCGCTTGGGTTAGGTTCGTTGAGTTTCGATAGCGCCGAACTGGGGGAACCCAACCTCGGATTCATCGTCGAGGGCCGTGCCTTGCATATGCAATGCCGCCGCGCGGCGAGCGCTGCCGGCGTGGTCGTCATCGAGGCGGGCATTGCGGGAATCGTCATCGACCAGCCCCACGTGCGCATTCGGTTGAACGACGGCCGCGAGATGCAGGGCGCATTGCTGATCGCGGCCGACGGGGCCGACTCGCCGACGCGCAAACTTCTGGGCATCGAAACCGCCGGACACGCCTATCATCAAGATGCGTTGGTAGCTCATGTGCGCACCGAGAAATCGCACCAGCACACGGCCTGGCAGCGCTTTCTTCCCACCGGGCCTTTGGCTTTCCTGCCGTTGCCCGACGGGCGCTCGTCGATCGTATGGAGCGTGGTGCACGCGGAGGCAGCCCGCTTGCGCTCCCTGGACGCCGCAGGCTTCGGCGCTGCGCTGACGGCGGCGAGCGGCGAGTTCCTCGGGTCTTGCAAGCTGACTACCCCGGTCGCGAGCTTTCCGCTCAAGCTGCAATATGCGGTGGACTATGTGCGCCCACGGGCGCTGCTGGTGGGCGATGCCGCACACGCCGTTCACCCGCTGGCGGGGCAGGGACTCAACCTGGGGCTCTTGGATTGCGCAGCGCTCGTGGATGTCCTGAGCGGCGGCGCCACAGCTGCGGGTAGCGGTGCCGATCCCGGCTGCTTCGGCGAACCCAAATTGTTGCGCCGCTACGAGCGCTGGCGACGGAGCGAGAATTTGCTGGCCGCGACGGCCATGGACGGGTTGGAGCGGCTGTTCTCGAGCCACAATCCGGCAGTCGCAAGATTGCGGTTCGCGGGCCTCGACGCGGTAGGCCGGATGCCGTTTGTCAAACGCCGGCTCGCCATGCGCGCATTGGGCCTGAGCGGCGACATCCCGGCGTTTCTCAAGGCGGACCCGGAGCCGCACGTCGGCTTCGGCCCTGCTCCTAGAGCCGGTCGAGTTTTGCCGCGCAGATGAAATCGTTCTCGGAAAGGCCGCCGATTGCATGCGTCGTGAACGTGACGCGGCAGTAGTTGTAGCCGACTTCCAGATCCGGATGATGGTCCTCGACGTTCGCGATATGGGCCACCGCATTGACGAAGCTCATGGTGCGATAAAAATCCTTGAACTGGTAGGCGCGCTTCAGGCTTTTCGCGCCCTCGGCGATCTTCCAGTCGCCGTGCAGTTGCCCGAGCAGCGCAGCGGCTGCGGCGGCAGGCAAGGGCGCGACTCCGCCTTCGCAGGGCACGCACTTCTTGGCGGACAGTTCGTTCACGCCGAAATTCGAGTGTAGGTGCGTTCGATGTAGCGCTCGACGAGCTCCTGAAACTCTTCGGCGATTCGATCACCTTTGAGCGTCACCGTCTTGGCGCCATCCTCGTAAACCGGCGCGACCGGGTGCTCTCCGGTGCCGGGAAGGCTGATGCCGATGTTCGCATGCTTGCTTTCGCCCGGGCCATTGACCACGCAACCCATGACCGCGACGGTCATGTCTTCGACGCCGGTGCGCTGCTTTCGCCATTCGGGCATGCGGTGGCGGATATGGCTCTGGATCTTTTGTGCGAGCTCTTGGAAATACGTGCTGGTGGTTCGACCGCAGCCGGGGCAGGCGACGACCATCGGGGTGAACGCGCGCAAACCCATGGTTTGCAGAATTTCCTGGGCTACGATGACTTCCTGCGTGCGATCGCCGTTGGGTTCCGGCGTCAATGAGACGCGAATCGTGTCCCCGATACCCTGTTGCAACAGCACCGCGATCGCCGCCGTGGATGCAACGATGCCTTTACTCCCCATGCCGGCCTCAGTGAGTCCCAGGTGCAGCGGGTAGGTACAGCGTGCCGCGAGATTCTGGTACACGGCGATGAGATCCTGAACCCCGCTCACCTTGGCGCTGATGATGATCCGGTTGGCGCTCAAGCCCAGTTCTAGGGCGCGCTTGGCGCTGTCGAGCGACGAAACCACGATGGCCTCGCGCATCACATCGAGGGCGGGCAGCGGTGCGGCGAGTTTCGAATTCGCATCCATCATCCGCGTGAGCAGATCCTGGTCGAGACTGCCCCAATTGACGCCGATACGAACCGGCTTTTCGTACCTACAGGCGGTCTCGATCATTTCCGCGAACTGTGGGTCACGCTTGCTGCCGCGTCCAACATTGCCTGGATTGATCCTCAGCTTGGCCAGAGCTTGGGCGCAGGCGGGGTGCGCCGCCAGCAGTTTGTGGCCATTGAAGTGGAAATCGCCGACCAACGGGGTGCTAATCCCTTGAGCGTCCAGACGCTCGCGGATATGCGGCACGGCGGCGGCGGATTCGTCGTTGTTGACGGTCACTCTGACCAGTTCCGATCCGGCGCGCGCCAGGGCTTTTACCTGCGCCACCGTGCCATCGATATCGGCAGTATCGGTATTGGTCATCGATTGAACGACAATAGGGGCGGACCCGCCGATGGTCACCGTGCCAACGCGGACTGCCAGAGATGTTCTGCGTGAACTCATGTGCACATTCTACCTGACGGCCACGGCCATCACAGCAGGGCGGCGGCGGGGCCTGCGCCCGTGACCATTGCATGGCGGAGGGTAGCCGGTGCGTTGCACGGTCGAAAATCGGCATAATGCAGCGATGGCGGCCAGAATCGTTTACTCCACCGGCATAGGTAGCTTGTGTCCCAACTGTCGCCGGGCGGTGACCGAATGCGTGTGTCCCAAAGGGGCCCCGGGCGCGCGGCCCGGCGGCGGGGCTGTCCGCGTGGGACGCGAAGTGAAAGGGCGCGCCGGAAAGGGCGTCTCCACGGTGACGGGGCTACCCCTCACGCCGGCGGAGATCGAAGCGCTCGCCACCAGGCTCAAGAAGCGCTGCGGCTCCGGCGGTACCGTGCGCGACGGCATCATCGAGATCCAGGGCGATCATCGCGATGTCATCGTTGCGGAGTTGGTCAAGCTCGGATGGCCGGCCAAGAAGTCTGGGGGTTAGGCTCCTAGTGCGGGGTCTTCGCGGCGATCCAGTCGCGTACCGTGTGGTCCAACACCGACAGCGGCACCGCCCCCGTGGATAGCACCAGATCGTGGAATTCGCGAATGTCGAACGCGGACCCGAGCGCCTGCTGGGCAGCATCGCGCAATTCTAAAATTTTCAATTGCCCCACCTTGTAGGCGAGCGCCTGGCCGGGCCATGCGATGTATCGATCGATTTCGTTGGTAATGTCGAGTTCGCTCTTCGGTGCATTGGCCTTGAAAAAGTCGATGGCCTGCTGGCGCGGCCAACCTTCGGAATGCATGCCGGTATCGACGACCAGGCGGACTGCACGCCACATGTCATAAGTGAGCTGTCCGAACTTCTGATAAGGATCGGTATAGAGTCCAAGCTGTTCGCCCAGGCTTTCCGCGTAGAGACCCCAGCCTTCGGCGTACGCGGTAAAATCGCTCATGCGCCGAATCATGGGTACTCCGGCTGAATTCTCGTATTGCAGAGCGATCTGCAAATGATGTCCCGGCACAGCCTCGTGCGTAGTCAGCACCTCCATCTCCCACTTCGGTCGCGCTTCGGGCTTGAACAAGTTGACGTAGAAGTAGCCGGGGCGCGATCCGTCGCTGGACAGCGGCTGGTAATACGCGGTCGTCGTGTTCGGCGCGCTCGTTTCCGGAACCGGCCGCACGCCATACGGGGTGCGCGGCAGTTTGCCGAATAGCTTCACGAGATTCGGGTCGATGCTTTTCGCGATGACCATGTAGCCGTGCAGTAAATCGTTCGGATCGGTGTAGAAGAATTTCGGGTCGGTGCGTAGGTAATGCGCAAATTCCTGAAAGTTGCCCGTGAATCCCACCGCCGCGATGATCTTGTCCATCTCGGCGCGAATGCGTTTGACTTCGGCGAGCCCGATGGCATGGATCTCGCCCGCCGTCAGCGTCGTCGTGGTGTGATACGCGATGAGTTCACGGTAGAAGGCTTGTCCATCCGGCGTGTCGGCGATGCCGACACTTTGGCGACAAGCCGGCAGATAGGTGCCGTTGAAAAACTTCTCGAATCGGGCAAATGAGGGTAGCACGGTGCCGGCGATTGCCGCGCGGCCCGCAGCCGTCAGCCGTTCCCGATCGCTCGCCGGCATCGACGGCGGAAACCGTTTGAACGGGGTAAAAAAGGGGCTGTCCTCCGGGTTGGCGACGCGTTGCGCAGCAAGCTGCGGCCTGACCCGCTCCATGATGACGCGGGGCGACGTGCGCTTTTCGCGAATCCCGATGCGCAGCAGTTCGGTCACCTGATCGACGTAAGGCGCGAAGCTTCGCAAACGGGCAATCCAATTCTCGTAGTCTTGGGCCGTAGCGAAAGGAGTGATTTCAGTAATCTCGTTGGCCGTCTGAACGCTGCCTTCGGTCTGCAGACTTCCAAGATGACTGATTGCGTACACATAAGGCTTGAAGGGCGCAACGGCGATGCGGCGCCGGAACTGCACTTTGGCGATGTCAAAATTGAGCCGATCGGCGGCCGACAGCGTGCCGGGATCGATGTTCGTGAGCTCTGCCAGGGCGGCGCGGTCCATTGCTTGCGTCTTGGCGATGGCCGGCAGCGACAGATCCGGCCAGCGGTCGTTGTAGCGTGGATCGCCGACGCTGGTGGCTAACGTCGGGTCCTCTTGCAACCACCGCTGCCATTCGGCTTCGTAGAGCGCGTCCAGCCGGGATTTCGCATCCGCCGGGGCGGGCGCGGCGGGCGCCGGAACCGATCGCAGGTAAAAAACCGCTGCGAACAACATTAGAATGGTTGATAAAGGATGTTTCATCGGCGGATTCTATCGATTCGCTACGAAATACAACACGCGGCCAAGAATCTAAGCCCGCCTCCGCATACAATGCCGCCCCAAATGGAAAGAGATAAACCGATTGGAATAACGCGCGTGATGCGCGCGTTCGGCTATTCTTTCCAAGGCTTCCGGCACGCGTGGCGCGAAGAGGCGGCGTTCCGCCAGGAAGTATGCCTCTCCTTGGCTGTCATCCCGCTGGGCCTGCACTTGGGCCGATCGGGCGTGGAACGAGCATTGCTCGTCTGTCCCATGCTGCTGATTTTAGTGGTCGAAATATTGAACAGCGCGGTCGAGGCCGTGGTGGATCGATCCGGCACCGAGCGCCACCCGCTCGCCGGCATGGCCAAGGACATGGGCTCCGCCGCCGTCATGTTGAGTTTCGCCCTCTTAGGAACCGTCTGGCTTCTCGTATTGTCCGATCACGGACGTTAATTCCCTGCAACACTAGGAACGGCATGTCGCGAAACTCCCTGTTCTTGTCCTTGATTCTTTTATGTAGCGCTCAAGTTTTCGGTGCGGGCGCGCCCAAAACGCCAAGCACACCGGCCAACTGGGCACAAACCCTCGCGCGAATAGCGAGCGGCGTCGTGACGATTCAGATCGATAGTACGCGCGCCTTCGATACGGAATGGAACACGTCGGCCCAGGCGACCGGCTTCGTGATCGACGCGAAACGCGGCCTCATTCTCACGAATCGCCACGTCGTCACGCCGGGTCCTGTCACCGCGCAGGCCACCTTCCAAAACCGCGAGGAGGTGCAGCTGTACCCCGTGTATCGCGATCCGGTGCACGACTTCGGGATCTATCGTTACGACCCTGCCAAGCTGCGATTCATTCAACCGGCGGAATTGCCGCTGTACCCCGCCGGTGCAGTGATCGGCCGCGAGATACGCGTGGTCGGCAATGATGCGGGTGAGCAGTTGTCGATTCTCGCCGGTACGCTGGCGCGCCTGGATCGCGAAGCGCCGGAGTACGGCTACGGCAAGTACAACGACTTCAACACGTTTTATTACCAGGCCGCGTCGGGCACGTCCGGAGGCTCCTCGGGTTCGCCGGTGATCGACATCGATGGTCGCGTGGTGGCGCTCAACGCGGGGGGAGCTACCGGCGCCGCGTCGAGCTTCTACCTGCCGTTGACTGCGGTCGTGAGGGCACTGAAGTTCATCGACGCGGGCAAGCCGGTGCCGCGTGGAACCCTGGAAACCGTGTTCAAGTACACGCCCTATGACGAACTGCGGCGTCTTGGACTCAATCCCGGCACGGAAGCCCGGATGCGCAGCGCTTATCCTAAATTGACGGGCATGTTGGTGGTCGACGATGTGCAGCCCGGTTCGCCGGCGGACGGTGTGTTGGCACCCGGCGATATCTTGGTGGCGATCGACGGCAAACCGGTGCCCGAATTCTTTGCGCTGGAGGATGTTCTCGACAATCACGTCGGTGCCCAAGTCAAAGTCGAAGTGCAGCGCGGCAGCGACACACTGCAACATGCCCTCGACGTACAGGCTTTGAGCGCCATCACCGCCGATGAATACATAGAATTCGGCGAGGCGGTCGTGCATACGCTGTCGTACCAGCAGGCGCGGCATTACAACCTCCCGATCAGGGGCGTCTACGTTGCGAATCCCGGGTATGTATTCGGCAGCGCCGGGATTCCGCGCGGCGCATTGTTGAGCTCATTCAACGGCAAAAAAATGGAGACGCTCGCGGATTTCGAAGCGGCTCTCGCCGATCTCGCGGATGGAGCGCGTGCGCCCGTGCGTTACGTGACGCTGGAGGATCCCCGGGCCACGCAACTCAAGGTCATCCGCATGGACAGGCGCTGGTTTCCCGCGCGCAAGTGCAAGCGTGACGACGCGCTGGGGATCTGGCCTTGTGTAGGGCTCAACGCGGGACCTCTGCCGGCAAGCATGCCGCCCGCATCCACCCAATTCGCCAAGACCGGTGATGTGCGCATCGATCGGTTGGCGCCATCCCTGGTGATGGTAACGTTCGACATGCCGTATTCGATCTCGGGAGTGACGGAGAAGAACTACCACGGCACCGGCCTCATCGTCGATACGGAGCACGGGCTGGTGGTGGTCGATCGCAACACGGTGCCCGTTGCCATGGGCGACGTGCGCATCACGTTCAACGGCTCGGTCGAGGTGCCCGGCAAAGTGGAATTCATTCATCCTTTGCACAATCTTGCCGTGGTTTCGTACGACCCGAAATCGATCGGCAATACGCCGGTACAAGCGGCCACGTTGCTAGCCAAGCCGTTGAGCGCCGGCGACGATGTGTGGGTGGTGGGGCAGCGCAGCGATTCGAAAATCATGTCGCAGAAAACGCAGGTAGCCAGCGTCGACGCGGTTGCTTTTCCGTTGTCCCGCACCTTGCGATTTCGCGACAGTAATCTCGAGGCCGTGAGCTTGGTCAACGCCCCCACGGATTTCGACGGTGTGCTGGCCAACGATAAAGGCGAGGTTCTCGCGCTGTGGTCTAGTTTCGCTTTCGAAACCCAGCGCGATCTCGAGCAGGTCAACCATGGTGTGCCGGCCGATCTGGTCACGGAAATGATCAACGTGGTTGCGGACGGGCGGCAGCTCTTTTCCTTCGAGTCGGAGTTCGACGTGGCCTCGCTGGCCAGCGCCCGCAAGCTGGGATTGCCGGATGACTGGGTGCGGCGCTTCGAGGATCACAACCAACAGCGCCGGCAAGTGCTCAGCGTAGATCGGCTGGTGGCCGGATCGCCGGCGGCTGCCTTGCTCGAGCCGGGCGATCTATTGCTCGCCATCGACGGCAAGGTGGTCAACCGCTTTCGGGAAGTCGAGCGCGCCGTTCAGAAGCCCAACGTCGCCGTGACCGTATGGCGCGATGGGGCGAAAAAAACGGTGCAAATGCAGACGGTGGCGCTGAACGGCCGCGACATTGATCGTATCCTGATTTGGGCCGGTGCAACGCTTCAGGCTCCGCATCGGGCTTTGGCGGTGCAGCGCGGCATCGCCCCTTACGGGGTCTTCGTATCATTTTTCTTTTACGGATCCCCATCGACGCATTACGGGTTGTATGCGGGCCGGCGCATCACGGAAGTGGACGGCCAACCCACGCCCGACTTGGACGCGTTCATCAAAGTGGTTCGAGGCAAGCCGGATCGTGCGTCGCTGCGGCTGAAAACGATCAGTTGGAACGGTCAAACCGATGTGATCACCTTGAAACTCGACAAGCACTACTGGCCGGCCTACGAACTCGATCGTCAGAGCGATGGGAGTTGGGCGCGCACCGCCCTGGATCCGCCCGAGGCGTCAATGGCGCACGCGCCCTGAAATGACTCGCGGCATCCCCGGTACCTGTAGCCAAACGACGACAGTCGCAGATGCAGCGCGTCAGGACCTTGCCGAGATATTGGCGATCTACAACGAGGTCATTCGGAACTCCACGGCCGTGTATTCGGAAGTCGAATTCACGTCGGCCAGGGGTGAAACCTGGTTCGACGCGAAGGCGGAACAGGGTTTTCCCTTTCTGGTGGCGCGCGACGCCACGGGAGTGGTGGGCTTTGGCACGATCGGTGATTTCCGAGCGTGGCCCTGCTATCGATACAGCGTGGAACACAGCGTCCACGTGCGGGCGGATTGTCGAGGCCGAGGCATCGGCCGGGCGCTGGTGCTGGAATTGATCGAACGTGCGAAGGCCATGCACAAGCACGTGCTGATCGCGGGAATCGATGCGGACAATAAGGTCTCCATCGGTTTGCACGAGAGTCTCGGCTTCAAGGTGGTGGGCCATTTGCACGAGGTGGGCTTCAAATTCGGGCGCTGGCTCGATTTGATGTTCC
The DNA here is from genome assembly GCA_052143815.1 of Steroidobacteraceae bacterium. GTDB lineage: Bacteria > Pseudomonadota > Gammaproteobacteria > Steroidobacterales > Steroidobacteraceae > Bog-1198. Next base: position 49,207 of record JBKQSA010000041.1, on the reverse strand, counting down.
TGGAATTGACCCTCTGAGGCGCCATCCGAGACGCCCAAAGTGCGACGAAAATCGGTACTGCGGCACACTTGTCCAGACTGTCATGCGAAGCGACGTTTGCTGGTATCGCAGTCTTGATATCATGCGGCGGTGGTAAGAGCTACACAGACCGAAATCGAAGAGGCCGTGGAGGCGCTGCGCGCCGGCGATCTAGTGGTATTCCCTACAGAGACCGTTTACGGGCTCGGGGGGAATGCCGCGGACGCCGCAGCGGTCCGCAAGATATTCGAGGTCAAGGGACGTCCCGCGGATCATCCCGTCATCGTGCACTTGGACAATCCGCGGTACCTGCACCGTTGGGTGTCCGACGTGCCGCCCGTGGCGGAAAAATTGGCGGCCAAGTTCTGGCCGGGGCCTCTGACGTTGATTTTGCCGAAAGCCAGCAATGTGAACGACATCGTCACCGGTGGGCAGGACAGCATCGGCATCCGTGTGCCCTCGCATCCCATCGCGCAGCAACTGTTGAACGCCTTCGGCGGCGGCATCGCCGCGCCATCCGCCAATCGTTTCGGCCGTTTGAGCCCGACCAAGCCCGAACATGTTCGCGACGAACTGGGCAGTGCGGTCAGCGTCGTCCTGGACGGCGGCGAGTCGCCCATCGGTCTCGAATCCACCATCGTGTCATGTCTGGGCAATGAGGCGCGGCTGCTGCGTCCTGGATTCATCACGCGCTCCCAGCTCGAACAAGTCATCGGCACTTTGACCATCGGCGGATCGGTGCCGCGTTCGTCGGGAGATCGACGCTTGCATTACGCGCCATCCACGCCGCTCGCCATCGTCTCCTCCGACGATCTGGAGAAGTACGCGGGAGAGTTCGTTGCGCGGCAGGAAAAGGTGGCGGTACTGGCCATGCGCCCGCCGCTGCAAACTCAGCGCTACATGACCTGGATCAACGCGGGCAAGAAGCCGGATGCCTATGCGCATAACCTCTATAATCATCTGCGCACGCTCGACAGTACGGGCTGCGCGAGGATTCTGGTGCAGCAATTGCCGGACGATGAACGCTGGGCGGCGATCCTCGACCGACTGCAGCGCGCCAGCGGGATCGACAACGGTGATCCACTCGAACTCTCCGCGGGTTAGGGCGGAGACGGGTTTGGCAAAGACAGCAGGAATGCGCAAGGTGCCCGCCGGCGAAGCGTTGCAAATCGACCCGGCGCAGGATCCGTTCGTGCGCGAATCGATCGAACGTCTGGTGAAACGCTATGGATCGCCGCTGTTCATCATCGATACGGCTAGAATTCGCGCGCAGTATCGGCGGCTCGCCGGCGCTCTGCCGTCCGTGGAATTGCATTACGCGCTCAAGCCCTTGCCCCACGCCTCGGTCATCCGCACCTTAAGCGAGGAGGGCGCCTATTTCGATCTTGCGACCAGCGGGGAAGTCGATTTGGTACAGCGTTCGGGAGTAGCACCCGAACGTTGCATTCACACCCACCCGATCAAGCGCGACAGCGACATCCGCACGGCGTTGGCCTATGGGATCGACGTATTCGTCGTCGACAATCCGGATGAGTTGCGAAAATTCGTCAAATTTCGCAATCGTGCGTCACTGCTGGTTCGGGTTTCTTTTCGCAGCCCCGACGCCGTTTGCGATCTGTCGAAGAAATTCGGTTGCGCTCCTGAGGCGGTCGCCGAGTTACTCCGGCTCGCGGCCGATTTGCGCATCAAAATACAGGGACTGTCGTTCCACGTGGGATCGCAGGCGCTCGATTCCGGAATGCACGTGCAAGCCATCCACGTGTGCCGCCAACTGATGCATAGCGCCGCCGAGAACGGTCATGAGCTCAAGACCCTCGATATCGGCGGCGGCTTTCCGGCCGACTACGGGCAACAATCGTTGCCGATCGAGGAATACTGCGCTCCCATTCGCAGCGCCCTGAATTTGCTGCAGCCGGGCGTGCGAGTCATTGCCGAGCCGGGCCGATACATTGCGGCCGCCGCCGCCGTTGCCGTGTCCTCCGTCATGGGCCGCGCGTTGCGCGACCATCGGTGGTGGTACTACCTCGACGATGGTTTGTACGGCAGCTACAGCGGACAAATGTACGATCGCGCGAAATATCCTATCGACGCGCTCGTGGCGCCGGGCAAATGCTATCCGTCTGTTCTGGCCGGCCCCACCTGCGACAGCATCGACGTGATCAGCGAGAATTTGAACTTGCCGCTGCTCGACGTCGGCGATCTCGTCGTCGGACGGTCGATGGGCGCCTATACGTGGGCGTCGGCGTCGGACTTCAATTTCTTTCCCCGCGCCACGGTGTTGGCGCTCGATCGGGGCCGCGTCATACTCGAACGGAGGCAGCGATGAAGTGGACTAGAAGACGGCTGTTGCAAGCGGGCGGCGCTGTGGCGGGGATTACCGCCGCCGGTGTGTGGGGACGGCCGGCGCGTGCGGCCGGGCCCGAGTTCCAAGCGATAACGGCGAAACGCATCGCGTTAGTGAATTTGCACACGGCAGAGACACTCGATTTGGAGTTCTTCCGCGGCGGCGACTACGTTCCAGATTCGCTTGCCGCCATTCGAGTGTTGCTGCGCGACTTCCGCAACGACGAACAGCATGCCATCGATCCGAAGCTGATGGATTATCTCTACGATGTCGCTCAGCACTTGCGGGTGGACCCGGTGTTCAGCGTGATCTCGGGTTATCGGTCGCCGCAAACCAACGAGACACTGCGCGAACGCAGCAGCGGCGTCGCGCGGCGCAGCCTGCACTTGGAGGGACGCGCCATCGACGTCCGTCTCGCCGGTGTCGACTGTGCGGATCTTGCCGGACGCGCATTGGGTTTGACGCGCGGCGGCGTCGGGTACTACGCCAAATCGGATTTCGTCCACTTGGATACCGGCGCGTTTCGCACCTGGAAGGGTTGATCCGGAGCCGAGCGGCGCCCACCGGCGGATCAGACGCTGTGGCCAACGCGAACTAGGGCCCTAGTCTCCGAGCCCTAGAAAAAGGCCGATACGCGCCAATTCCGCCTCGAGTCCGGCACGGAACGCCGGGTCTTGCGGTTCGCTGCCGCTCACATAACCGAACGCGCTGTGCAGCGCTCCGCGTGTCAGGGCCAAATTTCCCCAACCAATCACGCGGTCTTGCCACAACAGCGGCAGGGCGTAGTAACCGAGCTTGCGCTTGGGCGGCGGCGTATACGCCTCGAAGCGATAGACCCAGTCCCACAACAATTGGAAGCGGCGCCGGTCCCAGACGATGGGATCGAAGGGCGTAACCAGGCGCACGCGGTCATCCGGCCGCCAGCGCGCCGCTGCGGGCGATTCGCCCGCCGGCCAATACCAGTCGATGCCGCCCTCCCGAGCGTGCGCGAAGCGCTGCTTGGCCCGTGCGAGTGCGGCCGCGCGATGCGTCTTCCACTGCGGCACGCCGCCGCCCAACTGGCTCACCAGGTGGCCGAGGCTTGAGGCCGGCAATGGCGCGTACTTGTTCATCACGATGTCGACCAGGGCATCGAAGCGAGCGCGCGCCACTGAGGCGTCAGGCAGATCCGCGGTGGCCGTGCGGACTTCGTAAATGCGGATCCCCGCTTCACGCCGAGCGACCCGTAGCAGTCCGCGATAGTGCATTTCATCGAGCAGGTGAGTGGTCGCGTTCGATGAGCCGCCGAACCAATTGGTGACTTTGCCGTGTGCGAAGTGCGCGTCGACGCTGCGGGGGTGCACCGCACCGCGCTCGCGGATGAACTCGAGGACGGCCTGCGCTTTTTTCTTGCGCGGCGGCGTCCACCGGGTCTTCGGCACACGCGGGTGCATCAATTCATGGTGAGCGCGAGGCAGGAATCCATAGTTGACGAAGAAATCCTCCTCGATGCGAAGCTGCGGATAGCGCCTTTCGAGATCGCCCGCGCTGTAGTCGACCACGCGGTGCCGCAGCGTCAAGTCTTGCGCGCGGGCGGGCGCCCGAATCGGGTCGGCCTGCACGAAGCCGAGTTTGCTGATGGCGCGGCCGAGCGTGGTCGGTCCGAACAGGGAGCGAGCAACGGCATAACGACGCAGATGGTCGAGCGTGATTCGCATGGCCGCTACGGCTCCGGGTTGCCCGCTCCGGCAGCGGCTACGGGCAGCGGGCGGCGTGAATTCAACGCCGCCTCCAGGCGTTGGTCATGACCGTAGATGTCATCGAAGAACAGGATTTTGCCACCCTCCGTTGCCAGGGCGGTGCCGTAGACGATGAACACGCGAATGTGATTCTTCAGCGTCACCGTCATCGTCTCGGTGCCATTCATCGCAGCGAGAATTTTTTCGCGCGTCCACTCAGGTGAGTCGCGCAGCACATACTGCGCCAGTCCCACGGGATCGCTGACCCGTACGCAGCCATGACTGAAATCGCGGCGCGGTTCATTGAACAGCGCCTGAGCCGGCGTGGAATGCAGATACACGTTGTAGGGGTTCGGAAACATGAATTTGACCAGGCCCAACGAGTTGTCGGGACCCGGCTTCTGGCGCACCCGCAAGACACCCTTCGCCACCAGCTCGACGTTCTCCGGGGTGTTGGCCACGACCGTGGCGGCGTCGCCGCTGCCGCGTACGATTTCCATTTGATGCTTATCGAGGTAGGCGGGATGGGAACGCGCGCCCGGAACGATCTCTTTCAAGGCAATGCTGTAAGGCACTTCCCAATAGGGGCGAAAAATCAGATATGTCATGTCGGCCGTGAACACCGGTGTTTGCGTGGCGTGGAATGCTTTGCCGACGATGACCTCCATTTGACGAATGTGAGCTTCCGAGTCGCTTGCGGACTCGAACGCGAACAGACGGAACTCAGGAATGTTGACGATGATGGAGGCGCTCGCGAGCTTCGCCGGCAACCAACGCCAGCGTTCCATCGTCAATTCGATTTGCCGAACGCGCCCGCTCAGCGGCTTTTTGAGCTCTGCAAGGGTTGCCGCACCCAGAACGCCATCCGGCTTTTCGCCATGGCGACTCTGAAAATGCTTCAACGCGTCGACCAAGGACGGGGTTAGCGCTTGCGGCGGAGCAGTGGTCGAGGTAGCGTCGGTCGCTAGAGTATCATTCGGCATGTCGCCCACCGCGGTCAAGAACCGCTGCAGCTGTGCAGCGCCTGCATAGGCATCGCCCGGCTTCACCGATTTGGCGGGCAAGGCGGGAAGGTCATTGATGTCCACGTCTGCGGCCAGTAATCGGTAGTGCGCCAGCTGCCCCTTCAAGAGCGCATAGTGAGTGAATTGCGGTTCGAGCGCGTCGAGGGCTGCGGCGACGTCGACGGCGGTTGCGAGGTGCGCAAGGGTGTCCGGAATGTCGAGTTTGACGCGTTCGACCGTGAGGTTGTATCCCACGGTTGCTGGATCGATACGCCCGTAATGCAGGTCGGACACGAATCGAATCCCCGCGAGCGAGACGCTGGCGTCGAAAAGTGCCCATTGCTCCACACCCGAATGCGGCGTCTGGGTCAATTGGAGCAACAATGCCGCCAACCGCTCACCGGGATAATCCTGCGGATCCAAGCCGCGATCGCCGGCGCGGCGCAGTTCTTGGACAAAGTTGATGGCGGCCGTCGTCGGTTTTGCGCCGTCGCTCCACAACAAGCGGTAGCCGTTCGTATCATACAGCTTGGCGATATGCTCATGGTCGATGAGAGCCGCCGACCAGTTAAGGTATGCTGGGTCGCCCTCTTCGATAATTTGCTTGAGTGCGCCTTGCGCGGGAGCTTGCGCGGCGACTTGCGCGGCGACGTGCGCGACCTCGGCCGAGGCGCAAACGGTGGCGATGATGGCGAGCACCGCCGCGGCAATTCCCGACACCACAGTGCTTCGCTTCGGCATTTGCTAGGATTTCCCCGATGAATGAACATTCCGCATGGCTCCCGCTCGCGCGGCTCCACAGTGGGTGCTGCATCGCGCGCCACGGCCGCGACGCGCGCGGCGTTCCCGGAGTGTATCCGAGCCCGGTCGGACCGCCAGTAGTTCCGGGCGATCCTCGAGAGCTAGCGCTGTGCGTAATCAGTCGCCGGTAACCGCGATTCACAGGATGGTCGAGCGCTGCCGCGCGGCCGACTATCCGTCCATGGTCGCCAGGATGCGTTCGGGCTGGGCGGTCATGGGTGAGCGGCAGGTGTTCACGGGCTACTGCCTGCTGATCCCGGATCCGGTGGTGCCGCACCTCAACGCCTTAGGCGCGCAAGGCCGTGTGCAATTCCTATCCGATATGGCACTGGTGGGCGATGCGGTCATGATGGCGACGTCGGCTTTGCGGATTAATTATGCCCTGTTCGGCAACGTCGAACCGGCGTTGCATGCCCATGTGTTCCCGCGTTTCGCCGACGAACCGGCGGCGACGCGAACCGCGCAGCCGTGGGCGTTCGATTGGAGTTTGGCGCCGGCATATTCGCATGCTCTGCACGGCGATCTGAAGCGCCGTATCGCCGCTACCATTGCTCGAGCGAGCGTCAGGAGTTGAGGCGCGATGCAAGTTTGCGCGCAAGCTCCCCGAGATCGGTCAACGGTGCGGAACACGTCATTCCCGTGCATAAATAGGCCGTGGTCGTGGGTCCGGCGCGCTTTTCCGCAAGCGCCGGCGGCAGCCCCTCCGTATCGCTGGGTATCGCGAAGATCATGCGCAAGGGCGCGTACAGCGCACTGACCTCCCGCGCCCATCGCTCGGGCTCCCCGGCATCGCCGCGGATGATGAGGATTTGCGTCGATGTCAAAAAATCTTGCAATGCGTTCAGCATGCTCATGTGCGCTTGCGGGTAACCCTGCATCATGCGCCGCGCGGCTCGGAGCGTGCGCTCGGCCGCATCCAAGTAGCGAAGTTCGCCCAACAGATAGCCCATCCGGCACAGCACGGACGCCGCGACGCCATTGCCCGATGGCATCGAATCGTCGCCGAAAGTTTTGCTGCGATGGATGAGTTGCTCGTGATCCGAGGCGGTGAAATAAAAGCCGCCGCCGTCGGAATCCTCGAACAAGGTGAGCAACACGTCGATCAAGCTCCTGGCAAATTCCAGGTCGCTCGAGCGCCAGCGGTTTTGCAACAACTCGAGCAGTGCGTCGGCCAGGAACGCGTAGTCGTCGAGATAGGCGGGCAAATGCGCACGACCGTCCTTGCAAGTCGCCAGCAATCGACCGTCACGCCAGAGAGTGTGACGGATGAAATCCACCGCCGCCGTGGCGGCCGCGGTGAGGTCGGATCGTTGCAGCACGCGGCCTGCGACGGCAAGACCCTTGATGGTCAACGCATTCCACGACGTGAGGATCTTTTCATCTCGCGCCGGCCAGATGCGGAGGTTGCGCGTGCCGAGCAGTTTGGCGCGCGCCGAGTCGAGGGCCGCCGCCGCCGATGCATCGGCGTCCGGCGCGGCATTCTCCAAAGACTCATAGACATGTAAATGCCAATGACCGTCGAAATTCGGATCCCTGTCCAAGCCAAACCGCCTTGCGAACAGGGTGTACTCGGCGGGCCTGAGCAGTGCTTCGATCTCGGCGCGGCTCCATATGTAAAATTTGCCCTCGTGACCTTCGGAGTCCGCATCCAAGCTCGAGTAGAAGCCGCCTGCGGGCGAGCGCATGTCGCGCAATAGCCAATCGGCCGTCTCGCCGGCCACGCGGGCATATAAGCCTTCTCCGGTCGCCAGAGTCGCGCATGCGTAGAGAGACAGCATCTGTCCATTGTCGTACAGCATCTTCTCGAAATGCGGAATCATCCAGAAGTCATCGACGGAATAGCGTGAAAAGCCGCCGCCCAATTGATCGTACAGTCCGCCCTCGGCCATTCGCGTCAGGGTGAGTGTCGCCATGTACAGCGCTTTGAGGTCCGGGACGGACTCGCGCGAGGTGGCGTGCCAATGCCGCAGACAGCGTTCCACACTGATCGGCTGCGGGAACTTCGGCGCTCTGCCGAAACCGCCGAAACGCGAATCGAACGATTCCTCCATGACGCGTCGCGCCGCAATCAACGGCGCTTCGTCCAACAGGGCTTCCCCGGACACTTTATCCGGCGCAAGCCGCTCGAATGCCAGCGCGAGCTGGGCGTTCTGTTGCCGAATCTCGGCCGCGTGGCCGTTGAAATACTCGGCCACGCGCTTGAGGATGTCGCCGAACCCGGGCATGCCATGGTGCGGTTCTTTGGGAAAATAGGTGCCGCCGAAAAAAGGGCGCTGATCCTCGGGCGCCAGGAACATGGTCAACGGCCAACCGCCGTTGCGTTGCGTGATGAGTTGCTGCGCGACCTGATAAATCTTGTCCAAGTCGGGGCGCTCTTCTCGGTCGACCTTGATGTTGACGAACAATTGGTTCATCAATGCCGCAATCGCGGGGTCTTCGAAAGACTCGTGCGCCATGACATGGCACCAGTGACAAGCCGAATAACCCACCGACAGCAGAATGGGCTTGTTGTCCCGCCTTGCGAGCGCAAGCGCTTCCTCGCCCCACGGATACCAATCGACGGGGTTTTCCGCGTGCTGCAACAAATACGGGCTCGTTTCCAGGCTAAGGCGATTGCGCTGCATCTTGCAGACCCGTCTTAAGTTAGAATGCGGCCCACTATAACTGAAGTGATTCCCATGTCTGAATTCGGTACGGCGGCGCAATTGCCCGTCCTGCGCCTGAAGCGCAATGAAGATCGTCGCCTGCACGCCGGGCATCTTTGGGTCTTCAGCAACGAGGTCGATACGCAGCAGACGCCGCTGCCCAAGTTCAAAGCAGGCGAGTTGGTGCGCGTGTTGGCCCACAACGACCGGGCTCTGGGTCTGGCGTACGTCAACCCGAAATCGCTCATCAGCGCCCGCATGCTGCAGACATGGACGATGCCGGATGCTGCGTGGTTCGCTGCACGTATCTGCGTGGCGCTTGCGCTGCGCGAGCGCTTGTACGCAGAGCCCTACTACCGCGTGGTGTACGGCGAGTCCGATGGGTTGCCCGGCTTGGTCGTGGACCGATACGGGAGCCAATGCGTGGTGCAAATCGGCACGGCGGGGATGGAGCTGCTCAAACCGCATATCCAAGCGGCGGTGCTGCGGGTCCTGAAGTGCGATGCGCTTCTGTTCAAGAACGACAGCGGCGCACGCGAGCTGGAGGGGCTGCCGAGCTATGTCGAGGCGGTCAAAGGTACATTCGACGAGCTTGGGCTGGTCATCGAGGACGGCCTCAAATTCAGTGCGCCGTTGGTCGAAGGTCAGAAGACGGGCTGGTTCTTCGATCAGGCGGCGAATCGACGCGCATTGCCCAAGTATGTGCGCAGCGGTGCGCGCGTCTTGGACGTATTCAGCTACGCCGGCGCCTGGGCCGTGCGCGCCGCGAAGTCGGGGGCGTCGGAGGTCATCAGCGTGGACAGTTCGGCGTCGGCGCTGGAGCTGGCTGCAAGGAACGGCGAACGCAACGGCGTCACCGTGTCGACGCGCAAGGGCGATGCCTTCGACGTGCTCGAGCAACTCGCCAAGGAGCCGGGCCGCTTCGACGTCGTGATCGTCGATCCGCCCGCGTTTGCCAAACGGCGGAAGGACCTGCCCAAAGCGCTGGCGGCCTATAAACGCTTGAACCAGCTTGCCATGCAGTTGGTCTCAAGCGATGGCATCCTGGTGTCCTGTTCCTGTTCCTACCACGTGAGCGCCGATGATCTCCAGGATGCGATCGCCAAGGCCGCGCGGGCAGCGGACAAACATTTGCAAATCCTGGAGTTCGGCGGGCAAGCGCCCGACCATCCGGTGCATCCGGCGATTCCGGAAACGCGCTATCTGAAGGCCTATTTCTGCCGGGTGACCGACGGTTTAAAGTAGAACGCATGCTGACCTATCCGCACATCAATCCCATTGCGATTTCCATCGGGCCTGTTTTCGGCATCGGACCCCTGCGCGTGCATTGGTACGGCATCATGTATCTCATCGGCTTCGTCGCTGCGTGGTGGTTGGCACGCTACAGGGCGCGGCAACCCGGATCGACGTGGTCGGCGCTCGACATCGACGACCTCATCTTTTACTGCGCCGTGGGCGTCATCGTGGGCGGCCGGGTGGGGTGGTGCATTTTCTACGGACATGACGTGATTGCCGAAAACTGGTTGAACGTGTTTCACATCTGGGACGGCGGAATGTCGTTTCATGGGGGCCTGACGGGTGTGCTGGTGGCGGGCGTGCTATTTGCTCGCGCCAAGCGCAAGAATGTTGCCGACGTGGCGGATTTCCTGGCACCGCTTCCCGGCATCGGTTTGATGGCGGGCCGCATCGGTAATTTCATCAATGGCGAACTGTGGGGCAGACCCACGAATTTGCCCTGGGGATTCGGCGTGCCCAATGCCGATGGGGTGTTGGTGTCGCGGCATCCGTCCCAGCTCTACGAGGCCGGTCTCGAGGGTTTGCTGTTGTTCTTGGTTCTCTGGTGGTATACCAGCAAACCGCGGCCGCGATTGGCGCCCATCGGGCTTTTTTTTATTCTGTATGGCTGCGGGCGTTTCATGGTCGAATGGGTCCGGCTTCCCGACGCCAACATCGGCTACCTCCTCGATGATTGGTTGACCATGGGCATGTTGCTGACGACGCCCATGATCTTCATCGGAGCGGTCCTCATGATCTACGCCTATCACCGCAATCAACAAAGCGGCAACTTGATCGCCGCTGAGGCCTGAACGGTGCGGCAGTATCTCGATTTCCTGCGCCATATACGGCAATCGGGAGCGCGCAAGGAGGACCGCACCGGTACCGGGACCTTGAGCGTTTTCGGCTATCAGATGCGCTTCGACCTCGCCGCAGGATTTCCGCTGGTGACCACCAAGAAACTCCATGTGCGTTCCATCATTCACGAACTCTTGTGGTTCCTGAAAGGCGATACCAACATCGCGTATCTGCGCGACAATGCGGTGACCATCTGGGATGAATGGGCCGACGAGAACGGCGACTTGGGCCCCGTCTACGGCAAACAATGGCGCCGCTGGGCGACCGCGGATGGCCGCGAAATCGATCAACTTTCCCGTATCGTCGAGCAGTTGAAGGCCAATCCCGACTCGCGACGGCTGGTCGTCAGCGCCTGGAACGTCGGCGAGTTGGACAAAATGGCGTTGCTGCCTTGCCACGCCTTGTTTCAATTCTACGTGGCCGACAATCGACTCTCGTGTCAGTTGTACCAGCGCAGCGCCGACGCATTGCTCGGCGTGCCCTTCAACATCGCATCCTACGCATTGCTTACCCACATGGTGGCGCAGCAGTGCAGCTTGCGCGCCGGGGACTTGGTGTGGACAGGGGGCGATTGCCATCTGTATCTGAATCACCTGGAGCAAGCGGACCTGCAGCTGTCACGCACCCCGTTTGCGCTGCCGCAGTTGCACATCCGCCGCGAGCCGCCCAGCTTATTCGATTATCAATTTGACGATTTCGACATTCGGAATTATGAATATCATCCGGCGATCAAGGCCCCGATCGCCGTTTGAATTTCGGTTTTCAATCAAGCATTGCCCCTAGGAGTTTATGAAGAAGCGCGCTAGCCGCAGGCCTCTGTTCGAAGTTCGACACTCGCCCATCCACGGCTACGGAGTGTTCGCGCTGCGGCGCATTCGCAAGGGAACGACGGTCACCGAATATCTGGGAGATCGGGTTACCCATGAAGAAGCGGACGCTCGTTACGAAGACAAGGATCCGAACGATAACCACACGTTCCTGTTCACGGTCGACTCCAAGACGGTGATCGATGGAGGCGTCGGCGGCAACGATGCGCGCTTCATCAACCATGGCTGCGATCCGAATTGTGAGAGCACGACGCAAAACAAGCGGATTTACGTCGAGGCCATCCGGACGATCCAGCCCGGCGAAGAATTGGCCTACGATTATCAAATTGAGCGCGATCCCGAAGATCCGCCCAACGTCGACGAGATTTTTGCCTGCCGTTGCGGCGCGGCGAACTGTCGGGGCAGCATGCTGTTGGCGCTGAAAAAACCGCGCAAGAAGTCCGGCAACAAGGCGCGTAAGAGCGCCAAGGCCGCGAAGAAGCCTGCCAAACAAGCGAAGAAGAAGTCGCGATCGGCGGGTCCGCCGGCCGAGTCGCGGCGCGCTGCGTTGCGGCGCGGTGGCGCATCGCGTTGACGGGGATGGTGAAGGCCGTGATCGACCGGGACCGTACCGATCGCTCGTGCGCAGAAGAATTGCCCGCCCGCCTACTGGCCGACGGCGTCGCCATCCAGGATGGCTATCTGTCGCTGTCGCGCATCCGCGAGCTGAAAGGCTGCGGCGAACTTCGCCGCGCGCGCGGTGAATTTGGCGCCGCCCGCGTCGGCGCCGCTCAGCGATTACAGCGGCGCGAGGAGATTCGCGGCGATCTCACTTGTTGGCTCGGCGAACCGCTGTTCGCCGAAGAGTGCACGCTCTTGGGGGATCTCGAGCAGCTGCGACTCGATCTCAATCGCCGAGGGTTTCTGGGCTTGTTCGATCTCGAATTGCACTATGCCTGGTATCCCCCCGGCGCCGGCTATGCACGCCACGTGGACCAGCTGCAAGGTCGAGACCAACGCACGGTATCCGTCATCCTCTATCTTAATGAGGCCTGGGAGCGGGGTGCCGGCGGGGAGTTGCGCATCTTTGACTCCGCCGGGGCGCGGGATATCGAACCCGTCGCGGGGCGCCTGGTCTGCTTCCTGACGGAAGGGCGCGAGCATGCCGTGCTGCCGACCCGACAGGGCCGCTCGAGCATCAGCGGATGGTTTCGCCGGCGATACTGAGCGCGATTTGACGCCTAGGAGCCACTTTGGGAGAGTGGGGAATTGAGATAGGCGCGTCAACCGCGCGGTCTGTACGGGAAGCGGTGTACGCGAAGCGGGATGGAAAAAACATGAGCGCCAAATCGATTGAACCTATCTACCGGACCTCGACGCTGAATATGGATGAACTGATCCGCCGCCATGAGGCGGGGCGCGCGCTCGAGCGGGAGTTCTATACCGACCCATGGATCTTCGAGCGCGACATGGACAGCATGCTGCTCCGGCATTGGTTTTGCGCTGCGCACGTCGCCAGCGTGCCGCGCCCCGGGGATTACCTACTCGTCGAACTCGGCGCGGAATCGGTCATCATCGTTCGAACGCACGACGATGAAATCAAAGCACTCTTGAACGTGTGCCGTCACCGCGGATCGCGAGTCTGCACGGCCCGGTCAGGGAAGGCTCCGGCAGGGCGATTCACCTGTCCGTATCATGCATGGACTTATGATTTGAACGGCCGGCTGGTCGCTGCACGGGAAATGTCCGAAGCGTTCGACCGAGACCATTTCGGCCTGAAGACACTGCCGGTTCGAGTGGTCGAAGGCTTGATCTTCACCACGTTCGCTGCGGCGCCTCTCGACTTCGGACCGGCGGAGCAGGCGCTGGCGCGGTCAGCGGGCGTACATGGCTGGGCCACGGCGAAAGTCGCACACCGTGAGAGTTATTCAATCATCGCCAACTGGAAGCTCGCCATCGAGAATTATATGGAGTGCTACCACTGTCAGCCGGCGCATCCAGAGTTCTCGAAGCGGCATGTCTATGCGCGCCCGGCGAGGCAAAGCGAGCAGCTCGAGCGGGCGGGGCGGCTGCGCGCCGAAAGGCTCGGCATATTCATCGCCGACGTGGACCAATATGCATGCGCCGCGCGGCCCGGCGCTGAGTCGGTATCGGTGTTTCGCAGCGTACTTTCCGAGGGCGTCGACAGTGCGACGCCCGACGATCGACCCATCGCACGACTGATGGGAGACTTCGCCCAGCATGACGGTAATTCGACGTATTTCGACATCGGTCCGCTGAGCGACTTTCTGGCCTACGCGGATCACGGCGTCATTTATCGATTCGTGCCGCGTGCCGTGCAGCATACGGAGATGGAAGTCATCTGGCTCGTGCATGCGGATGCCGTGGAAGGCAAGGACTACGATCTCGAGCGGCTCACCTGGCTCTGGAAGACGACGAGCGTCGAAGACAAGAAGATCGTGGAATTGAATCAGGCAGGCGTGAATTCGCGGTTCTTCGAGCCCGGGCCCTATTCCCAGCAGGAGAGCTATGCCCTGCGATTCGTCGACTGGTATCTCAAAGAGCTGGCGGCGCGATGAAAAGGCATGCCGAGTGCGTCAATGGCGCGGAGCGAGCGCCGCGTCGCGCAGCATTGCTCGCCAGGCATCGAGAAAAACTTCCGTCGGCCTTGCGCCCATCACGATTTCCAATCTGCTGTCGCGGCGGTAGGCGCTGTCCTCGCCCGACAATCCGCGGCCGTGGCTTTGAATGAGCCAGGAGGGGCCGGGCCCGGTTCTGAACACGGCTTTGAAGCGCCGCAGCCACGGTTGATAGGCGTCGAGCAGCCAGTTGACTCGGGGCTCAATCACGACTCGTGAGAAGGTCAGCTCACGAGGCAGCGTCCAACTGACGGCCCATAATCCCAGCTGACTCAGCTGCGTTTCACCGCCCGCGAGGCCGGCTATCGCAAATTCCGCGGTGGTCGGCGCCGATGCAGCGTCTTCTCGAACCAGGGAGAAACCCGAATTCCGCGAATAGCGCAGCATGGCCTGCGCCGGCAGCGCGCCGCCGCTGCAGGTACCGACGTAGCGCTTCGCCGGGTATTGTGCTGCGGCGATGGCGGCGAATGTTTCCCGCTCGGATTCGCCCGCCAGATCGGATTTGGACATGAGCAGGACGTCGGCTGATTGAATTTGCGACCATTCATTGGCTTCGCGCATGCGCAGAATACGGACGGCATCGAGCGCATCGACCAAACAGATGACGCTGTCCAGATGCAGTGCCTGCTGCGCTTCGTACGTCGCCAATTCATCGACGATATCGGCCGCATGTCCTGCGCCACTGGGTTCGATGAGTAGGCGCGCGGGTTTTAAAACTTTAAGAATATCGCGCAGCTGCTTTCCAAATTCGAGTTCGCCGATACAGCATAGGCACCCGCCGGCAACCAGACGAACATCATAGTTGCCGCGCGCTGACTCGGCCACGCTCAAAGCATCGAGTCCGGCATCGGTAAACTCGTTGAGAATCACGACCCAAAATTCGTTTTCCGGCTTATGCGACATCAGCCAGCGGATGGCGGTAGTCTTGCCTGCGCCGAAACCGCCGGTAATGACATGAGCACGTGTCATGGATTCATCTTCACGGGCCCATATTATTCTATGCGCTAGATTCGTGCGTTCCCGGAGCGGAACGCTCATGAACATGGCAGCGCGCGGGGGATAGGCGGCAGCCACCGGCATTTTGAGGCGCTTAGCCGCTTGGCACGAATGTTGCTGGCTAAAATGATGTATTATAGCTGGAGTACGCCGTGACGGGCCCCCAACGGTAATCACGCCCGGACTATTAAAGTACTGGTTGAAAATATGCGCTTGCCGTCGCTCAAATTTCTGAAGACCTTCCAGGTCGCGGCCAAGCTTCAGAGCTTCAAAGCTGCTGCGGAAGAATTGTTCGTAACACCCTCCGCCGTCAGCCATCAGATCAAGGCTCTGGAAGAACAGTTGGGTGTCGCACTGTTCGAGCGTGGTGTTCGCACGCTGACGCTGACCGATGCCGGCGCGCATTACCTCGAACACATCAACGACATTTTCGCGAAGCTGGAGAAGGTAACGGAACAGTTACAGGTTCGTTACGGGCGCACCATCATCCGCTTGAACGTGCCGCCTTTTTTCGCGAACGAATTGCTGCTGCCCCGCCTGTCGTCATTCTCGCAAGCGCAGGAGGAAACGGATATTCGCATCGAGACGACGTTCTCCGCACCGAAGACCCATCCGCCGGAAGCCGATCTGTCCATCGTCGTCGGGACCGGCCCGTGGGAAGGCCTCACCGTGCACGAGTTGTTCGCACAAAGCTTCATTGCCGCGTGCTCGCCGGCGTTTCTTCTCGAAAATCCGATCGATACTTACGCTGATCTGAACGGCAAGACTTTGTTGCTGCATGAAGAGCGGCGGGACGCGTGGGAACGCTGGGCTTTGGGCTTGGGTATCCCCCCGATAAAGCCGAATCGCTTGGTGCGTCTGGATACCATGTCCGCCGTCGTTCTCGCGGCCGAGGAAGGCGTCGGTGTCGCGCTGGTACCGTCGCGGCTCAGCGCCGATCGCTTCGTTGCCGGCGGACTCGTGAAACTGTTCGATGCGGAATTGACCACGAATGAGAGCTACGTCCTATTGCACAGGCCCGAAGACAGCGCACGCGAGGACTTGCAGGAGCTGACGCAGTGGATCTTGGAGAGTTGCCGCGTCGCCTGAATGGCGGATATCGTACATACGTGAGAAAAAATTCACGAGTTGCGAAATTTTCTCATTTGTCGAGGTGTTGATCTGAAGCCTATCTTGGCCGTGGGGCGTTGGTATTTTTTGACATTAAGGAATACCGCCATGATCATCCGCAAATCTGCTCTCGCCGCCGTCACGATCGCCGTATTGTCACCCGTCATCGCCAATGCAACGCCTCAAAAGGCTTCCGTCCAGGCATGCGCACACGCCTTCGCCACGAGTCTCGCGGCACCCGGTGCCAGCGCTCCGGCGTACAAGCTCGACTACCGCGGCGGTGTCGCCAGCAGTTTGTCGGACTTTTATCCGACCGCGTACACGTTCACGCTCGAAGCCCACAATCCGAAAACCGGCGCGGCTTTTGCTCGTGCGCTTTGCTCCACGAACTCTCGCGGCGCCGTCACCGGGATCTCTGCCGTGCCCCTGGACGTGGAGCCCGCGACATTGGCTTTGGGGTTCTAATATCGCGCAGCGAATGAATTAAGCCGCCGCGTGAACGACGGCTGGCGGCTCGGGTGCTGCGGGCGTATAAGTCCTGCTTTGAAGTTCTCGAGATGGACTTGATGGCACGACTGACGGTTGATGATCCGCGTCATGGGGCGGCTGTTCACGCAGCCGCCCTTGAATTGGTCGTCGCGGTGGCCGAGAACGACGTCATCGGCCGGGGCAACAAGCTGCCGTGGCACCTGTCCAAGGACTTGCGGCGCTTCAAGGCGCTGACGCTCGGGAAGCACATCCTCATGGGACGCAAGACGTACGAGTCGATCGGCAAGGCTTTGCCCGGTCGCACCAATCTCGTCATGACCCGATCAGCCGATTTCGCCGCTGCGGATTGCACCGTCGTCGGCACACTCGATGCGGCGCGCAGTGCCGCAAACGCTGGCTCCGCTCTCATGGTGATCGGCGGGGCGGACGTGTACCGGCAGTGCTTGCCGTTCGCAACCCGCATCCATTTGACATTGGTCCACGCTCGCATCGAGGGCGGCGATGCATTTTTCGCAGGCTGGCGCGACGCGGAGTGGCGAGAATCGTCGCGAGAGCGTCACGAGGCAGATGACAAGAATGACTTCTCCCTTAGCTTCATCACGCTGGATCGTGATCTATCGATATTGGAGATAGCTCACGGTTGATTTCCCGCTCGGCTCGATCATAGTCGACGTCCTGCAGCGTGTCGGCGGCAGCGGTGAGATCGGCAAGTAGGCGGCTCTGGATCTTGCCGCGATCCAGCGCGGTGCGATAGGGAATTTCGTGGTGAAACATCACCATCGAGTAACGCGGAATGAAGCGCCGCGGATGGCGTCTTTCAAGCTCCAGCGCGAGTGTTTGTTGAAGGCGGAATTTGGGATCCACTACGCGTTCGCGCATTTCCAGATAATTTTCCAACGCCATCGCGGCTATTGCATCCGTGTTCGGTTTGCGCGCGGCGTAGAAATGCTCGAATACCGATTCCCACGTCGTTTCCCGCTCCAGACATGCGTCGAACTCGAGGCAGTCCTCGAAGCAGCAATTCATTCCTTGCCCGTGAAACGGCAAGATCGCATGGGCGGCGTCGCCGATGAGTGAGGCCATGCCGCGCGCGTTCCAGCGATCGGCATAGACGGTGGCCAGGAAACCCGTCGGATGTACCTGGAATTCAGCGACGCAGTTCGGCATCAATTCATATGCGTCGGAAAATTGCCCCCGCAGAAATCTCTCGATCGCCGCAGGCGACGTCAACGCTTCGAAGCTGACTGCGCCGCGCCTCGGCAGGAATAGCGTCGCGGTGAAGCTGCCGTCGGCATTAGGCAGTGCGATCAGCATGAAGTTGCCGCGCGGCCAGATATGCAGCACATCGTGCGCCATCCTGTAGTCGCCCTGCGGGCCGGCCGGGATCGACAGTTCCTTGTAGCCGTGCTCGAGATCGGCCTCTTCGGCCTCGATGAGTCTCGACGCAGCCATGCGACGGCGCGTCAGGGACCCGGCGCCGTCGGTTGCCAGAAGAGGCTGCATCGGAACGCTCAACATCTCGCCACGCCGAATATCGCGGATGTACGCGGTTCCGCTTCCAAAGTCGGCGCCTTCCATCCGATGCTCGAATCTGACATCGAGGGCGTGCTGTCCCGCCGCCGCTTCCAACAGGGCCTGATTGAGCCGATGTCGCGAAATCGAGTAGATCACTTCACTCGGCCGCTGGCCATACAACTGCAACGAACGGGTCCCGTCCTGTTGATGAATCAGCCGCCCGCGCATCGCCACTAATGCGCCGGCGACAGCGTCGTAGACGCCCGCTACCTTGAGTGCATGGATGCCGCGGTCGGCCAACGCGAGATTGATGGATCGGCCCGACTCGCCGGGACTGCCTCTCGGATCCGGGCGGCTTTCATAAAGGGTGACTGGTATGCCGCGACGTTGCAGTAAAAGCGCGAGCAGCGACCCGGTGGGCCCGGCGCCGACGATGTTCACGGGACCGCCGTCCTTAGGCGCGCTTTCGTTCATGGGCGAATTGCGCAGGCCAGCGCGTCGACGGCGTTGAACACGTCGCTGTAGGAGTTGTAGAGCGGCGTGGGCGCCAAGCGAAGTATATCCGGCTCGCGCCAATCGCCGATCACGCCCGCCGCCGTCAAGCGCTCGTGGCAGCGCTTGGCTTCCGGCGCCGGCTTTGCAATGCGCAAGCTCAGCTGACAACCGCGTGCATCGGCCGCGTTCGGAGTGACGATCTCGACCAACTCCGGCGGCAGGGCTTCGACCAGTCGCTCGAGGAATCCGGTCAATGCAAGCGATTTTTCGCGCAGGCTGCGCAGCCCGGCGCGCTTGAAAATCTCGAGCGAGGCCAGCAACGGAGCCGTAGACAAGATTGGTGGATTGCTGATCTGCCACCCTTCCGCGCCCGCGATTGGCGTGAACTGCGGTCCCATTTCAAAACGCGTCGCTTTCGCCTGTCCCCACCAACCGGCGAAACGCGGCAAATCACGCGATTGCGCGTGACGCTCATGGACGAAACAGCCGCCGACAGCGCCGGGTCCGGCGTTGAGATACTTATAGCTGCACCATACCGCGAAATCCGCATTCCAGTCGTGCAGGTGCAATAGGGTATTGCCCACCGCATGCGCCAGGTCCAGGCCCACTGCGGCGCCGGCACGTCGTGCCGCAGAAATGAGCGGGCCCAAATCCAAATACTGGCCGGTCAAGTATTGAACGCCGGGCAATAACACGAGCGCGAGCCGTGCACCTTCACGCTCGATGATCGAAATGAGATCCTCGGTCCGAAGATTACGTTCGTCGGGTCGCGGCTCGACTTCGATCAGATGTTCCGCGGCGTTGAGTCCATGAAATCCGAGCTGCGAGACGACTGCATAACGGTCGGAAGGAAATGCCGATTTTTCCATCAGCACTCGATTCCGCGAGCCGCTGGGTCTAAAGAAGGTGACCATCATCAAATGCAGATTCACCGTCAGCGAATTCATGGCAACCACCTCGCCCGGAGCGGCTCCGACCAGTTCAGCGAGCGGTGCCGCGAGCGCCTCGTGATAGCCGATCCAGGGGCGCGTCGCAGCGTGATGGCCGCGAACCCCCAAGCGTCGCCAATCGGCCAATTCCTGTTCCACGTAGTACGCGGCGGATTTGGCCTGCAACCCCAACGAGTGGCCGGAGAGGTACACCATCTTGCGGCCGTCGGAATCGTAGGGATGATGAAATTCCGCCGCGTAGGCCGATAAGGGGTCGCGCGCGTCCAGGGCCAGAGCGGCGGCCGCGTTGAGCTCGGGACGCTTCAGGTTGGCGCCGCCATAACGGTACCGCAGGCACCGCAGGTGCGGTGTTGGACGCTCGAATAGAAGCGCGCGAAGATCGCCGGCAACTCGGTTTCGATGTTACGCACGGCGACACGCTCCAAGTGCAGGCGATTTCCGCATTTTTCGCAATACCATGAAAATCCATCCAACTCATCCGGACCGCGGCGTCGTTCGACGACGATCCCGACGGTGTCCGCGGGGCGCTGTGGCGAATGAGGTACTTCGGCCGGCAATAGAAACACGTCACCCTCCCGAATCGGGACGTCGACGATGCGTCCGTCCTGGACCACCTTGAGAACTATGTTTCCCTTGAGCTGGAAAAATATTTCTTCACCCGGATCATGATGAAAATCCTTGCGGGAATTCGGTCCGCCGACGGCCATCACGATGAACTCGGTGTTTTGAAACAGTAATTTATTGCCGACGGGCGGCTTGAGCAGGTGGCGATTCTGGTCGACCCATTGCCGCAGATTGAAAGGCGCTGATAGCTGCATGGCCGCATTATAGCGTGGTCGTGAAACTTCGCTGCCTCCGACGTGGTCGTAGAACGCATGAGGATGGTCGCGTGCTTGGGTCTGGCTTTTCTGACGTCGAATGCGGACGCTGCCGATAGTTCCACGCCGGCCGCGTCCGTACAGGCCGTGCCTACGCCGGCCGCGTCCGTACAGACCGTGCCTACGCCGGCCGCCACCAATTCCGTGCCGGCCGTCTGGAAGGAGCAGCATGTCAGCTTCTTCTACACGGGCCGCACGGCCCGCTATTCCTGCGACGGCTTGCGCGACAAAATGCGTGCGATGCTGCTCGATCTCGGAGCGCGCCGCGATCTGAAGATCGTTCCGCTGGGGTGCGAGGATTACGGCCGCGCGCGCGTCAATTCCGCGGGACCTAGTCTCGACATCACCTTTTCGGCGCCGGCACTGCCGGATCCGTCGCTGAAACCCCTGCATCAGGGCGACCTGGCCGCCACCGATGCGCGCTTCGAGACGTTCACGATCACCAGCGACGCCTTTCGCAATATGGGTATCGGCGATTGCGAACTGGTTGAAGAGATTACGCATCAGATCCTGCCGAAATTGGTGACGCGTGAATTGCGGCACGACATCGCCTGCGTACCCTGTCAACTGAGCGGCAGCCGCTTTTTTGTCAAGGGCGAGATCTTAAGGCCGCTGCCGCCGGGGAACTCGGGCGGCCAGCGAAACGCTAAGGCGCCCTGAACGCCCTGCAATTGACGTGCACGGGTTCGGCGCCAGGGACGTCGAGCCTGAGCGCCGTGAGACTTCCGCCCCAGACGCATCCCGTGTCGAGGCTGACCACGTTGGAATTGCTGAAAAATCCCAAGGTGGACCAATGGCCGAACACCACCCGCGGTCCGTGCCAGCGAGCATCGGCTGCCTCGAACCACGGTATGAGGGACTTCGAATGCGCCTTTTTCGGTGAGCCCTTGGCGCGCAATGCCAGACGGCCATGGGCGTCGACGTAGCGCAATCGCGTGAAGCAATTGACGATGAACCGCAGGCGCTCCGCGCCGGCGAGGCGATCGTCCCACCGGATCGGCTCATCCCCGTACATCTGTTCAAATAGGCGCTCAGGGTTCTTCCGCAAGGCTTGCTCGAATTCACGTGCGCACGAGCGGGCGGTAGCGATATCCCATTGCGGAGCAAGTCCAGCGTGCACCAGGCAAAGATTGAGCGCCTGATCTTCGTGCAGCAGGGGCCTGCCCAAGAGCCATTCCAGGAGGGCATCGCGGTCGGGAGCGGCCAATATGTCGTCGAGCGTATCGCCGCTACGGATACGCGCTTGTCCGCGAGCGACCGCGAGCAAATGCAGGTCATGGTTGCCGAGGACGACCGTTGCGGCATCGCCCAGAGCGCGAACGCGTCGCAGCGTTTGCAGCGATTCGGGCCCGCGGTTGACAAGATCGCCGACGAACCAGAGTCGATCGCGATCGACCGAGAATTTCAACACTTGCAGGAGCGCGCCGAGTTCCGCGTCACAGCCTTGAATATCGCCGATTACATAGAGCGCCAAGATACGCCGCTGACTTCAGTGAAGAACTCCCGGCATCGCCAGCCGGAAAGGAGCGATCGGGGCGTCGAATTGCTGCCCGTCGTCGGCCATCATCTGATAGCTGCCCTGCATGGTGCCGACGGGAGTCTCTATGACCGCACCGCTGGAGTAGCGAAATCCCTGGCCCGGCTTCAGGTACGGCTGCTCGCCGACGACGCCGTCGCCGCGGGTCTCTTTCACGTTGCCGTTGGCGTCGGTGATGATCCAGTGACGCGTCAGCAGCCGCGCCGGTATCTGGCCTTCGTTGCGGATGGTGATCGTGTACGAGAAGACGAACCGCTTGTCGCGCGGATCGGATTGTTCCTCGACGTACGAAGTCTCGACGTCGACACGAATTTTCAGCGCGGGAGTGTCAGGGGTCTCCATTGATGGACTACCTTAATCGGACTGCCAGCACGTCGCAACGCGCGGCGTGCAGAACCGCATCTTCCGTGAAGTTGACGAGGATGGCGAGGCCATGGCGCTCACGGCTACCGACCACGATCAAGTCCGCGCCCACTTCCTCGGCGGTCCGCAGGATTTCCGCCTTGATATTGCCTGCTTCGACCCGGAGGTCGGCTCCTACCAATCCGAGCTGGGCCGCCAATTCGCTCAATTTGTCGCGCGACCGCTTGATGAGATCCTCTTCGATCTGCACCGTAGGCATCAAGGATTCGCCCATGGGTTCGACCGGAACGAACTCGACCACGTGCAGAGCGACCACTTTGGCCTTCGAGTATGCGGCGAGGTCCCGGGCGGCGATGGCAACCTGTTCGCTGTCATGCGACAGATCCAGCACCACCAACAGTTTTTGATATCCGGGCATGGCAGCGCGAGTATAACGGACTACGCGAGCACTCAAACGCTTTGTAGTGCGCCTGCGCTGCGCAGGCGACAGTAATGCGCGGCGAGCAAGCCGAATTGCGCCGGCGCCAGCGTTTCCGGCCTAGCTTTAGGATCGACGCCGCATGCTTCGATTTCCTCCCCGGTCAGCAGCGTCTTAAGTCCATTGCGCAGGGTCTTGCGACGGTGCGAAAACGCTGCCGTGACCAACATGCGGAGTGCGCCGTCGTCGCCGATGTCGAATCGCGGCTCGAGAGTGGGCCGCAGCCGCACGATTGCGGACCATACCTTGGGACGGGGTTGGAAGGCGCCGGGCCCCACATCGAAAAGAGCCTCGACCTCGGCGTACGCGGCAAGCATCACGGTCAATCTTCCATATTCTTTGCCGCCGGGTTGCGCGGCCATGCGGTCCACCACCTCTTTCTGCAACATGAAATGCATGTCGCCGATCGCGGCGCGCTGCTGCAACAAGCGAAACAGCAGGGGGGTCGAAATGTTGTAGGGTAGATTGCCCACGATGCGCAGCGGCGCGCCGTCGCCGCGTAAGGCAATGAAATCCGTGTCCAGGACGTTCTCGACGTGAACGCGCAGGTGTGGATCGGCTCTTGAGTCGGCGTTGAGCGAACGCGCGAGATCGCGGTCGATCTCGATCACGTCCATGTTCTTGGCGCGCGCCAATAGACCCCAAGTCAAGGCCCCGCGTCCGGGTCCCACTTCGACCAGGCGCTCGCCGGCGACCGGCGCGACCGCATCGACGATGCGGCGAATGATCCCGGGATCATGCAGGAAATGCTGACCGAAACGCTTACGGACCTGCATGGCTCGTGAGGTTGATGGCGAGCGCCAACGCCGCTCGAAGGCTTCCCGCATTTGCCTTGCCGGTGCGCGCCAGGGACAACGCCGTGCCGTGATCGACGCTGGTCCGCAATATCGGCAGCCCGAGTGTCACGTTCACCGCATTGCCAAAGCCTATGTGCTTGAGCACCGGCAGCCCTTGATCGTGATACATCGCGACCACCACATCGGCGGTCGACAGGAATTGGGGCGCGAATGCCGTGTCGGCAGGAACCGGGCCGCGCACGTTCAAGCCCGCGCTTTGCAATTCGTGCAGGACGGGTTCGATTACGTCGATTTCTTCGCGACCCAGGTGACCGGATTCGCCGGCGTGCGGATTTAAGCCCAGCACCATGATGCGCGGTGCGGCAATCCCGAAATGGCGCTCCAAATCCGTGTGCACGATGCGCAGCGTTGCCGTCAGCCGCTCGCGGGTGATCGCGTGCGGGACATCGGCAAGCGCCAAGTGGGTCGTAACGAGCGCGACGCGGAGTTCGCCGCTCAACAACATCATGACCGGCAGGGCGGCACGGGTTCTGGCTGCCAGGTATTCGGTATGACCGGTGAACGCGAAGCCTGCGTCCATGATGGTGCTCTTCTGCACCGGTGCGGTCACCATCGCGGCAAACTCGCCGTTGGTGCAGCCGTCACAGGCGCGATCCAACATCTTGATGACATAAGCCGCATTCCGGGGGTCCAACTCGCCGGCGGTAACGGGCCGGGCCGTCGGTACGTCGAGTACTTTCAAGGTGCCGCTCATGTGGGCGGCAGCGGGCTGTGAGGCGTCGTACTCGACGATTCGCAGCGGCAGACGCAATACGGCTGCGGTGGCGGCGAGCAATGAAACATCGCCGGCGACGACGAGATCGGCTCGGCAATCCATCTGCGCCAACATGACGCAGGTGTCCGGACCTATGCCTGCCGGCTCTCCTGACGTGACGATGATCCGCGGTACGTACACTACATCTTCATGAGCATTACATCTTGACCTCAACGAAGGCCTCGTCGCGTAAGCGGCGCAGCCAAAGCTCGGTCTCTTCGTCCGCCTTGCTCTCGCGGATGGCGGCAAAGGCGTGCTGTCGGCGTACATCGTCGGTGCTGTCGTAAGTGCGGGTGCCGAGCACCTGTGCGATATGCCAGCCGTACCGGGTCTTGAACGGTTCGCTGATCTCATTCGGCTTGAGGTTCGCGATCGCCTTGTCGAATTCCGGAACGAAGGTTCCGGGACCACTCCAACCCAGATCGCCCCCGTCGGGCGCTGACCCGGGATCTTCCGACGTTGCCGACGCGATGCCGGCAAAATCCTCGCCCTTCAAGATGCGCTCGCGCAACTTGCCCAGCTTTTGCCGAACGGTCTCATCATCGTCCAATTCATTGGGCTTGAGCAGGATGTGGCGCACGTGGATCTGATTGACGATGACCTGCGCCTCGCCGCTGCGGCGTTCATTGAGCTTGACGATGTGAAAGCCGCTGGGCGTGCGTACAGGATCGCTGACCTCGCCCGGCTTCATCTTGGTGACGAGATCCAAAATGAACTGGGGCATCTGGGTTCCCTTGCGCCATCCCAATTGGCCGCCGTCCAAGGCCGTCTGGCTGTTCGAATTGGCTATGGCGAGTTGACCGAAGTCTTCGCCTTTCTTCGCACGGTTCGCGAGATCCTGGGCCTTTTTCGTGATTTCATCGAGCTGCTGCGGGGTCGCGGCCGCAGGCAGCGATAGGAGAATATGCGACACATTGAACTCGTCGTTCGCCGCTGAGCTCTCTTGGCGCGCCAGGTATTGGTCCAGCTCCCGCGGAGTGACGTTGATATGAGCGATGACGTCGCGCTGCCGCAAGGTGCTCAACGTCAACTCCTTGCGCATGGATTCGCGGTACTGCTTGTAATCAACGCCCTGGGCCTCCAGAGCGGTGGGCAGTTGATCGAACGGAATCTTGTTGCGCTGTGCAATTTCTTGCAGTGCACCGTTCAGTTGCTCGTCCGAGATGGTGAGGCCGACGCGCTTGGCCCGCTGCGCCTGAATTTCCCCCAGAATCAGGCGATCCAGCACCTGCTGGCGGAGCACGCTTTGCGACGGCAATTCGACCTTCTGTTCCTGGAGTCGCTTGGTCACCGCATCCATTTGCGCATCAAGCTCGCTTTTCAGCACCAAGCCGTCATTCACCACGGCGGCGATGCGGTCGAGCAATTCGCCGTGGACGCCGATATCGCGGGTCTGCGCCTGGACCGGTGCGATGAGGGCGACGGCGGTCAAAAGCGCGCAAATGGCAGCGAAAACGCGAATAAACCGGTGCGGAATGTCGATGATGGGCTCTCTCCAGGGCATTGGGGTTCTCTAGGGGACGGAATTGCTCGAATTGCCGGCCTTCGAGTCGCTGACCGGGTAGCCGGGGATCTCCTTTTGCAAGAACGAATCCGCAGGTTTTCCGACCGAACTCAAGCCCGTCAGTTCCAATTGTAATGCAATCGAGGAACTCAGTCGTGTGGTGGCGGTGCTATCGGAGGCGCGCTCGAGGTAGCGCCGCTGCACGATCTGAATGCGGTAACAGCAGCTTTTGTATTCAATTCCAGTCACTTGCTCGATGGTCTCGTGATCTTGGAGGGAGTACACCCAGCGCCCGATGGTGTTCCAATGACCGGCAATTGGCCAGACGAACGACCCGTCATATTGCTTCAAGATACCTGTCTGGAAGCGGTAGGACAGATTGAGCACCTTGGTTGAGTCGGGGTGCCATTGAACCCCGATTTCCTCCTTGTCGGTGTGCGAGGTATAGGGATTCCATTGATGGTCCAGGTTGACCGTCACGTGTTTGTAGGCCGTCAGGGCGACCTCGGATACGATATCGGAGGCGGGATACTGCTCGCTGAGCAGGCCGATCTGGCCGATCTGGGCGACGGCCAGTTGTCCCGTGGAGGTCACGTAGAGCTGCCCCGGCATGATGGGCGGCCCCTGGGCTCGCACGTTCGGGAGGAACAGTTGGGGCGAGGCCAGCGGATTCGGCAGGTTGTAGTTCGCCGGCGTCGGCGGGTAGGTGGTCAGCAGCAAGGATTCCTCAGGGATGGTCACCCGCGGGATGGAGACGTAGCGGATTTGACCAATGGTGGCGGAGAGATACTGGGCCCCCGACACGGTGTCGAACAGCCGGGTGGTCAAGCCGATAGCGACCTGATCGGCGTCGCTGATGCGGTCGTCGCCCACGAATCGATTGGTGCGAAACAGTTCGGTCAAGTTGAGGTCCGGCACGGCCGTGTCGAAGACCGGCAGTTCGTTTTGGTTGCGGTACGGCACGTAGCTGTACACCACGCGCGGCTCGAGGGTCTGGGTACGCTGGCCGTTTGACCCGGCGTTGCGCTCGAATATCAAGCCGGCGTCGAGCCGTGCGTAGGGCAGCGTTCGGGTCGGCGTGCTAGGCAGGCCCGCACCGGCATTTTGCAAATCGTATTGCGTGAAGTGGTAGCCGACGGCGGGCTCGAAGAAGTAGCCCGCGCCGCGCTCGGACCAGCGCAGTTCCGGGGACACGTCCACGCGCACGCCGGTGGGCGTTGGCAGCGGCGCGAGTTGATTGCTGCCGGGATCGATGAAAAACACGTCGTCGATATTTTTACGCACGAAATTGACGGCCTCGGAGCTCATGGCGAACTCGAGGTTGCTGTTGAAAATGCGCCACAATCCTTCTGCGTCGATGCGAGGCAAGCTCGAATAAGGCCGTTCGTAGTCGTACAGCGCGCTGTCGATGGTTTGAAAGTTCTGCAGCTCGCCGCGGATGCGCCACACATCGTCGTAGTACCGGATTTCGGCGCGGCGTTCCAGAAAGGTCACGCTCGTCTGTTCCGAACCCACGGTGAAATCCGAGAAATAATTGACGTCGCTGACACTGGTGATGTCCGTGTCGAAGCGCAGCCCGTGCGCGAGATCGGTGACATCGTTGAAATGAAAGTAGGTGCGGTTGCCGTGCTCCTGCTTATCGTCGGGCAGGAAGGTGCCATCGATCACGCCATGGGAACTCGCCGTCAGGTAGCGAAACTCCTCGCCCAGCTGGACGCCGCGCGCGGATAGTATGCCGGGCGTCAGCGTGAGATCGTAATTCGGCGCCAGATTGAAGTAATACGGCACCTCGAGTTGGTAGCCGTTGCTGCTGGAGTGTCCGAAGCTCGGAAACAACACGCCGCTCTTGCGCTCGTCGCCCAGGGGAAACGAGATGTATGGCGTGTAGAAGATCGGTACGTTCTTGAAGCGCATGAGCACGCCATGCGCTGCGCCCTCCTGTTTCGCGGTGTCCAGATTGAGGGACGAGGCCTGCAGCATCCAATCTTGGTTGCCCACCGGGCAGGTGGTGTAGCGTACTTGCTCGAGTTCCACCTTGCCGTCTGGATGCACGGCCATCTGGCGCGCGAAGCCGCGCCCGTTGCGATCCAGGATCTGAAAATTCGCCCTATCGAAGTCGGCGCCGCCCAATGTGTCATAGGTACCATCGTCGCTTTTCAAGCGTAGTTTCGGATCCTCGAAGTCGACTGCGCCCTTGACCGTCGCTTTGCCGGTGTTGTAATCGTAGGTCATCGAATCCGCGGACATCGTGCGTGCGTCCTGGCTAACCTTCACGTGGCCGCTGGCCAAGGCATGTCCGGCGGCATCCGCGGTGAAGTAATCGCTGTCGATGTGAATGAGATGGTCGTCCGGACTTAAGGGCACGGACGGCGGCGGCGAGTGCTTGGGGGGAGCCGGGCACATATCCCCGGCCTGAACCATCGATGCCATCGCAATGCAAGAAAAAACAGCCAAAGCGGCGCGAACGTGAAAAGCCATGGGCAAAGTGAATCGCCTTACTCGGTATACTAAGCCGCCGCATTTGCGGTGGGTGAATGGTCAAGCATGGGTCTACCGGATGCAAGCGATTCCCGCCTGGCGGAGCTCACCCGATGGGTGGTCGATGATCTCGGATTTTCCGGCAGCCGAATCGAAGCGGCCTCAGCGGATGCGAGTTTTCGCCGCTATTTTCGCGTGACGCGTGGTACGGATACGTACATCGTCATGGATGCTCCGCCGGCCAAGGAAAACGTCGCACCGTTCGTCAGCGTCGCCCGCTTCTTGGCCGGCATGCGCTTGAATGTGCCGATCGTTTTGGCCAGAGACGTACCGCAGGGGTTCTTGCTGCTTTCCGACTTGGGGTCTTGCCAATATCTCGATGAACTCAAGGCAAACCGCGAGGTTGACCGGCTGTATGCAGAGGCGCTCGCGGCACTGGTGACCATGCAGACGGCCGGCGGTGCGGCCGCGCGCGAGCTGCCTGCCTATGATCGCGATTTACTGCTGCGCGAGATGGAGCTGCTTCCGGAATGGTTTTTGGGACGACACCTTGGTTTCGTCGTCGGCAACCATGAGCGCGCCATGTTGAACCGATTGTTCGATGCCTTGGTGCAAGCCGCCCTGTCGCAACCGGCGGCGTTCGTGCATCGCGATTATCACTCGCGGAATCTTCTGCTGACCGCGGAAAATAATCCCGGCATCCTGGACTTCCAGGACGCGGTGTTTGGGCCTGTCACCTACGATGCGGTCTCGCTGCTCAAGGACTGCTATATTGCATGGCCCGCGGAGCGAGTGCGCGGATGGCTGCTGAACTATCGAGAACAACTGCTACGAGCGGGGCTCGCCGTGGGCGGCGATGCGTCGGCCTTCATTCGTTGGTTCGATCTCATGGGACTGCAGCGGCACATCAAGGTGCTCGGGATCTTTGCGCGCCTCTACTATCGAGACGGCAAGTCAGGGTATCTGAAGGATCTGCCGCGTGTCCTGGACTACGCGCGGGCGGCCGCAGCGGCCTATCCTGAAACGGCGGAGTTTGCCGAGTTCTTGACGCAGCACATCGATCCCGCTTTCGTCGCGGCACAGGCGCGAGTCGGCGAGTGAACGGGATGAACTCATGCTGGGCGTTCAGCGCATGACAGGGACGGCGGCGCGACCACCGGGGGCAGCGATGATTTTGGCCGCCGGTCGAGGCGAGCGAATGCGGCCATTGACCGATACCATCCCGAAGCCGCTGCTGCGCATCCACGACAAGCCGCTGATCGAGCGTCACGTCGAGCGCCTGGCGCAGGCCGGCATCGAGCGGGTGGTCATCAACCTGGCGTGGTTGGGATCGATGATCCGGGATTATCTCGGCGACGGGTCGCGCTATGGCGTCTCGATCCGCTACAGCGAAGAATCGCCCCGCGCCCTCGAAACCGCGGGAGGTATTTTTCGCGCATTGCCTACGCTTTGCCCTGGCCCCTTCTTGGTCGTGAATGGCGATATATTGACGGATTACCCGCTCGGGCGATTGCTGCTCGCCGACGGGCATGACGCCCACTTGGTGCTGGTCCCCAATCCGCCTCAGCACCCCGATGGCGATTTCGGCGTGCAAGCGGGACTCGCCGTACCTTCCGCCGCGCACCGCTACACCTTTTCCGGAATAGCCGTCTACCGACCCGAGTTCTTTTCAGGCTGTGTGGACGGCGTTTTCCCGTTGAAACCGCTGCTCATTCGCGCCATGGCCGCGCAGCGCTGTGGCGCCGAAATTTACACCGGTCTATGGGAGGACGTGGGAACGCCGGAGCGCCTTCGGGCGCTAAATGCCGAGCAGGAGTACAATTCTCGGCATGTCTGAATTCAAGGGCATCCCCATCGCGCAGCCGGCGCGTCCGGCTCGCAGCGGCGAGAAATACACGACGCCTCAAGGCTTTACCGCCATCAAAGACGGCATCAAGCAGTCCGCTTCGGGCGTAGCCACAGTGCGGAAACCGCCATGGCTGCGTGCCCCCATGGCAAGCGGCGCCGAGTTCCAGGCGGTCAAAGACATCGTGCGTGAACACCGCTTGAGCACTGTGTGCGAAGAGGCGAAGTGTCCGAACATCGGCGAATGCTGGAATGCAGGTACTGCCACGATCATGTTGATGGGTGCCGTATGCACCCGCGCCTGCCGATTCTGCGCCGTGGACACCGGCAACCCCCGCGGCTGGCTCGATACCGAAGAGCCGGAAAACGTCGCGCGTTCAGTCGAACTGATGGGTCTGAAATACGTCGTGCTCACGTCGGTCAATCGGGATGATTTGCCGGACGGCGGCGCGGCGCATTATGCGGCCGCCGTTCGCGCCATCAAACGGCGCAATCCCGCAACAGCCGTCGAGGCGTTGACCCCCGACTTCCAGGGCGTTCTGCAAGACGTACAAACCGTCCTCGACTCTGGACTGGATGTCTTCGCGCAGAATGTCGAAACGGTCGAACGGCTCACGCATCCGGTGCGCGACCCGCGCGCCGGTTATCAGCAAACCCTCGACGTGTTGGCGCAGGCGAAGATCCATCGGCCCGCGGTGTTGACCAAGACCAGTCTGATGCTGGGCCTCGGGGAAATCGACCAGGAAATTCGTCGGACCATGGCCGATTTGCGCGCGGTATCGGTCGATATTCTGACTCTGGGCCAATATCTGCGGCCGACGCCGAATCATCTGAACATCGAGCGCTTCGTCACTCCGGATGAATTCGATCGGTATCGTGATTGGGCGTTGTCGCTGGGATTTCTGGAGTGCGTGTCGGGCCCGTTGGTGCGGTCGAGCTATCGCGCGGAACTTGCGCTTGCACGCAATAACGCAGGCCTCGATAACGGCAAACTCGCCACCACGCCGGTGGCTGCGCGCTGATGAGTACCGCCGCGCCGCGGATTATGCATTTGGGATTGGCGCCCTACGAACCGACCTGGCGGGCGATGCAGCGGTTCACCGATGACCGTGATTCGTCGACGCCCGATGAAATTTGGATGGTCGAGCATCCGCCCGTGTTCACGTTGGGCTTGAATGCAAGCCGTGAACACTTGCTATCGCCCGGCGATATTCCGGTGGTCCAGATCGACCGCGGCGGTCAGGTTACTTACCATGGGCCCGGGCAGTTGGTGATCTATCCGCTCATCGATTTGCGTAGGCATGCTCTCGGCGTGCGGCAATTGGTCGTGGCGCTGGAAAACGCGATCATCGCCTACGTCGGCGAGTTGGGAGTCGCGGCGAGTGGGTCGCGGGACGCGCCGGGTGTCTATGTCGAGGGCGCGAAGCTGGCCAGCATCGGGTTACGTATTCGCCGCGGCGCCAGCTATCACGGCCTTGCGCTCAACGTATCGCTCGATCTGCAGCCGTTCGAAAGAATCAATGTCTGCGGTCATCGAGGGCTCCGCGTCACGCGCTTGGCGGATCTTTGCGCGGTTTCCGACGTGCGCACCGCGGCAGAGGGCCTGACGCGGCATCTGTTTCGGGAGCTGGGTTTCGGATCAGTGCGCGAGGGCCCGACGCCGGCTCACAATGCCATCAACACCGACTTGCAGGCGGTCAGCTCTCTGTAAATGGCGTCGAGTTGTTCGCGACTAGAGGCGCGCACTACATAGGTCACTGCCAAGAAATTCCCGTCCGTGCTGGTGCGGGTGCGCACATTCGATTCCTGCACCGGGCCCGCGTGGCGCTGTACGATGGCCTGCGTCAGGGCGCGCAGGTCGCTGTCGTGGCGACCTACGACTTTGATGGGGAATTCGCTGGGAAACTCATCAGCGGGCGCGCTCCGCGGCGGAATCATAGGGAAGGTGTTCCCGCCAGCTCATGCGTGTACTCGACGAAAGCGGCGCGCATGCGTTTGAAGATCGGACCGGGCTTGCCGGAGCCGACCGGTTGGCCGTCGAGCGCGGTCACCGCGAGGACACCACACGTTGAAAAGCTGAGCCAGATTTCGTCGGCCGAGCGCAGCAGCGCTTCCGGCACGGGACTATTGTTGCTGCTCAATTTCAGACGAACCGCGAGTTCGGTCACCACATCGCGAGTGGTGCCCGGAAGAACGTGATGGCCGTTGGGCGGTGTATGAATGACGCCGTCCGACACGACTTGAACCGTGGTCGACGAGCCTTCGGTGAGCTGGCCATTCTCGAGCATGATGGTTTCAAAGGCACCGGCATCGACGGCTAATTTTTTGAGGAGCACATTCGCGAGCAATGCCGTGGATTTGATGTCGCGCCGTGCCCACCTTATCTCGGCCGACGTCACGGCCGCGACGCCTTGGTCGAGTAGTCTTGCGGGCGTCGGCTCCATGGCCGTGGCATACGCGAACAGCGTCGGCGTGAGCCCTTCGGGCCACGCGTGACTGCGCCCAAACTCCGTTCCCCGGCTCACCTGAATATAAATATAGGATTCCTGGCCGCCGTTTTGTGCCGCCAGGTGCGAGCATATTGCTGCCCATTCCGGGTGCGACCGAGGCGCAGGCATGCGAATCCCCGCCAGGCTGCGATTCAGTCGGTCCAAATGCTCCCTCAATCTGAAGGGACGGCCGCCGTACACCGGAATGACTTCGTATACCGCATCGCCGAACAGGAACGCGCGGTCCAACGGCGACACCCGCGCTTCGGTCAACGGCAGGTACGCGCCGTTGAGATAGCAAATCGGCAGTAGGCTGCTCATGCGAACCAGAGCCGAATGGTGTCGATGAGGCGCCGCCACCAGCTGCCGGCGGCGACGTTGTTGAGCGGATGCACCGGCATTGTCGTGAGCGTCTGATTGCCCACGAACACCCGAAGTTGACCGACGTCGGCATCTATGCCAAGCGGCGCGATCAGCCGCGACCGCAGATCGACGGTCGTCTTGATGTCGTTTGCTTGCCCGCGCGGCAGCGTAACGTAGAGATCGTCCTTGATGCCGACATCGACCGGTGACTGCGCGGCCTTCCACACTTTGGTCGAGCCGAGCGCGGCTCCGCCCTTGACGACCAACTTGGTGTCGTAAAAGGTAAATCCGTAGTTGAGCAACGCAGAGCTCGCATCTTCGCGCGCTTTCATGCTGGTCGATCCGAGCACGACCGAGATCAGTCGCATGCCATCGCGCAGCGCCGAGGTGACGAGACAGTAGCCCGCCGAGTCGGTATGTCCGGTCTTCAGACCATCGACGCTGGGATCGCGGCCGAGCAAGCCGTTGCGGTTTTGCTGCTTGATGCCGTTGTGCTCGAATTCGCGCACCGAGTAATACTTATAGTATTGAGGAAAATCGCGAATCATGGCGACGGCGAGCAACGACATGTCGCGTGCCGTGGTGTAGTGCTGCGGCGACGGTAGTCCTGAGCTATTCTCGAAATGCGTGCCGACCATGCCGAGGCGCTTGGCGTTCCCGTTCATGAGTTGCACGAACGTCTCTTCGGTTCCCGCAACCCGCTCCGCCAGGGCGATCGTGGCATCGTTTCCCGATTGCACGATCATTCCCAAGATCAACAGTTCCACGGACACCGGCTTGCCGAGTTCAATGAAGGTTCGTGAACCTTCGGAACGCCATGCGTGTTCGCTGACCACCACCGGTTCATCGAGCTTCAGCTTGCCCGCCGCCAACTCCTGAAAAACGATGTAGGCGGTCATCAGTTTCGTGAGGCTGGCCGGCTCCAAGCGCGCAACCGCTTCCTGAGACGCCAGCACTTTGCCCGTATGGTAGTCGACGACGATATACGCGCGCGCGTCCACAGTCGGTGCCGTCGGTATCGGGACGTCGGCAAACGTGGGAGCGGCAACGAACACCGCGCAGACAAACAAACTCAGCAAGGGACGAAACATGATGGTCGAATACCTTCGAAAAAAGTGCTTAAGTCTACCGGTGATTGACGCGAGACAATAGTTCGCGAGCCAAGGCTCCTAATCCAACGCGAGATGCGCATCGTGTACGCCGGCTTGCTCCAATGCGGCAACGATTCGATCGAATTCCGGCACATCGGGAACGGGACCGATGCGCACCCGGTACATTCTGCGTCCGGCAATGAAGTCATCCCGTACGAAAATCTTGCCGTAGCCGCCGCCGCGTAGTTTGGCGGCCAACCGCTCGGCGTTCGCCGGGTCTGCAAAGGCGCCCGCCTGCACGAACAGCACGGGGCGCGGCGCAAGTGCCGGTGCGGCCGCGGCGCCCTGCATCACCGCTGGAGCGCTGACGGGCGTCCCTACACCGCCGATCGACGCCGCTGCGCCTCCTTGGCCGCTCGCTGGCGGAATCGGGGCGACTGCAAGCAGCGGTGCGGACGGATCGCGCGTCGGCAAACTAGGGTCGATTGCGTGCACTTCCACCATCGCCGTGCCGTCGCGGAGCATGTCGAGCCGCGATGCCGCGGTATACGACAGATCGATGATGCGATTACCCACGAATGGGCCGCGATCGTTCACGCGCACGACGACGCTGCGCCCGTTTTGTAGATTCGTGACGCGCACGTAGGCCGGCAACGGCAGAGTTTTATGAGCGGCCGTCATGCCGTACATGTCGTAGGACTCGCCGGTGGAGGTTCGTATCTTATGAAAGCCGGGGCCATACCAAGAAGCCACGCCTCGCTCGACGTAGTCGGCGCTGGACGCCAGGACGTAATAGCGCTTGCCGAATACTTCATAAAAGGGCGGGTTGCCGTAGCGCGATCGCGGTTCGACGCGCGGCACGGCGTCGGGAACGGCCTGCGGAGCGATGGGCGGCGGCGCGCTCGGCGGTGCTGAGGGAGTCGATATCGAGCGCGCGCTCTGGGGCGACGTCGTGAAGCAGCCCGCAAGACCGACAGCGACGGCCAGCCCGAGCGGTGGGCCCAGGACGCGCGCGACTTTCACGGCTGGGAACCCACAGGTCGAGCCTCGCTCGCAGCGGCGGCATCAGGAGCGGCAGGCTCCGCCGGACCCGCGCCGGCGAGTGTCGCGGTCCTAAGCGCGGCAGCATCGAGCACCAGGATGCGCTGCTTCACGGCGGCTGCCAGCTCGTAGACCGCCATCGCGTACAACGCACTATGGTTGTAGCGTGTGATCACGTAGAAATTATTGTAGCCGACTCGCCAGTGGACGCCGTCGGACTCGTCGGTGGCGATGAGAATTGCAGGCGCATCCGGCGGCAGCGAACTGTCGAAGTTCACGCCCTTGGCTTTCAAGGATTCGACCGTATCGGCCAGGATCAGCTTGCGGCCGTCGAGATCCGACGTCTTGTCGGTATCCACGGCCGCTTCGCTGAGCACGGGCTCTCCCGGATTCCAACCGTGTTCCTTGAGGTAGTTACCCACGCTCGCGCAGACGTCAGACCAATTGCGCCAAAGATCGATATGACCATCCGCGGTGGCATCGACCGCAAAGCGGCGATAGTTCGAAGGCATGAACTGCGGCGCACCCATGGCGCCTGCATAAGACCCTTTGACCGCCAGCGGGTCGAGGCCGATGTCGCGCGCCAGCAGGATGAACTGTTCCAACTCGTCGCGGAAAAACGCAGCACGCGCCGGATAATCGAACGCCAGCGTCGCGAGCGCATCCAGGACACGATATGAGCCGGTCATGCGGCCGTAGTAGGTCTCCACACCGACGATGGCCGCGAGATACTCCGGCGCCACACCGGATCTGACGCTTGCCCGATCGAGGTCTTGCCGGTGTGCAAGCCAGAAATCCGTGCCTTCGCGAATGCGCCGTTCGGTCAGGAAGATGGGGCGGTATTCGTACCATGGCTTGGCCTTTTCCGCCGGCCGATTCATCGCGTCGATGATCGCCGGTTGGCTTGTCGCCGCATTCAGCAGTTTTCGCAAGCGGCGCTTGTCGATCGAATCCCGTGTCGATACTTCGTCGATGAAGCTCCTGACGTCGGGACGCCGGGTATCGATCGCGGCGGCCGGGCGGGCACCCGCGCAGGCGAGAAGGAGAACCAGAGACAAGAGTCGATAGAAACGTGAACCGTGCACGGTCATGACCCAATGAGCTTACGATGTGAATGCAGCGACATCAGTATGCCGAATCCGGCCAACAAGGTGACCATGGATGTGCCCCCGTAGCTGATCATCGGCAGCGGTACTCCGACCACCGGCAAGATGCCGCTCACCATTCCGGAATTGACGAACACATAGACGAAGAAACTGAGGGCGATCGCGCCTCCGGTGAGCCGTGAAAACGTGTCCTGGCCTTGATTGGCGAGATACAGCGCACGTCCGATCACGACACCGTACAGGGTGAGGAGCAACAACTGACCGAGCAATCCGAATTCCTCGCCGATCACGGCAAAGATGAAGTCGGTGGAGCGTTCCGGCAGGAATTCCAACTGCGCCTGGCTGCCGTTCATGTAGCCCTTGCCGAACACCCCGCCCGAGCCGATCGCGATCTGGGACTGGATGATGTGGTATCCGGCGCCCAAGGGATCGTTCTCCGGATTCAAGAACGTAAGTATGCGCTGGCGTTGATATTCATGAATGAAGTGCCATCCTGCCCAAGCTGCGCCGCCGATGAGGGGGATCGAAATCAAGATGATCTGTACCTGCAGCCCGGCCAGCAGCATGACGATGAGGCCCGAGGCGGCGATCAACAAAGCGGTGCCTAGATCGGGCTGCACCACGATCATGGCGGTCGGCACCCCAATCATGATCGCCATGATCACCAAGTCCTTGAAGGTGGGCGGTAGCGGCCGTTCGTGCATGTACCACGCGCACATCATCGGCACCGCGAGCTTCATGATCTCGGATGGTTGGAAGCGCATGAATCCCACATCGAGCCAGCGCTGCGCGCCTTTGCCGACATGACCGGTTACGGCCACCACGATCAACAGCATCACCCCGATGACGTACGCGACGGGCGCAAACAGGCGCAGGTACTGCGGAGTCGCAAGTCGGGCAAGCGCGAGCAGGGCGGCAACGGCAATGGCGATGTTGGCCAGGTGGTGCTCGACCATTTTGACGTTTTGTCCGGAAGCGCTGTACACCACCAAAATGCCGATGCAGACGATGATGGCGAGCACGCCGGTCAACGGACCGTCCAATCCCAAAGCGCGCAAGGTGCGGCTTCCGGCCGTCAATGTGCGGCGGGCGCGCGATGGTGTGAATTCGTCGAATAGCATGTTTCGTCACCTATCTAACGGTCGTGCAGGCGGCTCAAGCCGCCGGCCAGCAGCGGCCAGATCAATGCGCCGGTGACCGGTGCCAGCCAGCGGCTGAATGTCGTGACCGGATTGCCCGTGGCGCCATCCACCCAGAAAAGCACGAATTGATAACCCGTCAATAACGCAAAAATGGTCAGCGACTGCGACAAGAGCGAGAACACCCGCAGGCGCAGACGTAAATGCGTTGCCCAGGCCGCCATCAGGGTCAACGCCAAGGCATGCTGTCCGAGCACCACGCCGCGAATCACATCAAGGGCCAACCCGGCCGCGAACGCCAAGCCTAAGCCGCCGGCGCGCGGCGACTCGATCGACCAATAGAACACCACCAGCACCAGAAAGTCGGGTCGAAACGCATCGACGGCCGGTGGTAATGGTACGACTGCCAGGGCGAGCGCCACCAGTGCCGATAGTGCCATGGGCAATCGTCGAGCGGGGTCATCGCGCATCATTTCTTGGGCGCCCCGTGGTGCGGCGGCGGTACTGCCGCGGTTTGCGGTGCCGCCGCGGCGGCGCCTGGCGGCGCCGTTGACGGAGCGTGCGCCGGGCCTTGTGCCGCCGCCAGCGCGTCAGGCTGCGGCGGCGCGTCAGGCTTGGGCCACACGAACATCACCTCCCGCGAGCGGTCGAGCGCGGCGGCGGGCCGCACCTCGACATCGGCCAAGGATTGCGCCGGATCGCGCTTGACCTCCGCGACGGTGCCCACGGGGTAGCCCGCGGGAAAGCCGCCGCCCAGTCCCGAGGTCACCAATAGATCGCCGGCGACCACATCCGCGCTCGTCGACAAGTAGGGCAGCTTCAGGCGGCTCATGTCGCCGGTGCCCACGGCGATGGTGCGCAAGCCGTTGCGGTTGACCTGGACAGGAATGGCATGTGACGCATCGCTCACGAGGATGACCTCGCTGGTCAATTGTTCGACGCGCGCAACCTGACCGAACACGCCGCCCGCGTCAAGCACGGCCTGACCCACGAATACGCCGTCGCGCGCCCCCTTGTCGACCAGAACCCGCTCGCGAAAGGCATCGATGTCCAGGTCCATGATATCGCCCACGACAAAACGCGTGGCTACTACGGCGGTGTTGGCGCGCAACGCGCGTAACCTTTGGGTTTCCGCTTCGAGGGCCTCGTAGCGCTGCAGGCGGAAATTCGCGAGACGCAGCTCGGCCTCGAGTTTCGCCTTGTCGGCACGCAGGGTTTCGCGCGACGACACGCTCTGGCGAAACCAGTCCCAGCCTTCGAAGGGGCTTGCGACGGCGACCTGCACCGGGTACGCGACAACCGACAGAAAACGGCGAATCTGGCCGAGATGATCGTAGCGTTTATCGAAGATGATCAACCCCAAGGCCAGCAGGCAATACAACACGCAGCGAAGCAGCAGCCCCGAGGTCCGACCGGAGGCGTCGGTATTACGAAATGCGACCATGGGCGGGAGCTTCCCGGCTCCTAGCTTGCATTACTCCAATCCGAAGATGCCCGGTCCATGTTCCTCGGTGAGTTCGAGGATCCGGCCGCCGCCGCGCGCTACGCAGGTGAGGGGATCGTCCGCCACCACGACGGGCAAACCGGTTTCTTCCATGAGTAACTTATCGACGTCCCGAAGCAGAGCGCCGCCGCCGGTCAGCACGATGCCGCGCTCCGCCACGTCCGCGCCGAGTTCGGGCGGTGTCTGTTCGAGCGCTTGCTTGACGGCCCCGACGATGCCCTGCAGCGGTTCCTGCAAGGCCTCGAGGATCTCGTTGGAGTTCAACGTGAAACTGCGCGGCACGCCCTCGGAGAGGTTGCGGCCCTTGACGGATATTTCACGAACCTGCTGGCCGGGATACGCCGAGCCGATCTCCAACTTTATGCGTTCCGCAGTCGCTTCGCCGATCAAAATGCCGTAGTTGCGCCGTACGTAGTTGGTGATGGCTTCGTCGAATTTGTCCCCGCCGATCCGGACGCTGGCCGCGTAGACAATGCCGTTCAACGAGATGACCGCTACCTCGGACGTGCCGCCGCCGATGTCGAGCACCATCGAGCCGCGCGCCTCTTGAACGGGCAGGCCCGCGCCGACGGCGGCCGCCATGGGCTCGGGCACGATATCGACGCTGCGGGCCCCGGCGCCCTCGGCCGACTCCTTGATGGCACGGCGCTCGACCTGGGTGGAGC
Source organism: Steroidobacteraceae bacterium (assembly GCA_052143815.1). GTDB lineage: Bacteria > Pseudomonadota > Gammaproteobacteria > Steroidobacterales > Steroidobacteraceae > Bog-1198. The sequence continues at coordinate 9,452 of JBKQSA010000041.1, read as the reverse complement.
CGAAAGGTACGCAGACCAGCACCCGCGGGCTCGGGCTCAAGAAGCGATTGCCGTGCACCTTCTTGATGAAATACTGCAGCATCTTCTCGGTATAGGTGAAATCGGCAATGACGCCGTCTTTCATCGGCCGAACCGCGGTAATGTGACCCGGGGTTCGCCCTAACATGTTTTTCGCCTCGACGCCGACGGCAACGATGATCTTGCCGCCGCGGGTCGGTTCGTCCTGCACCGCAACCACCGATGGTTCATTGAGCACGATGCCGCGCTCGCGCACGTAGATCAGCGTATTCGCGGTACCAAGATCGATTGAGAGGTCATTGGAGAAATAACCTCTAAGGCGTTTGAACATGGGATGATTTTCTGATGGGAAAGGGGGTGAAAAAAGTTGCGCTAATGTAACAACCGATAAGACATATAACAAGGCAACGTGTATCATGCATAACAGCTAAAAATGCGCACTCGCGCGCACTTTTTGCATCAATATGAGCCTAACCCGTCAAGACGTCGAAAAGATCGCGCACCTCGCACGGCTGTCGATCACCGAACAAGAGATGCCGGTCTACGTGACCAGCCTGTCGAGCATCGTCAATTTCGTGGCCGAGTTGTCGCGTGCCGAAACCGGCGGCGTCGAGCCCATGGCGCATCCCCTGGACGGACAGCGCCAGCGGCTGCGTCCCGACGTGGTCTCGGAGACCGACCACCATGAGAAGTATCAGAAGAATGCGCCCAGCGTGCAATCCGGACTGTATGTCGTGCCGCGCGTCATCGAATAAGGCTTGCCGAAGACCGTGACGATGCTGCACAACCTTTCCATCGGCGAACTCGCCGCGCACTTGGGCGGAAGGCAAATCTCGAGCGTCGAGATAACGCGGCACTTCCTGGCGCGTATCGAGCGCTTGAATTCGGCGTTGAACGCGATTATCACGCTGACCGCCGCCGACGCGCTCGCCGCGGCGGCCGCTGCCGATCACCGTCTGGCGGCCGGAGAACGTGGCCCGCTGCTTGGCATCCCCCTTATTCATAAGGATATTTTCTGCACGGATGGCGTGCGGACCAGTTGCGGGTCGCGCATGTTGGACAACTTCATTGCCCCCTATGATGCGACGGTGGTCGCGCGCCTGAAGGCGGCCGGAGCCGTCATGTTGGGAAAGGCCAATATGGACGAGTTCGCCATGGGCTCCTCCAACGAAACGAGTTATTACGGTCCGGTGAAGAATCCGTGGGATACCGCAAAAGTGCCGGGAGGATCGTCCGGCGGGTCCGCCGCAGCCATGGCGGCACGCCTCGCACCCTATACCACCGGCACCGATACCGGCGGTTCAATTCGTCAACCGGCGGCGTTGACGGGTGTGACGGGCGTCAAACCGACCTACGGGCGTGTGTCTCGCTACGGGATGGTCGCGTTCGCATCGAGCCTCGACCAGGCGGGGGTATTCGCCCGCACGGCGGCGGATGCGGCGACGGTGCTCAGGGTCATGGCGGGCTTCGACCCGTTGGACTCGACCAGCGTGGATGCGCCCGTTCCGGATTATGCGGCTCTGCTATCGGCACCGCTCAAGGGCCTGAAAATCGGTTTATTGCGCGAGTTCTTCGACGGCTTGGAATCCCGCAACGCCACCCTCATTCACGACGCGCTGAAGATCTATACGTCGCTCGGCGCCTCCACCGTCGAGGTGAGCCTGCCGCACCTGCCGCTGTCCGTGCCGACGTACTACGTCGTTGCACCGGCCGAGTGCTCGTCCAATCTGTCGCGATTCGACGGCGTGCGTTTCGGCTATCGCTGCGACCAGCCGAAGGACTTGGCGGATATGTACAAGCGATCGCGCGGCGAAGGTTTCGGCCCCGAGGTCAAGCGGCGCATTATGACCGGCACGTACGTATTGTCGGCCGGGTATTTCGATGCATATTATTTAAAGGCGCAAAAAGTTCGGCGCCTCATCACCGATGACTTCCGATCGGCGTTTCAACACGTGGATCTGTTGATCGGGCCCACCACGCCCACGCCGGCCTTCGACATCGGCGCGAAGATCGACGATCCGGTCACCATGTACTTGAACGACATCTATACGATTGGCGCGAATCTGGCCGGATTGCCCGGCCTGTCCTTGCCTTGCGGCTTCGTCGATGGGCTGCCGATGGGTCTGCAGCTGATCGGACCGCACTTCTCCGAAGGCAAATTGCTCAACGCGGCTCATCAGTTTCAGTTGGTGACCGATTGGCACAAACATGCTCCGCGCGGATACGAGTGATGGCTGACTGGGAAGTAGTCATCGGACTCGAGATCCACGCGCAACTCGCCACGCGCTCGAAGATTTTTTCGGGTGCATCGACGGCGTACGGTGCACCGCCCAACACTCAAGCGAGCTTGGTGGATCTCGCATACCCGGGCGTGCTGCCCGTGCTCAACGCCGAGGCGGTGCGCATGGCGGTCAAATTCGGTCTCGCCATCGGTGCGACCATCGCGCCGCGGTCGATCTTTGCGCGCAAGAACTATTTCTACCCCGATCTGCCGAAGGGCTATCAAATCAGCCAATACGAGCATCCGGTGGTGAGCCGGGGTTCGCTCGCCGTCATGCTCGATGACGGAACCGTCAAGACCATAGGCGTGACGCGCGCGCATCTGGAAGAGGATGCCGGCAAATCACTGCACGAAGGGCTGGCCAATGCCAGCGGTATCGACTTGAACCGTGCGGGCACGCCGCTGCTCGAAATCGTCTCCGAGCCGGACATGCGTTCGGCCAAGGAAGCCGTCGCATACATGAAGAAGATACACACCTTGGTGCGGTATCTGGAGATCTGCGACGGGAACATGCAGGAAGGCTCGTTCCGCTGCGACGCCAATGTCTCGGTGCGACCGCGCGGCCAAGAGAAGTTCGGCACGCGCGCCGAAATCAAGAACTTGAATTCCTTTCGTTTCGTCGAAAAAGCCATTCAATATGAAGTCGCCCGCCAGACCGAGCTCATCGAGAGCGGCGGCAAGGTCGTGCAGGAAACGCGCCTGTACGATTCGGACAAGGATGAAACTCGATCGATGCGTTCCAAAGAGGAAGCGAACGACTATCGCTACTTCCCGGATCCCGATCTCCTGCCGGTCGAGATCGACGATGGGTTCATCGCGACCGTGCGCCAGACCTTGCCGGAGCTGCCCGATGAAAAGGCCGCTCGGTTTGCGCGCGATCTGGGTCTGTCCGTTTACGACGCTGGCGTGCTCTCTGCGAGCCGCGAAATGGGTGCTTACTTCGAAGCCGTGGTGGCCGGTTTGGGCACGGCACATGCCAAGCTCGCGGCGAATTGGGTCATGGGCGAATTGTCCAGTGCGCTGAACCGCGACAACGTCGAGATCAGCGCATCGCGTGTGTCGCCTGCAGCGCTCACGGGTTTGCTGGCGCGCATTGTCGATGCGACCATTTCGGGCAAGATAGCGAAGGACGTGTTCGAGGTCATGTGGTCTGAGGGCAAGGCGGCAGACGCCATCATCGAGGCGCAGGGACTCGAACAAATTACCGACTCCGGCGCCATCGAGGGTGTCATCGATGCCGTCATCGCTGCCAATCCGAAACAACTTGCCGATTATCGCGCCGGCAAGGACAAGTTATTCGGCTTTTTCGTCGGCCAGGTCATGAAGGCTACGGGCGGCAAGGCGAACCCGGCGCGCCTGAACGACTTGTTGAAGGTAAAACTGGGCTCCTAGATGCATGATCGCGATTCCCTGCATCGTTTCATGTTCGAGCACTATCCGATTCGCGGACATTTGGTACACCTGGACGCGTCCTGGCGTGCACTGATCGAGCATCGGGAGTATCCCGATGCGATTCGCACGACCTTGGGCGAAGCGGTGGTCGCGTCGCTGCTGCTGGCGGCAACGATCAAGTTCGAAGGGGTATTGTCCCTGCAATTGCAGGGCGCCGGACCCGTGCACCTGTTATTGGCGCAATGTACGGGCGGTTTGGGCATCCGCGGGCTCGCCCGCTACCGCGAGGACGACATTTCCGGCACGGCGGCGCGCGGCATTGCCGATTTGATCGGCGCCGGTAATCTGACCGTGACCGTCGAAAGCGATGACGGTTCGCAGCGCTATCAGGGAATCGTGCCCATCACCGGCGAGCGCTTGGCGGATTCACTGCAAATTTACTTCGAGAATTCCGAGCAGTTGCCGACTCGCCTGTGGTTGTACGCGGACGAAAAGGGCGCGGCGGGCATGTTGCTGCAGCGGCTGCCGGGCGAGGGGATGCGCGGCACGGCGGCAGCCGGCGTACCGGTCGCAGACCTCGTAGCCATCGACGACGCATGGCGTCGTGTGCAACTGATTGCGGCGACTCTGACGGCCGATGAATTACGGACACTGGCCGACGCGCAGATACTGCATCGGCTCTTCAATGAAGACGATGTGCGGCTGTTCGAACCGGCGCCGGTTTATTTTCGTTGCCGTTGTTCGCGCGAGCGCGTAAGCGGCATGTTGCAGGGTTTGGGCGAGGCGGAAACGCGTTCCGTACTCGACGAGCGGGGCGAAGTCGAAGTGCGCTGTGATTTCTGCAATCGCGCGTATGTGTTCGACGCCGTGGACGTGGCGCAACTGTTCAACGCCGGGGTTGCCAGCGACGCCGGCGGGTCCCTGCACTGAGCGGACACTGGCGGCGGACCGTGTCGCTCATGGCCACGATAGTAATGATTGCGCTGAGCGCCACGGTTGCATCGGCGGCCGTTGGGACGGATGGCGACACGCGGAACCGCGGTGCGGCGGCTAGCGGTGCGGCGGCTAGCGGTGCGGGTCGTGCTGCATCAGATCGCGCGTTTTACGCCAATCGCTTCGAGAAAGTTCCATCGGCCGCCGCGATGACGGCCGTGGGGCGCGCGCTGTTTCGCGATCCTTCGTTATCCGCGTCGGGCAGGATGGCTTGCGCCACCTGCCACAGTCCGCTTCATGCGTTCGGGCCGCCGAACGGCCTTGCCGTGCAGCGTGGCGGCGTGGATGGGTTAAGGCCGGGGGTGCGTGCCGTGCCCTCGCTCATGTACCTGCAAAGCGTGCCGGCATTTACCGAGCATTACTTCGATGACGACGGCGACGACAGCGTCGATCAAGGTCCGGCGGGAGGGCGCACGTGGGACGGCCGCGTGCAGTCGGCGCACGATCAGGCGCGGATGCCGTTGTTGTCGCCTTTCGAGATGGCGAATACCAGTATCGAGGCCGTCGTAGCCAAACTTGAACATTCAGCCAACGCGGCGCAATTCCGTGAGGCGTTCGGCGAGCGGGTATTCGAGGACAAGGCGTTGGCGTTTCAGGGTGTGCTGCTGGCGTTGGAAACCTATCAGCAGGACCCTGCCGAATTTTATCCCTACAGCAGTAAGTACGATGCCTGGTTGCGAAGCCAAGCGTCGCTCACGAGCGAGGAATCGCGCGGCCTGGAGGCCTTCAACGATCCGGCCAGGGGCAACTGCGCTCGATGTCATCCGAGTGCCGTGCGCGACGGAGCGTTTCCGCAGTTCACCGACTTCGGCTACTCGGGCATCGGTGCACCGCGCAACGTTGAAATCCCGGCGAACGGGGATCGACGCTATTACGATCTGGGGCTATGCGGACCCTTGCGCACGGACTTGATGGATCGCAAGGAATATTGTGGCTTGTTTCGCGCCCCGACATTGCGCAATGCCGCGATTCGCCGGGTATTTTTCCACAACGGGGTGTTTCATCGATTGGCGGACGTGGTGCACTTTTACGCAGAACGCGATACGCGCCCGCAACTCTGGTATCCGCATGCCGCCGACGGGGGCACGCGGAAGTTCGACGATGTGCCCGACACCTATCAGAGTAATTTAGATCGGACGGCGCCGTTCGATCGTCACGTCGGCGATCAGCCGCGGCTCAGCGAGCACGATGTCAAAGCGATCGTGGCGTTCTTGAATACGCTCACCGATGGTTACCAACCATAGTAGCCTGCACGCTTGAGAGGGAGGCTGTCATGCATGCGATGATGCTCAACCACGTCGGCCGTCCGCTGGAATGGACGGAACTTGCTGACCGGCTTCCGGGAGCCGGCGAAATTAGAGTGAAAGTCCTTGCGTGCGGCGTATGCCGCACGGACTTGCACGTGGTCGATGGGGAGTTGCCCGCGGTTGCGACCCCCATCATTCCGGGTCATGAAATCGTCGGCAGAATCGATGCCATCGGGCCTGGAGTCACGGGACTGACCATGGGCGAGCGCGTCGGCATACCGTGGCTGGGGCACACCTGCGGCGTGTGTCCTTACTGCCGCATGAATCGCGAGAACCTCTGCGATCGGCCGCTTTTCACGGGGTACACACGTGATGGCGGCTACGCGACCGCGACCGTCGCCGATGCGCGCTTCGCATTTCCGCTGGGCGAAGCGGGAACCGACGTGGCACTCGCGCCGCTGCTGTGCGCCGGGCTCATTGGCTGGCGTTCACTGGTGATCGCGGGTGCGGCAAAAAATATCGGTCTCTACGGCTTTGGCGCCGCCGCGCACATCATTGCCCAAGTCGCGAAATGGCAGGACCGTTCGGTGTTCGCGTTCGTACGGCCCGGGGATGAGAAAACCCGGCAATTTGCTCTCGGGCTGGGCGCGATGTGGGCGGGCGGGTCGGATGAAATGCCGCCCGAGCCGCTGGATGCGGCCATTATTTTTGCAACGGTGGGTGGCCTCGTGCCGCAGGCGCTCAAGGTTGTGCGCAAGGGCGGCCGCGTCGTCTGTGCGGGCATTCACATGACCGACATCCCTAGCTTTCCGTATCGGATCTTATGGGAGGAACGCGAACTGCTGTCGGTGGCCAATCTGACGCGGCAAGACGGCGTGGAGTTTCTGCGTCTTGCGCCGCAAGTCGGCGTCGTCACGCAGACCACGCGCTATCCGCTGCAGCAGGCGAATCAGGCTCTCGCCGATCTGCGCAATGGAAAATTCGAAGGAGCCGCTGTGTTGACGCCGTGACGAGTCGTCACGGCGCAAGGTAGGCAGCGTGCCATCCTGAGGCATGTCGCCGGGCTTCATCGGCGAAGAATGCGCTGAGGTTCGGCGCCGGCGTTGCCCGCCCGGCAAGCTTTTCCGCGTCGATGATCCTGCCGAAGGAGGCAGATCGGATGAACGCCTCAAACTGCGGCAACTCGGCGGCATATCGTTGAGCCAATGCATCCAGCTGCGCGCCACGCAACTTACTGAATTTCTCGTAGCTCGCGTCTATGCTTCGGTCGGCGATTTGGGGTGGGTAGATGGCGCGAATAAAGACGATGGGCAACCACAATTCCAGGAGGCGTTTGCGCGCGTCGAGATTCTCCACAGAGACGCCCGTGGCCTCCGCATCGCTCTCCAGACTGATCGCTATGCTCATATTCGTCAATACGTTCTGCAGTTCCAGGTAATGCCGACCCGGATCGGATCTGAAAAACGCCAGTGCAAAGTCAAGGTCGTCGCCCACGACACCGTCATTCATGGCATGTTCCGCATTCTCCACGATGCTCGCTTCCGTTTCTGCAAGCGCCTGCTCCGCGTCGTCGTGCAAATTCGGTTTGATAGCTGCGCATACGGCGGCCCAGCGTCGATGGGTCGAGTTCCACGTGGGGTCGGCAGGCGCGACATTTTTGGCCAAATAAGGAATTGCGGCATCGACGTGCTTGATGTCGTCGCCGTAGCCTAAGTCGGCGGTGAGTTCGGCGATCTTTTGCGGGCGGGTCTGTCGTGCGGAGGGCGGTAGGTCCGCTTTCAGCGGACCGGCAGTCAGAGCAATGGTCGCGGCCGTCAAGACTGCCACACTACCTACGATGATCTCTCGCATTTTCATATTGATGCATCATGCCACAACAGACGCGCGAGCTCGATTCCCGCCATGCTGCCGGGCGCGGTATCGTACAATTTGTAGGAGAGGGAATACACTATGGCAATGAATCGATTGCGCGGGTTTTGCGTGACGCTGGCGGTTGCGCTGCTGTGCTTGAACGGCGCCGCGGCAAGGGCAAGCGACAAGATTTCAATCACCATCACCAACAACGGGACTGACGATGTGATCGTGACGGTGCGCGATATGAACACGACCGCCCACAGCAAGCTGCTGTCGCGTGCAAGGATAAGCGGCTTCGCTTCGATCCCGTTATTTGTTACCGCCGACGCGTCCGGTAAGGGTCACGTGGCGTGGTCCGCGTACACGGCAGACCCCGCGATTCACAAGTGCGGACGCAAAGACAAACCTGGACTCGATAATTTCGCCTCGGTGCATGTCTATGCGAAGTCCGATTGCCCGACGCTATGAAGCGGGTCCCATTGAGCAAACAGGGGCCCAGCGTGTCGATTATGGGGCTGGGCTGCATGGGTATGTCCGGTATGTACGGCCCAACGGATCGCGCCGAGTGCCTCGCGACGCTGCACGCAGCGGTTGACGCCGGCATCAATCTGGTCGATACCGGCGACTTTTATGGCATGGGGCACAACGAGTTGCTGATCGGCGAGGCGCTGAAAACCATCGGCAGAGATCGCGTGTTAATCAGCGTGAAATTTGGGGCTTTGCGAAACCCCGCCGCGGGATGGGCGGGTGTGGATACGCGGCCGAAGGCGATGAAGAATTTTCTCGCGTATTCGCTGCAACGGCTTGGCGTCGACTGCATCGACATCTACCGCCCGGCGCGACTCGATCCGCAAGTGCCCATTGAAGAGACCGTCGGCGGCATGGCAGAGATGGTCAAAGCGGGCTACGTCCGACACATCGGTCTTTCCGAAGTCGGCGCGGACACCTTGCGGCGGGCGGCGGCCGTGCATCCCATCGTCGACCTGCAAATCGAATATTCGCTGATTTCGCGCGGCATCGAGGAGCGAATACTCCCCGCCGCACGCGAACTCGGCATCGGCATCACCGCCTACGGCGTGCTGTCGCGCGGTCTCATCAGCGGCCATTGGCAGAAGGATGACGCCCGGCCCGGGGATTACCGGGCCCATGCACCCCGTTTCCAAGGAAGCAACGTCGACGCCAACCTGGCATTGGTCGAAGCGCTTCGCAAAGTCGCCGCTGCGAAGCAAGTCAGCGTTGCGCAACTCGCCATTGCCTGGGTCGCTCACCAGGGAAGCGACATCATTCCGTTGATCGGCGCCCGACGCCGTGACCGCCTCGCCGAGGCGCTTGGCTCGTTGAACGTCGTGCTCAGTGCGGCGGATGTCGCGGCCATCGAACTCGCGGTGCCCAAAGGCGCCGCGGCCGGTCCGCGGTACCCAAGTGCCGCCATGGTCGATCTGGACAGCGAGAAGTGGGAGCCTGTCTGAGTGTTGCGCGCGGCTCACGCGGAATACTCAGACAGGCTCCTGGCTACAGGGCCGAAACGCCCCCCAACTGTGTGAGGCTCAGCGTGCGAGTGAGCGCGATGAACTCTCGTATATAGGCGGCATCCGCAGCCGATCGGTTGGTGGCGGCGTACAATTCGCAGCGCAAACCATGCTGGCCAATGGGGCGCGAGACCACAT
>JBKQSA010000040.1:0-131419 GCA_052143815.1 Steroidobacteraceae bacterium | reverse complement strand
TCGAAACTCTCGGCGACAAACAAGCTCGGGCCAAGTCCTTGGCCGGCGCGGGCAACCATGCCGACGCCGCACGCGCCTACGCGGAACTCGCGACCGAAGAGCCGGCGGAGCACGACAACTATGAGCTGTTGAGTGCGGAACAGTGGGTGGCCGCGGGCAATGTGGCGCAGGCGAAGCAAGCATTGGCGGCGGTCTCGCCCGATGCGCGCACCACGCAGCCCGCCTCACGCGCACTGGTCGCTGCGGAAATCGCCTTGGCCGAGAACGATGGTGCGCGCGCCATCCACGAACTGGATGCGATCGGTCCACCCGCGGCGCCCGATCTGGCCCAGAATTACTGGTATATCCGCGGCGAAGCGTCATTCCTCACCGGCCATCCGGTCGAAGGCACGCGCGCCTTCGTCGAGCGCGAACGCTACTTGACGGACGACGCCGCCTTGCGCGCCAGCCGTGAAGAACTCTTCAACAAGATCCGCAGCGCCGCCGAACGCGCACAATCGCTGAAAGTTCCGGCAAAGTCTGATCCCACAGTCGCCGGCTGGTTGGAATTGGGGCCGGTCGCCATCGAGCTGCAGCGCGATCCCATGCATGCGGCTGCCGCTCTTGATAACTGGCGACGACTGTATCCGCAGCATCCGGCGAATCAAAGCGTGCTGGCCATGGCGGAAACCCAAATCGCCGTGGCCACGGAGTTTCCCGACCAGATCGCGCTGTTACTGCCCTTGTCGGGCCGCGCCGAGGCTGTCGGTACGGCGGTTCGCGATGGATTCATCGCCGGTTATCTCGAACAAGACGTCGCCTCGCGCCCCCGCCTGAAGATCTACGATGTCGCGGCCGAATCCGTTGCCGGCGCCTACCAACATGCGATCGACGACGGAGCGAGCTTCGTGGTGGGTCCGCTCACCAAGGAGGACGTTGCCGCCATTGCGCCGCTGAGCATCGGACGCGCGCCGGTGCTGGCGCTGAATTTTCTCGCCGACTCCGTCAACAGCTCGCGTAATTTTTATCAATTCGCGCTGTTGCCCGAGGATGAAGCGCGGAGCGTCGCGCGACGTTTGGTGGCGGACGGCAAACTCAAGGGTGTGGCCATGCTTCCGGACGGCGAGTGGGGCGCCCGCGTGGGCGCGGCATTCGCGGATGAACTGACGCGCCTCGGCGGAACCGTGGTGGACAGCGGCCGCTATGAATCGGGCCGGTCGGATTTCTCCGACGTCATCAAGCAAACCTTGCAAATACACGGCGTCAAGGGCGAGCCGGCGACCCACCGCGGCGACGCCGATTTCATTTTCGTCGCCGGCACCCCTGGGCCTGAGCGGTTGATGGTGTCGCAGCTCAAGTTCCACTACGCCGGCGATATCCCGGTGTATTCCACCTCTGATAGTTTCGAACCCGATCCGGTCGCCAATGGCGACCTGGATGGCTTGTCGTTTCCGGACATGCCGTGGATGGTGTCGGCCGATCCGGTGACTGCGCGCATTCGCGATGCCGTCCGCGGTGCATGGCCGGCGCGCACCGCGCGGCGCGATCGCCTGTACGCGTTCGGCTTCGATGCGTATCGCCTCGTTCCGGCGCTGCGCTCGAAGACCGTGAGCGGCTTCAACGAAATTGCCGGGGTGACCGGTAAGTTGCGCTTGGATGACCACAACCGGATTCGCCGCGAACTGGATTGGGCGCAGATAAGAAACGGAATTCCTGCCGAGTTATAACGCTCGCGCCTGTTCTAACGGCGCCGTTGTTGCGGAAGCCGTCCGGCGTGTGATGCGATGCGGTCCGTCATATATCAGTCAGTTTGAGACGGTCGTCACTCTGCAGGCACCAAAAGGGTGTGATGCCACGTCCCGGGCGCGCATCCGTCGATGCACAATTCGGATGTCTACACCATTTCACACCCGAGGCAGAGCGTGCAGTTCGCAGGATGGCAGCCAATTCGGCCGACCTGGGCGCGCGCTGCGAAGACCGTCGCGGCGTACGCGCTGGTTTATTTGGTCGTCGATATCGCATTGAATCGTTTCGCCTTCAGCGACGCTTGGACCATCGTGTGGCCGCTGAACGGCGTCAATGTGGCGCTGCTGCTGATGCGGCCTCGCTCCGCATGGCCCTGGATGCTTCTCGGCATCGAGATCGGCACCGGCATCGGGGAGTGTCTGGATGACAACCACCTCCCCGGCATGGAGATAGGTCAGAGAATCTGCTCCGTCACCGAGGTGCTCATCAGCGCATGCCTGCTGCCGCCGTTCGTGACGCTGGACGGTTGGCTGCGTACCCCCGCCATCTTCAAGCGCCTTGCTGCCGCGCTCGTGCTGGGTCCCGGAATCTCCGGTCTCATGGCGGCGGTGCTCTTCCACTTCGCCCAAAGCCAGCCTTTCCTCCTGGCATTCAACAACTGGGCGACGGCCGACGCGCTGGGTATGGCAGCGACCATGCCCCTGGCATTGTCGCTGCGTTCGCCGCAGATGCGGAGCCTTTTCCAGCGTCAGTCGCTGCCGACGACGATGGGAGTACTCATTCTGGCCTTCGCGGGCGCCGAACTGATTTTTTCAACGAACCGCTACCCACTCGCGTTCTTGCTGTTCCCGCTGCTGCTCCTGGTGGACTCCATCCTCTCGTTCGCAGGCTCTGCTATCGCCGTGGTCGGGGTGCTGTTCATCTCGGTGTATTTCACCAGTGACTCGCTCGGTCCTTTCGGTGAATGGCCCAGCGACCTTGCCATACCCCGGGATCTGGCGCTGCAGATCTTTTTCGGCTTTCACATGATGGCGCTTTTCCCCGCCTCGCTCATGTTCATGGAGCGCAAGCGCATGGCCGAAGACCTGCACCACACGAACGCGCGCCTGGCCCGACTCGCATCGCTCGACGGGCTCACCAATATCGCCAACCGCCGAACCTTCGACGATCGGTTCGCCGAAGAATGGAACCGGGCCGTCCGCCACCGCAAGCCGCTCGCGCTGGCCATGATCGATTTGGATAATTTCAAACAGTACAACGACCTCTATGGGCATCTTGCCGGCGACCATTGCCTGCGTACCGTGGCCGATGCACTCATGCAGCACGTCCATCGGCCGGAAGATTTCGTGGCGCGCTTCGGCGGAGAAGAATTTGCGCTGCTGCTTCCACACACCTCGGCGGAAGGAGCACTCAAGGTGGTCGAGCGAATCCGTGAGGCCATTCTCGCACTCGGCATCGAGCATATGGGTAACTCGTGGAATCGCGTCACGGCATCCATCGGCTACTCCGCGCTCGTTCCCACCCACAGCGACGGCCAGTCCGGACTGCTCCAATTGGCCGACGCAGCCCTGTATCAGGCCAAGAGCAAGGGCCGAAACCGCGTCGAAACCATCGTCTCCATCGAAGGATTGGATTCCGCCGAGCAGCAATTCACCGTCACGGCCAGAAACCGCATCCGCCGCATGTTGGGGAGCCGCGCTCGCTAGGAGCGTACCTTTCGGTACGTACGCGACACATTCATTGCGCGACTCCGCACGGGCTTCGCGGCACATTCCCACGATGGTGGCCTTACATCTGCAACGCGGCGCCGCGGCCGAAGTTTTTGCCGCCGAGTACTTGCGGATGCAAGGCCTTAAGCTCGTCGCTCGCAACTTGCGCTGCAAGGTGGGCGAGATCGACATCGTCTGCCTCGACCACGAGGTGCTCGTGATCGTGGAAGTACGGCAGCGCGGTGGTCCGCACTTCGGCGGCGCGTTGGCCTCGGTGACCCGCCGGAAACAGCGAAAACTCATTCGCGCCACGCAATTCCATTGGCAACGTCAGCCCGAATGGCGCGCACGCGTAGTGCGCTTCGACGTGATCGCGCTGCAGGCTGGGCCGGACGGCAGGCACGAACTCACCTGGATCAAGGATGCGTTCCGCGCCGGTTGACGCGCGCCCGCGCTATTTGACGACTTGAAGCTTCGGCCGCTTGTGACTGGTGGGCGTGGAGCTACCAGTGGTGGGGGCAGCCGGCGGTCCGTCGGTGGGATCGGGATCGGCGTCGCCCTCCGGGAAAATCATTCCCTGGCCGGTTTCGCGCGCGTAGATGCCGAGAATGGCGCGCACCGGGACGAGAACCGCGAAGCCCACCCCGCCGAAACGCGCCTCGAAGCTGACGAAATCGTTACCCAGCTTCAACATTTGCGTCGCCGAAAAGCTGACGTTCAAAACGATCTTGCCGTCCTTCACATATTGACGCGGGACGGTGACGCCCTCCGCCGCCGCGTCCACGACGATATGGGGCGTCTCGCCGCTATCGGTGATCCACTCGTGGAGGGCGCGCAGTAGATACGGGCGCCGCGGTTTCAATGCCGCATGCCCCGTTCGGCCTCGGACAAACAGGCGCGAAAAGTCGGGCGTGAGAAAATCGAGTTCATGTACTTCACGATCGGCTGTGCTTGTACCGGCAGTTCAATACCGTAGGACGGCAAACGCCACAAGATCGGAGCAATGCTGGCATCGACCAGGGAAAACTCATCGCTCAAGAAAAACGGTTTCGCCTTGAATACCTCGGCGCTGGCGCAGATGGCTTCGCCCAACACCTTGCGGCTATGCTCCGAGGTCTTGCTGAGCGCACCTTGTTCGATGTCGTGCGCCAGGGAATACCAGTCTCGCTCGACGCGATACAGGGCCACGCGAAATTGGGCGCGGGTCACCGGATCGATGGGCATCAACGGCGGATGCGGGAAACGTTCGTCCAGGTACTCGATGATGACCCGCGAGTCATACAGGACCAAATCGCGGTCAACGAGGGTCGGCACGCTGTGGTAGGGATTGAGATCGAGCAGGTCTTCCGGCAGCTTGTGCAGGTCGACATTCACCAACTCGATCGGTATTCCCTTCTCGGCGAGAACCAAGCGCGTCCGGTGACTCCAAGGGTCAGTCGGTGCGGAAAAAAGAGTCATTACCGAGCGACGTGCCAAACGCGATCTCCTAGGACCTTACGACAAACGGGGCGCCCACCCTGTCGCTCCCGCTGATGCGTCAGTGGACGTCCTTCCAGTATTCTTTCTTCAGCAGGAATGCGAAAGCAAAAAACACCAGTAAAAACAAAATCACATAAACGCCCATGGATTGACGCTTCGCCTTGATGGGCTCCCCCGCGTAATCGAGAAAGTTCGCGATGTCCCGTACGAACTGATCATACTCCTCTGGCTTCAAAGCGCCCGCCGACATCGGTTCGACGCCCGCCAGAACCATAGTAGCGCTGCCGTGCTCGTCCGGCTCGTTCTTGAACACCGGCTTCTGAAGTCCCTGCAACTCCGACAACACGGCCGGCATGCCGGTGCCGGGGAGCACCAGGTTGTTGACTCCCCAGGGGCGCGTCTTGTCAACATAATAGTCTTTCAGGTACGCGTAGATGTAGTCCACGCCCCGCATGCGCGCGATGAGAGTCAGATCCGGTGGTTGTTTGCCGAACCAGGTTTCCGCGTCGGGCGGCATCGAGGAGATGACCGGGTCAAAGGGTTTGTCGGTCGTGAACATCAAATTGGTCGCGAGTTCCGACTCCGGAATCTGCAGGTCCTTCGCCATGCGGTTGTAGCGCAGGTATTTGAGCGAATGGCATCCGGAACAGTAATTCATGTAATTACGCGCGCCGCGCTGCAGCGACTGCACATCTCTGATGTCCGCCCCGGAATTCGGCAGCGACTCGCCTTCCTCCGCCGAGGCCACGCCCGTAGCCGATCCCGCGAACACAAGCGCGGCCGCCATCAAAACGCAATATTTACGCATGTCCGGTGACCCTCTGCGGTACCGGCTTCACGCTGTCGATCCTCGAGTACCAGGGCATCAGCAGAAAGAACGCGAAATAGAGCGTGGTACAGATCTTCGCCAACAGGGGGAAGATGCCGGCCGGCGGTTTCATTCCGCAAACGCCCAGAATGATGAACGACACCGAAAAAATCGCCAACGCCACTTTATAAAGGGGCCCGCGATAGCGAATCGACTTGACCGGCGAGCGGTCCAGCCAGGGGAGAAAGAACAGGACGACGATGGCCGATCCCATGACGAGCACGCCCCACACCTGCGTACCGGCGAAGGACGGTACCGCGCGCAACATGGCGTAGAACGGCGTGAAGTACCAGACGGGTGCGATGTGCGGCGGTGTCTGCAGGGGGTTGGCCGGTTCGAAGTTCGCGGACTCGAGGAACAGACCAAAGAACGTGGGTGCGAAGAAGATCACGGCGCTAAACACCACCAGGAATGCCGCGATCCCCATCGTGTCCTTCACGCTGTAGTAAGGATGGAAGGGAATCCCGTCCAACGGATGGCCGTTCGAATCCTTGAGCTTCTTGATTTCGATGCCGTCCGGATTGTTCGACCCGACCTCGTGCAGCGCCATGAGGTGCGCGATCACCAGGAACACCAGGGCGAGCGGCAGCGCCGCCACGTGCAGCGCAAAGAAACGGTTCAAGGTGGGGTCGGCGATGACGTAATCACCGCGGACCCATTCGACCAAGCTGGCACCGATGACGGGCAGACTGCCGAACAACGATGTGATCACCTGAGCCCCCCAGAAGCTCATGTTGCCCCATGGCAGCACGTAGCCCATGAACGCCTCGGCCATCAACAGCACGTAGATCACACAGCCGAATATCCACAGCAACTCACGCGGATTGCGGTGCGATCCGTACAGCAGCGCCCGAAACATGTGCAGATAGATGACGATGAAGAACGCCGACGCGCCGGTCGAGTGCATGTAGCGGATCAGCCAGCCCCAATCGACGTCTCGCATGATGTATTCCACCGACGCGAACGCCTCGGCGGACGACGGCTTGTAATTCATGGCCAGGAAAATGCCGGTGATCAATTGCATCACCAGAATCACCGTGGCGAGAACCCCGAAGTAATACCAGAAGTTGAAATTCTTCGGAGCGTAGTACTCCGCAACTTGTTCCCTCCACAATTTGCTGAGGGGAAAGCGTGCATCGATCCAGCCAAGCAAACCGCTTGACTTGCTCGGGTCGGCGGAATCAGGTACTGCGGCCATCGCTCAACCTCGCGTTCTGCAAATGAGTCTCGTTCGCCACTCAAGCCGGCTTGGATGCTGCGTCGACGCCTATGGTGATGAGTGCATCACCCGAAAACGTGTACGAAGGAACCGTGAGATTCTTCGGCGCCGGCATGCCCTTGAAGACGCGGCCGGAAATGTCGAATTTGGAGCCATGGCACGGGCAGTAGAATCCACCCGGCCAGCCCTGGCCCAAATCCGTGCCCGCCAATTGCGTCGCGTTGTTCGGTTCGAACGCCCCCAGCGGCGAACAACCCAGATGCGTGCAAACAGCCAGACCCACCCAGTATTCCGGGTTCAAGGCCCGCGCCGCACCCTTGTCCTCGATGTAGGGCGGTTGCTGCGAATCGCGCGAGGTGGGATCGGCCAGCAAACCGTTATGGTTGCCGAGCTGTTCGATCGCCGCCTTGGAGCGCCGCACGACGTACACCGGCTGTCCGCGCCAAGCCACCTTCAGACTCTGACCGACTTCGAGCTTGGACGCGTCCACGGACACCGGAGCACCCAGCGCTTTCGCGCGTGCGCTGGGGTTCCATGATGCCAAAAAAGGCCATGCGGCGAATGCCACGCCGATCACACCCGTGCCGGCGGTGGCCGCCGTCAACAAGCGGCGCCGACTATGGTCAACCTGATCATTCATTCGTTCGCCCCTAGGCAATGTTGACAAATCTTCACGCAAACCCCTATGGCCGTAGTGTTTCCCAAAGAATGATGCAAGCGCATTATACACAGATTAAGTGGTTGACCCTGCAGCCATGTGGAGTGCTATTACTTGCACCACGCACGAACATTCGTCAGTTTTTTATTCAGAGCGGTGATTGTCGGGCTGGCGGCAGCGTTTCTATTGGTGTGGTGGAAGCCTGCACTGTTGGGGGCCGCCCCTGCACGCCAACCTGCAGTGATTGCACCGAAGCAGAGCATCGGCGTCGATGCTCGCCGCACGTCCCCCATACCGAGTTTTGCCGACGCGGTGGCGCGGGCCGCGCCCGCGGTGGTGAACATCTATACGGCCCGCGTGGTCACCGAGCGCACCGTCACGGCGCCCCTCGATCAATTCTTCGGCGACTATTGGCCGAGCTATCGGCAACGCATCGAACGCAGCCTGGGGTCGGGCGTGATCATCGATCGGGCGGGGACCATTGTCACCAATCAACACGTGATCGCCGGCGCCGATTCGATTCGAGTGCAGTTGGCGGACGGACGCGTTGCCGAAGCCACGATCACGGGCCAGGATCCCGACACGGACATCGCGATTCTGCACCTGTCCATCGGTAGCCTGCCCATCATGCCGCTGGGGCGCTCCGATACCTTGCGGGTGGGGGACATCGTGCTCGCGATCGGCAACCCGTACGGCCTCTCCCAAACCGTCACCCAGGGCATCGTGAGCGCCACCGGCCGCGGTCAGCTCGGCCTCGCCACATTCGAGAATTTCATCCAGACGGATGCAGCGATCAATCTCGGTAATTCCGGCGGCGCGTTGATCGACGCGAACGGCGACCTGGTGGGAATCAATACGGCGGTTCTCAATCGCTCTTCGGGCGGACCGGAGGGCATCGGCTTTGCGATTCCGGTGAACCTCGTGCGCGGCGTCACGGAACAGATACTCAGCAACGGCCACGTGGTGCGCGGGTGGCTGGGATTCATGCCCGAGGATCTGTCCCCCGAACAATCGGAACGGCTCGGCATCGGCGCCGACGGGGGCGTCACCGTGGTCAATATCTTGGTCAAGAGTCCCGCGTTCGACGCCGGGGTCAGACCCGGTGATTTGGTCACCGGGCTGAACGGCGATCCGGTCAAGAGCGCGCAAGACTTGGTCAGCCGGATCGCCGCACTCAAGCCCGGCGCGAGCGTCGAGTTGGACGGGCGGCACGGGCGTGCACCGTTCAAGGTCACACTCAAAGTCATCGAGCGGCCGACGCGTCAGGCCCAGCAGCGGTAACGACCTCGCCGGCCGCGGCTACGCGCCCCGACCTAACCCGGGGTGCGGCGAATCCTCGCGCCGAGTTGCTGCAGTTTCTCTTCGATGGCCTCGTAGCCGCGGTCGATGTGGTAAATACGCTCGATCTCGGTGCGGCCGTCCGCGACCAGCCCTGCCAGAACCAAGCTCGCCGATGCGCGCAGATCAGTGGCCATGACGGGCGCGGCCGTCAAGCGATCGACGCCTTTGATGATGGCGGTGTTGCCCTCGAGCCGGATCTCAGCGCCCATGCGGCGCATCTCCAGCATGTGCATGAAGCGATTCTCGAAAATCGTTTCAATGATGGTGCCGACGCCGTTGGCGACGGTGTTGAGCGCTGCAAATTGCGCCTGCATGTCGGTGGGAAACGCAGGATACGGAGCCGTGCGGATGTCGACCGCGTTCGGACGGCGACCGCGCATGTCGACTTCGATCCACGTGTCGCCGACACCGACCGTGGCGCCGGCTTCTTGCAGCTTGCCGATCACGGAATCCAGATGTTCGGGCCGCGTGTTCTTGACCCGAATGTGGCCGCGGGTGATCGCTCCCGCGACCAGATAGGTGCCGGCCTCGATCCGATCCGGCAATACTTCGTAGGCAGTGCCGTTGAGACGCTCGACACCTTCGATAACGATCGTGTCCGTTCCCGCGCCTTTGATCTTAGCGCCCATGGCAATCAAAAAATTGGCGAGATCGACGACTTCGGGTTCGCGCGCCGCGTTCTCGAGGACGGTCTGGCCCTCGGCCAACGTAGCGGCCATCATGAGATTTTCCGTGCCGGTGACGGTTACCGTCTCCAGCACCAACCGCGCGCCGCGCAAGCGCCCGGCACGGGCTTTGATGTAGCCATTTTCAATGTGAATGTCGGCGCCCATGGCCTGCAGACCGGCGACATGGATATTGACCGGGCGCGCGCCGATTGCGCAGCCGCCCGGCAGAGAAACGTCGGCGGAGCCGAAGCGCGCAACCAGCGGACCCAACACCAGGATGGACGCGCGCATGGTCTTCACGAGTTGATAGGGCGCGAAGTATTCCTTGATCGTCGAGGCATCGACTTCGATGCGCATCTTCTCGTCGATGGTCACCGAGACGCCCATGCGGCCGAGCAGTTCGATCATGGTGGTGACGTCCCGCAGGTGCGGAACGTTCGACACCGTCACCGGACCGTCCGCCAGCAAACAGCCCGCAAGGATGGGCAGCGTCGCGTTCTTGGCGCCTGAATTGCGGATCTCGCCCTCGAGCGGGATTCCGCCATGAATCTGCAATTTATCCACGGCTTACGTCCGCATACTCTTCGGGGGTGAAAACCTGGAGCGCGAGCGCATGAATTTCGTTGCCGACCGCCGCGCCCAACGTGGCGTACACCAATTGGTGACGCTGCACCGCGCGCTTTCCGGCGAAGGCCGGCGACACCACCACCGCCTCGAAATGGACGTTATCGTCGCTGGTGACCGTCGCTTTGGCGGAGGCTATGCCGGCCTGGATCAGCGCGGCTACTTGTTGTGGGTTCATGCCCTCTCCTCAAAGTGCCAAGCATACGCGGTATCATTCGCCGATGAACCTCGGATCCGCGACCCTGGACTTCTCGGATGAAGCCCTGGCCGACCTCGGCCGTCAAGCCCTCACTATCGAGATCGACGGCCTACGCGCCCAAGTACCCCGCCTCGGAGCGGAGTTTGCTCGCGCCTGCAGAATTTGTCTGGCCTGCCGTGGGCGGATCGTCGTGACCGGTATGGGCAAATCGGGCCATATCGGCGGCAAGATCGCCGCCACGCTCGCCAGCACCGGCACGCCGGCCTTTTTCGTCCATCCGGGCGAGGCCAGTCACGGCGACATTGGCATGCTCACCCGCGACGACGCCGTGCTCGCCTTGTCGAACTCTGGTGAAACCGACGAAATCCTCACCATTGCGCCGGTCATCAAGCGCTTGGGCGTGCCGCTGATCGCCTTTACCGGCAACTCGTCGTCCACATTGGCGCGGGTCGCCACCGTGCACTTGGACATCAGCGTGCCCGCCGAAGCCTGTCCGCTGAACCTGGCGCCGACCGCAAGCACTACGGCGGCGCTCGCGGTCGGCGATGCCCTTGCGGTCGCGCTGCTGAAAGCACGTGGGTTTACCGAAGAGGATTTTGCTCGCTCCCATCCCGCGGGCAGTCTGGGTCGACGGCTGCTGCTGCACGTCAAAGACGTCATGCGCGTAGGCGTGGACGTGCCGAAGGTGCTGGGTCACACGACGCTTGCGGAAGGTCTCATGGAAGTGACCCGCAAAAGCTTGGGGCTGACCGCCATCGTCGATGACGCCGATCATGTGCTTGGCGTCTTTACGGACGGCGATCTGCGCCGCGCGCTCGATCGCGCGGCGGATCTGCGCAGCACACGCATGGATGAGGTCATGACGCGGCACGCCAAGACCGTGCGCGCCAACAGCCTGGCCGCCGAAGCCGTTCATCTGATGGAGACTCATCGGATCACCGCACTCATCGTGGTGGATGCGAACGACACCGTGGTGGGCGCGCTCAACGTACATGATTTATTGCGCGCCGGTGTCGTTTGAAAGCGCGCAAGCCCGTGCCGCTGCGCAAAATCGAGCTGTTGATCCTCGACATCGATGGCGTGCTCACCGACGGACGCCTGTATTTCTCGGGCAAAGGCGAGGCGTTCAAGGTTTTCCACGTGCGCGACGGCCACGGCCTCAAGCTGTTGCGCGGCAGCGGCGTGGAGGTTGCGGCACTCAGCGGGCGCCGCTCGGCAGCCGTGACGGCGCGCATGCGGGAACTGAAGATACGCCACGTCGTTCAAGGCTGCGGCGACAAGGTCGCAGCGCTGTTCGCACTCACCCAGCGTCTCGGCATCGCACCCTTGGCCTGTGCCTGCATGGTCGACGACACGCCCGATCTACCGCTGATGTCCGCCGTCGGCTTCGCCGCCGCCGTGGCCGACGCGCATCCTGTGGTGCTCTCAGCCGCGCATTGGGTCAGCATCGCACCGGGCGGACACGGTGCCGTGCGCGAGCTCACCGATGCAATCCTGCGGGCTAGGAGCCTGTCTGAGCATTCTACGTGGCCGCGAGCGCGGCAGATTTCCCCTCAGTCGAGGCGGAGCCGACGTAGTTGGGTCAAGACCCAATGAGGAGGCGACAACGACGAATGAGGGGAAATCTGCCCGCTCCCGAAGGGTTGGCTGGGAGAGGGGCGTGTGCGGCGTTGCGCGGCTTGCCCGTGGAGCCCGCCACGGCCTGCGCCGCGCGCCTGGCATCCGCTCCCCGCTCATCGATCCATCGACCTGGGCCTGGCACAACGGCAGCGCACGATACAGGTCCCAGCCAACGCGGCTCACGCAGAATACTCAGACAGGCTCCTCAACATGCTGTTTAGAATCTTTACCGTGTTGGCAGTGGTGGCGCTCGCGATCAGCACCTGGATCTTGAGTTCGCCCGCGCATCGCCCCACGCCGATATTCAACACAGGAAAAGCGGATTTGCCCGGCTACTATCTGAAGAACGCCGTGTTGACCGATTATGATGCGGCCGGGGCGCCCAGTATTCGTATGGAGGCCGAGCGCATCGATCAAATCGACCATAGTACGGAAGTCTCCCTCGCGAATGTCCGCGTCCACTACCAGGCGCCCAATGGCCAGAATTGGCTGTTGATCGGAGATACCGCGCGCGTTCAGCCCGGCGGCAAGGTCATCGACGTGACGGGCAACGTCCGGCTGCAAGGCGACAGCACCGAGCATGCGGGAACCGCCGTGGTTCTCACCGATACCTTGACCTACGACGTCCCTGAATCGATTGTCAGCACCAAGAGCGATGTGCGCATAGAATTCGGAGCGCAAACGCTGAACGCGCGCGGCCTCGTAGCAAATTTAAAAGAGCGCACGATGCGCTTAGAATCGAAGGTCAATGGCCGTTTCCAACGCTAGGAGCCTGTCTGAGTAATCCCCGTGGCCGCGAGCGCGGCAGATTTCCCCTCAATCGAGGCGGAGCCGACGTCGTTGGGTCAACACCCAATGAGGAGGCGACAACGACGAGTGAGGGGAAATCTGCCCGCTCCCGAAGGGTTGGCTGGGACCTATATCGTGCGAAGTGGTTAAGCCAGGCCCAAGCCGTTGGATCAGTGAGATGGGGCGTCTGCGGCGTTGCGCGGCTTGGCCGTAGTCCCACTACGCCCCGCGCCGCGCGCCTGGCATCCGCTCCCTCTCCCAGCCAACGCGGCTCACGCGGATTACTCAGACAGGCTCCGAGGCTTCTCGCTCTGATCGCCCTCACCCTGTCGGCCTCGCGCGGCCTCGGCGCCGGGCACGACGCGCCGGGACAGCCCATCTCATTGGATGCGCAATCCGCCGACGTCGATTTGGCCAACAATAACGTGGTGTTTCGTAAAGTACGCATCTCGCAAGGCACTATGTCCATCTCCGCGGATCAGGGTCAGGGGACGAAGCAAACCACTCGGCTTGATTTCGACAACAGTCTTTGGATATTCCGCGGCAACGTAAAAATCACCGTGGATCAAGGACAATTGACCTCCGACGACGCGGAAATCAATTTCGCCAAGCAGCAGCTCTCCAAGGCGGTAGCCAACGGCAAGCCCGCCGCGTTCGAGGAGCGTGTCGAGAAAACCGGCAAGGTGGCCCACGGGCGAGCGGACACCATCGATTACGATGCGACCAAGGGCATCGTGCGGCTGTTGAAGAACGCATGGCTCAGTAACGGAGAAACGGAAATCCGGGGTGAATCGCTGAAGTACAACGTGCTCGCCCAAAGCATCGTCGCTGAGGGCGCGGAACAAGACTCGCAGCGCGTGCACATCGTCATCACGCCGCCGCCGTCCAAACCATGAGTGTGCTGCGAGCACTGAACCTCGCAAAAAGCTACAAGTCGCGGCAGGTGTTGCGGGATTTGTCGATCGAGGTCGAGAGCGGCGAAGTCGTGGGGCTGTTGGGTCCGAACGGAGCCGGCAAGACCACGGCGTTCTACATGGTGGTGGGGCTCGCCAAATGCGAACAGGGTGAGATCCATCTCGACAGTCGCGACATCACCCGATTGCCCATGCATCGCCGTGCGCAATTGGGGCTCGGCTATTTGCCCCAAGAGCCGTCCGTATTTCGCCGCCTGTCCGTCTCAAACAACATCATGGGCATACTCGAAACGCGCCCCGGACTCGATTATGCCCGGCGGGCGGAACGCCTCAAGGAGCTGCTGGCGGAGCTGCACATCGGCCATGTCCGGGATAGTTTGGGCATGAGCTTGTCGGGCGGCGAGCGGCGGCGCGTCGAAATAGCCCGAGCCCTGGCGGCGGACCCGCAATTCATCCTCCTGGATGAGCCCTTCGCGGGCGTAGACCCGCTTTCGGTGGTCGATATTCAGCGAATAATCAAGCACTTATCAGACAAGGGAATCGGCGTGCTGATTACGGATCATAATGTCCGAGAGACGTTGGGAATTTGCAGCCGCGCGTATATCGTTAGCCAGGGCTCGGTGCTTGCTTCCGGTTCTGCGGACCAGATTCTTGCCAACCCGCAGGTTCGTGAGGTGTACTTGGGCCAGGATTTCAAACTGTAGGCTTGGATCTTAAAGAACTATGTTGAAGCCAAGTCTGCAGCTTCGGATTGGCCAGCAGCTGACGATGACGCCGCAGCTGCAACAGGCTATTCGGTTGCTGCAGCTACCATCGCTGGACTTGCAGGCGCACGTCCGTGAGACGCTCGAGACGAATGTGATGCTCGAGGCGGAGGACGAACTCGCGCTTGATGCGCCGCCAGATACCGTGCGCGAACGCGAGGACGTGCCGGTCGAGGAAAAGTATACGGAGCTCGACGGCCACACCGCGGCCGGCGATCAACGCGAAGAGCCGGAAGTGGAAATTGCGGACGAGGCATGGGGCGAACAGACCAGCGGTCCGTCCGACTCACCCTGGTCGGGCGATGACGACCGCAGCGGGGATTTCAGCGACCAACACGGCCAGACGCTGCAGGAACAGCTCATCGAACAGCTGGAACTCGCCAAACTGTCGGCGGTTGACCTCGCGATCGCGCGCGTCATCACCGATGCCATCACGGATGACGGGTATCTGAAGGACGATTTGGAGGATATCCGTTTGAGTCTGCTGCCGGAGATCGAAGCTACGACCGCCGAAGTGGAACGCGTGCTGGCAGCCGTGCAATCGCTCGAACCCGCCGGCGTCGGCGCGCGCAATTTGGGCGAGTGCATCGCCTTGCAGCTGCGCCAGCTGCACGCCGATACGCCGGCACGCGACATCGCGATCCGCGTCGCGCTCGAACATCTGGACTTGGTCGCAGGTTGTCAGCTCGTGCTGCTGCGGCGCCAGCTGCGCTGCAGCGAAGTCGACCTGGAGATGGCGCTCGCCCTGGTAAGATCCTGTCATCCGCGTCCCGGGGCCGCCGTCAACCCGGCTCAAGCCGAGTACGTCATCCCCGATGTCTTCGTGAGGCGCACCGACCACGGGTGGATCGTCGAAATCAATCAGGCGACCGTGCCTCGGGTTCGCGTCAACCAAAGTTATGCGAACCTAATATCGCGCGCGCCCGATCACGCCATGCTGCGCACGCAATTGCAGGAAGCGCGGTGGCTGATGCGCAGCCTCGAGATCCGCAACGAAACCTTGATCAAGGTAGCCCGCTGCATCGTACAACGGCAGACCAGCTTCTTCGAATTGGGCGAAGAGGCGATGGAGCCGTTGATCCTGAAGGATGTGGCTGAAGCCGTGGAAATGCATGAATCGACCATTTCCCGCGTGACCACCGCCAAATACATGCACACGCCGCGCGGCGTCTTCGAATTCCGCTATTTTTTCTCGAGCCACGTCGCAGCGGCGGACGGCACCGAAATGTCGTCCACCGCCATCCGCGCCAAGATCAAGAAATTGATTTCCCAAGAGAACCCTGAAAATCCGTGCAGCGACAGCAAGCTGGCGGAGATTCTGTCTCTGGAAGGCATACCGGTGGCCAGGCGCACCGTTGCCAAATATCGCGAGGGCATGCAAATCGCGCCGTCCAACGAACGAAAACGTGCTGCTGCCCGCGCGTCGTAAAAACAAGTCGACTTTAGGAGGAGCCTCATGCAGCTCGATCTCAGCGGTCATCATGTGGAAATCACCGATTCCATGCGTGGTTATGTCCTGAAGAGATTCGAAAGGATCTCCAGACATTTCGATCAGGTCATCGATGTCCATTGCGTACTCACGGTGGAAAAGCTGCGGCACAAGGCCGAAGCGACGCTGACGTTGCGCGGCAATAAAATTCATGCGGATGCCACCGAACCCAATATGTATGCGGCCATCGACGCGCTCACCGACAAACTCGACCGCTGCGTCAAGAAGCACAAGGAAAAGGCCTCCGATCATCACGCCGAGGACGTGATCAAGGCTCGCTCGGCGTCGTGACGGGTGGGGACGCCTTACTACCACATCGCCCATGCGCCTGATCATCGTCAGCGGCTTATCGGGTTCGGGTAAGAGCGTCGCCCTGCACCTGCTGGAGGATATCGACTTCTATTGCGTCGACAACATTCCTGCGGCGCTGTTGAAGCCGTTCATTTCCCACACGATTCGGGGGACGGACGACGTCTACCCCCGAACCGCGGTGGGGCTCGATGCGCGCAATCGGCAATGCGAGATCGAGACCATCCCGGCGTTGGTGGCCGAACTGCGGCGCAGCGGCATCAGTTGTGAAGTCCTGTATCTGCACGCCAACGACGAGGTGCTGCTGAAGCGCTACGCCGAGACGCGGCGCAAGCACCCGTTGGTATCCGCCGATGTGAGCTTGCGCGAAGCCATTGCCTGGGAGCGCAGGCTCCTGGAGCCCATCACGGTAGCCGCGGACCTGGTGATAGACACGTCGCACATGGGTGTGCACGCGCTGCGCGAACGAATTCGCGAGCGCATGGACAGACGGTGCGAGGGCCGCTTGGCGCTGATGTTCGAATCCTTCGGCTATAAACACGGCATTCCCGGCGACGCCGACTTCGTCTTCGACGTTCGCAGCCTGCCGAATCCGTACTGGGAGCACTCGTTGCGCCGTCTCACCGGACAAGACCCGCCGGTCGTCGACTATCTTGCGAGTCACCCGAGTGTCAATCGCATGCTCGCATCGCTCATCGACTTTCTGTCGCAACGAATCGCCGAATTCACCCAAGCCAACCGCAGCTACTTGACCATCGCCGTGGGTTGCACCGGCGGCCAGCATCGCTCCGTGTACATTGCCGAGCGCCTCGCCGAACATTTCCGGCAAAGCCATCCCGAGGTCATGACGCGCCACGATTCGCTGCAGAAATCCTGACGTAACGGACGCGGTATAACTGACGCTGTGCAACAAACGCCGTGCAACGGCGCGGCGTACCTGGCGGCGTAACTGACCCGCGCCGGTCAAGCGGATCGGGATCGGCTCGGCGCCGTACCGGACGCCCGGTAGCCCGGCGCATGCTCCAGGGCGAGAAATTTTCGGATTTCGGCGGCGCGCGCCCGCGCATCGCTTTGCCCCAAGGCGATCAACTCTCGGGTGTACCCGCGCTCGAACAGCAAATAACTGAGCAGCGGGGTGCTGGCGCTGTTGTTGGCGCCCAAGGTGCGCAGCAGCGCCCGCAAGCCGCGCGGCAATTCATGGCGATGCCGGCGCGCGATCTCGCTCAAATCCTTGGACGGTGTAATCACGAGTGCCTCGATCCGGCGCACCCCGGGGCTCTGATTGTAGACCTTGATGTGTTCCAGATCCGCATGCAGCTGGTCCATGAACAACGAGTCCAGCATGAAGCCGAACATCTGTCCGAAGCTGGGCTCGACCGTGGGATTGCGCAGACTCAAGGACGAGGTATCCGTATCGCCGACGCCGATGACCAAAAGGCGATTGGCGCCGAGATGCATGGCCGGGCTCAATGGCGACGTCTGCCGCATGGCCCCGTCGCCGTAGTACTGGCCGTGCACGAAAATCGGCCGGAACAAAAAGGGGATGGCAAGGCTGGCCATCAAATGCTCCAGCGTCAACTGCACCCGCGCACCTTTGCGAAATGCGCGCTGCCAGGGATCGATGGCCGATGCGCAGGCATAGAACGTCATCGAGTCCGCATCGGCATAGCTCGTGGCGCAAATGCCGATGGCTTCGAGATGCTGCTTGTAGAGACCGCGCGGAATGCCGTCGAAATTCAGCTTGGCTTTCAGCAGGTTCCACAGGGGCGTGTTGTCGAACAACGAGTGCGGCGGGAGCGCCAGCCAGCCGCCGGAAACGAGCGCCAACATCCAATGCAAACCGGACCGCAACACGCTCAGAGTATCGGCTTTGAACACATGGTGAACCCGAAAGTCGCGCCAGACGCACTCGATGGCGTACACGGCCTGGCGGAAATGCGCCGGATCGGACGCCAGGGCAATCGCGCTGACCGCGCCCGCGGAGGTGCCCGTGATCACGGGAAACGGGCATCCCGAGCCGCGCCGCACGAGCTGGGCGATACCCTTGAGTACGCCGACTTGGTACGCGGCCCGAGCGCCGCCGCCGGTCAATACCAAGCCTAGGTCGGGTGGGTCCTCTTCCACGTGTTGGTTCCCGCTGTCATAAGACCGCAACGCTAGCTAGTATGCCATCATAGCCCGGCCGTTTTGTGGCGCTACGTCACTTGTGACCGCACCTCTAGCTCAATGCGTCGATCGCGTCGTCCAATCCCGCCAACGTGAGCGGATACATGCGGCCTTCCAACATATCGCGGATCAACTCGATGGATTGCGTGTGCCGCCATCTCGGCTGCGGCTGTGGGTTGATCCAGACGAACTTCGGGTAGGCTTTCATCAGCCGCCGCAGCCACACGCTGCCGGGCTCCGCATTCCAATGCTCGACGCTGCCGCCGGCGTACGTGATCTCGTACGGGCTCATGGTGGCATCACCCACCAGAATCAGCTTATAGTCGGAAGCATACGTGCGCATCACCTCGACCGTGCCGACATGCTCGTTGAAGCGCCGCGCGTTGTCGCGCCACAGAGCTTCGTACGGAAAATTGTGGAAATAGAAATGCTCGAGATGTTTGAACTCGCTGCGGGCGGCGGAGAATAGCTCCTCGCAGGTCCGCACGTGATCGTCCATCGAGCCTCCCACGTCCAGCAGGAGCAGCACTTTGATCACATTATGGCGTTCGGGAACCATCTTGATGTCCAACCACCCCCCGGAACGCGCCGTCGCATCGATGGTGTCGGTGAGGGCGAGTTCGGTGGGCGCGCCGCGCCGCGCGAAGCGCCGCAATTTGCGCAGCGCCATTTTCATGTTGCGCGTCCCGAGTTCCACGGAGTCGTCCAGGTTCGCGAACTCGCGTTTGTCCCAGACCTTGACGGCGCTTCGATTGCGCGATTTTTCCTGCCCGATGCGAACACCTTCGGGATTGTAGCCGTAAGCGCCGAACGGCGACGTGCCGGCGGTGCCGATCCACTTGTTGCCGCCTTGGTGCCTCTCTTGTTGTTCTGCGAGCCGCTGCTGGAGCGTCTCCATCAGCTTTTCCCAGCCGCCCAAGGCTTCGATCTCGGCCTTCTCGGCGTCGGTCAGATCACGCACCAGCATTTTTTCGAGCCAGTCGGCGGGCAGCTCGCGCGACAGCTGCGCGAACAAGTCCTCGGCGCCCTTGAAATGGGCCGCGAATACTTGGTCGAATCGGTCGTAGTACCGCTCGTCCTTGACGAGGCAGGTGCGCGCCAGATGATAGAACCGCTCGGCGCTGACTTCGCCCAAGCCTGCCTTGAGCGCCTCGAGCAACGTCAACAACTCAGGTAAGGACACCGGCACGCCGGCGCTCTTCAACAATAGGAAAAATCTAACGAGCATTCCGGCGGTTGAGGAACAGCAGTTGTTCGAACAAGTGCACGTCCTGCTCGTTCTTGAGCAGCGCCCCATACAGCGGTGGAATCAGCTTCTTCGCATCGTCGCTGCGCAAGGCTTCGGCCGGTATGTCCTCGGCCACGAGTAGCTTGATCCAGTCCAAGAGCTCCGAGGTGGTGGGCTTCTTTTTCAAGCCCGGCGTCTCACGGATCTTGAAGAATGTCGTCAGCGCCTCGCGCAGCAGCTCGCGCTTCAGGTGCGGAAAGTGCACGTCGATGATACGCGTCATCGTCGCCTCGTCGGGAAAGCGGATGTAATGGAAAAAGCAGCGCCGCAAAAAGGCATCGGGCAGTTCTTTTTCGTTGTTGCTGGTGATGATGATGGCGGGCCGCTGCTTCGCGCGTATGGTCTCGCGCGTTTCATACACATAGAACTCCATACGATCGAGTTCCCGCAACAAATCATTCGGGAATTCGATGTCCGCCTTGTCGATCTCGTCGATCAACAGAACCGGCTGCACATCGCAATCGAACGCTTCCCAGAGATTACCCTTCACGATGTAATTATGGATGTCCTTGACGCGCGGATCGCCGAGTTGCGAGTCGCGCAGGCGCGAGACCGCATCGTATTCGTACAAGCCTTGCTGCGCCTTCGTGGTGGACTTGATGTGCCACTCGTACAGAGGCTTCGACAGCGACCGGGCAATTTCCGCCGCGAGCAGCGTCTTCCCGGTCCCGGGTTCGCCCTTGATGAGCAAGGGGCGCGACAACACCATGGCGGCATTGACTGCCGCCATCAATTCGTCGGTTGCGATATAGCGGTCGGTGCCGCGAAATTCCTGGGCCATAATCTAGTGTCCTGAGTTGGAAATTCGCATCAATTCTCGCTCGGTCTAAGCTCGCGAGGCGGCGTTGCTCGTCGTCACCATAGTACGCACTATGCTCCTCCTCGCGCCTTGCCTCGCGACCTTATGCCGTCGCGATTTATTGCGCGAATTTCCAACTCAGGACACTACTTGCGCGTGACTTGCAATATTTGCATGGAATTCGTACCGCCGGCCACGCCGCAGTGTTCGCCCTTGGTGAGTATGATGAGATCGCCGTCCTTGACCAATTTCAGGTCGAGCACCTGCCGGAATATTGAGAAGTGGAACTCACCACGATCCTCCTCGGCCACGTCATAGGCCACCGGATACACGCCGCGATACAGCGTCACCCTCGATAGCGTGGTCTCCTGGCGGGTGAACGCGTAGATCGGAATATCCGACCGTACACGCGACATCCAAAGGGCGGTCTCGCCGGATTCGGTCAACGCGACGATGGCTTTCACGTGCAGATGGTTCGCCGTATACATCACCGCCGCCGCGATCGCCTCGTTGGTCCGCTCGTAGTAGCCGGAAGTACGCTGCCGGATCCGAACGTGAGCGCCCTGATATTTCTCGGCTCCCTCGATGATCTGCGCCATGGCCTCGACGACCTTGTTGGGATGCTTGCCAGCGGCGGTTTCCGCGGACAGCATCACGGCGTCGGTGCCGTCCATCACCGCATTGGCGACATCCGACACTTCGGCACGCGTCGGAATGGTGCTGACGATCATCGACTCCATCATTTGCGTGGCCGTGATGACGACGCGATTCTGGTGACGTGCCTCTTGAATGATGAGCTTCTGCAAACCGGCCAGCTCGGCATAGCCCATCTCGACGCCCAGGTCGCCGCGGGCCACCATCACCGCATCGCTCGCTCGAACCACGTCGGCCAGATTCTTGATCGCCTCGGCGCGCTCGATCTTCGCCACCAGCAACGCGTGACCGCCTGCCTGCCGCAGAAGGGCGCGCGCCTCGTTCATATCGGCGCCGTCGCGGGCAAAGGACACGGCCAAGTAATCGACGCGCAAAGCCGCCGCGACGTGGATGTCGTCGCGATCCTTGTCGGTCAGCGCGCCGGCGGATAAGCCGCCGCCTTGCCGATTGATTCCCTTGTTGTTGCCGAGCTCACCGCCGACCAGCACCCGGGTTTTGATGCGGGGACCGTCTGTCTCGAGAACCTGCAGGCTGATCTGCCCATCGTTGAGCAGCAATACGTCGCCGGCGAACACGTCGGAAGGAAGTCGTTTGTAGGCGATGCCGACCGCACGATCCGTGCCGGCGTCGGCCGCGAGACTTGCATCCAGGATGAATTCGGCGCCATCGACGAGTTCCACCTTGCCCGCCGCGAAGCGATCGATGCGAATCTTCGGTCCCTGCAGGTCGCCCAGAACGCCGACGTAACGTCCGGCCGACTTGGCGGCCGCCCTGACCAGATCGAGCCGCCGCGCGTGATCGGCAACCGCGCCGTGGGAAAAGTTGAGGCGGACCACATCCACGCCGGCACGGATCATGTCCGTCAACACCTTGGCATCATCCGTGGCGGGACCCAGCGTCGCGACTATTTTGGTCCGACGCAGGAGAAAACTCATGCAGCGCGCTGTTCTAAAATATCGACCGCGGGAAGTTTCTTTCCCTCGACGAACTCCAGGAATGCACCGCCGCCCGTCGATATGTAGGAAATGCTGTCTTCGATGCCGTATTTGTCGATCGCAGCGAGCGTATCGCCGCCGCCGGCCAGCGAAAATGCCTTGCTGCGCGCGATCGCGTTGGCCAACGTGCGCGTGCCCTCGCCGAACTGCTCGAACTCGAACACACCCACCGGGCCGTTCCACAGCACGGTGCCCGCCGTTGCAACGAGTTTGGCCATCTCTTCCGCGGAATCGGGACCGATGTCCAAAATCATCTCGTTGGCCTCCACCTTGCCCACCGGTTTCACATCGGCCTCGGCCTTGGCGGAAAATTCCGTGGCAACCACCACGTCGGTGGGCATGGGAATCACGATTCCACGCTTTTTCGCCTGCTCCAATAAACGTTTGCAGATGTCCAGCATGTCCGGCTCGTGCAGCGACTTGCCGACGTTGTAGCCGAGCGCCGCCAGAAACGTATTGGCGATGCCGCCGCCCACGATGAGCTGATCGCACTTGGCTAAAAGCGATTCGAGCACGGTGAGCTTGGTCGATACCTTCGATCCGCCCACGATCGCCAGCAGCGGCCGCGCCGGCTTTTCCAGGGCTGTTTCCAACGCCGACAACTCGCTGACCAGGAGCGGACCGGCACACGCCACCTTCGCGTATTTGGCGACTCCGTGCGTGCTCGCTTCGGCGCGATGGGCCGTCCCGAAGGCATCCATGACGTAGATGTCGCAGAGCGCGGCCATTTTCTTCGCCAGCTCGTCCGAATCGCTTTTCTCACCCTTGTTGAAACGAACGTTCTCCAGCAGCACGACTTCGCCGGGGCCGACCGTGACGCCGTCCAGCCAATCCCGCTTCAAGGCCACGGGAACCCCCAGCAATTGGGTCAGTCGCTTGGCCACGGGCGCGAGCGAAAAGTCCTCCGAGAATTTGCCCTCTTCCGGCCTTCCCAAGTGCGACATGACGAGCACATGGGCTTTCGCCGCCAGTGCCGCCTGGATGGTGGGAATCGCCGCCCGGATCCGCGCATCGCTGGTCACGACACCGTCCTTGATGGGGACGTTCAAATCCTCGCGAATCAGCACGCGTTTTCCCGACATATCCAAGTTCGACATCTTTATGATCTTCATTGCACACCCGCCAGCCAGAAGTTCTCATCGCCCACCGTCAAGTCGCCTTCGACCACGCCAGCGTGGTATCCAGCATTCGGTTCGAAAAACCCCATTCGTTGTCGTACCAGGCGCAAACTTTGACCAAGTTGCCTTGGATCACCTTGGTGAGCGTCGCATCGTAGGTGGACGAGGCCGGGTCATGATTGAAGTCTACGGACACGAGAGGCCCGTCGTTGTAGGCCAGGATGCCCTTCAATTCACCGTTGGCCGCTTTCTTGACGGCGGCATTGATCTCTTCCACGGTGGTCTTGCGTGCGGCGTTGAAGCTCAAATCGACCAAGGAAACATTGATGGTCGGCACCCGAATCGCAAACCCGTCGAATTTCCCTTTCAATTCCGGCAGCACCAGGCCGACCGCAGCGGCGGCCCCCGTTTTGGTCGGAATCATCGACATGGTCGCCGAGCGCGCGCGCCGCAGATCGGAGTGGTACACATCGGTCAACACTTGGTCATTGGTGTACGAGTGCACGGTGGTCATGACGCCGGCCAGGATGCCGATTTCGTCATGCAGCACTTTCGCGAGAGGCGCCAGGCAATTCGTGGTGCAGGATGCATTCGAAATGACGCTGAAGCTCGACTTCAATATTTTATGGTTCACGCCGTAGACGATGGTGGCGTCGACGTCGTCGCCGCCGGGCGCCGAGATCACGATTTTCTTGGCGCCGGCGGTCAGATGCGCCGATGCCTTGGCCTTGGTGGTGAACAGGCCCGTGCACTCCATGACGAAATCCACGCCGAGTTCGCCCCACGGCAATTTCGACGGATCACGCTGCGCAACCACACGAATGCGGTCGCCGTCCACCACCATCGAATCGCCGTCGACGTGCACATCGCCGTGGAAGCGGCCATGCACCGTATCGAAACGCGTCAAATGAGCGTTGGTTTTGGCATCCCCCAGGTCGTTGATGGCGACGATTTTGATCTCGTCTTTGTGCTTCCCCTCATACAATGCGCGCAGCACGTTCCGGCCGATACGCCCATATCCATTGATGCCGACTTTGATTGCCATCATCTTGTCCTTTTTGAACTTTATTTCGCCAAAACTTTTTCGATCACCTCGACCACTTTATCCGGCGTGAAACCGTACGCCTTGAACAAGTCTTTCGCCGGCGCCGAGGCGCCGAAGTGATCGATGCCCACGATCTCGCCCTGCAGCCCGACGTATTGCCACCAGGGCTCGGTGGCACCGGCCTCCACCGCCACGCGCCGCACAACGGAGCGCGGCAGCACGCTCTGCTTGTAGGCGTCGTCCTGTCGCTCGAATGTGGTGGTGCTCGGCATCGACACCAGCCGCACCTTCTTGCCCTTGGCGGCCAGGTTGCGGACCGCCTCCGCGGCGATGCCGACCTCGGATCCCGTGGCGATGACGATGGCCTCCGGCGGTCCGTCGGAGTCGATCAACACGTAGCCGCCGCGTTTGATCGCTGCGACCTGCGAGGCGGCGCGCGCCTCATGGACGAGCGATTGCCGCGTGAATATCAAACAGGTGGGACCGTCACGATTTTCGAGCGCAACGCCCCAGGCGGTTGCGGTCTCGACCGCATCGCAGGGACGCCACAGATCCATGTGCGGGATGATTCGCAGGCTCGCAACGTGCTCGATGGGCTGGTGGGTAGGACCGTCTTCCCCTAAGCCGATGGAATCGTGCGTGTAGACGAAAATGACGCGCAAGTGCATCAGCGCAGCCATACGCACCGCATTGCGCGCGTAGTCCGAGAACACCAGAAACGTCCCGCCGTACGGAATGAATCCGCCATGCCCGGCCACGCCGTTCATGATCGCCGACATACCGAATTCGCGCACGCCGTAATGCAGATAATTGCCGCCCGGAGACTCCGGCGTCAGCACCACCGAATCCTTGCGCAGCGTGCCGTTCGATGGCGTGAGGTCCGCCGATCCGCCCAGTAACTCGGGCATCGAGGGACCGATGGCATTCAACGTCGCTTGCGATGACTGGCGGCTCGCCAGCGCCTTGCCCTCGGACTGGGTGCGTCCAACATAGGCGTTGATGAGATCGCCGAAGCCGCTCGGCAAGTCGCCCGCCATCCGGCGCTCCAGTTCCGCCGCCAAGGCGGGAAATTCGCTCTTGTAGGACGCGAATCGAGCGCGCCATTCCTGTTCCACGCGGGCGCCCTTCTCGCGCCTATCCCACGCCGCGGCTATGTCGGCCGGTATTTCGAACGGCGGCGAAGTCCAGCCCAGGTGAACCCGAGTCGCGGCGATTTCTTCGTTCCCCATGGCTTCGCCATGCATGGAAGCGCTGCCCTGCTTGTTGGGGGCACCCCAACCGATCACCGTCTTTGCGCAAATCAGCGACGGTCGCATGGTTTCCGCACGCGCCGCTGCGAGCGCGGCTGCGACGGCATCGCTATTCTGTCCGTCGACATTGCGCAGGACGTGCCACCCATAGGCCTCGAAGCGCAGCGGGGTGTCGTCACGGAACCAACCCACGACCTTCCCGTCGATGGAAATGCCGTTGTCGTCGTAGATCAAAATGAGCTTGCCGAGCTTCTGCGTACCGGCGAAGGACGCGGCTTCATGCGACACCCCCTCCATCATGCAGCCGTCGCCCAGAAAAACGTACGTATGATGATCGACGATCGTATGACCCGGCCGATTGAAGGTCGCCGCGAGCGCTCGCTCGGCGAGCGCCATGCCCACGGCATTGGCGACGCCCTGGCCCAGCGGGCCCGTGGTGGTCTCGATGCCGAGGTGAAGTTCGCGCTCGGGATGGCCGGCCGTCTTGGAGCCGAACTGGCGGAAATTCTTGATCTCCTCCATCGACAATGGATAGCCTGTCAAATGGAGCACGGAATACAGCAGCATGGAGGCATGCCCGTTCGACAGGACGAAGCGGTCACGATCGAACCAGGTAGGGTTGCCCGGGTTGAACTTAAGCACGTCCCGCCAGAGAACCTCGGCGATATCGGCCATCCCCATCGGCGCGCCCGGATGGCCGGAATTGGCCTTTTGAACGGCATCCATCGATAAGGCACGGATGGCATTGGCAAGTTCACGGCGGGTAGGCATGGCGCACACTTCTTATAGGATTTCGGCTCCATATTGTCCCCGATGCGGGCGTCGCCAGCAACCGACATTGGCCTAATTTGCACGGGAACGCGACAGTCACGCGGCTGTCACACTATCTGACCTAGTTCACCGAAGCGATACGGGTGCTTTGCTACAGTTCAAATGATGGAAATTCTACAAATTACCGACCCCCATCTATATGGCAACGCCGGCGGCAGTTTGCGCGGCGTGGAAACCGACTCGAGCCTGCGAAAAGTGCTGGATGACGCATTCGCGCAAGTGGCCGACTATGCGGCCATTTTGGTGACCGGGGATCTCGTTCAGGACGATCCCTCGGGCTATTTGCGCTTCAAGAGCGTCTTCGGCAGCTTACAAAAACCGGTGCTCTGCATTCCGGGCAACCACGATGAGCCTGACGCAATGCGACATAGTCTGGCGCAACCGCCATTTCAATATTGCGGGACCCGCACAATCGGCAGGTGGCAATTCATCATGCTGGACAGCTACGATTCGGGACACGTCGGCGGACGGCTCTCGTTCGACGAGCTCGCTCGACTCGATGCCGCTCTAGCGAATTCACCCGCGCATGCGCTGGTGTGCCTGCATCATCACCCCGTCGACATGGGCAGTCGCTGGCTGGATGGCATCGGACTTGCCAATGCCGAGGATTTCTGGCGGGTCATCGACGCACATGCCCACGTTCGGGGGATTGCGTGGGGTCACGTTCATCAGGCCTACGATGGCGACCGCAAGGGCGTGCGCCTGTTGGGGACGCCGTCGACGTGCGCCCAATTCCTGCCGAAGAGTGACCGCTATGCGGTCGACTCGAGTCCGCCGGCGTACCGCCGTGTCGACCTGCATGACGATGGCGGCATTCAGTCCGAGGTGCGCTGGGTAGAGCCCATGTTCAAGCGGCAAGCCGCGGCACGTTGAACTTGCGGTGCATTGCGCTGGCGCTGGTCTTCTGTGCATTCGCACTGCCCAGCCGTGCCGATACTGCACTGCACTCGCTGTGGGCACTGCATGGCAAGCACAACACCGTTTACTTGCTCGGCTCCATACATGTGTTGCGGGCGCAGGACTATCCGCTGGCGCCGGCGGTGCTGCAGGCATACGCGGACGCCAAAGCGCTGCTGATGGAGGTCAATCTCGAGGACATCGATTCCGCGGAAGTGCAATCGGAGATGCTGGCCAGCGCCATGCTGCCGGAAGGTAGCACCCTGCCTTCGATCCTAGGACCACAACGCTATGCGCACGCCACGAGCTTGGCGCACGAAGTCGGCATCGATCTCTCCTCCTTCGACCAATTCGCGCCTTGGTTCGCGGCCGAGGCGATTTCTCAGCTGCAGCTCATGGAACTCGGCTTTCAACCGCAATCCGGCGTTGAAATGTACTTCTTGGAACGCGCGCGCAGCGACGGCAAGAGCATCGCCGGCCTCGAGACGGTGCACGATCAGATCGCGCTGTTCGAAGGTCTGTCGATGATTGAACAGTCCGAGTACCTGGTATCGAGCCTGGAGCAAGCGCACGAACTGCCGAAAGAAGTCGATGACATGGTGCGCGCGTGGCAGCGCGGCGATACGGCTTGGTTCGAGAGCCAGCTCAAGTCCGAGTTGGGACGTGATCCCGCGCTTTACCAATCGGTGCTTGCGGCGCGCAATCGCAAATGGATCCCCAAGATCGAGGCGCTCTTGAGCGACGATAAGAATTATCTCGTGATCGTCGGGACCGGCCACCTCGTGGGGCGCAACAGCGTCATCGAGCTACTGAAAAAGGACGGGGTCGGCGCCACTCAACGTTGAGCGGAGCCGACCCGACCGCACTTACTGAGCCGCCTTCCTCGCCGCCGCTTTGGCCGCCCACTGCGCCTCCAGCGTTGCGAGCTGCGTCTTCTGTGCCGGCGTCAGCACGGCATACATCTGGGCTCGCAGTTCCGACTGCTGACTGGTGCGCTGCGAGGTCAGCGACGCGTTCGACTGCGCCACCTCGGCGACCACGTTGGCATAGTTCGGATCATCCGGCTTGGTCTGCATCAGCTTCAGATGATTGGCCTGCATTTGTTGATGCAAGCTCTTCATCTGCGGCTTCGCCGCCGTCATGATGGCCTTGATGGATGTCTGCTGCTCGGGCGTCAGCCCCAGCTTGCTGTACAGGTGCCACGGGCCCCCGCCATGGTGGTGCCAATGCGGACCGGACGGCGTTGTCGTCGCGGCGGGGGGGGTTGATTCATCCGCGGCACTTGCGATCGAAAAACTCGTAGCGGCGGTGAGCAGCGCTCCACCCGCCAGTAGAGTTCCGGCCAGCACATTACGAATCGATGTCATGTTCGTTGCTCCAATGCGGTTAAAAGTTAGTCTAGTTATCCATCCTATGCCCACAACGGGCCAACGAGTGTCAAAGAGGACGAAAGACCGTGCAAAGATTTGTGAGCAAGTCGCCCGCAAGACTGTCAAGAATTGTCAATTGACGCATCGATCGCCGGGAGGTTGTGCGAGAGTAGCGCAACAGCATGGCGAACCCTCACGCACCATCATCGGAAATGCCCGCCGCGCGCGAGGCGCGCGTGTTGCTGGTCGATGATGACCGCGAACTCTGTCAAATGCTCACGGAGTATCTGGAGGCGGAGCATTTCGAGGTGACGAGCGTGCACGACGGCGGTGACGCACTCGCCGAGCTCAAGGTCAATGAATTCCAGATCCTGATACTGGACGTGATGCTGCCGACTCTCGGCGGCTTCGACGTGCTGCGCAAGCTCGGCGCATCCTACCAAACCCCGATCTTGATGCTCACTGCCCGCGGCGACGATGTCGACCGAATCGTCGGTCTGGAACTCGGCGCGGACGATTATCTGAGTAAGCCGTTCAATCCGCGCGAGTTGGTCGCGCGCATGCGCGCCATCCTGCGGCGCGCCAGCAATCGGGCTGCGCGCGGCGGCATACCCGATGAGCTCACGGTGGGACGCATCGTGCTCAACACCGGGACGCATCAGGTGCGGGTCGCAGACGTACCCGTGGGCCTCACCGGCGCGGAATTCCGTGTCTTGGAACTGTTGATGCGGTCCGCCGGGCAGGTGATCTCGCGCGAGGCGATGACCGAACAAGCGCTCGGCCGCAAGCTCGTGCCCTACGACCGTAGCATCGATACCCACATCAGCAATCTACGACGTAAACTCGATCTCGAGGTGGGCAAGAACCCCGAGATCAAGAACGTACGCGGTTCGGGCTACACGCTCACGTGGCCGAGCATAGACCGTTGAAATGCACAGCCTGTTCATCCGCATCTTCGTGTTGTTCTGGATCGCGATGGCGCTCATCGTCGGCGGCAGCATCGCCATCACCTTCACCGTGGCCGCCCGCGAATACGAATCGCCCGAGCTGCAGCGACGGCCGAACGTGGCGATCCAGGCGTCGGAAGTCCTCGGGCTAGGGGGAATAACTGCGCTGAAGGACTGGCTCGACGCCAACAAGAATTCGATGGCCGACCGAGATATCTTCATCATCGGGCCGGACGGCAAAGATATTCTCGGACGGCGCCTTTCCGACAATGCCGTTCGACGTTTGGAATTTTTCAACCGCGACGCCATGGGCGACCCCGGGCCGCGGCCACCGGGTCCACCACCGCCCGGGAATTTTCGCGCGCCGCGTTTCGCGCCGCAGATCGTCGGCCCGGACGGCTCGACGTACACCGTGTTGCTGGTGCCGCGACGTCCCAGTATCTTCGGTGCGCTCTCTCTGCCGGGCATCTCGCTGACCATTCTGTGCATTGCATTGGTGGTGAGCGCGTTTGCCAGTTGGTGGCTCGCCCAACACCTGAGCGCACCGATCCGCCGCATGCAGGAAGGCGCGCGGGCGCTCGCCGCCGAAAAGCTCGGCATGCGCGTGGGCCACCTCCGCGTGAGCGCGGGACTCGAGGACCGCAAGGATGAACTGGCGGTGCTGGCACGCGACTTTGACGCCATGGCGGATCAGCTGCGTGCCAACCGCAATGCCATCACGCAGCTGCTGCGCGACATCTCGCACGAATTGCGTTCGCCATTGGCGCGAATGCGCGTCGCCCTTGGACTCGCGCGTCATCCGGGCGGCGATCTGCAGCGCCAGTTGGACCGATTGGAACGTGAGATCGAGCGTCTCGACGGGCTCATCAGCCAGGTTCTCAAACTGGCGCGGTTGCACGGCACCGATGCACCCTTCGAGCGGGAGGAATTCGATCTCGACGATGTGCTCGAACAGGTCGTGCGCGACGCGAATTACGAAGGCGCCGTCAAGGGTTGCCATGTGCTGCTCTCCGGCGCGGCGCGTGCCACGCTGCACGGCAACCGCGAGCTGCTGTCGAGCGCCATCGAGAACGTGTTGCGCAACGCGGTGCGCTATAGTCCCGACGGCGCACCGGTCGAAGTATCCATCGCACGTCAGCCCGCGGGCGTGTCGATCGTCATCCGCGATCATGGTCCGGGCGTGCCGGCGGGCGAATTGGAGCGTATATTCGAACCGTTCTATCGAGTGGCGCAAGCGCGCGACCGCGACACCGGCGGCGAGGGTATCGGCCTGGCAATTACGTCCCAGGTCATGAAAGCCCATGGCGGCTCGGCCAGGGCGCAAAATCATCCGGGCGCCGGCCTTGAAGTCAGCTTGACCCTGCCGAGCGCAGCGCTTGCTGCTTAACGGGGAGCGCCTGTCGCACAACGTGGGAGATCGAAGTGGTAAGCCTGTATCAAGAGGCCTGTAAGTACATTCCGGGCGGCGTGAATTCGCCGGTTCGCGCATTCCGCAGCGTCGGCGGCGAACCCGTTTTCTTCAAGAAGGCGTCCGGAGCTCATACTATTGCCGCCGACGGGCGGCGCTTCATCGATTATGTGGGCTCGTGGGGCCCGATGATCCTGGGCCACGCCCATCCCCAGGTAATTGCGGCCGTACAAGCCGTGGCTGCGGACGGACTCTCCTTCGGCGCACCCACCGAACTCGAGACGGCGCTTGCGCGGCGTGTGACCCTACTCATGCCGTCCATTGAGTTGGTTCGTTTCGTCAGCTCCGGTACCGAGGCCACCATGAGCGCCATTCGCTTGGCGCGCGGCTTCACCGGCCGGGATATCATCGTGAAGTTCGAAGGGTGCTATCACGGGCACTCGGATTCGCTGTTGATCAAGGCCGGGTCGGGCGCGCTCACCTTCGGCGTTCCCACCTCGCCGGGCGTGCCGACGGTGCTGGCCGCTCTCACCGTGACGCTCAACTACAACGACGCCGCTCAGGTCCGCGACGTGTTCAGTCAGATCGGCGACCGAATCGCCTGCATCATCGTCGAACCGGTGGCCGGCAACATGAACTGCGTACCGCCGGCGCCCGGCTTTCTGCAAACCCTGCGTCAGGAATGCGACCGAGTGGGCGCAGTGCTGATCTTCGACGAAGTGATGACGGGCTTTCGCGTCGCGCTCGGGGGCGCACAGGAATTGTACGGCGTGCGTCCCGATCTTACGACGCTGGGCAAGATCATCGGCGGCGGCATGCCGGTCGGCGCATTCGGCGGACGCCGCGACATCATGGAGCGGCTTGCGCCGCTGGGCCCCGTTTATCAAGCGGGAACCTTGTCCGGCAATCCGGTGGCAATGACGGCCGGACTCACCACCCTGGAATTGGTTGCAGCTCCCGGATTCCATCAACGCCTCAAAGTCACCACCGATAGCTTGATGCAGCGGCTTGCCGCTGCCGCGGCGCGTGCCGACATCCCGCTTGCGACCAATCATGTCTGCGGCATGTTCGGATTCTTTTTCACGGGCGAGAAGCACGTGGACACGTTCGCCAAGGTCATGTCCTCCGACGTGGAGCGTTTCAGGCGGTTTTTCCACGCCATGCTGGATGCCGGCGTCTACTTCGCACCGTCGGCCTTCGAAGCCGGATTTTTGTCGGCGGCGCATTCTGCCCTGGACATCGATGCCACCATCGCGGCGGCGGAGACCGTATTCCCCCGACTGCACTCCTAGCCGGAACTGCTCATGAACAACGGAAGTGATCCAGGAAGTCGGGATTGGGCAGGCATTTTCCGGAGCGTGAAAAACAGGATGTTTTTCCCGCAGCCTCCATGGACGGATTCACGGCGGTCCGGAAAATGCCTGCCCAATCCCGACTTCGTGCACGCGAATGCCGTTGTTCATGAATAGTTCCTGATGCGCGCGTTCGCTTGGTTCCTGGGACTGATACTCGTAGGTCTCGTCTCGATAGCGGTGTTCACGTACCCGGTGTGGTTGCTGTTGCATCCGCATTTCAACTTTCCGTTCCATCGCATCGGCGAGCGCATCGGCATGCTGGCCTTGGCTTTGGGCTTTGCGCTCACGGCGCGGCACTTGAGGCTCGCCGATAAGACCAGCCTCGGCTACGGGATTCCACGGCGTTCGTTCCTGAGGGAAATGGTGATCGGCTTAGGCCTGGGCGCCGCGACCATGGCGCTGGTGGTCGCCATCATGACCGCGCTGGGGCTGCTCGATTGGACGGCAGCCGCGGGATACACCGCGGCCGCTCTCGGGAAACTCGTCGTCGGCAGGCTATTGAGCGGGCTTGCCGTGGCATTCATCGAGGAGACCTTCCTCCGCGGCGCCATGCATACCGCGATCGAGCGCGAGTCGGGTGCCGGAGCCGCGGTGCTGTTGACCGCCGTCGTCTACTCGGCCACGCATTTCTTTGCCAGCTTCAAAATCCCTCCCGACCAGGTGACCGCACGCAGCGGTCTCGATCTCGTGGCCGGCACGCTGCACTTGCTCGCCCATCCGTCCGGTATTGCGGACGCTTTTTTGTGCCTGTTTGCCGTCGGCGTCGTGCTCGGGAGCATCCGCGTCGCCACCGGCAATATTGCCGCGTGCATCGGACTGCACGCGGGCTGGGTATGGGTGATGCTGGTGGTGCACGAGATGGCGCAGCCGCTGCATTCGGCACCCTGGAATTTTTTACTCAGCCGGTTCGACGGCTTCGTCGGGTGGCTGGTGCTGGCGTGGACGATTCTGCTGGGCTTCGGCTTGCGCCGCTTCTACGCCAACCGCGCCAGCACGTCGAGCCGCTGAACGGGATCGTCGATCTCGAGAAGACTTTGCTTCTCGTACAAAGGGATCGGCAGGATTTCCGCGAAACGATGGCCCACCCATGCCGCATCGTCCAAGCGCATGTCGATGTCGGTGTACACCTCGCCCAATTGCGGCAACACCGTTTTCAACAATTCCGCCAGACGCGCGTGGCGCTGCGGAACGGGGACGGTAGGCTCATGCGTGAGCCACTCGATCTCGGCCATATTGAGTCCGTCCTTGGCCAACGATTTGCTCAAGATGCGGAAGCGCTGCTGACCCACGCACGAGAGCCCGAGCAGTCCATCCGGCAGTTGATTGAAATCCGTGATCTTTGCGATCGTGCCCA
Source organism: Steroidobacteraceae bacterium (assembly GCA_052143815.1). Lineage (GTDB taxonomy): Bacteria > Pseudomonadota > Gammaproteobacteria > Steroidobacterales > Steroidobacteraceae > Bog-1198. Next base: position 97,567 of record JBKQSA010000040.1, on the reverse strand, counting down.
CGTCGTAGGTTTCCGCGGGACCCACTTCGTTGCCTTCGCGAATCAAGACGATGCCGAAGCCGTGGTCTTCCCGCAGGCATCGCCGCACCATGTCCACGTAGCGCGTTTCGAAAATCCGCAGCGGCAGCGGACCGTCCGGGAACAGCACGATGTTCAGCGGGAACAGCGCGATCGACGTCACGCAACGCCGCCCTGCGCCGCAGCCGGCTGGCGTTTCCGCAGTTCCGCGAGCAGCTTGTCGTGCAAACCGCCGAAACCGCCGTTGCTCATGACGAGCACCTGGTCACCGGGCCGGCTGTCGTCGGCCAATCCTTGTACGAGTGCTTCGACGGTCGCCGCAAAACTCGCGCGCTCTCCCAACGATCCCAACGCCGCCGGCAAATCCCATCCCAGATCCGGCGAGTTCAGAAACCACGAGCGGTCCGCGAGCGCCAATGACGGGGCCAACTGATCGCGATGCACGCCGAGCTTCATGGTGTTGGATCGCGGTTCGACCACGGCCACGATCCGCGCCGCGCCGACGCGTGCGCGCAAGCCCTGGAGCGTGGTTTCGATCGCGGTCGGATGATGCGCGAAATCGTCGTAAATGGTCACGCCGCCCACCACGCCGCGAATCTCCATGCGCCGCTTCACCCCGCGGAACTCGCGTAAGGCGAGCGCCGAGTGCGCCGGCTCGATCCCCACGTGATGAGCCGCCGCGATCGCCGCCAGCGCATTCATCACGTTGTGCTTGCCGAACAGCGTCCACTCGACCTCGGCCACATTTTTACCCTTGAGATGCACCGAAAACCGCGCCGATTCGCCCGCTTCGTCGCGCGCGCTCCAATCGACGCCGTGGCGTGCGCCGCCGAATGTCTCGCACGGAGTCCAGCATCCCATTGCCAGCGTGAGCCCAAGTTCCGCATCGTCGCCGTTGACGATCAGGCGGCCGGCCGACGGTACGGTACGAATCAGCTGATTGAACTGACGACGGATGGCTGCGACGTCCGGGTAGATATCTGCATGGTCGTATTCCAGATTGTTCAGTATCGCGGTGCGCGGACGGTAGTGAACGAACTTCGCCCGCTTGTCGAAAAACGCCGTGTCGTACTCATCCGCTTCGATCACGAAGTAGGGGGCGGACCCGAGCCGTGCGGTGGAATCGAAATTGGCGGGCACTCCGCCGATCAGGAACCCGGGATTCAGCCCCGCATGCTGCAAGATCCAGGCGAGCATGCTGCTGGTCGTGGTCTTGCCGTGAGTGCCGGCGACCGCCAGCACATGCCGACCTTGCAGCACCTGCTCGGCGAGCCACGACGGTCCGGAGGTATAGGGCAGGCCGCGATCGAGCATCGCCTCGACCACCGGACTGCCGCGCGACAGTGCATTGCCCACCACCACGATGTCGGGACGCAAGTTCAGTTGCTCGGCGCCATACCCTTGGACGTAGTCGATGCCCAACGCATCGAGCTGGGTACTCATCGGCGGATATACATTGAGATCGGATCCCGTCACGCGGAAACCTGCCGCTTTCGCAATCGCGGCAATGCCGCCCATGAACGTGCCGGCTATCCCCAAAATGTGCACGTGCATGCGCTAGGAGCCTATGCGTCCGGCAGAAGTTGCTGTTCCAGCACCATCGACAGCAACAGGTAGCCGACGCTGATGGCCAGCCCCAACCCTAATCCAGAGTCGAGCGCCGCCCGCCAGATGTTGGCGCACGCGAGCAAGTACCAGATCAGCCCCACGAACAGCAACAGACCCAACGGTATGGCCGCCGGCCGGTCCGAGCCGACCACGTTGAGCAGCGAGCCCAAGGGATACAGCACCAATTCCGCGAGCACGGCAACGCCCAACAGCGCAATGCCGGTCTGCAGAAACCGTTGGCCGTGCCGCGCGATGGCGAGCACCACCCAGGCGAACGCCAGCGGCAAACCGACGCTCAAGACCACGCGCGTAAGAATTCGGTCGCTTGGGTTTGGCGGCAGCAGCGCACCCAGCACTTCGAGCAATGCCACCGCAGCGGCCACCAGCCCCAACAAAAACAGCGACGCCGGCAACTGCGCCGGCGATCGGCGCCAGAGGGCGATATCCAAAAATGCTTTAGCGAGTCGCAACATCGTTCATTCAGTCATAATTGATTTTTCAAATTGTACAGGCTCCTGATATGCCCGACGCGATTTGGGTCGATCGAAATGACGAGTTGCCGGCACTGGCGCTTAGGCTCGAATCGCAGCCCCTGATCGGTGTCGATACGGAATTTCTGCGCGAACGGACTTTTTTCCCCAAGCTCTGCCTACTGCAAATCGCGGCCGGAGGCGAGATTTGGTGCGTCGACACCTTGCGCGGCGGCGGTCTGGACCACTTGGTTCCCGCCATGACCGCCGTGCATACGCGCAAGGTCATTCACTCGGCGCGCCAGGATCTCGAGGCGTTTTATCTGACCACCAAAAGGGTGATTTCACCGGTGTTCGATACCCAGATCGCCGCGGGCTGCATCGGTCTGAAGCCGCAGGTGGGATACGCAGAGCTGGTCAAGACCCTGCTGGATGTCACCATCCCCAAGGGCCAGACGCGCACCGATTGGTCCAAACGGCCGCTGACCGCGGAACAGCTCGAATACGCCGCCGACGACGTTTTGTATCTCGGCGACATCGCCGAACTCCTGGCCGCGCGATTGAAGGATCTGGGGCGGGAACATTGGGCGTCGGAAGATTGCGCCGCACTCCAGAATCCCCGGCTGTACGAGCCGGACCCAACGCACGCGTGGGAACGGCTGCGCGGCATCGGCCAACTGGACCCAAAGGCGCGGGCGCGTGCCAAAGGCATCGCCATCTGGCGAGAAAGGCTCGCGCGCGAACGCGATCTGCCGCGTGCCTGGATCATCTCCGACGCGGCCATCTTTGCCGTCGCGCAGGCCAATCCGGGGTCGCGCGCGGCGCTCGCCGGGCTCCATGCCATGCCGGAAAATTTCAACGACGCGTTCGCAGCCAGTCTTTTGCGAACATTGCACGAAGAATCGGCTAAACCGATCGATGACGAGAACCCGATCCAGGATGCGCGCCCCACTCCGGAACAGAAGGCGTTGATCGAGCGGCTCGCCAAAATCGTCGATGCGCGCGCGGCGGAATTGCACGTAAATGCGGAGCTGCTCGCGCCGCGCGGCGAGCTCAAGGCGCTCGCCATGGGTAAACGCGACTCGCATGCGTTCACCGGCTGGCGACGCCATGAGATCGGCGAACGGCTACTCGAGAATATTTAGGCAATATTTAGGCGCTTCGCGCCGAATTTACGGGGTCGAGGACGCGTGTAACGGCGACCCCGTCCGATAATGCTCGCTGCGCGAGCATGGGATCAACCAGCGAGCACCGGCTAGCTGTTGACGGCCTGCCGGATGCTCTCGAACACGGTACCCATGTCTGCATCCGCGTCCACCACGCGCAACAGCCCGGAGTCGGTGTAGTAATTGATGAGAGGCTTGGTCTGCGCGTCGTACACCTCGAGACGCTTGCCGATGACCTCCTCCCTGTCGTCCGGACGCTGGATCAGGCGCGGCGGATGCCCGTACTGGTCGAGATGCAGCGCAGTATCCGGCGGTGAAGTGAACACGTTGAACACCTGGCCGCAGTCCTGGCAAATTCGCCGGCCGGTCAGGCGTTTGAACAGAATACCGAGATCCAGATTCAGCAGGACCACCGCTTCGAGCGGCCTGCCGATGTCGCCGAGCATTTTTTCGAGCGCGTCGGCCTGGGTAATGTTTCGCGGAAACCCGTCCAAAATGAAGCCCTTGGCCGCGTCGGCCTGGTCCAGTCTTTCGCGAATCATCCCGAGCACGGTGTCATCGTCGACCAGCTTGCCGGCATCCATGGCCGCCTTCGCGCGACGCCCAAGCCCCGTCCCGGCAGCCACCGCCTCGCGCAGCAGATCGCCGGTCGAAATTTGCGGCACGCCGTAGGTCTTGACGAGCAGCTGCGACTGCGTGCCCTTGCCGGACCCGGGTGCGCCTAAGAGGACTATACGCATGATGCTCGCCGATGATGAAAGCGCGTTACCGTACCTTTGCGGGCGGCCATCGTCAAACGCCGGCATCCGCGCTATGGCATCCGCATAGTCGTGCCGTGCGCCCGCCGATCGGCTATCCTCCGCGGCTTATGCAGCGCTCAACGTCAAGAAACGCGTTCTACGCCCAATCCGGCGGCGTCACCGCCGTCATCAACGCAACCGCCTGCGGCCTGCTCCAAACGGCACGTAAGTACCCGAATCGGATAGCGAAAGTCTACGCTGGCCGGCACGGCATCCTCGGTGCTCTGACCGAGGACATGATCGACACCAGCAAGGAAAGCCGGGCAACCATCAGCGGTTTGCGCTACACGCCGGGCGGGGCGTTTGGGTCGGCACGCTACAAACTGGCTGGAATCGACAAGAATCGTGCCCAATACGAGCGCTTGATCGACGTGTTCCGGGCTCACGACATCGGCTATTTTTTCTACAACGGCGGCAACGATTCCATGGATACCGCGCAAAAGGTATCGGAGATGGGCGCGCAGTTGGGATACCCGATCATCTGCATCGGCGTGCCGAAAACCGTGGACAACGACCTCCCCATCACCGATTGCTGCCCCGGTTTCGGCTCGGCGGCCAAGTACATTGCCATCTCGACGCGTGAGGCCGCGCTCGATGTCCTATCGATGGCCCGCACGTCGACCAAAGTGTTCGTGCTGGAAGTCATGGGCCGTCATGCCGGCTGGATGGCCGCGGCCAGCGGCTTGAGCGGTGACAAGAGCGGCGATGCACCTCACATCATTCTGTTTCCCGAGATCACGTTCGATCGCGAGCGCTTCCTTGCCAAGGTCAAGCAGACCGTCGAGAAGCACGGCTACTGCGTAGTCGTGGTATCCGAAGGGGTGCGCGACCCCGACGGCAATTTTCTGGCGGAAGCCGGCACCAAGGACGCATTCGGACATTCGCAGTTGGGCGGGGTTGGGCCCGTCGTGGCACAGATGACTCAGACAGCCTTCGGCTACAAGTTTCATTGGGCCGTGGCCGATTACCTGCAGCGGTCGGCGCGGCACATTGCCTCGAAGGTGGATGTCGAACAGGCGTATGCCGTCGGCAAGGCCGCGGTCGAGTTCGCGCTCAAGGGCAAGAATGCCGTCATGCCGGTGATCGTGAGGAAGTCCTCCAAACCGTATCGCTGGACCATCGGCGAAGCGCCCTTGAGCGCCATTGCCAACCAAGAAAAGAAAGTGCCTCGCAATTACATCACCGCGGACGGCTTTGGCATCACGGCAGCCTGCCGGCAGTACTTGTCGCCGCTGATCCACGGCGAGGACCACCCACCCTATACCCGCGGCTTACCCACCTATGTGGCGATCAAGGGCGTGGGTGTGCCCAGACGGCTCAAGAAAAAGTTCATCGTATAGGCTTTGTTCAGGCGATTACCGTCGAATTTTCAATAGTATAAATAACAACCTCAGACGACACGGAGATCCTCGATGACGCTCGATAATGCCCTTTGGCTGGCGATAGGCTCAGGTGTGATAGCGATTCTCTACGGACTGGTATCCGTCCGCTGGATCTTGGCGCAGCCTGCCGGCAATGCGCGGATGCAGGAGATCGCCGCCGCCATTCAGGCCGGCGCCCGGGCGTACCTGAATCGCCAGTACTCCACCATCGCCATCGTCGGCGTGATCCTCTTCGTCGTTCTCGGACTGACTCTGGGCTGGGCCACTGCCGGCGGCTTTGCCGCTGGGGCGATCCTCTCCGGGCTCGCCGGTTACATCGGCATGTTCATCTCCGTGCGCGCCAATGTGCGCACCGCTCAGGCCGCCCACAACGGCATCAATGCGGCGCTCAACGTCGCGTTCCGCGGCGGCGCCATCACCGGCATGCTGGTGGTCGGCTTAGGGTTGTTGGGCGTGGCCGGCTACTACCTCCTCATGCTTCGTATATTGGGCGACGCCGAAGCGGCGCTGCGGTCGCTGGTCGGTCTGGCATTCGGCGGCTCGCTGATCTCCATATTCGCGCGCTTGGGCGGTGGAATCTTCACCAAGGGCGCAGACGTTGGGGCGGACCTCGTCGGCAAGGTCGAGGCAGGAATACCGGAGGATGATCCGCGCAATCCGGCGGTCATCGCCGACAACGTCGGCGACAATGTGGGCGATTGCGCCGGCATGGCCGCCGACCTGTTCGAGACCTACGCCGTCACCCTCGTTGCCACCATGCTGCTGGGCGGACTCGTCATGGTCGACATGGGCGAACGAGCGGTGCTGTTCCCGCTGCTCCTGGGCGCCATTTCCATCGTTTCTTCCATCGTCGGCACGTTCTTCGTGTCTACCAAGGAAGGCGGCAAGATCATGAATGCCTTGTACAAAGGCGTCATCGTCTCCGGCGTCATTTCCGCCGTTGCGTTTTATTTCGTCTCCCAGGCCATCATGGGCGACAAAGCCATGGGCATGTGGCTCTGCACCCTGGTAGGTCTCGCGCTAACGGCCGCCATGATCGTGATTACCGAGTATTACACGGCCACCGAATACGGTCCCGTTCAGCATATTGCCGCGGCCTCGCAGACCGGCGATGCCACCAATATCATCGCGGGACTGGGTGTCTCCATGAAGGCGTGCGCCCTGCCGGTGATCGCCGTGACTTTGAGCATCTGGGCGTCTTATCGGCTCGAGGGGCTGTACGGCATCGCCATCGCCGCCACGGCGATGCTGTCCATGACCGGCATGATCGTTGCGCTCGACGCCTACGGTCCCATCACCGACAACGCCGGCGGCATCGCCGAGATGGCCGGTCTCGACGCCAAGGTCCGCGCTGTCACCGATCCGCTGGACGCGGTGGGCAACACCACCAAGGCCGTCACCAAGGGCTACGCAATCGGCTCTGCAGGGCTCGCAGCCCTGGTGCTGTTCGCCGATTACACCCACAAGCTCGAGGAAGTCACGGGGCACGCCACCAGCTTCGACCTATCGAATCCGGCCGTCATCATCGGTTTGTTCATCGGCGGCCTCATTCCCTATATGTTCGCCTCCATGGCGATGGAAGCGGTAGGCCGCGCTGCGGGTTCGGTGGTCATTGAAGTACGGCGTCAATTCCGCGAGATCACGGGCATCATGGAAGGCACCGCCAAGCCTGACTATTCCCGTGCCGTCGACATGCTGACCAAGGCCGCCATCAAGGAAATGATCGTTCCCTCGTTGTTACCCATCCTCGCACCCATCGTGCTGGTGCTCGTCGTCAACTGGCTCATGGGGCCCGGATACGGCGTGCAGGCCCTGGGCGGTTTGCTCATCGGCACCATCATCACGGGTTTGTTCGTCGCCATTTCCATGACCACCGGCGGCGGCGCCTGGGACAACGCGAAGAAATACATCGAGGAAGGCCATTACGGCGGCAAAGGCTCCGTCGCTCACAAGGCGGCGGTGACCGGCGATACGGTCGGCGACCCCTACAAGGACACTGCCGGACCCGCGATCAACCCCCTCATCAAGATCATCAACATCGTGGCACTGCTGATGGTGCCCATCCTCGGCAAGATGATGTAGGGGGCCGCCTAGGCCGGGGCGCGTAGCCGGGGGCGCCGAGCCCGGGGCGCTAGCCTAAGGCGCCGAGCCCGGGGCGCATAGCGCCGAGCCCGGGGCGCGTACTCGGCGCGCCCAGCCCGAGGGCGCTCCGGGCTGGCGCCTTAGGCCTAGGCGGCCCCATCAAATATCGAAATAAAGGGCGTCGGGTTCGGCGGCGCCGTCGCGGCTCGCGACTCGCAGTTCCGGATCTTTGAGTGAGACGCGAGAACGCGGCGGCACGCTGCGCGTGATGAACGCGGATCCGCCGATGACGCTGTCCGCACCGATCACCGTTTGACCGCCGAGGATGGTGGCGTTGGCGTACAACGTGGCGCCGCTTTCAACCGTGGGATGCCGCTTCTTGTTCCGAATGATGTGCCCTGCCGCATCCCGCGGAAAAGACAGCGCCCCCAAAGTCACTCCCTGGTACAGCTTCACGCCGTCACCGATGTCGCTGGTTTCACCGATCACCACGCCGGTTGCATGATCGATGAAGAATGCTGAGCCGATTTTCGCACCGGGATGAATATCGCATCCGGTCTTCGAATGCGCCCACTCGGTCATCATCCGCGCCATCATCGGGACGCCCAAATCGTACAGGGCATGCGCAATGCGATAGACGCTGACGGCCAGCAGGCCGGGGTACGCCAGCACCACTTCGTCCAGATTGGTCGCCGCGGGATCGCCGTCGAACGCCGCCTGCAGGTCGGTCAGCAGCAGCCGGCGGATTTCCGGCAGGCGGTCCAGAAATATTTGGGTCAGCTCATGCGCCCGCGGCGCGCATTCGCCCAGATCGGGCGCGGTCGCCTCGCGTTCCCGCCCGTAGCATAGGCAGTGCTCCATCTCCCGCTCTATCTTGGGCGCCAGCACCGCCACCGATTGCGCGATGTAAGCGCCGAGATTCTCTGTGGTCAGATCGCGGCGCCCGAAATAGCCGGGGTACATGAGATCGAGCACGCCTTCCAAGATCGCGACGATCGCCTCCCGCGACGGAAGGTAGCGATGCGAGATGCGGCGTGCGCGCTCATCGCCCAAATAGCTGCCGAGCAGTTCGCCCGCCAAGGCGTCCAGCGGAGAGATCGGCGATTGCGGGGTGGCAACGGCGGTCATGGCACGCTCAGGCTACCGCCTGCATCTTCTCCACTTCCTCGAACAAGCCCTCGAACAAGGCACCTGACAGGTACCGTTCGCCGGCGTCCGGTAGGATCACCACGATGGTCTTGCCCGCCTGCGCCGGTTCTCGCGCCAGCCGGAGCGCCGCCGCCATCGCGGCGCCGCACGATATACCGCAGAGCATCCCTTCCTCGCGGGCCAGCTGCCGCGCCACCGCGATCGCTTCGTCGTTGGTAACCTGCTCGACGCGGTCGATCATGGACAAATCCAGGTTCTTCGGAATGAACCCGGCGCCGATGCCCTGGATCTTGTGCGGCGAGGGCGTCGGCGGTTGACCCGCCAGCGTCTGACTGATGACGGGCGAATTGGTGGGCTCGACGGCCACCGTCAGAATCTTCTTCCCCCGCGTGTTCTTGATGTAACGCGAGACGCCGGTCAGCGTACCGCCGGTGCCCACGCCCGATACGAATATGTCGATGTTGCCGTTGGTGTCATCCCAAATTTCCGGGCCCGTGGTCCGTTCGTGGATCGCGGGGTTGGCGGGATTGTCGAATTGCTTCATCAGCAGATACTTGCCGGGATCGGCCGCAGCCAGCTCCTCCGCCTTGGCGATGGCCCCCTTCATGCCCTTGGCACCCGGTGTCAAAACCAGTTTGGCGCCGAACGCCACCAGTACCTTACGCCGTTCCATGCTCATGGTGTCCGGCATGGTGAGCACGCATCCATAGCCGCGTGAGGCGGCCGCAAACGCCAGCGCAATGCCCGTGTTGCCGCTCGTGGCCTCGACGATGGACATTCCGGGCTTCAGCGTACCGCGCTCTTCGGCATCCCACACCATGGCGGACCCGATCCGGCACTTCACGGAGTAGGCCGGATTGCGGCCCTCGATCTTGGCCAATATGGTCGCGCCGCTGGCAGCGTCCAAGCGATTGATCCGAACCAACGGCGTGTGCCCGATGGACTTGGTATTGTCTTGGTAAATCGGCATGTCGCACCTCGTTAAACCCTTGGCTGCCGCCGATTTTCCTCCTAAGCGCGGGCGGAAACCATAGAAGTTTGTTATGAGGTTCTGCCGGACGGTTATAAGCCCTTCCGCGCGCACGCCCGGCTCAGCATCCGGGCGGACGATGCCGGGCTACGGCAAAACGCTGCTCACGGCGGAATTGGCGTGACCGACAGCGGCTGCGGCCGCCCGATGACGAAGCCCTGCACGAAATCGATGCCCATGCTCCGCGCGGCATCCAACGACATCTGGTCCTCGACCTGTTCCGCCACGGTGCGGAAGTTGAGGCTGCGCGACAGTTCGATCATCGCCGCGACCATCGCCTGATTCACCGTGTCTGCCGCGAGATTTCGGATGAAGGTGCCGTCGATCTTCAGGTAATCCATGGGCAGGGTACGGAGCGTCGAGAACGAGCTCAAGCCGCTGCCGAAGTCATCCAGCGCGAACTCGCACCCCATGCCGCGCAACACGGCGATGAATCGCCGTGCGTGATCTAAATTCGCGACCACCGAACTTTCGGTAACTTCCAAGCAAATATCGCTCGGACTGGCGCCCGTGTGATCGAAACAGTCGACCACGAATTCCAGGAATTCGGTATCGGCCAGCGTCTGCCCGGCGATGTTGATCGCCACGCTGCGGCCCACCGGCAATTTCATGCCCCCGCGCCCCAAGGCCGACAGCACCGTCTGGATCACCCATCGATCGACGTACGGCATCAAGCGGTAGCGCTCGGCGGCGCGGATGAATTCGGCGGGCGGCGCCGGCGGTTGGCCGTTCTCGCCCTCCATGCGCACGAATACCTCGAGTGCAGGCCCGCGCACACCGCCGACTTGCGCGTGCACGATCGGCTGGGAATACAGTTCGAACTTATTGTCGCGCAAGGCGCCTTGCAGTTTCTGCAGCCAATGAATCTCGCCGCTGTGGCGCGCATTCGCTTCCTCACGCGCGGAATACACGTGAACGTGCAGACCGCCCTGCTTCTTGGCGACGTAACATGCGGAGTCCGCCGAGTTCATGAGGTCTTCGATCGCGCCGCCGCCGCGGCCGATTTCCACCAGACCGATGCTGACGCCGATGTTGAAAATCTTGTCCTTCCACACGAAGCGGTAATCGCTGACCGAATGCACGACATCGTCGGCTATCTGCCGCGCTTTCTCGAGCGGGCAGCCCACCAGCAGCAGCGCGAATTCATCGCCGCCGATGCGTCCCACGGTGTCGGAATCCCGCACCGCTTCTTTGATGATCGAGGCCACCTCGCGCAACATGTTGTCGCCGGCGGTATGCCCGCACGTGTCGTTGACGACTTTGAACCGGTCGAGATCCAGGTAGCACAGCGCGTGCGCGGCATCTCCGGTCTGCGCGGACTCCATCGCTTCCTGCAGCCGCCGCTCGAACTCGCGACGATTCACCAAGCCGGTCAACGCATCGTGGGTGGCCTGATACGTCATCTGACGCGTGATGCCGCGCAGCTCGCTGGTATCGTGCAGCACGAGCACCAACCCCAGGATTTGGCCGCTCTCGGACTTTAATGGCGTCACGCTGAGTTCGACGGAACGCTCGGCGAGGCCGTTGGCGGGCACGAGCACTGCGCGTCTGCCCATCGACACGCGACCTCCCGCGGCCAAGGCCATGCGAATCGGATCGCCGAGCGAATGCCGGTCCGCTTCGTCGACCAGCGATGCGACGTCGGGAAAGGTCTTGCCGACGACTTGGTCGAAGCGCTGACCCAACAACGTCGCCGCGGCGGTGTTGATGTAATCGATGCGTCCGTCGGCGTCGACCGTGATGACGCTTTCACCCATGGCGTCGAGGGTGGCCACGGCGCGCGGCCGCTGCGCCGGCAACGTCGCCGTCATCGATGCCTCCGGCAGCATCTCCAGCGCGGTGAGAAGCAACGCAGGCTCGCCGGAGCTGTCGATCAGCGTACTCGACAATTCGACGCGAGTGACCTCGCCGTGCGCACCGATCAGCTCGACCTCGTAGCGCTCGGCGGCGGGTTGGCCGGCCAACCGTCGGCGCAAATTATTGTCGACCAACTCGACATATTCCGGCCCGACGAAAGCGCTCAAGGGTCTGCCGATCACTTCGTTCGCGTTCATTCCGAGCAGGGTGAGAAACCGCGGGTTGGCAAACAGGATCTGATTGCGGTGAACCAGCACTGCATGGTGTACCGTCTCGACCAAGCGTTGAAACAACTGCTCGCGGCCCTGCAAGTTGGCGCCGCGTAGTTCGAGATTCTCGAGCAGCTTGTTGACCGCCATGCCCAATTGCTCCAGCGACTCCGACTTACCCTCGAGCCCGATGCGGCCGGTGGTCCCGGATTCGACCGTGATCCGCCGGACTTGCTCGGAGAACTCGCTGACGGCCCGCTTTTGGCGCCGATTCCAAACCACGAGCACGCCGACGCCCACGGCCAATAAAGCTGAGGTCAAAATCCATGCGAAGACGGAAGACGCTATCAAAAAAGGACCTCATGCGACGAATCGGGACGACGCTTAAAATTTAAGTCCCCTTAAGGGTTCGGCGCATCGTGACACATCGTCAGTCGAAGAATAGCGCAAGGGACTCGCGTCCCCTGGGGAAATTGACCATAATCAACGGCCTTAATAACGCGCGAGATTTTATGGACACTATGGCAGCTCGTCGTCAGATGGTGGATCAGCAGATCCGTGCGTGGGAAGTTCTGGACCCGCGGGTGCTGGATGTGCTGTCGGCGGTGCCGCGTGAAGCATTCGTGCCGCCGGCGTATCGCGAGCTCGCATTTGCCGACACGCCGATTCCCATCGGCTTCGGGCAGTCCATGCTGGCGCCCGTGCTGCAGGGACGGATTCTTCAAGCCTTGGCACTGAATGCGACGGACGCCGCGCTCGAAGTAGGTACTGGGACCGGGTACTTGGCCGCGTGCTTGAGCCTGCTCGGAAGCTCCACACATTCAATCGACATTCGTGCCGAATTCACGGCGGCCGCCGCCGTGAATTTGCGCGCGGTACCGCAGGCGCGAGTGGATCTCGAGACGCGCGACGCATTCGGCAGCGCTGCCTTGGGCGAATACGACGTCATTGCCGTTACCGGCTCCCTGCCGGTTTACGATACCCGCTTCGAACAAGCGTTGCGCGTCGGCGGCAGGCTGTTTGCAGTCGTCGGAGTGGCGCCGGTCATGGACGCCGTCCTGGTACGCCGTGTAGACAGCACCGAATGGATTCGCGAGAGTCTTTTCGAGACCGTCATCGATCCGTTGATCAACGCCACCGCGCCGCCGGGTTTCGTATTCTGATGGTCAAGGAAATCAGCCCGCAGGAGTTCTTGAAGCGCCGTGCCGAAGGCCATGAATTGACGTTGCTGGACGTCCGCGAAGACTGGGAGACACAGTTGGCGCCCGTTCCCACCGGTCTCATCCACATTCCCATGGGTCAGGTGGCGGATCGAGTGAACGAACTCGACCCGCAAAAGGAAACCGTCGTGATTTGTCGTTCCGGCGGCCGCAGCCTGCAAGTAGCGCGTTTTCTCGAGGCCCACGGATTTGCGTCGGTTTTCAACCTCTCCGGCGGCATTCTGGCGTGGTCCAGGGACCTAGATCCACAAATCCCGCAATATTGATGGCTCGCCCGGGTGTTATAGTTACATATAACACCGGCCGCGGGCTGCTGGGCCGGTTCGCGACGAATGGAAGACGAATGAAGCGTTCTCTGACGGTGGTTGCGTGTGTCATGGGCTTCCACGCCGCATTCGCCGCGGACCTCGTGGCCGTCTATCAGCGCGCCTTGCAAAATGATCCGCAATTGCGCGAGGCCGAGGCGACTCGCCTCGCAGCCCTCGAATCGAAACCGCAGGCGCTCGCCGCTTTGCTGCCTCAGTTGACCGGAAACGCCCTGGCCACCAAGGAGCGCGACACCGGACCGTCGAACCTTATCGAGAACGTGACGGTCGCCGGCGGCCCGACGATTATCGAGAGCTTTCCGTTCGATGGACACACGATCACGCACGACCACAAGTACGGCGTCGATCTGAAACAGAACATCTTCCGCTGGGAGAACTGGGTGGCATTGCAGCGCGCGGATGCTCAAGTCGCGCAGGCCGAGGCGGATTACCAGGCGGCGCAACAGGACCTCATCTCCCGAGTGGCTCAGCGCTACTTCGATGTGCTCGCGTCGCAGGACGATCTCGATGCGGAGGAAGGCGCTCTGGCCTCGGTCAGTCGCCAACTCGAACAAGCGGAACAGCGTTATGCAGTGGGCCTGATCGCCATCACCGACGTGCAAGAGGCGCGCGCCTCGCACGACAGCAGCGCGGCAGCCGTCATCGCCGCCAAGCGTCAAATCGCATCCGCGCAGGAATTCTTGCGTGAAATCACCGGCGACCTGTTCGACACCTTGGCGCGCCCGATGGAGCCCTTCGAACTGGACAACCCGGATCCGATCAGCGAAGACCGGTGGGTGGAAATGGCTCTTCAGCAGAATCTGTCGTTGGTGTCCAGCCGCTTGGCGGCGGATATCGCCAGAGACAACGTGAGTTCTGTGCGCGGCGGACATTTTCCTTCTCTCGACTTGATTGCAAGCGGCTACAAAGTCCACACGGACGCCGACAGCATCAACTCCGACGGCACCCCGTACGGCAGTTCGCTGCTCGATCAAAATCAACGCTCGATCGGAATACAGTTGACCTTTCCGTTGTATTCCGGAGGGATGGTGTCCTCGCAGGTGCGGCAAGCCGTCTACCAACATCGGGCTGCCAAGGAACGGGTCGAGCGCGTGGCCCGTCAAACCGAACATGATGCCCGCGATGCGTATCTCGGCGTGATCTCCGAGATCTCGCACGTCAAAGCATTGCGGCGCGCGGTCGAGTCGAACACCACGGCGCTCAACGCCACCCAAACGGGCTACGAAGCCGGAACCCGCACGGCGGTGGATGTGCTGGAATCTCGCCGCCGGTGGATCCAAGCCAAGACCGACTATTCGCGCAGCCGCTACGACTACATGATGAACGTCCTCAAACTACAGCAAGCCGCGGGTATTCTGTCGGAGCAGAGCCTGAACCGACTCAACACCCTGCTGAAAGAATAGGCTCGACGAGTTCGAGTAAGCGCGTCACGCCACCGCGATTCGCCTCGACGACACGGCGACCGCGTGAGCCCATGCGCCGGCGCCGTTCCGGATCCGCAAACAACTGCTTCAACACCGCGCCGAGCTCAGCTCCATCGGCCACCTTAAGCGCTGCGCCCGCTTGCAACAAGAGTTGCGCAATCTCTTTGCCGTTGGACTGATACGGACCGGTGATTACCGGCACCCCGAGCGCGGCCGGCTCCAACAGATTGTGGCCGCCCACGGGCACCAAGCTTCCGCCGACGAATGCCACGTCGACCGACGCATACAGCGCCGCGAGTTCGCCCACCGTGTCCCCCAACAAGACCTGAGTGTCCGGTCGCACCGCGGCGGCGCTGCTGCGGCGCTCGAAGCGCAAGCCGCGGCGGGTCAACAAATCCGCGACGGCTTGAAAGCGCTCAGGATGGCGCGGCACCAATAACAATAACGCGCCGGGAAGATCGCGCTGTAGATCGGCATGTGCCGTCAACACCGGTTCTTCCTCGCCCGCATGCGTGCTGCCGGCAATCCACACCGGCCTCGCGCTAAAGGAAGCCGCACGCAGTTCGCGGCCGTGCTCGACGGCGGCGGCGTCGATGGAGATATCGAATTTCAAGTTGCCGATGACGTGGGTACGGTTCCGATCGGCGCCGATGGTGATGAATCGTTCGGCATCTTCCGCGCTCTGCGCCGCCACCTGCGTATTGTCCGACAAGACGCTGCGGAACAGTCCGCCGAAACGGCGATAGCGTGCCACCGATTGCAGCGAAAGGCGTGCGCTCGCCAGCACGACGGGGATGCGGCGCCGCCGGCACTCATTGAATAGGTTCGGCCACAATTCCGTTTCCATGATGATGACCAGGCGCGGCTGAACTCGAGCGACGAATCGGCGCATGGAGCCTGGCGTGTCATAGGGTACGTACCGCACCACGCTCGAGCCGCCGAAAAGCGCCTGTGCGCGCTCGCGCCCGGTGGGCGTGGCCGTCGTCAGGACCACCGGCATTTGCGGATAGCGGGCGCGCAGCGCGCGAATCAACGGCGCCGCCGCGGTTACCTCGCCGAGCGACACGGCGTGCACCCAGATCGTAGGCGTGGAACCCAATGAGGGTCCAAATCCGAACCGTTCGCCCAAGCCCACCCAATATCGGCGGTTGCGCAAGCCCCGCCACAACACGACCGCCAATGCGATCGGACGGAGAAGATAGATCAACGCACTGTAGAGGTAGCGCACGGCTCACTCCTATAGCCGGCGAGCAGCCATTCCCAGGCCGCCGCGGAAAAGCGGTCCGGCGGCAGGTGGCGCGCTATTTTGACCAGCGAACGGTGCAGCCGAGACAAGTTCTTGAGCGCCCATGCGCCCGGGTTTCGCAGGCGGCCGCGATCGAAATCGATCACGCTGACTGCACCGCCGCCGCTCACGAGGATGTTGTGCGCATTCAGGTCGGCGTGATCCGCTCCGGCGGCATGCAGCCGCGCGACGGCGACCCCGACCTCCCGCCACGTGTATTCTGCCAGCGGAGCAAGCGACAGCACCGCGCTCAACGGATGAGCGTCCGGAATTCTCTCGGTGATGAGATCACAGCGATACGTGACGCCGAGGCGCTGATAGCGCGCGGCGACGGGCTTCGGCACGGGTAATCCATGCCGCACGAGCTGCGCGAGCAAGCGCCATTCGGCGAAGGCGCGCACGCGTTCCTCGCCCCTCCACATGTAGCGATCCGTCGACAAGCGCGCAATGAATCCGCCGCGGCGATAGTGCCGCAATGCCCATTGATGAGGCGTTGACGAAATGAACCATGCGGCGCCCCGGCCGGCCGTGACGTCGACGAGTTCGCCGCGGGCCGCCCAAAAGGTCGGCTCGAACAGCGCCTCGACCGCAACATCCCCTGCAGGCCCGAGGCTGCGCGGATCGGCCAACACGGCGCCGGTGGAAGTGACAATGCGTTGACCGCCGTCCTTTGTCATCATATGCCGATGCCGCACCGCTTCGATCCACCGCCGAAAAGTGTCTGTCTACTGCGCTTGTCGGCCATCGGTGATACCTGCCACGCGGCGGCGGTGCTTCGCACGCTGCAGGAGGCATGGCCGCACACGCGGTTCACTTGGATCATCGGGAAACTCGAAGCCAAGCTGATGACGGCGATTCTTCCAAGCGTGGAGTTTATCACCTTCGACAAACGGGCAATGATCGGAGAACTTAAGCGGCTGAGACGGGAGCTTGCCGCACGGCGCTTCGATTTGCTGCTGGATTTGCAGTTGTCGATCCGCGCGAGCCTGGTGTCGACCCTGGTGTCAGCGACCATCAAGCTCGGCTTCGACCGCGAGCGTGCGCGTGAACTGCAATGGTTGTTCACCAATGCGCAGATCGCACCCGCCGCGTCGGAGCATGTGCTGGATTCGTTTTTAGGTTTCGCGCGGGCTTGCGGCGTCGATCCGGGCGCTCCGTCCTGGGACATCACGTTGCCGGCGCGTGCGCTCGCATACGCGGATGAGCTCATTCCCGATGGCCGGCCGACCCTTGTCATCAGCCCCTGCTCCAGCCACCGTGCACGAAATTGGTCCGCTTGGCGGTATGCGGCGGTGGCCGATCATGCTGCCGACATCCATGGCCTGCGGGTAATCCTGGCAGGCGGGCGCAGCGAGGAGGAGCAACGCATGGGCGCGATGATCGAGGCGGCAACCACCACGGCCAGCGTCGTCAATCAAATCGGCAAAGACACGCTGCCCGAACTATTGGGATTGCTGGCCAAGGCGACGGTGCTGCTCTCGCCGGATTCCGGGCCCGTGCACATGGCCACCATGGTCGGCTGTCCCGTCATCGGACTCTACGCGGCTACTCGCACCGCGCGGGCGGGCCCCTATTACAGCCGTGCATGGTGCGTTGACCGATACGACGATGCATCGCGCATGGTGTTTGGGAAGCCCGCCGCCGAGATCCCATGGACGGCGAAAATCGAGCGTCCCGGCGTCATGGATCTGATCGACGTGCGGGCGGTCACGGACAAGCTGGACGCGCTGATGGCGCAACGAAAATAGCTTAAGATGCGGCGATGCATGAGATGAAGATACCGATATCGCCCGGCGAACTGCTCGATAAGATTACCATTTTGCGGATCAAGTCGAAGCGCATGAGCGACCCGAAGAAACTGCACAACGTGCGGCTCGAACTCGAGGCGCTGGAAGCGACATGGACCGGTTCTGCCTACGCAGGCGCCGCCATCGACGCCGAGATGGACTCCTTGATGACCGTCAACGAACGTCTGTGGGTGATCGAAGACGACATTCGCGGCAAAGAGCGGGCACAGTCCTTCGATGCGGAATTCATCCGCTTGGCGCGGTCGGTCTACGCCCTGAACGACGAGCGCGCGGCCATCAAACGGCGCATCAATGCAAAGCTCGGATCCACCATCGTTGAGGAAAAATCCTACCAAAGTTATTGAGATTGTTAGGCGCCGCGCGCCAACAGCTACGGGCTCGCCCGATGGGCGACCCCGTCTGAAAGGCGCGGCCGGCGCTTTGCGCCGTTATCGGACGGGGTCGCAGCGACCCCGTAGATTCGCGCGCCAGCGCCTAAACCAAAGTATATTCCGCTCCGCAATACGGACATTTGGCCCAGCCGGCAGCCTCGATGGCCAGATACACGCGGGGATGCGAGTTCCACAAATACATGCCGGGCATGGGACAGGATAAGGGCAAATCAGCCGGTGTCACCGTGTACTGATGTAGTGCGTTGGCCTGAATCAATTTGTGCTTGGGATCGTCTTGAACCATTGCCGGCATTATCATCACTCCACATGAAAACCACGAGCGCGCAAAAGAGCATCGATTTTGGGGTCTCTACCCCGAAAATTACGGAAGGCCTGACCCGGATCCACGCTGTTGCCGACGCACATGATGTCATCGTGCAATCGCTTTGCAATGGTTTTATCGAACGGGTCGCCCGCTTGCACGAAGGCCTCGAACGCATCGTGATCGAGGACTTCGGCCCATAGATAGCTGTAGTATCCTGCCGAATACGCGTCGCTTGCGAAGATGTGCGCGAACTGCGGCGTGCGATGGCGCATGACGATCTCATCGGGCATGCCGAGTGCCGCGAGGGTCTCGCGTTCGAACGCTTCCGGATCGAGCACGGGTTCCGTTGCCAGATGCAGATGCATGTCGATGAGGGCGGCAGCCAGATATTCTACGGTGGCGAAGCCCTGGTTGAACGTTTTCGCGGACCTGATCTTGGCGGCAAGCGACGCCGGCATGGGTTCGCCGCTCCCGACATGCAGGGCGAACCGCGACAGCAGCTCCGGCGTCGCCAGCCAGTTCTCGTTCAGCTGCGACGGGAATTCCACGAAATCGCGCACCACGCGCGTCCCCGACAGCAAGGGAAACTCTACGTCGGAGTTCAAGCTGTGCAGCGCGTGACCGAACTCGTGGAACAAGGTCACCGCGTCGTCCCAACTGATGAGCGTGGGTTGTCCACCGGGACTCTTTAGAAAATTCGTATTGTTGGACAAGATGGGCGAGATCTCGCGGTCCAGCTTCGATTGATCGCGGTATTCGCTCATCCACGCGCCCGAGTTCTTGCCCGCACGCGTGTAGGGATCGAAATACCAGAGTCCGACATGCCGGCCTGTCTCGGATCGGACTTCCCACACCCGCACGTCGGCGTCGTAAACCGGCAACCCCGACACCTGAGAGAACGTGAAGCCGTACAACCGGCTTGCCGCCCAGAACATGCCCTCGCGCAGCTTCTCCAGCTGCAAGTAAGGCTTGACCTCGTTCATATCGAGATCGAACTTTGCTTGGCGCACTTTCTCCGCGTAGTAGCGATAGTCCCACGCTGCAATTTTGATGCCCGGCGAATCGAAGTCCGCTATCGATTGCATGTCGCATACTTCCTCGCGCACGCGCGCCACCGCTGCCGGCCAGATGCGCATCATCAGGGCCAGTGCGTTTTCGGGTTTGCCGGCCATGCTATCCGCGAGTCGCCAGTGTGCATGCGTCGGATAGCCGAGCAGCTTCGCGCGCTCGCGGCGCAGCGCGAGGATCTCGGTGATGATCATCTTATTGTCATGGGCGCCGCCATGGTTGCCGCGGCTGTAATACGTGCGCCACACCGTTTCGCGCAGATCGCGACGCTCGGCGTACGTGAGAAACGGGTCCATGGCGGAACGAGTATTGAGAATCGCCCATTGCCCGGGGCGTCCGCGTTCCGCGGCGGCGGCCGCGGCCGCGGCGCACTGCGGCTCGGGCAGGCCCTTAAGGTCGGCGCGGTCCGTCACGTACAAGGCGTAGTTCGCTTCGTCGGCCAACAGATTTTGGCTGAAATTGGCGAACAAACCGGCCAGCCGCTCGTTGATCGCGCCGACCCGGTTTTTGTGGGCGGGAGTCAGCCGGGCACCGGCACGCACGAAACTCGTATAGTACTGCCAGCACAGTCGGCTTTCCGGGAGCTGCTGATACACGGCGGCGATGCGGGCGAACAACTCGGTATTTTGGGTAACGGCATCGTAGTAGGCCGCGATCTTCGGTCCCATTTCCCGCTCTACCGCCTGGAATTCTCCGGTATTCATGCCGGATGCCCAGACATCGTAAATCGCATTCACGCGGCTGAACGCGTGTCCGGATCGCTCCAGTTCCACGAGAGTGTTCTCGAACGTCGGCGCCGCGGGATTCTTTGCGATCGCGTCGATCTCGCGCAATTTCTCGGCCATCGCGGCCTCGAGCGCCGGCTTGAAATCGGCGACGCGCACCAGATCGAACAGCGGCGTTCCTCCGTACGGTCCGGTCCAAGGAGCGAGCAGCACACTCACCTCGAACGTGCTGCGCCAGATGTCCCGGACCCGCCCCCTGGTCTGCGCGTAGGGCGCTGCGTCCACCACTCGCTCGCCGCCTTCGAGCGACAAGTGATGCAGCACGGTACGGTATCCGATATACGCCTCTTTCAGCCACTGTGCCGTGGCCACCTCGAGAACGCCAACCGTGGCCAGCCCTTCGAGCTGGCGGATATTGTCGGTGTGATCGAGGAGCTGCGGATGCAGGGCGGCCGCGGCCAGCACCCAGTATTGAACCAAGAACTCGATATCGGCAATGCCGCCCGCATCCTGCTTGATATCGAATTGGCCTGCGCCCGCGCGCGACAGCTCGCGGCGCATGCGCATGCGCATTTCCGCCACATCCGTGCGCAGGGTATCGCGGTGTACGGCGGTGGTGAGCGCACGCCTGCGCACCGCCTCGAAACGTGCGCACAGCTCGCCGTCGCCGGCGATTGCTCGGGCGCGCAGCAATGCTTGGTGCTCCCAAGTCCAGGCATCCTGCTGCTGATAGCTTTCGAAGGCGTCGATGCCCGTCATGAGAAATCCACCCTTGCCGTTCGGCCGCAGGCGCATGTCGACTTCGTACAGCCGTCCGGCGGCCGAATGCATGGTGAGCAGATGCACGATGCGCTGCCCCAGGCGCAAAAAGAAAACGGCGTTGTCGAGCGGCCGATCGCCGTTCGTCTGTTGGAACTCGCCGCTCGAGTCGTGCAGGAAGACCAGATCGAGGTCCGAGCCATACCCCAGCTCCAAGCCGCCGAGCTTGCCGTAAGCGGCCACGGCAACCTTGGCCACGCGCGGCTCTTCATCACGATCGCCGCAGCAGGGCGTCCCGTAGGTGCGGGTCATCTGATCCCACGCGAGGGTCACGCAACGCGCGACGATCAATTCGGCGATGTCCGTCAACCGATCGCTCACCTTCATGAGAGGCATTTGCCCGGTCAGATCCGCGAATGCAACCCAGAACACGGCGACCTTCTGGAACTGACGCAACGCTTCGACTTGCCGCTCGGGATCGTCCGCCGGCAGCCGCTCCGTTCGCGCGTCGAGTTCGCGCACGAAGCTGTCCCGCGACGGTAACTCGTCGAACGCGTTGGGATCGATCAGTTCGTCGAGCAACAGTGGGAAATCCGCGATCTGGCGCGCCAGAAAGCCACTGACGGCACAGACATCGATGAGCCTGTCGAGCGCCGGAGGCTGTTCCTTCAAGAGCGCCAAGTAAGAGGAACGGGCGCCGATGGCCTCGAGCACGCGCAGTACGCGTTGCACCACGGTCGCGGGTGCGGGACGCATCGATGCCGACGTTAACAGCCGGCCCAGAATCACATGCACACGCCGCCGCGCACCCTCATCCAATCGCCGATACGACGGCGCCCGGCGATACTCCTCCAGCAAGCCACTCACCGGCGCGATTTCAGCGGCCGGAAATTTCGCGGCAGCCAACTCCTCCTCGATCTTGACGTCGCCCGACGCGAGCCAATCGAGGGCGCCTTCGCTCGTCGTGCGCTGCGACTGCGCCCCGCCGAACACCAGCGCCTCGAACTGCCGCGCCACATTCCGGCGTGCCGCCTCGATCCGCGCGAGCGTCGCGGGCCAGTCCGGCAACCCCATGTTCACGCCGAGTCGCGCGCGGTCGCGGGCTTCGACCGGAAGCGAATGAGTCTGCTCGTCACGGATCATCTGTACGGCGTTTTCGGCTTTGCGCAAGACCAGATAGGCATCGTGCAATTCAGCGACGGCCGATCTGGACAGCAACTTGGAGCCCGCGAGCAAGGGCAACACGTCCAGGAGCGCGGCATTCTGCAACCGCTGATCGCTGCCGCCGCGCACCAGTTGCATGGACTGCACGATGAATTCCAATTCGCGGATTCCGCCCGCGCCGAGCTTCAAGTGCTGATCGAGTTCCTGCCGCGCGACTTCACGGGCAATGAGTGCCTTCATCTCCCGCAGCGAATCGAACACGCCGAAGTCGAGATAGCGTCGATAGACAAAAGGCCGGATGAAATTTCGCGTGGCAGTCGCGTAGGGCGCCGCGCCGACGACGGCACGCGCTTTGATCCAGGCATATCGTTCCCAATCACGCCCATGCTCCTGCAAATAATCCTCGAGTGAGGCGAGGCTGACCACCAGCGCACCGCTGTCGCCGAAGGGCCGCAGGCGCATGTCGACGCGGAACACGATGCCATCCTCGGTCCTCGCATCGAGGAGCCGGATCATTTCTCGGCCCAGACGATTGAAGTACTCCGAATTATCCGCAGGCCGCACACCGTCGGTCTCGCCGGCCTCCGCATACAGGAACACAAGATCGATGTCGGACGAAAAATTGAGTTCCCGACCGCCCAGCTTGCCCATGGCAACCACGATCAGCGGCACCTCCACGGCCTGCGCGTTGCGAGGTCTGCCGAACGTAGCGTCCAGATGACGCTGCGCCGCGGCGGCGGCAGCGCGAATGCAACCGTCGGCCAGATCGGACACAGCGCGCAGGGTGTCGGTCACGCTTGCTCTTCCTGCGATGTCGCGCCACGCGATACGCAGCATCTCGCGACGCCGCCACTCGCGCAGCAGATGCTGCGCGTCGGCTGTGGTGGCCGCCGCGGAGGCGCGCCGTTCATATTCGTCATTGGCAACGCGCGCCAGCGACGGGTCCTCGTGTCGCCCAAACCATGCCAGAGACTCCACATCCTGAATCAAAACCGAACCGATGAATTCGCTGCCGGCGACGACGCGCGGCAATTCATCGCGGAACGCCTCCGGCAGGCCGGCGTAAGCGCCGGTCAATGCCGGCAGCGCGCCGGCGCGCTCCCACCATCGGGAGACGGCCTCATGCAACGCGTCCGGAATCATCGCGACCGAGGGGTTGGGCAGCGGCATCAAACGAGGGCAACGATGCACAAGCGTGGAAACGGCAGCAAGACACTCCCATCCGTCGTCGCGGGGTAGGCGTGCGCCACGGCGGCACGATATCGCGCAAGGAACTCGGCCCGTTCATGGTCGTCGAGCGGGTCGATGAAGGGCCTGAGGCCACTGCCCTTGAACCACTCGACGACGGCGCCGGCGCCGGCGAGGGGGTGATAGTACGTGGTACGCCACACGTCGACTGTACAATCCGCGGAACGCAACAGCTCGTAATAGCGATCGGCAGCGCCGATCTTCGGCCGTGCGGCGGCCGCCGCCGCGAGCTTCCCGGCCCACGGTCCGTCGGCGGCGATGTCGCGCATCAATCGATGGGCCGGCTCGTCCAGATTATCCGGCATTTGCACGGCAAGACAGCCGCCGGGCGCGAGCTTCGCCTTGAGCGCCGGAAACAACCTAGCGTGGTCGGGTACCCACTGCAGCACCGCGTTGGCTAGGATCACATCGAAGGACGCGGGACCGTCGGCGGCGTTTGCCGTCTCGTCATTGACCCACCGCGCGACGTCCCCGAGGTCGAATCGCAGACCCGGTAGCCGCGTGCGCGCCGCCGCGATCATGTCGGAGGAACTATCGATGCCGCGCACGGCGGCGCCGGGAAAGCGCGCCGCCAACAGTTCCGTGGAATTACCCGGTCCGCAGCCTATGTCGATGGCGGTGCGCGCATCGAGGTCGGGCAGCGCCGCGAGCAAGTCACGCACCGGCCGCGTGCGCTCATCCTCGAACCTCGCGTATTGCCGAGCCGACCAGGTCACGGCGTCTGCGCGCAGGCGGCCGTGGGCTCGAGGACTATGGCACCCACCAATACCCGCACGGCGACCATTGCGCGCATCAAGCTTCTCGCTAGTTTCAAAGGAGGGCCGAGATGGTACCAGCCCGCGCGGCAGCACAAGAAACCGCCTCGCAATCACACTGCGAAATGGCGCTGCGGATGAGAAATTCCGATGTGAGTCCGCCAACCGACTGGATATACAACCAGCAGCGGAGGTCACTGAAGAACCCGGCCGCCATTCGGGATCGGGCCGGATTACGGCAAATCAGCGCCGCAGTCCGGAGCGAATTCTCAAGTCTTGAGCGCGCGCGCCGACATTGAACATAGGCAACCGTGCTCGGCCCCCACCGGGAATTAGTTCGTAACCGTTAGATGATTATTCGAGGCATCTCGTGCGCAATTTTTGAACGAATCCAATGAAGTCTCTAAAAAACGTACGCATCGGTCCCAAACTCTTGCTGGCATTCATGCTCATGCTGGCATTCGCCGGCGTGATCGGCTTCGTCTCCATCGTGCAGCTGTCGAAGGTAGCGCGCGAAGCGGAGATCATCCAAACCGACGCACTGGGCAGTGTGTCGCAGCTCTCCGTAATCAGGTTCAATTTCGCGTCGAGCCGGTCCGCAGCTCTAGAACTGCTGACGCAGCTGCAACTCAATTACGCGTCGGGTGCGGATGCGTCTTTGGCATCGCTGGCTGCGGTCGAGGCGCAGATTCGAACCGGTGTGGCCGCGTTCCAGCCGCTCATCAAGACACCGGAGCAGCGCGCCCTGTGGGACGACGCCAACGCAAAATGGAAGGACTACAAAATCGAACAGGAACGGTCGATCGCGGTCGCTCAAGACGGACTGGCGGGCGACGCGCAGAAGATCCTGGTCGGGCTTGCTAAGGCCAAGTTCGCCACGGCCGTGACCGCGGTTTCCAAGCTGATCGATTCGGCCAATGAACAAGCGGATGCCGCCCGAATCGCCGCCAATGCCGCTGCGGTCGGCGCACGCCGCACCGTACTTGCCATCCTCGCGCTTGCCGCCGCGATCGGTTGCGCGGTCGCGTTGCTGATGACTCGTGCCATCGCTCGACCGTTGAAAGACTCGGTGGCGCTGCTGCGCCACATCGGCGCCGGACGGCTCGACAACCACATCGACACGACGCGCACCGACGAGTTTGGCGAGTTGCTCGCAGGTCTCGCGACCGCCCAGACACAATTGCTCGAGCGCGCCACCGCCGAACAAGGTCGTGCCGCCGAAGATCGCAAACGGGCGGAGGCCGATCGGCAGGCGCTCGAAGCGGATCGTAAGCGCGCCGAGTCCGACAGCCGTGCGCTGGAGGAAATACAAGAAATGGTCGCGGCCGTGGTAGCCGGCCGGCTCGATCGGCGCCTCACGACGGATGGCAAGAGCGGTTTCACTCGGCAGCTCGCCGAGAGTCTCAACACCTTGATTGAAAACGTTGCCGGCGTAGTCAGCGGAGTCACACAGCTCGTACGCAGCGCCAACGAGGGTGATCTGACCCGCCGCATTCCGGTCGCCGGCCGCAGCGGCCTCGATGGACAGATCGGCACGGGCGTGAATCAGTTGGTGGCCGAGATGGAAACCATGGTCGCCAAAGTGAAAGAAGCGGCCGAGCGCGTATCGGTCGGCGCCGCCGAGATTTCGGATGGCAATACCAGCCTCTCGCAGCGCACCGAAGACCAAGCCGCGTCGCTGCAGGAAACCGCGGCCTCGATGGATGAGATGATGACCACGGTGCGTCAGAACGCCGATAACGCCCGGCACGCCAACGAGCTGGCGATCGAAGCGCGGCAACGAGCCGAGGGCGGTTCAGCCGTCGTGGCAAGTGCCGTCGATGCCATGGACGGTATCAATGTGGCCTCGCGCAAGATCGCCGACATCATCGGCGTCATCGATGAGATTGCGTTTCAAACGAACCTGTTGGCGTTGAACGCCGCGGTCGAGGCAGCGCGCGCCGGCGAACAAGGAAGGGGCTTCGCGGTCGTCGCAAACGAAGTGCGCTCGCTGGCCTCGCGCAGCGCGGCGGCGGCCAAGGAAATCAAGAGCCTGATCAACGACAGCGTGACCCGGGTCGCGGAAGGTTCGCGCGTTGTCAGTGATTCGGGTACGACATTCGAACAAGTCGTCACGTCGGTCAAAAAGGTCGGCGACATTATTGCAGGCATTGCGGCGGCCAGCGCCGAGCAAGCGACCGGCATCGAGCAAGTCGGGGGCGCGGTTGCAAAGATGGATGAGTTGACCCACCAGAATGCCGCGTTGGTGCAGCAAGCCGCCGCGGCTTCGCAGGCACTCGCAGAACAGTCGAACAGCCTCAGCAACATGATGAGCCGCTACAAAGTTCGAACCAACGCCGTTCACAGCCCATTTACGCAGCCCGCCATCGCGGAACATGGCGAGCGACGTGGGGCCATTCGCCCTTGGACCAATCGCTCCGCGCAATCCAGTTAATCACCATTGAGGAATTACCATGTTTTCCAAGCTTTGCTTTAGTGTCGCGCTCTTCGTGATTGCGCTGGCGCCCGCGTCGAACGTGCGGGCCGATGCGCCGACCAAGGATGAGGTCGTTGCCCAGGTGAAGAAGGCGGTGGAGTTTTATAAGGCGAACGGGCGCGAGAAAGCGCTGGCCGAATTGAACAACAAGGATGGCATGTTCGCCAAAGGCGAGGACTATGTCGACGTGCATGATGTTTCCGGGGTTTGCGTGGCGCATCCCGTGTCTCCCGGCATCGTGGGCCTGAATCGAATGGACCAGGCTGACCCGAGCGGGAAACAGTTCATCAAGGAAATCGTCGACGCCGCCAAAACGAAACCGAACGGTTGGATTACTTACCAGCGCAAAAATCCCGTCAGCGGCAAGATCGAGAAGAAACTTGCCTATTGGGAAGTCAAGGACGGCTTGATCTTCAAGGCCGGTACTTACGAATAGCGAAGTCTTCCGGCCAAAGGTCCCCGGCGCGAGCCGTGAGTGCGCCTCGGACCAGTGGGTGCGCCCTGCCGGGCGCACAAAAAAAGAGCGGGCCTAAGCCCGCTCTCTCTTGACTGCAAACCTACGGGTGTAGGTATTACATGTCCATACCGCCCATGCCACCCATGCCGCCGCCGCCGCCGCCATGTGCATGCTCTTCATCCTTCGGCGACTCTGCGACCATGACTTCCGTCGTGAGCAGCAAACCCGCAACCGAAGCGGCGTTCTGCAGAGCCAGACGAGTCACCTTGGTCGGATCCAGGATGCCCAGTTCGATCATATCGCCGTACTCGCTCGTCGCGGCGTTGTAACCGAACGTGCCCTTGCCCTCCCGGACTCGGTTCAGAACCACTGCAGCATCCTCACCCGCATTGGTGACGATCTGACGCAGCGGCTCTTCGATCGACCGGGCCAGAATCTTGATGCCCGTGGTCTGATCTTCGTTGGCGCCAACCAGCTTCTCGATGGCCTTCAACGCGCGCACCAGCGCCACGCCGCCGCCCGGGACCACGCCCTCTTCGACGGCCGCACGAGTGGCGTGCAGTGCGTCTTCGACGCGGGCCTTCTTCTCCTTCATTTCGATTTCGGTCGCGGCACCGACTTTGATCACGGCCACACCGCCGGAGAGCTTGGCAACACGCTCCTGCAGCTTTTCCTTGTCGTAATCGGAGGTCGCTTCCTCGATCTGCTGACGAATGCTATCGACGCGGCCCTTGATGTCCGCTGCCTTGCCGGCGCCGTCGATGATCGTGGTGTTCTCTTTCTCCACCAGGATCTTCTTCGCTTCGCCCAAGTCGTTCAGCGTCGCCTTTTCGAGCGACAAACCGACTTCATCGGAGATGACCGTACCGCCGGTCAACACCGCGATGTCTTGCAACATGGCCTTGCGACGATCGCCGAAGCCCGGCGCCTTGACGGCGGCGACCTTGACGATGCCGCGGATCGTGTTGACGACGAGCGTGGCGAGTGCTTCGCCTTCGACGTCCTCAGCAACGATCAACAACTGACGGCCGCCCTTCGCAATGGCTTCCAGCAAGGGGAGCAATTCGCGAATATTGGAGATCTTCTTGTCCACCAACAGGATCAGCGGCTTCTCGAGCTCGGCGCTCTGACTCTGCTGATTGTTGATGAAATACGGCGAGAGGTAGCCGCGATCGAACTGCATGCCTTCGACCACTTCGAGCTCGTTCTGAAGGCCCGAGCCCTCTTCGACCGTGATCACGCCCTCTTTGCCGACCTTCGCCATGGCATCCGCAATGGTCTTACCGATGCTCTCGTCGGAGTTCGCGGAAATCGTGCCGACCTGCGCAATCGCCTTCGGGTCCTTGCAGGGCTTGGAGAGCTTCTTGAGCTCTTCGGTGGCCAATGCGACCGCGAGGTCGATACCGCGCTTCAGGTCCATGGGATTAGCGCCCGCAGCGACCGATTTCAGGCCTTCACGGATGATCGCTTGCGCGAGCACGGTGGCGGTGGTGGTGCCGTCGCCGGCTTCATCGGATGTGTTGGACGCGACTTCCTTGACCATCTGCGCGCCCATATTCTCGAACTTGTCTTTGAGTTCGATTTCCTTGGCGACCGAGACACCGTCTTTGGTGACCGTGGGGGCGCCGAAGCTCTTGTCGAGCACTGCGTTGCGGCCTTTGGGACCCAGCGTTACCTTGACGGCATTCGCCAGAATATTCACACCCTTGAACATGCGTGCCCGGGCGTCGTCGCTAAAGCGTACGTCTTTTGCTGCCATTTGCTGATACCTCTAATTGAATTTGATTTGCGAGAACTTCACTGGAAAAAAACGCTCAGACCGAGGCAATTACTTGCCTTCGACCACGGCCATGACGTCTTCCTCACGCATGACAACCAGCTCGTCGCCATCCATCTTCACTTCGGTACCGCTGTACTTACCGAAAAGGATCTTGTCGCCGACCTTGAGGTCGAGCGGGCGAATCTCGCCGTTTTCCAAAATCTTGCCCTTACCAACAGCAACGACCTTCCCGAAAATGGGCTTTTCAGTCGCAGTATCCGGGATCACGATGCCGCCTGGGGATTTACGCTCTTCTTCTTCTCGTTTCACGATCACGCGGTCATGAAGGGGACGAATCTTCATAAAACAAGACTCCTAATGCTTGGGTTTCGGGTTGATAATGAGTGGAGGGTTGTTAGCACTCTCCACTCGTGGCTGCTAATCATAGCGGCAGATTTTGCCGATTCAAGGGTTGACGCGGTAATTTTTCTATAAAGTTGTACACATGAAGCTACTAATTCGTACGGCGTTCCTGGCGGCGACGGCGCTCGGCCTTGCCGCGACGGTGATCGCAAAGCCCTGGTGGATGCGCGGCGTGGAGTCCAATGAAAGCGACTTCCTGCCGCCCGACGTGGCTTTTCGGGTAAGTTCCCGGGTTGACGGCGACGTGCTGCGCGTCCGGTGGATCATCGCAGACGGCTACTATCTGTATAAGGAAAAGATGGAGATCAAGGCGGAAAGCCCGGACCTCGTGGTCTCGCAGCCGTCGTTTCCTCGAGGTTCGGTCAAGACCGACCCCTATCTCGGCACCCAGGAGATTTTCCTGCAGCAGGTGGAGGGAACGGTGGCGTTCACCCGCGCGGATTTCGGCGCCCATCCCCTTCAGATCAAGGTGACTTACCAGGGTTGCGCCGAGGCGGGCTTGTGCTACCCCGCCATCACCAAGGTGCTTTCACCGGTGAGCGCAGCTCCGATGTCACCGGCTCAACCTCATCCCTGGGAGGGCGTTGCGATCGTTGGTGGAGGCCTGGCCTTCCTCGTTGCCGGCTTTTTACTGCGAAAAGGACGCCGCCTCGATACTCCAGCGTCATGAACGTCCGGGCATTGCGGGTCGCTGGCGTTTTGCTGGTGGTGGCCGTTGGGATCTGGGCCGGCCTGCGGATCTTCGCCGGTCACGCTCCGGGCCGGGTCGCGGGCGCCGCCCCACCGGTCGGCGAGACAATCCCGCCCATCCCCAGCGAGTTCGACGTGCCCGAAGGTCCGGCCGTGCCGCTGCCGAAGGTGCCGGAACGGCTGCCCACCTTCTCTTTGGCCGACCGCACCGGCAAACCCACCTCCATCGCAACGTGGCGAGATAAGTCGTTGATTATTAACTTCTGGGCTACCTGGTGCGCGCCTTGCCGGCATGAAATACCCCTGCTCGAATCCCTCTCTCGCGAATGGAGCGGCCGCGGTGTGGAAGTGGTGGGAATCGCGGTGGATCACCGGGATCAGGTGCTGGCATACGCGGATGAACTGAAAATCGCCTATCCTCTCTTGATCGGGGAACAGGATGCCTTGGACGTGGCCGCCGAATTGGGCTTCGAGGCGCCGGTTTTCCCTTTCACCGTGTTCACCGATCGGCGCGGCGAGGTGGTGACGCTGTACGTGGGCGAATTGCACAAGGCGCAGGCGGATCTCATCCTTTCCGTGGTGCAAAACCTCAACCAAAACCGCGTGCAGCTGACGGAAGCGCGCCATACCATCGCGGGCGGACTGCACGCACTGGCGCCGCAGCATTCCGGCTAGAAGCCTGGCCCCTTTCCGGCGACGTTCGACGCCGAAGCTTGCCTTTTCTTGTCAATTTCTGGTTATTATCGCGGACCTTTTCAACGCGACGACGCTGGACATACGGGGAAATGGCGCGAATCCTGCTGCTGAACGGGCCGAACTTGAATCTGCTCGGGCTCCGTGAGCCCGAAATCTACGGTTCAGCGACGCTTCCAAGCATTGAAAGCAAACTCGCTGAGTTGGCGCGCACCCGCGGTCACGAGCTGATCGCCTTCCAAAGCAACGCGGAACACGAACTGATCGGTAGGATTCACAGCGCAAAGCGCGATGGCTTCGCTTTCGTCATCATTAACCCCGGCGCATATACGCACACCAGCATCGCGCTGCGGGATGCATTCTTAGGCGTCGGCGTGCCGTTCATCGAAGTTCATTTGAGCAATGTCTATGCACGTGAGGAGTTCAGGCACCACTCATATCTATCCGGCATCGCCGTCGGCAGCATCGTAGGTTTTGGCGCACAAGGCTACGAGCTCGCGCTCGATGCCGTCTGCACGCGCCTGACCGCCACTTAATACCACAGTTTCTTCAAGGGGTTAGCGGATGGATATTCGCAAGGTAAAAAAACTGATCGAGTTGCTTGAAGAGTCGGGAATCTCGGAGCTGGAGATTTCCGAAGGCGAGGAATCAGTGCGCATCAGCCGTCATCCGCGGATGGCGATGCAAGCGCCGATGGCCGCGCCTCTTCCCATGGCTACGGTCGCGCACGTCTCGGCGCCGGCGACCCCAGCGACGGCCGCGGGCGAGCACAAGCCTCGCGTAGACGATAATACGGTGACCTCACCGATGGTCGGCACCTACTACTCGGCGTCCGCTCCGGGCGCCAAGCCATTCGCGGAGCTCGGCAACGAAATCAAGGTGGGCCAGGTGCTGTGCATCATCGAGGCCATGAAGATGATGAATCAAATCGAATCAGACAAGGCGGGGCGCCTCACCGCGATCCTCGCCAAGAATGGTGAGCCCGTCGAGTTCGGTCAACCGCTGTTCATCATCGAATAATGATCGAAAAAGTCGTTATCGCTAATCGCGGCGAGATTGCGCTTCGCATTCTGCGCGCCTGCCGCGAGTTGGGCATCAAAACCGTGGCCGTGCATTCGACCGCTGATTTTAACACCAAACACGTCCTGCTCGCGGATGAGACCGTGTGCATCGGGCCGCCGCAATCGGCTCTGTCGTATCTGAACATGCCCGCCATCATCAGCGCCGCCGAAGTGACCGACTCGGTCGCGATCCATCCAGGGTACGGTTTCTTGTCGGAGAACGCGGACTTCGCAGAACGCGTCGAGAAGAGCGGCTTCATTTTCGTGGGACCGCGCGCCGAGACCATCCGTCTGATGGGCGACAAAGTCTCGGCCATCAAGGTCATGAAGGCTGCCGGCGTCCCCTGCGTGTCCGGCTCGGATGGTCCGCTGGGCCCCGACGTCGACGAAAATTTCCGCATTGCCAAGGAGATCGGGTATCCGGTCATCATCAAGGCGTCGGGCGGCGGCGGCGGCCGCGGCATGCGCGTCGTCCACACGGATGCATCGCTGCTCAACGCCATCAGCGTGACTCAGTCGGAGGCGCTCGCCGCGTTCGGTAATCCCCAGGTTTACATGGAAAAGTTCCTGGAGAAGCCGCGGCACATCGAATTTCAAGTGCTCGCGGACAACTACGGCAACGTGGTGCACTTGGGCGAGCGCGACTGCTCGATGCAGCGCCGCCACCAAAAAGTGATCGAGGAAGCGCCCGCGCCGGGACTCACCGCAAAGCAACGCAAGACCATGGGCGAGCGTTGTGCCCGCGCCTGCCGTGAAGTGGGCTATCGAAATGCGGGCACGCTCGAGTTCCTCTATCAGGACAACGAGTTCTACTTCATCGAGATGAACACGCGCGTGCAGGTCGAACACCCGGTCACCGAATTGGTCACCGGCATCGACATCGTCAAAGCGCAGCTCCTGATCGCAGCGGGCGAACCACTGCCCTATGCGCAGAAGGATATCGAGATTCGCGGCCATGCGGTGGAATGCCGCATCAACGCGGAAGACCCGAAGACGTTCGTGCCCTCGCCGGGGCCCGTGCGCTTGTGGCATTCGCCGGGCGGACCGGGAATCCGGGTCGACAGCCACGTCTACACCGGCTACAACGTGCCCCCGTTCTATGATTCCTTGATCGGCAAGGTCATCGCCTTCGGCGATACGCGCGATACGGCCATCGCCCGGATGCGCAACGCGTTGGCGGAGATGGTTGTCGAGGGCATCAAGACCAACATCCCCCTTCATCAAGAAATATTCAATCACTCTGCATTTCGTCAGGGCGGTACGGACATCCATTATCTCGAGCGGCGCCTGGGATTGAAGTGAGCGCGCAGGGCGATCCACTCCGAACGTTCTATGAAATCGAATTCCCCTTAAACGGTCTCGACCCGGACGCCGTCGAGAAGGCGCTGCTCGACATCGGTGCGGGCTCCATCACCTTTGTCGATCGTGGGGACGAACCGGTGCTCGAGCCCAGACCCGGCGAAGTCCGACTGTGGAGCGACACGCTCGTTCGCGCCCTGTTCGAGTCGTCCCTCGATGCGATACGACAGCTTGACCGATTGGCCGCGAATCTAGGGTCGCACATCACGGCTACCGCCCGCGTGCGCGCGGTTGAAAACCGCGATTGGGAGCGGGTCTGGCTCACCGATTGGAAATCGATGCGCTTTGGGCGGCGCTTGTGGGTATGCCCGACGGTAGCCGACGCTCCGGACGATCCGAATGGCGTCGTGGTACGGCTCGATCCCGGACTTGCATTCGGTACGGGCACGCATCCGACGACCGCATTGTGTTTGCAAATTCTGGACGCGCTGCCATTGTCGGGTCGTTCGGTGATCGACTACGGATGCGGCTCAGGGATACTGGGAATTGCTGCCTTGAAAATGGGTGCAGCGCACGTGATCGCGGTGGATTTGGATCCGCAGGCCCTGCTCGCCACGCGCGAGAATGCCGTGCGCAACGGCGTCTCATCGGCCATCGAAATCCAGGGCGTCCCTGCGCAACTGCGCCCGGCCGATTGCGTGGTTGCGAACATTCTCGCCGGACCCCTGATCGAATTGGCGCCCTTATTGACGAACGCGTGCGTAGCCGGCGGCGATCTGCTCCTGTCCGGGCTGCTCAAGACGCAGGCCTACGCGGTAAAGGCCGCTTACTCGTCCGGTTTTGATATGGTGCAGGTGATTGGGCGTGATGATTGGTGTTGTATACACGCCCGGAGAGCGGCCTAGGAGCCTAGTGTTCACGCAGTGTTATAAGTGCGAAACGGTGTTTCGCTTGTCCCCGGAGGTGCTGCGCGCCGCGGGCGGCCAGGTACGCTGTGGGCGATGCGGCGAGGTGTTCAACGCCTTGGCGCGACTGGCGGAGGACTCGACCGGATTCACTCATGGTGAATCGTCTCTCGAGCTGGAAACCCGCGCCGATGAAATTCTTCAATCCGTAGAGCCGGTTGCGCCGACGGATGCGGCGCCGCCGAGCGACCGCGACGTGGCACAGCTCGAAGTGCTGGAGCCGATCGATGACGAGTTGGCCTCGGCCGCGTCGCTCGAATTCACGCTGCCGCCGGGGGAACTGGATCGGATCTTCGTCGAGACCACGCCCAGCGTCCTTCAAGTGCTCGCCGCTGAAGGCCACCGTACGGAGCGGACTCCAGGCGTTCCCCCGCACGCACAGGCCGCGCCCCCGGAGGCACCGCCCCCACCGGCGGCGCCGGCACCCGTACCCGCACCCGCGTCAACACCGGAGATCCCGCAGGAACCGGCAGCCGCGGACAGCGTCGTTGCCGTCGCGGCTGCTGCGCATCCGGCGCGAATCGCAGGGTTGGAGGTGTCCGAGGATGTGCGTCGGGACATGTTGGCGAGCTATGCGCACGCGGAGCTGCCGCAGATCAATGCATCGCGCCGGCAATTGCCGTTCGCGGCATGGCTGTCCGCCGCCATTGTGTTTGCGCTGCTGCTGGTGCTTCAGGTGCTGCTTGCCAACCGGGAATGGTTGGCAGTCCATGCACCGCTGGTCGGCGGCGGAGCATCATCGGGAGCCAAGCTGTCGGCGTATCAATTACGGCAGTGGGGCGTGACCGGAGACCCGGGCGCCAAGGGCACTCTGCGCGTGCGCGCCAGCATCATGAATACCGCCGCTCAGTTGCAACCGTATCCGCTGCTGCGAGTGACGCTCGCCAATCGCTTCGGCGCACGCGTCGCTCAGCGCGAGTTCGAACCGTCAGAATATATGGGCAAGGCTACGGCGCACATGCTCGCGCCCGGCGAGCGTGCGGATGCGACCCTGGATATTGTGGACCCGGGCAAGGATGCCGAAGGATTCGAAATAGATGTGTGCGTTCGCGGGGCCGACAAAAAACTAACGTGCGCGGGTGATGCTGCGGCAGCCGGTGCTGCGGCAGCCGGTGCTGCGTCAGCCGATGCTGCGACGCAGGCGAAGTGATGCCGGTCAAGATCGGCCCGTATGTCTTGTCGTCCAACGTGGTTCTCGCGCCCATGGCCGGCGTCACCGACCGGCCTTTTCGACTCTTGTGCCGCCGCTTCGGCGCCGGGCTCGCCGCCTCCGAAATGCTCACCGCCGACGCGCGGTTGTGGAACACCAAGAAGTCGCGGCTGCGCATGGATCACAGCGGCGAGCCGAGTCCGCGTGTGGTGCAAATCGCGGGCTTCGATCCGCAGATGATGGCTGACGCGGCGCTCCGCAATGTGGACGCCGGCGCCGAAATCATCGACATCAACATGGGCTGTCCCGCCAAGAAAGTTTGCAATCGGCTCGCGGGTTCCGCCCTGATGCAAGACGAGGCACTCGTTGCACGCATCTTGCACGCCGTGGTGCGCGCCGTCTCGGCGCCGGTGACGCTGAAGACGCGCACCGGCTGGAACCGCGACAACAAGAACGGCATTCGGATCGCGGCAATCGCAGAAGACTGCGGCATTCAAGCGCTTAGCGTACACGGCCGCACTCGCGCGGACATGTATCTTGGGACTGCGGAGCATGAAACTGTGACGGCGATCAAAGCGCGAATCAAAATTCCGGTATTTGCAAACGGCGATATCGACACACCGCAGCGTGCTTGCGAAATTTTACAATCAACCGGATGCGACGGTGTCATGATCGGCAGAGCCGCGCAAGGCCGGCCATGGATCTTCGACGAAGTCAATTTTTTCCTTGGCACGGGCGAATTGCGGGGAGTGCTAGCGCTGGAAAAAGTCCGTGATATTATGCGCGCCCACCTTGAAGACCTGTACGCCCTGTACGGCGATGCGACTGGTGTTCGAGTGGCACGTAAACACTTGAGTTGGTATTTTCGGCAGCATCCAGGACAAGAGGCATTGCGGAACCGTCTCGTGACGATGGAGACGCCTGGGGAGCAACTGGCCACGCTGCTGCAGCATTTCGACACCGGTATGCACCGCGCAGCGTAAACATACAAAGTTGAAAAAAAAGAACGTTCTGCAGAGAATTTCGGATGGGCTATGGTCGCAAAGAAAAAATCAAGATCACGCAAAGATTCGTCGCCGCCGTTCAACGGCCGCGATCTCAAAGTCAATGGCAAAGGCGTTCCCTTGCGTACTCAAGCGGAGGAAGCCTTGCAGTGTTACTTCGAGACCCTCAACGGCCACAAGCCCGCGCACCTCTATGATCTGGTGATGCGCGAGGTTGAAGAACCCCTGTTCAAAGTGGTGATGGGCCACGTCCAGGGAAACCAGAGCCGCGCAGCCACGATACTTGGCATCAATCGCGGCACTTTACGCAAGAAACTCAAAGAGTTCGGCATCAACGAGTAGTATACGTTGCCCACCCCAGTACGCCGCGCACTGCTGAGCGTTTCAGACAAGACTGGAATCGTCGAATTTGCGCGCGAATTGAAGGAACGGGGAATCGAGTTGCTCTCCACCGGCGGCACAGCCAAGCTGCTGATACGTCACGGCGTCGCGGTCAAAGAGGTGGCCGATCACACGGGCTTCCCTGAGATCATGGGCGGTCGGGTAAAAACCCTGCACCCGAAGATTCACGGCGGGCTGCTGGGACGTCGCGGCATGGACGAAGAAGTCATGCGCGAGCACGGCATCGAGCCCATCGATTTACTGGCCGTCAATCTATACCCGTTTGCGGCCACCGTCGCTCGAGCCGATTGCACCTACGATGACGCCGTCGAGAACATCGACATCGGCGGACCAGCCATGATCCGCGCGGCCGCAAAAAATCATGCATCGGTTACCGTCGTCGTCGATCCCACCGACTACCGCAGCCTGTTGGATGAACTCGCCGCGAATCAAGGCACCACTCGCGTAATTGTTCGCCAAAAACTCGCTGCCAAGGCGTTCGCACACACGGCGCAATACGACGCCATGGTATCTGCCTACTTTACCGGCGCGATCGGCGGCGGCACGGTCACATTCCCGGACGACCTGAACCTTTCGTTTCGCAAACACCTCGACTTGCGTTATGGCGAGAATCCCCACCAGCAGGCGGCGTTCTACAAGGACCCGCGCGCCATCGGCGCCTCGGTCACGGCGGCGGATCAAATTCAAGGAAAAGAACTTTCCTACAATAACATCGCAGACAGCGACACCGCGCTCGAATGCGTGCGCCAGTTCGAGGCGCCCGCTTGCGTCATCGTGAAACACGCCAACCCGTGCGGTGTTGCGTCCGCCGATGACATCACCGCCGCTTATGAGCGCGCGTATCGCACGGATCCCACGTCGGCCTTCGGCGGCATTATTGCCTTCAATCGCAAACTGGACGCGCCGACCGCCGCTGCCATTTTGGAACGCCAATTCGTCGAGGTCATTCTGGCGCCCGGCATCGCGCCCGCGGCACGCGGACTTCTGGCTTCAAAAGACAACATCCGCGTTCTCGACGCAGGCGACCTCACCGCGCCGATCGCCCAGTTGCTGGAGTACAAGAGCGTTACCGGCGGCTTGCTGGTTCAGACCCGCGACGACGGCGCGATCCAAGCTCAGGATCTGCGCGTAGTGACCAAGCGACATCCGATCCCCCAAGAACTCGACGACTTGCTGTTCGCGTGGCGCATCGTGAAGTACGTGAAATCGAA
Source organism: Steroidobacteraceae bacterium (assembly GCA_052143815.1). Taxonomy (GTDB): domain Bacteria; phylum Pseudomonadota; class Gammaproteobacteria; order Steroidobacterales; family Steroidobacteraceae; genus Bog-1198. Next base: position 59,728 of record JBKQSA010000040.1, on the reverse strand, counting down.
CGCCATCGTCTGCGTCAAGGACAAGACCACGATCGGCATCGGCGCCGGCCAGATGAGCCGCGTGGTCAGCAGCAAAATCGCCGCGATGAAAGCCAAGGACGAAGGTTTGTCGATGGAAGCGGCGGCGATGGCATCCGACGCATTTTTCCCGTTCCGCGACGGCCTCGATGTGGCCGCGGAGTTCGGCATCAAGTCGGTGATCCAGCCTGGAGGCTCGAAGCGCGATGCGGAAGTCATCGCCGCGGCCGACGAACACGGCATCGCGATGGTATTCACCGGGATGCGGCATTTTCGTCACTAGGTATCAGGAGCCTGTCTGAGTCCATGAAAGTCCTGATCGTCGGCGGCGGTGGGCGTGAACATGCGCTGGCATGGAAGTGCGCGCAGTCACCGCGGGTAGAGCATGTGTATGTCGCGCCCGGCAACGCCGGCACGGCAGCGGAGCCGAACACCAGTAATATCGATATCGCCGCGGATGACATCGACGCACTGCTCGCGTTCGCGGTGCGTGAGGAGATCGCGCTCACCGTGGTCGGTCCTGAAGGGCCCTTGGTGGCCGGCATCGTGGACCGGTTTAACGCCGCGAACCTCGGCTGCTTTGGACCCACCCGTGCGGCTGCGCGCCTGGAAGGCTCCAAAGCGTTCACCAAGGATTTCCTGCGTCGGTACCGGATACCGACAGCGAGCTACGCGACGTTCACCGCGGCGAATTTCGACGCCGACTATGTGCTGGCGCAACGCTTGCCGCTGGTGGTGAAGGCGGACGGGCTCGCGGCCGGCAAGGGCGTGGTGATCTGCGAGACGCACGAGTCGACGCTGGCGACGGCCACGGCCATGCTCGGCGGCAGTTTCGGCACCGCCGGAAACACCATCGTCATCGAAGAATATTTGAGCGGCGAAGAGGTCAGTTTCATCGTGGTGGCGCACGACGGCCAAGTGATCCCGCTGGCAACCTCGCAGGATCACAAACGCCGCGATGACGGCGACCTCGGCCCCAACACCGGCGGAATGGGCGCTTATTCACCGGCGCCGATCGTGACGCCGGCGCTGCACGGCCGAATCATGCGGGAAGTGATCGAGCCCACGCTGCGCGGGTTGCGCAACGACGGCAATGCCTACACCGGATTCTTGTACGCTGGCCTGATGATCGCCGACGACGGCACGCCCAATGTGCTCGAATTCAACTGCCGCTTCGGCGACCCAGAGACTCAACCGATTCTCATGCGCATGAACAGCGATTTGATCGAGCTCTGCGAGGCGGCGATCACCGGCACACTCGACCGCGTCGAGACTCGATGGGATTCGCGCGCCGCGCTCGGGGTGGTGATGGCCGCGGGAGGTTATCCCGATAGCTACCACAAGGGCGATGTGATCACCGGCCTCGACGTCGCGGCCCGTCTGCCGGGGAAGGTGTTTCATGCGGGCACCGCAAGGCAGGGTGCGCAGGTGGTGACCGCGGGCGGCCGAGTATTGTGCGCCGTGGCCCTGGGCAACACGGTCGGCGCCGCGCAACGCCACGCCTATGACCTGGTCCACGCGATTCACTGGAATCTAGTGCAATACCGGCGCGACATCGGATATCGCGCGGTGGCCCGCGAGGCAGCGAGCGGACGCCGTCGTTGAGCTTCACGGCGCACAACATTCGATTGGACGATGCTTCGCGCACCAAAGCCGACGGCGTGCCGATGGAAGTGCATCCATGGTTTTTGGCCGCGAGGCGCGTTCTTGACGCAACTTTTCCGGGGGATAAGCAACACCTGAGAATCGCGGATCTAGGCTGTCTGGAAGGCGGCTATACGGTCGAATTCGCGAGGCTCGGCTTCCAATCGCTTGGCCTCGATGTTCGCGAGGCGAATATCCAGGCCTGTCGATACGTGCAGTCCAAGGTGAATCTCCCACAACTCGATTTCGTGTGCGATGATGTCTGGAACATCGAGAAATACGGTGTGTTCGATGCAATTTTTTGTTGCGGACTGTTTTACCATCTGGATCGTCCCCGGGAATTTCTCGACCTCCTGTCGCGCGTGACCAAGCGCGTGCTGATTCTCCAGACGCATTTCGCGGAAGCGGGCGATTCACCCAGCGTCATCCATCCAAGACGCCTGCGCCGCCTCGTATCGCGAATTCTGCCGTTGAAAAATACCGCGACGACGACGCACAAGCTTTCTTTTCTGACGAAGCACGAGGGCTTGCCCGGCCGCTGGTTCCCCGAGTTCCGCAACGAGCGGGCATTCCGCGATCGCGCGAATCGCCGTTGGGCATCGTGGAATAACCGTGCGTCGTTTTGGATTCAGCGCGAGTATCTCATTCAAGCGATTCGCGATGCCGGTTTCGATTTGGTGCTGGAACAGTTCGACAGCCTCGGCCAGGACATCGCGCTCGAGATGACGGCGGGAAGCTACCGAACGTCCGGGCGCAGCACCTTTATCGGCGTCAAGACTTCGTATCTCGCAGACTCGCCGAGTGCGAAAAAGCCCACATTGGACCCCGGCTTGCGGCGGGAATGAGGCCGTTCAAGGCGAATCGAAACTTGAGGAGCCGTTCGGTACGCATAGGACCGCGTTGATCCGCTCGAGGGTACGCGCTACTCGGTATGCCGCGCCGCGGTAGCCTTCGACACGGCCCTCAGGTCTCCATCGCCAAATCGATATCAACCTATAATGTCAACCGTTTCATCGCTAACCAGGGGGGCTCAACATGGCGAACCAGTTCTTTTGGTATGACATCATGACTACCGATACCAGGGCAGCGCGGAAATTTTACGGGGACGTGGTCGGCTGGGGAACGCAGGATTCGGGGCAGCCCGGGCACGAATACACGCTGTTTACCGTGAACGGCCGCGGCGTTGCGGGCCTGATGCCGATTCCGGACGACGCGCGCGCTTCGGGCGCGGGACCCAGTTGGATGGGTTACATCGCCGTCGATGACGTGGACCGCACTGCGACGCGACTCGCAGCGGAGGGCGGTCGCATTCATCGGCCGCCGGTCGAGATCTCCGGCATCATTCGCTTTGCAGTCGTCGCCGACCCGCAAGGCGCCGGCTTCCTCATCGCCAAGGGTTTGACGCCGGACGCGCAGCCACCGCTTCCCATCGGCACTCCGGGCACCATCGGCTGGCGAGAGCTGTACGCCCAGGATTGGACGTCCGCTTTTTCCTTTTACGCCAAGATGTTCGGTTGGACCAAAGTCGACGCGGTCGACATGGGTCCCATGGGCATCTATCAGCTGTTCGCCTCCGGCGATGCCGCAGTGGGCGGGATGATGACCAAACCCGCGGCGATCCCGATGCCTCATTGGACTTATTACTTCAACATTGCGGGAATCGACGGCGGCGCAGCACGCGTCACGGCCGGCGGCGGTTCGATCATCAACGGCCCGCATCAAGTGCCGGGCGGACAATGGATCGTCCAGTGCATCGATCCGCAGGGGGCACAGTTCGCGCTGGTCGCGCCCCAAAGATGACTATCTATTGGAATCCAACGCCTTCGGCCGCCGCGGCATCAGCGGCACCGATGGCCGTCGCCACGTGGTGATGCTTGAACAGCCGCCCCTTCTCCGCGAACAACACGAACACGAGGCTCAGCAGCCCGCAGCACAGCGCTCCTGCGGCCAGAGGCACGGTCGTGCCGTTGAACTGGCGCCCGATGGCAGCACCCACGAGGGCGCCGCCGAACGTCGACACGAAACCTTGCAAAGACGCCCCGATGCCGGCAACGGCCCCAATGGGCTCCATCGCCATGGCGCCGAAGTTCGAAACCGACAAGCTGAAGCACGCCATGGTCGCCGCCTGAAATGCGACGAAGGTCCAGAGTTGCTCGAACCCAAGTGCGGCGAAAACGACATGCACGGCCGTTATGCCGATGAAACACAACAATGCCGTGTGTGAGATGAGCCTCATCCCCAAGCGCTCGACGAAACGCGAGTTCATGAATGCGGCGAAGCCCATCGTGATCGCGCACAGTGCGAACATGCTCGGCATCAAGCTGGCACGGCGGAAGACGTCGGAAAAGATCTGAGCCACCATTCCGACGTAGGCCATGATGGAGCCGAACATGACGGTCAAGGCGAGCGTGTAGCACAGCGACGTGCGATCGCCTGCAACCAACCGGACCGCCCCCACGATGTGACTGCGCGTCAGGGTGAGTCGATATTCCGGATGCAGCGTTTCCTTCAGCCGCAGCGATGCCCATAGCCATACGATCGCCGCGAACATGCTGATGACGATGAAGATGTAGCGCCAAGGAGCAAAAGCCAGGACCATTTGCCCCAGGCTCGGTGCAAGGATCGGCACCATCAAGAAAACGACGAAGGTCAGCGACATGACCCGTGCCATGTGCCGCCCGGAGTACAGATCACGGATCACCGAGCGCGATACGGTGACGCTCGCGGCTGCCATGCCGTGAATGAAGCGCCAGACCAGCAGCGCGTGAAAGCTATTGGTCAACCCACACAACAACGCCGCAACGACGTACACCCCGAGACCGCCCAGCAGCACCGGCCGGCGGCCGAATCGATCCGACATCATGCCCCAAAACAGTTGACCGCAGCCGAGGCCCACCATGTAGGCCGTGAGTATCCACTGACCGTGGTTCGCGTTGGCGACGTGCAACGCACGAACGATGATGGGGAAAGCCGGCAGCATCGCGTCGATGGCGATTGCCTGTGTCGCCATCATCGCCGCAACCAATGCGACGAATTCCGCGAAGCCTAGCGGGGCACTACCGCGGTTCGACATCGATCAAGACTGCGGCTTTCGGGCGATGCTGGTCGCCATGGTCACAATGGATGCAAGGTCCGTGAGATTCGCCGGCACCACGAGCGTGGTGCCGGCTTGCGCAAGCTTGCCGAATTGCTTGACGTACTCTTCGCCGATCCGCAACTGCATGGCTTCGATGCCGCCGCGATCGGACAGCGCGATGCCCACCTGCCGCAGTCCCTCGGCAGTGGCGGAAGCCACCGCGAGAATGGCTTGCGCTTGGCCTTCGGCCTCGTTGATCTGTTGCTGTTTATTCGCTTCCGACTGCTTGATCACGCGCTGTTTGTCGCCATCGGCCGAATTGATCTTGGCGTCGCGTTCACCCTCGGAGGTGAGCACGACGGCGCGCTTTTCGCGTTCCGCGCGCATCTGCTTCTCCATGGCCTGGAGCACGTCGCGAGGCGGCGTGATGTTCTTGATTTCGTAGCGCAGCACTTTGACGCCCCACGGCGCGGAAGCCTTGTCCAACTCGCTGACGACGTTGGCATTGATCGTGCCCCGCGCCTCGAACGTGCGGTCGAGTTCGATCTTGCCGATTTCGCTGCGCAACGTGGTTTGCGCGAGCTGCGAGATGGCAAAGCCGAAATTGGCGATGCCGTACGAGGCGAGATGCGGATCGAGAACTTGCATGTACAGAACGCCGTCGACGCCGACCTGCACGTTGTCGCGCGTGATGCAGATCTGCTCGGCGATATCGATCGCGATTTCCTTGAGACTGTGCTTGTACGCGACCTTCTCGACGAAGGGAATCAGGATATGGAAACCCGCCTGCAGGGTGCGGCTGTACTTGCCCAGGTACTCGACCACGAACGCACTCTGCTGCGGGACCACCGTTGCGGTCTTGGCCAGGATGATGACGACGATGATCGCGACCGCGATGGCCGCCGCTGCAATGGGAATATCCAAGAGACTCTCCTGCCTAGGGATTCGCGCTAGGGATTCGCGACGAGATGAACGACGAGCGTGAGCCCGTCGACGCGCTCGATGCGAGCATGCGCGCCGGCGGGAATGACCGATTTACCGCTGTTGATCGCGCTCCACGAGCTGCCGCGGTACTCGACGCGGCAGGTTTCTCCGGGTCCGAGGGCCGCCGCCAGAGTCACTACCTCGCCGGCAGGACCGCTTCGCATGATGGGCAAGGTACGCCGCATGTGCTCGTAAATCCGCTGCCGAAAACCGAACATGGACACGACGGCGAGTACGGTGAAGACCAACCATTGCGCCCATACGGCCAGCGGCAACCCCGCCGCGTCCAAGAGCCCGACGGCGAGCGCCGCAAGCCCCAAGAACACGAGATAGAACTGTGCATCGACGAAGGCCAGCTCCGATCCCAACAGGATGGCGCCCACGGCGACCCACGCCCACCATTGCATGTCCTGCGCTCCCGGCCCCTCGAGCGGCTGCCTACCGTTTCATCGCATCGAAGAAATCCGCATTGGTCTTGGTGTCTTTCATCTTGTCCAACAAGAACTCGATCGCGGCCAACTCGTCCATCGGGTGCAGGAGCTTGCGCAGAATCCACATCTTGGACAGCTCGGCAGGATCCGTAATGAGTTCCTCTTTGCGCGTGCCCGACCGGTTGATGTTGATCGACGGAAAGGTGCGCTTCTCGGCGATGCGGCGATCCAGATGAATTTCCGAATTGCCGGTGCCCTTGAACTCTTCGAATATGACGTCGTCCATCTTCGACCCCGTGTCGACCAGTGCGGTCGCGAGGATGGTCAAGCTGCCGCCTTCCTCGATGTTGCGGGCAGCGCCGAAGAACCGCTTCGGTCGCTGCAACGCGTTGGCATCCACGCCGCCGGTGAGCACCTTGCCGGAACTCGGGACCACCGTGTTGTAGGCCCGCGCCAACCGGGTGATGGAGTCGAGCAGAATGACCACGTCTTTCTTGTGTTCGACCAAGCGCTTGGCTTTCTCGATCACCATTTCGGCGACCTGCACGTGACGGCTGGCGGGTTCGTCGAATGTCGAAGACACCACTTCGCCCTTCACGGTGCGCGCCATCTCGGTCACTTCCTCGGGCCGCTCGTCGATGAGCAACACGATGAGGATCACTTCAGGATGATTGGCGGTGATGGCGGTGGCGATGTTCTGCAGCAACATCGTCTTGCCCGCCTTGGGCGGCGAGACGATGAGGCCGCGCTGTCCTTTGCCGATGGGCGCGACCAAGTCGATGGCGCGCGCCGTCAAGTCTTCGGTCGAGCCATTGCCGCGCTCGAGCTTCAGCCGCTCCGTGGGATGCAGCGGCGTCAAGTTCTCGAACAGCACCTTGCCGCGCGAACTCTCCGGAGAATCGAAATTGATTTCACCGACTTTCAGCAGCGCGAAATACCGCTCGCCGTCTTTCGGCGGACGGATGAGTCCGGAAATCGAATCGCCGGTGCGCAGGTTGAAGCGACGGATCTGGCTCGGGGAGACATAAATGTCATCCGGACCGGCCAGATAACTCGAATCGGACGAGCGCAGGAACCCGAAGCCGTCTTGCAGGATCTCCAGCACGCCGTCCCCGTAGATGTCTTCGCCCTTGCGGGCATGCGCCTTCAAGACACCGAAAATAATGTCCTGTTTGCGCGAGCGGCCCATGTTCTCCAGGCCCATGGTCTCGGCCAGCTTGACCAAGTCGCTGATCGGCCGCTTCTTCAGCTCGGTCAGGTTCATCGAGCTGCGGCTGCGCGCGAGATCCGTCGGCGCAATGATTTCTAAGTCATCGCCGCCCTCCGGCAGGTCGCCGTAGTCCTCCTGCGGCGCTCTGCCGCCGCTGACGTTGCCGTTGCGGTTGTCGTTGCGCGGCCCCCGATTGGAGCGATTGGAGCGTCCACCGCCACCGCCTTGGCCGCCGCCCTGCTGCCCACCTTGGCCGCCCTGCCCGCCGCGGGACTGGTTTCCTAGATAGCCTCTCACAGGTTGCTGTCCAGAAAGGCGGCGAGCTGTGATTTGGTGACTGCCCCCACTTTCTGGGCCTCCACGGTGCCGTTTTTGAACAGGATCAGCGTCGGGATGCCGCGAATGTTGAACTTGGGCGGGGTCGCCGGGTTGTCGTCGATATTGAGCTTGGCGATCCGGATTTTGTCCTTGTACTGATCGGCGATCTCATCGAGGATCGGAGCGATCATTTTACAAGGACCACACCATTCGGCCCAGAAATCGAGCAAAACGGGTTTTTCGGACTTGAGCACGTCCTTATCGAACGTGGCGTCGCTGGTATGGACGATACTTGGATTACTCACTGCGGATATACCTCCTTTTGGAGATTCATTTGAAGTTTTTTTGCGGGGTTATTTGTGGGAGAGCGGATTCTTGAGACCTGCGCGAAGTGACGATGCGCGGCCGTTCGGGCACAATACAGCGGCTTTAGCGGTCTTGATTACCTTAAAAGGGTACCGATGATACGGTTGAGGGGAGCGGATAGACCAGCTCCGGATTGGCCGTATTGTTAACCGGTCCCTTACCATTTTGCAAGTTTCTGCAGTTCACAAAGCGAAAATGTCAGACGCCCATCTCAGTAATCTCACGTTCGATTCATTAACCATTCCTGAATCGTTGAAGCGAGCTATCGCCGAACTCGGCTATACCCGCTGCACGCCCATTCAGGCACAGACCCTGCCGGTGGCTCTCGCCGGCCGCGACGTCGCGGGCCAAGCACAAACCGGGACCGGCAAGACAGCGGCGTTCCTCGTCGCCCTATTCAATCGCTTGATTGTAGAACCCAGCTCCCCCACCAAGCCCTTGAACGCGCCGCGCGCCATCGTCATCGCACCCACCCGGGAGCTGGCGGTGCAAATTCACTCCGACGCGGAGGGCATCGCGAAATACACGGGGCTCAAGCTCGCGATCGTGTTCGGCGGTGTGGACTACGACAAACAGCGCCGCATCCTCGAAGAAGGCGTCGACGTGTTGATCGGTACCCCCGGCCGCATCATCGATTATTTCAAGCAGCATGTGTTCGACCTGCGGCACATTCAAGTGGCCGTCATGGACGAAGCCGATCGTATGTTCGATTTGGGATTTATCAAGGATATACGCTTCATTTTACGGCGTTTGCCGCATCCGACCCTGCGCCTCACCATGATGTTCTCGGCCACGCTGTCGCACCGCGTTATGGAACTCGCGTACGAACACATGAACAATCCTGAGTTGATTCGCATCGAGCCGGACAAGATGACGGTCGATCGCGTCACGCAGGTGCTCTACTTCCCGTCGACCGAAGAGAAGATTCCGCTGTTGATGGGGCTCCTGCGCCGCATCGATGCCCGCCGCACGATGGTGTTCGTGAACACGAAGCGAATCGCCGAAGTGCTCGAACGCACCTTGACGGCCAACGGTTTCGTCGCGCAAGCGCTGTCCGGCGATGTTCCGCAGAACAAACGGCTCAAGATGATGCGCGACTTCCACAATGGTGAGATCGCGGTGTTGATCGCCACCGACGTCGCGTCGCGCGGTTTGCACATTCCCGACGTGAGTCATGTCTTCAATTTCGATCTGCCGAACGATGCCGAGGACTACGTGCATCGCATCGGCCGCACTGCGCGTGCCGGCGCCGAGGGCGATGCCATCAGTTTCGGCTGCGAAGAATACGCCATCTCGCTGCCGGACATTGAACGTTACATCGGCCATCAGATCCCGCGCGCTGCCATCGAGGCCAGCGACTTGGCGGACGTTACCGCCCCACCCCCGGCGGTATGGCGCGAGCGCGCACCGCGGCCCGGTCAATCGCGCGGTGGAGGGGGGCGGCACGGGGGCGGCAGCCGTTCGGGCGGTCCCGGACGCTCGGGCGGGTCCGGGCGTTCCGGCGGCAACCGCAGCACCGGCCCGCGACGGCCGCCCGCCTCGCATCCGGCCCCTCCCCCAGCGGCGCCGCAGGCCGTACCCGACGGCGCGGCGGACGCGCCTTCTGCGGCGAATCCGGCGCGCCGCCGGCGGCGGCGCAATCGCGGCGGCGGCGGTGGTCCGGGCGGTGGTGCGCCCAATCCCGGCGCCGCGGGACCGAGTTAGGCTACTTAGGCGCTTCGCGCCGAATCTACGGCGTCGGGGCGACGCCGTCCCACCCACGCCTGCTCGCTCCGCGAGCGTTAAGAGGTTGGCTCACAACAAATCGGCGACGGAGTCGACTGCGGTGTAGTGCCCGGTGTGTTGTGCCGGCTGCCCGGAATCCGGCCGCCTGACGGCACGCAGCCAGCCGATGCCGAAGTCGTGTGCGGCATGCAGCACGGGCAGGCTGTCATCGACCATGAGCGTGCGCTCGGCGTCGAAGGGCTCCGCGGCGTGCAGGCGCGGCCAAAAATCGGCATGTTCCTTGGGAGCATCGAAGGCATGCGTGGAATAACAGGCGTCGAAGTGAGCCTTGAGCCCCACCCGCTCGTTCTTGATCGCCAGCGTCATTGGATGGGCATTGGTGACCAGCACACGCCGTTTGCCGCTTTCCTTGAGCTTCAGCAAGAAATCCTCCGCGCCCGGTAGATAGCCAACTTGCGTGCGGGCCGCGCGCTTGATGGCCGCGATATCGAGGCCCAAATGTTCAGTCCAATAATCGATGCAATACCACTGGATGGTGCCGCGCGTCGCATGGAACTTCGGCCCGAGCAATTCCCATGCTTCGGGCGGGCTCAAGCCATGCGCAGCCGCATAGCGGCTTGGGATCAGTTCCTGCCAAAACCAATTGTCGAAACGCAAATCGAGCAGCGTCCCATCCATATCCAGGAGAACGGTATCGATCCTCGACCAGTCGATCGCAGCAGCAGCCATTTGCGTATGATACCAAGCGATGCGGAACCTTCTCGATCTTGCAGATGCCTTGATGCCCACAGTCGCGCGCGCCGGTACGGCCATCATGCGGATCTACGACGGCGATTTCGCGGTGCAGCACAAGGTCGACAACTCACCGCTGACCCTCGCCGATTTGGAGTCGCAGCGCATCATCATCGAGGCTCTGAAACGCCTCACGCCCGACATACCGATTCTGTCGGAGGAATCGGCGCAGGCCCCCTGGGCCGAGCGCCAGCGATGGCAGGAACTGTGGGTGGTCGATCCACTCGATGGTACCCGCGAGTTCGTCAAGCGCAACGGCGAGTTCACCATCAACATCGCGTTGGTGGTCGATCATGAGGCGGTGCTCGGAATCGTCGCTGCGCCGGCCCAAGGACTATTGTATTGGGGTGCCGCGGGCGTGGGCGCCTTCAGCCGGCATCGCGATGCGCCGCAATGCCGTATTCATGCGTGCCCGCCGCAGACTCCGCTGCGCGTGGTCGGCAGCCGTTCGCATGCCAGCCCCGAGACCGCAAGCTATCTCGCGCGCCTCGGACCGCATGTCATGACCGGTATCGGCAGTTCGCTGAAATTCTGCCTGATAGCCGAAGGAAAGGCCGACCTCTACCCGCGCTTCGGGCCGACCTCGGAGTGGGATACCGCAGCGGGGCAGGCTTTGCTGGAAACGGCCGGCGGCCATGTCACCCGTCTCGATGGGCACCGCCTGCGCTACAACTGTCGCGAGACCGTTATCAACGGGGATTTCGTGGCGTTCAGCGACCCCACCGTCCTGCCGCGCTAGCGGCAGAGCGGCCCGGCCTCACGCGTGGCCGACGGGCTCGCACAGCTCCAGGGTTGCATCGAGCAGGGTGGGGATGTCGAATACCACTTCGTCCTCGGCCAGGGTCAAGCGTGCGACTCCGGCGGCCGCGATCAGCGCAGCCGGCACATGGAGTTGGTCGCGTTTCTGCGGCGTAGTCCAAGTGCTGACGCGGGCGTCGCCGAATGCCCGATTGAGCGCAGTCCATCGTAGTTGTGCAGCGCGGGAAATGGCGGTATCGCGGCCCCATTGGGCGTCGGCACGCGCCGGTGTCGTCATCAGGTCATGGACGTACTGCACCATATCGCTGGGCTCGACACGCACTGTCAAATACGGTGTTAAGTCATTCCTCATTGGGATTTTTCCTGAAAGCTTGGTTTCACGAACTCTAGTATGGGGTGCTTTGAATGGAAATCCAGGGGCGCGGCCGCGGCCGCGCACAATACTCAGGCAGGCCCCGAGGTGCGGTAAGCTTCGCACCATGAGCGACGATCTTCTACTGCTGGTGGCGGCGACTGCCGGGCTGGCGATCGCCTACAAGGTGTGGCAGGTCGCGCTGGACGCCCGCGAGGCGGCCAACCGCATCGCACGTGAGACGTGTTCCAGAGCCGTGGTCCAATTCTTGGACGATACCGTGGCATTTGCCGGGTTTCGCCTGAGGCGCGACTCCCGCGGTAGGCGCCGCCTTCTACGCACATATACGTTTGATTATACCAACGATGGTTTCGAACGCTCGCAGGGCTTCATCGTGCTGGCGGGACGGCGGCTCGAAGCCGTTGGCCTCGCGGGCGCACCGACGTGACCGAGTGCCTCGCCATCGACCTGCATACGCACTCGAACCGCTCCGACGGCACCCTGACCCCGGCCGAACTGGTGCAACGAGCCAGCACCGCAGGGCTCAGCGTGCTGGCACTGACCGATCACGACACCATCGCCGGCTTGTGCGACGCCCAGCGGGAAGCCGATCACGCGCGGATAAAGCTCGTGCCCGGCGTCGAAATTTCTGCCTCGTGGCGCGCTCAGGCCATTCACGTGCTGGGACTTTGGATCGACCCCGCCTGCCGACGCCTGCAGGAGCGGCTCGGCACCCAGGAAGATCGGCGGCGGGCACGTATGCGCAAGATCTGCGCGCGTCTCAGTCAGTTGAAATTGCCCGGCGAAGACTTGCTGGCCGCGGTCGAGGCGCAGCCGGGGGTGCCGACGCGGGCGCATCTCGCCGAAGCGCTGCGCGCGGGCGGCCATGTCAGCCGCACCGACGATGCCTTTCGCAAGTACTTGGGCAAAGGCAAAGCGGCGCATTTAGCCGCCGAGTGGCCCGCGTTGGCCGACGTGGTCTGTTGGATTCGGGAGTCGGGCGGCGTGGCGTCGCTGGCGCATCCCGCTCGATATGCCCTGTCCGCCGGCGCGCGCCGGCAGTTGCTCACCGATTTCGCAGCGGCCGGCGGCGGCGCTCTGGAAGTCGTCACCGGCGGAAATGGGGCGCATCATGTCGAGGCGTCCGCCATGCTTGCCGTGAAGTTCGGCCTCACGGGATCCATCGGCTCCGATTTTCACAACCCGCAGCAGATTTGGAATCCCTTGGGCCGGTTGGCTAAGCTACCGGATTGCGTCATCCCGGTGTGGCGCGAGTTCGGCCTCTAAATTCACGGCAGATCGCAAGAGCAAGTACCTTAAGTGACCGACGAAGAAAGCAACGTCAATAGAGATTTGTTCAAGAACATCGAGCGCCTGCGTCAGCTACGCATCGAGCATCGCGACCTCGACGACGTCATCTCCCGGCTGAGCATGGACTTCAAGGTCGACGAGCTGCAGATGAAGCGTTTGAAGAAGCGCAAACTAATGCTCAAGGATCAAATCGCAAGACTCGAAAGCCAGTTGATTCCGGACCTGAACGCATGATGGAGGTGTGGCGGCGTATCGAAGCGTTCTTCGATATTTTGTTCACCCGTAACGTCGCGGCCGAAATCACGGCCGTGACGGTGTGTCTGTGGGCGGGCTGGTGGGTCGGCGCCACGCTGCGCGATCGCTATCAACGCCGCGGAACTCCGACGCCGACCGCCTTGACGTGGCGGTACTTTGCCACGCAAGGCATCGTCGTGGTCACCCCGGTCGTGGTGGCGCTGTTGTTGGTGATGCTGGCGCGCGGCCTGCTGTTCGCGTCGCATTTCGACGTCACGCTGATGGACGCCGCCATGCGGCTGATCGGCGCCTACGCCGTGGTACGCGTCGGGGTCTTCCTATTCGCCGCGAGTCTCGGCAACAAGTCGTGGATGCAGCATTGGGAAAACCGGGTCACTTTGCTGATCTGGTTGATTATAGCCGCCGAGTATCTCGGCTGGCTCGATCCCATCATCGCGACCTTGGACAACATCGGCGTCGCCGCGGGCAAGACCCGCATCACCGTGTGGTCCATCCTGAAGCTGTTGTTCACGCTGACGCTCTTCGTCCTGGTCGCTGCCTGGATCAGCCGCTGGGTCGAGCGCCGGCTCAAGAAGCTCAGCACGCTGGCGCCCTCCACTCGCATCGGCATCGCGAAGTTCGCCAATGCGTTCTTGATCGGCCTCAGCATCCTCATGGGCCTCAATGCCGCCGGCGTCGATCTCACCGCGCTCACCGTGTTGACCGGCGCGATCGGCCTTGGCCTCGGCTTCGGCCTGCAATCCATTGCCGCCAATTTCGTCAGTGGTTTCGTGCTCTTGATGGACCGCTCGATCAAACCGGGAGACGTCATCAGCTTGTCGGGTCAGGCCGGCACCAGCACGGAGAACTTCGGTTGGGTGCAGGAACTGCGCGGCCGCTATGTCGTGGTACGCGACCGCGACGGCGTCGAGATGCTGGTGCCCAACCAGCAGCTGATCTCGAACGCGGTCATCAACTGGAGCTACACCGATCCGAAGATCCGCCTCAAGTTGCCGGTGCGCGTGAGCTATCGCGACGACCCGGAACTCGCGCTGCAGATCCTGCTCACCGCCTGCGAGGGCCAACGACGCGTGCTGCGCGATCCGCTGCCGGTATCGCGCCTCATGCACTTCGGCGACAGCGGCATCGAACTCGAACTGCGCTTCTGGATATCCGACCCGCAGGACGGCGTGAACAACGTTCGTTCCGACGTCAACCGCGCCATTTGGCGGCTGTTCAAAGAACAAAACATCACCATACCGGTCACGCAGCACGAGATCCTGGTGCACAACGCGCTGCCGGATGCCGACTGATCGCACGGTAATTGCCTTGCCGCCGCTCATCATCACCCCTGATGTCGCCATCCCCGACGAAGAATTCGAGTGGAAATTCATCCGCTCCTCGGGACCGGGCGGCCAGAACGTCAATAAGGTAGCGAGCGCGGTGCAGCTGCGGTTCCTGCTGCCCAACAATACCAGCTTGCCGGTTGCCGCCAGAAACCGCCTGCGTCGACTGGCCGGACAGAAGCTCATCGATGACGGCAGCATCCTCATCAGCGCGCGCAGCGAACGCAGTCAGGAACAGAACCGTCGCGACGCGCTGGAGCGGCTGGCGGAGCTGATTCGTGCGGCCATGATCGAGCCCAAGATTCGCAAGAAGACCCGTCCCACGCGCGCCTCGAAGGAGCGCCGCATCGACTCGAAGAAACGGCGCGGCACCACCAAGCAGGGCCGCGGCACGCGCACCTGGGAGTGAATCGGGGCGCGTAGCCGGGGGCGCCTAGCCCGGGGCGCGTAGCCCGGGGCGCGTAGCTTGGGGCACCCAGCCGCGGGCGCCCTACTGCCCCAAGGTCACTTGCAAGATGCTGTGCCTGATTTGTTCGGACAACACCAATTGCGCATCGGTAGCCACGCCGAGGAGCAATTCACCGAACAGCAAATTACCGTCTTCCGACGTCTGCACGACGTTTCTGCGCCGCAGAAGGTCGATGAAATTACGAAACAGACTTTTGTCGAAGAATTCCGGCGAATTCAGGCCGTACAGCACCGAGATTCGCTGCGCCATCAAATGACAGCGTTCTTCGAGCGCCTCTCGGCCGATCGCGCCCGAGCCTGCCTGTAACAGCAGCGCGACCACGAGATAATAGCGCTCCAGCGTTTGAATGGTGGATTGAGCGAGCAATGAAAGCTTGATGGCCTCGAGCGAAGTCGGCGCGGGACGCTGCCACTCGCTGCGGTCCTCGTTGACTTCCAGCAGATTCAGTTCGGCGAACGCATCGAGCAGTGAATCCACCACTGCGCCGAGATCCGCTTCCTCCCACCGCAGAAAAAGTTCCGAGGCGATGTACGGGTACACGCGCCGAACCAAGCGCTGCAGATCCGCCGTGCGCATGCGCGCATTGCTGATGAAACCGCATGCAATCAGCGACGGCATGGCGAAAAGATGCAGAATGTTGTTGCGGTAATAGGTCGCGAGCACCGCGTGCTCTTCGGTCATGCGCATGATGTCGCCGAGCGGATGCTTCTGTCTTTCGAGCATTCCCATGCTCTCCGCATAGTAAATCATGGCAGCGCCGCCGGCGGCGGTGACCGTGACCAGCGGACCGTACGGAGCGCAACGCAACAGCTGTTGATACAACTCGAGCTGACTCGCCAGCGCCGCTTCCGGCAACGACTGGCGCGGCGTCGCCAGCATCGCCATGGCGACCAGATTGACGGGAGTCACCGCGGCGGCGGCATTGATTCCGACGACGACGGAGGTGGCCAGATCCCGGATGGCGCCGCTCATCCAAAGTTCACGCGACTCGTCGCTTTCGGCGGCCGCGGCGCGCCACTGTGAGTTGTGTCTCTGCAGTACCTCATCGAGGCGAATGGGCGCGCCCAGATTGACGTGGACCTTACCGAACTTATTGCGCAACACCGACACCGACGCTTTGAGGAGCCCCAGGACGCTTTCCTTTTCTTTGGGCCGGCCCGACAGCTCGCCGATGTATGTCCTGCCCTCGACGATGCGCTCGTAGCCGAAATACACGGGCACGAAGACGACGGGCCGCTGCGGATCGCGCACGAAACTTTGCACGGTCATCGACAACATGCCGGTGCGCGGCGAGAGCAGCCGCCCGGTGCGGCTGCGCCCGCCTTCGACGAAGTATTCGAGCGGATGGCCGCGCGCCATCATGAATCCCAGATAGTTCATGAACACCACGGCGTACAGCGCGTCGCCTTTGAATGTCCGGCGCAGGAAAAATGCGCCGCCCTTGCGCAGGAAGTGTCCGATCACCGGCAGGTTGAGATTCTCGCCCGCCGCGACGTGAGGAACCGCGAAGCCCTTGCGGTAGATCACGTATGACAGCAGCAGGTAATCCATATGGCTACGGTGGCACGGCACGTAAATGATTTCCGCACCGTCGCCGATGCCGCTCAAGTTCTCGACGTGCTCGAACTCCACTCCGTCGTACAGCCAGTTCCACAAGCGGCCGAGCAGCAGCGACATGAAAGTGATGAAGGATTGCGAATAATTCGCCGCGATCTCCATGGCGTACTTGCGTGCCATGAGCAGCGCGGCGCGGCGCGTTACGGGGCGTCCCTGGTCTCCCCGCGTCTTCATTTCCTGGCGCACGGCTTGCCGCACGGCCTGCGAGTGCAGGATGTGCGCCACCAGCGTGCGCCGATGCGACAGATCGGGTCCGATGGTCGAGGCGCGTTGCGCCCGCAACTCGGCGCGCAGAGAACGCAAAATTCGCCGCACGCTGCGCGGCGTACTCAAGCCCTCCTCCAGGGCGTCGCGCAGCCGTATGGGTTCGCCGAAATACACCAGGGTATTGCGGCCGTTGAAAACGACATTGAGCAGCTTCTTGAAGCGTCCCACGAATGCCCAGTCTTCGGTGAACAGCAGACGCCACAGGCTCACTTCCTTGTGCGGCGCGCGGCCCCAGAAAATGGCCACCGGCACCAGATCGATGTCGAAATCCGGATGCGCGGCGGCGGCGGCGGTCAGGCGCTCCAGGTATCGAGGCGCCCGCGGAATCACACGCGTGTTGAAAAAGCCCGTGCGCCGGGTGAGTTCGAGGTAAGCCTTGCCGGCGCGCCCCTGGCCGATCGACAACCGCCGCTCCGGCGACGGCAAGCGCAGCTGCCGGCAGGCATTGTTGAGCACCGCGAGGTCCGTTTGGCTCTCATGTTCGAGCACGTAGCACACCGGATGCGGCCGCGCCGCGATCTCGGCGGCGGCGTCATCGGGCTTGATCGTGACGCGGACCCATTGCCCCAAGGCCTTGCGGACGCTCCAACGCCAGGCTTGGCGCAAGCCATCGAGGGGAGTCATGTTCTGCGGCCGGATTTACGGAGTGCTGTCGCCGCGTTCCTGGTGGTCGACCGCCTGGCGCGTGCTGTCCGCGTTCGCATCGGCGGCTTTCTGCACGTCTTGCGCTTTTTTCAGTTGCTGCGTGAGCGGATCGAACACCGTTTTCGCAGGCGGCGGCGCAGCGGCGCCCGGCGGATCCGCGCTTTGCCCTGAAGAGCATCCCAGAATGAACGAAACCGCCAGCGCGACAGTCGAAATTTTGAGAGTCCCCATTGCAACCTCGTAACAGCCAGCCCGCGGAGACCTTGAGTGTACAATCGTCGAGCACATGCAGTCACTCGGAGTTCGCGCATGATTCGATTCGTGTTGTTGATGTGTCTGACGGCCACCGTCTACGCTGCGGAATCGACCGTCGATATCGACACGGCGGCGCGAGTTTACCAGGCCGCCGCCATGCGCGAACAAGTGCGTGCCTCGTTGGGAGCGATGCCGGAGCACATTCGCCAATTGTTTGCCACCGATACCTCTGCAAAGTTGTCGGAAACGCAGCTCGCAGCGGTTTCGGCTGCCGCAGTGCGCGGATTTCGCATCGACGTGTTCGAAGCGCCCGCGCTGCAGACACTGGCCGACAATCTCGACCTGCCGACCTTGACCAAGATCGAAGCATTCCTGGCGAGCGATTTAGGCAAGCGCATGGTGAGCGCCGACCTCGCCGCGGCCGAGCTCGGCGAAACGAACATCGATAAAGTGATGAGCGGTGAGATCACGGCTCCGTCGACGCCGAAGCGCGATGCCCTCTTCGACAAACTGGAGCGCGCCACGCACTCTGCGGAATCCACCGTGCACATATTCTTGAGCATGGGGCAAGCCGTGGCGGTGGGCACGGCCATCGGTTCCGGCATGGATCCGGTCCCGGTCGCAGAGAGGGCACAAAAATCGGGCGATGCCAGCCGCGCCGGATTGGAAGAGAACATGCGGCTGCCGATGCGCCGATTCTTGGCGTATGGATATCGCGACCTCAGCGATGCCGACCTGAAGCACCTGCTCGCTTTCTTGGAATCCACGCCGGGCAAGCGCTATGTCGCGGCGTACAACGCGTCGATGGGCGCGGGATTCAATGCCATGGGCCGGCGCACCGGCGAACAACTCGGCGAAACGCTGCGCGAAATGGCACAGGCCGACGTGGCGCCGCCCCCGGAGGCCCTTCCGCCTGCCCGGATAGCCGCGCCGCCGCCGGCCGGGCCTCAGCCGGCCGCGCCCTAGCCCAAGTCCTTGAGAAACGCGCACAGCAAACCGCAAATAGTCTTGATCTGATCGTCCAGGCGATGCTCCGAATCGAGGATGTGCAAGGTCGCACGGTGCTCCCGGGCCCACCGGATGCTGTTGTCGACCGGAACGACGGCGTCGCGCCATCCGTGGACGATGGCGGTGGGACATGCCACCTGTTGCGGGGTATGCGCCTCGAAGCCCGGCATATAAAACGCGGGCGCCAACAGAAATAGGCCTCTTGGCTTGATGCGCGCGGCAGCCGCCGCCGAGACGTGACCGCCCATGCTGGAACCGACCAGAACCGACCGCTCGATAGTCCCCGCCGCGGCAACGAGCTTATCGACGCGCGCGGCTGGATCGTCCAGGCCGCGGTAGTCCACCGATTCCACCGCCATTCCCAGACTGCGAACCGTCTCAGCCATGGCCGTAATCTTCGCACCCCACGGACCGCTTTCCTTACCGTGGGAAAACACCACCGTGCTCAACGAAACACTCATACCACCTCATTTTTGTCGCCCTGCGCGATCAAGAAACATAGAGCTCCGGCCGCTATCCCATGCATGGCATTGGAGGAAGAACAGTCGAACGCCGCGCAGGAGATGCATTCGGCCCTCGACTGCCTGCGGAACTGCGCCGACTTGGCCGGGGTTGATACCCCGACCCTGGACCTGCTCGCGGCCGGCGCCTCGCACTTCTCGCTGCCTGCCGGCAGTCAGCTGTTCGACATGGGATCTTTGCCCGATGGAGTATATCTCCTCGTCAGCGGCCGGCTGGGCGTCGGCAGATCGCTCAATGGCGGCTGGGAAAGCGAAATTCCGGGCGGTGAACTGGTCGGCGAGGCTGGCTGGCTCCTGCAGGAGGCGCGCAGCGGTGCCGTAGTGGCACTGCGCGACAGTGAGTTGCTGCTCCTGCCGAACGCCGTTCTCGACGCCGCTGCCGCCACGTCCACCGCCTTTTCGATCGCGATAGCTCGGCGTTGCGCACGCCGGTTGCATCGCAGCAATCGACAGGCCCGCTCCCTCACCAGGGCCCGGGTGTTGGTCATCGTTCCCAATAACGACGAGATCGACGTGGCGGATATGGCGACCCGGTTGGTCGCCGAGTTGGCATGCGTCGGCACAGCGGAACTGGTATGGGATGTTCGCGCCAGTACCCACACCTCGGCTTGGTTCCATGGCATCGAAGAACGCAACGATTTTGTCGTGTATGTAGCAGATCCCTCGGAGTCGGGTTGGACGCGTCAGTGCTGCCGCCAAGCCGACGTGATCCTGCTCGCGGCCCGCGCCCGCGCCAATTGCAGACCATGGCCGCAGAGCATCACGGACGCGGCGATCAAACGCGGCGCTCGCATCGACCTTGCGCTGTTGCACGACGGATCGTTCGAGGCAGGCGCGGCAACCCGCTGGCTCGACTGGTTGCCGGTGACGTTGCATCACCACATCGTCGAGCCCGCCGATCTCGGCCGAGTCGCGCGTCTCCTGACGCGCCGGGGCGTGGGGCTGGTGTTGTCCGGCGGCGGCGCGCGCGGCTTCGCGCACCTCGGGGTGATTCGGGCGCTGCGCGAAGCGCGCATCCCCATCGACTTCGTCGGCGGGGTCAGTATCGGATCCATCATCGCAGCCGGTGTGGCCATGGGCTGGAGCGATGAGGAAATGCAACTCCGATATCGCCGCAGCTTCGTTGCTACCAACCCGGTCAATGACTACACGTTTCCAATCGTCGCCCTGACCCGGGGCCGCAAGGTAACGCGATTGCTGGAGCAGGAGTACGGTGACATCCTGATCGAGGACTTGCGTCAGCCGTTCTTTTGCATCAGCGCCAACCTGACCACCGGCCGGGCATTCGAGCACCGCCAGGGACCGTTGGCGCACGCACTGCGCGCCTCCGTCGCCATTCCCGGCGTCATGCCGCCGGTGATCTGCGGCGATGACATCTTGGTCGACGGTGCCACCATCAATAACCTGCCGGTGGACGTCATGCAGCGCCACGCGCCGGGCCTGGTGATCGGCAGCGATGTCGGCGCCGAGCGCGCGCAATGCGCCAGCCGGCACATCCACATTTTTCAAATTCTCATGTATGCAGGATCGGTCAACAGCGCGGCGAGCGCAGCCGTGCAGCGCGCGCTTGCCGATGTGCTGTTGAAGCCTCCTCTTGCGAACGTCGATTTGCTCAACTGGCAAGCTTTCGACCGTGCCATCGAAGCCGGCTATACCTATGCGCGCCGCACCCTCGAATCGCTGCCGGATCTCCCGCGCATCACGACCATATCAAAAGGGATACCGCGGGTCAGTTCGCTGGTGACCGAACTCGAAAGGCGGTTCGCGGCCACGCGGAATACTTAGGCAGGCTCCTAAGGTCTCAGCCGATTAGCCAACGCATCGACCCACTCGAGGTCTGCCGGACTGGCTTCGATCATATTCAGCCGATTGAGGCTGACGGGAGTCACCTTGCTGCCCGCGGCGGAGTGCGAGATCCGAAAGCAGTGAAACTCGCCCCGGCGGACGGCGGCGAACCCGACCACGATCTGAAAAGAGTTCGGAGCCGTGCATTCGATCGGGTTGACCCGCTTGTCGCAGATCACGAAAAAAGATTCCTCCAGGCCGCGTGCGCCAAACGCGCCCGCGGCGTGCAACCGCTCGAAAAAATCCTGCACCTGCGCCATCGCCAACTCGGCGACCTCCGCACGGGGCTTGGTGAGGACCACCCATCGAGTGCCGCGCTCGAGGCTGTTGAGAATGAATAAGGCCAGCCGCCGCGCGGCGAGGCGCTGCCAATCGGCCGCGCCGGCCGTGCCGGCCGCCAGCGTGCGCGGTTGCACACCGATTCGAGTCGCCGAGCGCACGGCTTGCATGGTGTTCACGCCGAGAGCCGCCAGTCGCATGCGCTTATCCTCGGTCACCAGGCAAGTCGGCCGGTACCCGGGCCGCAGAATGGCGTCGCCGACCTTCGCCGGTCCCCATACCGGAGAGGCCTCGTCCGACCGCGCCAACATGCCCGCAACCGCGCCGCAGGGCGCAAATGACTCGAAGTGCCCGCGTAATTTGTCGTACGCCAGGATCCTCGGAAAATACATCAATGCATTTTCGCTCGAGAAGTTCCAGTGGCGCATGCCTCGCAACGCGTCCTCGGCGGTATGCCACTCGGCGGGCGGGTCGATGACGAGCAGAGCCCGCCGGGCTCTGCAATAGCGCGCCGCCACCAACATGACGCTGGGCCCGACGTCCTGGTCGCGGGACAGCGGCGGAATGCACAGCAGATTGAAGTACTCGACGCTGTCGAGCGCGAACAGACCGGTCTGATCTCCCGCGGAACCGATGAGATCGTAATCCATCAATGGCGCCCCATCGTCACCATCAGCGTTCGAACTGACGTAACCGGTGGGCAGACCGCTGCTGGCATCCAATGTTTGATCGGGACGCTCCGTGGGAACGGTGCCGGCGAGCTGGATCAACTCCGACGACGCGAGCACGTCGCAAACATAACGCTCCGCTTCCGGCACTATCGACAGCCGTGGAAAAATTTCCTGATCCTCGACCTGTGCCGTGCCGTGCACCCGGACACGCTGCACGACGAGATTGAACTCCATCGAAGCGGCCGCGGCGATGTTGTCGTAATCGACACTGGCGCGCAGGAATTCGCGCGTACCGGGACGCACCGCGCGCAACTTGAGGACCTGCGCACCCGCGTTCAACGTCAGCGTCGCCGCACGCGCCCCATTGACCACGCGGACAACGAATGCCTCGCGGCCGCCGTTATCGAAGAAATGCTCCATGGCGTACCCCAACGGGCTGGGCTGCCAGAGACCGCCGAAGATGTGTTGGAATTCCGCGAAGCTCGTCAGCAAGACAGGCTGGTTGACCGGACCGCGCAACGTCCTGCCCACGAATGCCGCCCGCGCAGTACCTAAGCGCGTGATGGATTGATCGGGGCCGCGCTCTTCTTCAACTCGGATGCCTAGGCCGTTCGGCGTTGCCAGAAATTTCCCCAAATTGAAGGGACGTCAAGGCAACTTTATCACACCGTGGGCAAACCTTAAGCGCCTTAGGTTCACGGCGCAAACAGCGGAACATCGCGGCGCTTGAGCAACGGCACCAACAGCATGCCGGCCAGGAACCCACCGATGTGTGCGCGGAACGTCACGCTCGCGCCGCCGGCGTGCCAGCCCAAGTCGCTCACCAACTGCACGGCGAACCACAGCAGCAGCAGCAGCATCGCGGGCAGCCGCAACGTCGTGAAGAAGAACGGCAGAAGCACCAGCGTCAGCACTTTGGCGCGCGGGAACAGCAACAGATACGCGCCCAGTACACCCGATATTGCGCCGCTCGCACCGATGACGGGATAGGCCGAATGCGGATCGGACAACGCTTGGGCGTAAATCGCTGCAATACCGCACAGGCAATAAAACAGTAGATACCGGGAGTGTCCCATGCAGTCTTCGACGTTATCGCCGTAGATCCACAGGTACAGCACGTTGCCGAGCAGGTGCAGCCAGCCGCCGTGCAGGAACATGTAGGTGAACAAAGACGCGTAGCGCGGGATCCATTCAAGATCGACGGGCAGACGCGCATCCGTCAACAACACCGCAGGAATGGCGCCGAGCGCAGCGACGACGCGGCGGCTCGCTGCGGCTCGCTGCGGCATCCAGCGTACGCTGCCATAGGAACACGCTGCAGCATGCCACGATAAGCGAGATCGTGACGTACGGCTTGAGTGCGGAGGGTGTGTCGTCCTTGAGCGGGATCATTCGTGCGTTACGCCGGGCGTCGCTACGCCGTGCGTTACGCGGGGCGTCGCTACGCCGTGCGTTACGCCGGGCGTCGCCGCCGGGGACGGCAAAGCATCCCGCGCTTCTGCGCTGCGACGCTCGAGTTCGGCTCGCGCCTGCGCAGCTTCCGCCTTCTTGCGCGCGATTTCATCGAGCATTACCTTCATCCACTCGCTACTCATCGGAGGTCTCGGCAGCCTCGGACGGCGGATTGACGATGGCATCGATGGCCGCCACGGCCTGCGGATGATAGGCGGCGCGCGCCAATTTGAAGACACGCTTGGCCTGCACGGCGCCGGCAGGCGTCTTCATCAATTCCTCGTACAGCGGCGTGATGAGTTTGCGGCGCCCGATCGACTGCAAGTATTCCTCGAGACGCACGTAGCTGGGCTGATAGTGGTTACGGATTACCAATAAAAACCAGCCCCGGCCAATCTCTGCATTGGCGCTGCGGGTAAACCCGAACGCCTGATCGAGATCCGACATCTGCGCCGCGGTCAGCGTGGCGGGCATGTTGTCCAGGAAGTAAAGCCACTGCTGCGCCGCCCAATCGTGGGCATCCAATTTCTTCGCGGCCACCCTGCCTGAGACCCAAGCCGAACGCGCCTCGTCCACGGGCGCAAACGCATCCGATGCGGGCAGCACCGCATCCGGCGGGAGTCCCGGACCGCTGACCCACGCCATCACCTCATCCTGCGTGACGACGCCCGGAAAACGATCGAGCAAATTTTCCTGCAGGTACTTCACGAATTGCTCGGTGGTGATGCTCTTGAACGCGAAATGATCGAAGTACACGCGCAGGAATGCATCGAAGCGGTCGCGCCCGAACTTGGCTTCGAGGTAGGTCAAGAACAGCCGCCCCTTTTCGTAAGGGACATCGGTGAACACTTCGCCCGGGTCGCGATCCCGCAGATCGATCGCCAATACCTGATCCGCGGGTTTGAGCCTGCCCAGGTCCTCCCGCAGCGCCCGCAATCCCAGCACGCGTTCCATCATCTCGCGTCGCTCGCCGTACACCGCATTCATGATGCGGCTCTCCAAGTAGTCGCTAAATCCTTCGTTGAGCCACAAATCCCGCCAGGTCGCATTGCTCACCAGATTGCCGGACCAGGAGTGCGCCAGTTCGTGCGCGATCACGGATACCAGACTCTTGTCGCCGGCGATCACCGTGGGCGTTATGAACGACAGACGCGGATTCTCCATGCCGCCGACCGGGAAACTCGCCGGCAGCACGACGATGTCGTATCGCTCCCAGCGATACGGACCGAATAGCTTTTCGCCGGTTTGAATCATGGATTCGGTGTCGGCGAATTCCTTCGCGGCTTGCTTGACCAGCGATTTCTCCGCATACACACCGGTACGGGGACCGGTCTCCTGGAACGTGAGATCACCCACCGCCAAGGCGATCAAATACGAGGGAATCGCCTCGGGCATGACGAACGCATACTCGCCGTTGCGTTTGACCTTGGGGTCATTCTTGGCGCTCATGACCGCCAACACATCGGGCGACGTATGGACGATGGCCTTGTAGGTCATGCGCACCTGGGGCGTATCCTGCAGCGGAATCCAGCTCCGTGCGCCGATGGGTTCGGACTGTGTGTACAAGAAGGGTTTGTGTTTGGTTTGCTTGGCGGTGAGCCATTGCAGCGCCGGCGCCGTGGGCGAGGTTTCGTATTCGATGCGGATGAACTCCGTCGACCTTTTCGACGGCGGGAGTTCGATGACCAAGGCCTGGCCGAGGATGGGGTCCTTTTTCTCGAAGTGGTAAGGACGGCTCACCCATGTCGTTTCGCTCTTCGAAGTCGCGCCCAGCACGTCCTGCGCCTTCTGCGTGACCTCAACGACGCTGAGGTCACGCGTATCCAGGATCAGGTCGGTGGCGCCCGGATCCAGGCGCTTGATCTGCAGCCCGACGACGCCGCGCAACACCTTCGCCGTGGAATCCACACGCAAATCCAGTTCCAGACGCGTCACGCGAAACTGCTCGATGTTGGCAAAGGAATGATAATCGAGCCCCGACTGAATGGGCGCGAGGTCGGAGGCCGGTACCGCGCCGGCAGGCACTGCGGCGGTCGCCACCAAACTCGAGCCGACGAGCGCCAGGCCCGCGACATAATGACGAATCATGGAATTCTCAACGGTTAGTGGTCGGTTGCGACTGCGATAGGGGAGGTGCTTTGGCCTGGCCGCTCACGAGATCGTTGAAGGTCTTTTCGTCGACCAACAAGCCGGTCTTTCCATCCCAGTTCGAGCCCTCGGGCAGCGTATTGTCCACCAGCAGGGACTGCGACACCACCGCATCGGTCCCACCATGGCCGCCGGTGACCGGCACGGGTATGGCACGCGGCGAGTGGGCCACGTCGCCGGCGCGCTGCCAGTCGATGCCGTCATCCCGCACCGAGACCTCTTTGCGCAGCTTCGGACTCAGCAAATGAGCCAGCAAGCGCTGGCGGTTATTGCTCCAATCGCGCGAATCGTCCTCCATCACCGCATAGGCCTGCAGGTACAGGGTGGCGTCGCGCGTGCCGAACAAATACGGTTGATTGACCACCGTTACCTTGGTTCCGATGGGAATCAAATCATAAAAGACCGCAATATCCTCGGGGTATAGCCGCATGCACCCGTGGCTCGAGCGCATACCCACGCCGTAAGGTTTGTTGGTGCCGTGGATGAGATAGCTCGGCCAGCTCAATCGAAACATGTATTGACCCAAGGGATTGTCCGGTCCCGCCGGCACACGGGCGGGAAGCTTCTCGCCATCCTCGGCGTGTTCGTTGCGCACCGATTTCGGGACCACCCACACCGGATCCTTGGTGCGGCTGACGATCTTGGTGGTTCCTTCGGGCGTTTTCCAACCCACGCGGCCGATGCCGATGGGATGCGTGTAAACGAGTTGCGGCTCGCCCTTCTTGTGCGGCGGGTAGTAAAAAATGCGCATGGCGGCGACGTTGACGACCACTCCCTCGTGCGGCGCCGCCGGCAACACGAATTGCGTGGGCACCACCACTTCGCGGTCGACACCCGGGAGCCAGGGATCGACGCCGGGGTTCGCAAGCAGCATCTCCTCATAGCCCACGTCGAAGCGTCGCGCTATATCGGGCAGCGTATCGTCTTTGCCGACCACGGTCCTTTGTACGTAGCCGACGATTTCCGTGTTCGCATCGATGTCGAATCGATGCATGGCCGCGGGCTTCGGGAGTTGCGGCGCCGGCGGCGCCACCGGCGCCGGCGGCGGTGGCGCCGGGGCGTGTCGAAACAGCGAACATCCGGCCGCGCTCAACGCCAGAATCAACACCGGCATTAACGGCCAGCGGCACAACGTCACTTGAGTTTTCACCATCCGCCTATCTACAGCAAAGTTGGGCGATCAGGCAATTGATTGTGTCCCGGCCCAGGTTCCTTCGCTTGCGCCGGATAGTGGCGCGCCAGCAACGTGCCCACCGCATCGACGCCTGCGATCGCGCCGGCTCGATAGCGTCCGTTGCGAAAATGCTCTTCCATGAGGCGGCACACCGCCTCCCACTCCGGCTGGCTGACTCGGTCCTTGAGTCCCCGATCCGCGGCGATTTCGACGGCGTGGTCCGCCAGTTGCACGTAAATCAGCACGCCGTTGTTGTGTTCGGTGTCCCAGACCTTCAGGCGACCGAACACTTCGAGCGCGCGATCCCGGGGACCCAACTCCCGGATGATGTGCAGCGGTGTCAGCGAGGTTTCGATGGCGAAGCAAATCTCGCCATCGTGCGTCCGCTCGGCGCGGGCGATGGCCTCCTCGATGGCATCGAGCGTCGTTTTGGGGAACAGCATGCGAGCCCGCCAGTGCGGTGCCGCGACGTGCCGAATCAGGCGACCAAGCTGCATCACCAATTCCCCGAGGCGCCGCCGCCGCTGAAGCCGCCCCCGCCGCCGCTGAAGCCGCCCCCGCCGCCCCTGCCGCCCCCGCCGCCGCCCAGACCACCGCCAAAGCCGCCCCAACCGCCGCCGCCCGCCGTCCAACCGCGCGAGGAGCCGAGAAACATCGCGAACAAGAAGCCGAGCACACCGGCGCCCACGCCGATGGGAACGAGATGGCTCAAGAGCCACGCAATCACGCCGACGAGGCCGCCGGTCGCCAGTGAGCCGACCATTGGGCCGAACAGGCTGCGCAGCACCCCGCTGGCAACGACCACGGCCACCAGCAGCAGCGGCCACGCATTGCCCAGGCCATTGCCGCGGCCCTCCCACTTCTTATCGGGTTCCGGAAGCGGTTCCCCCTCGACCACCGAGATGATTCGATCCACTCCCGCTTCGACGCCGCCGTCGTAGTCGCCGAGCTTGAAATGCGGCGTGATGGTTTCGGTGATGATGCGATTGGCGATCGCGTCCGGCAGCACGCCTTCCAGCCCGCGGCCCACTTCGATTCGTACGCGCCGATCGTTCTTGGCGACCAACAGAATCGCTCCGTCATCGACGCCCTTGCGGCCCAGCTTCCACGCGTCAGCGACGCGAATGCTGTACTGCTCGATTTCTTCCGGCTGAGTCGTCGGCACGATCAGCACCGCAATTTGGCTGCCCTTCGTGGCCTCGAATGCCGCAAGTTTCGTCTCGATGCGGTTCACGGCCTCGCCGGACAGGGTCCCCGTCAGATCGATAACCCGCGACGTCAACGGCGGGACCGCAACCTGGGCGCGCGCCGTCAGCGCGGCCAGGACGAGCATTAGTATTGCCGCAAACCGCGTCAATGTGCCGGCGCAGTAGCCGGAGGAGGCGCCCCGGCCGAGGGACTGCCGAAATCGACGGTCGGCGGCTTGGAAATCGTCGCTTCGTTCTCCACCGAAAAATTGGGCCTCGGCTTGTAACCGAACATCTTGGCGGTCAGGTTGCTGGGGAAGGACCGCACGGTGATGTTGTAGGCCTGCACCGCTTGGATGTAGCGATTACGCGCCACGGTAATACGATTCTCGGTTCCTTCGAGCTGCGCTTGCAGATCGCGAAAATTCTGGTCGGACTTCAATTGCGGATAATTCTCCGTCACTACCAGCAATCGCGACAACGCACTCGATAATTCGCCTTGGGCGGCTTGAAACTTGGCGAAGGCCTCGGGATTGTTGATTAATTCCGGCGTCGCCTGAATGGCGCCGACCTTGGCGCGTGCTGCGGTTACGCCCAACAACACCTGTTGTTCTTGTGCGGCGAAACCCTTGACAGTATTGACTAAATTGGGAATCAGATCGGCCCGACGCTGGTACTGGTTGAGCACCTCGGACCACGCCGATTTGACCTGTTCGTCCTGTGCCTGCAAGGTATTGTAGCCGCAGCCCGATAGAAGAATGGCAGCGACCACCGTCAAGACCCAAGCGGATTTACGCATATGTTCCCTTCATGCACCTCGCGACCCGGAGGCTCGTACCTAAGAGTCTAACACCACCGAAAAAAAAGCCCCGAGTGTTGAGCTCGGGGCGCAGATGCGGACTTCAATGAAGGGAAGTAAAGCCCGCTAGGGGATTGAAACGCGTCAGTGCAGTTGGTGCCACTGCAAGACTTGAATAT
Source organism: Steroidobacteraceae bacterium (assembly GCA_052143815.1). GTDB lineage: Bacteria > Pseudomonadota > Gammaproteobacteria > Steroidobacterales > Steroidobacteraceae > Bog-1198. Next base: position 30,646 of record JBKQSA010000040.1, on the reverse strand, counting down.
CGGTTTCCTCGAGATCGAAACTGCGTGCCAGCATTTTGGCGATGTCGCGATTACCCTGTACCTTGGCGGATTGATCCAGGAGTTCAACGACACCCCGGTACTCGCTGTATTCGATGGCGTCTTCCGACTGTGCGATAAAGTGGGTGTAATATTTAGCGCTCATGGGCCAGAGTTTAAAGATATAAGGGGTGTTCAATCTGTGAGCAACCGCTCAACTGAACGCCGAGGTTGATGAAGCGGTTCACGTCTTCAGCATCCCGATCGAGTTATTGCGCTGTGTCAAGATACCGTCCACCCACGACGCCCGGCTCGAAGTACGTTACACGCGAAGGAGCGCAGCGGCTGCGCGACGAACTCGACCAGCTGTGGCTGCACGAACGACCGCGCGTCACGATGGCCGTATCCGAAGCGGCCGCTCAAGGCGACCGGTCGGAAAACGCCGAATACACCTACGGCAAGAAACGCCTGCATGAGATCGACCGGCGAGTCCGCTTCCTGCGTAAACGTCTCGAGGGCATGATCATCGTCGATACCGCCGTCGGCGGCGAATCCCGTCGCGACCCGAAGCGAGTGTATTTCGGGGCGTGGGTGCAGCTCGAATACACCAATGGCGACGTGCGGTGGTATCGCCTCGTCGGTCCCGACGAATTCGACATGGCTGCCGATTACATCAGCATGGACTCACCGCTCGGCCGCAGCTTGCTCGGTAAGCGCCTCGATGATGAAGTCACGGTCGCGCTGCCGTCAGGCACGGACACCCTCGTCATCGTCGCGATTCACTACGGACCTCGTCCCTGAGGTCCGGCCCAGGAGCCTAGGAGCCTGGATTGCGGGCTTTCAGACCACCCGAACGTTCTTGAATTGCCACGGATCGGACCTGTCCAGATCCTCGGCGAACAGTTCGGCGCGCTGATGCAGCGGCGTCCAATCGGTGTACTCGCCGACCATCGTGCCCAGATAGGGCTTGCAGATCTCGAACGGACGCTCGAAGTCCATTTCATCCGGTTCGATGATTCCGCGGTTCGGATTCTCGATGGCCCAGATCATTCCGGACAACGCCGCGGCCGTGACTTGCAGACTGGTGGCGCTGTTGAACGGCGCCAATTGCCGCGCTTCTTCGATGGATAGCTGCGACCCATACCAGTAGGCGTTCTTCTTGTGCCCGGCCAACAGCACGCCGAGTTCGTCGATACCCTTGGTAATCTCGTTCAACATGATGCGTTTGTTGTCCTGCAGCCGCCAGTTTCGCCCCGCGAACTCATGGACCGACAACACCGCGTTGTCGCAGGGATGGTAGGCATAGTGAGAGGTCGGCCGGTATGCCACGCGATCGCCGTCCTTGACCGTGTAGTAGTCGGCCAGCGAAATGGCCTCGGAATGAGTGATCAAAAAGCCATGGAAGTGGCCGGCTTCGGGCGTCCAGGTACGGACCCGTGTGCTGGCGCCCGGACGATTCAAGTAGATGGCGCAGCCGGATCCGATTTCGTGGCGTCCGCCGTCGACCGGAAAATGCTTCTCGTGAGTGCCCCAACCGAGTTCGGCCGGCTGCGCCCCTTCGCTGACGAACCCGTCCACCGACCAGGTGTTGACGAACTCGTTCATCTCCTTCGGCACATTGGCCACCTGCGAGTCGCGCTCGGCGATGTGGATCACCTTGATGCCGAGCGTCTGCGCGAGCTTTGCCCAGTCCTCGCGAGCGGTGGGCATACCGGCATCCACATGCGTGTCCTTGGCGATGTTCAGCAGCGCTTGCTTCACCAGATGCGACACCAGCCCCGGGTTGGCGCCGTGCGTCAACACGGCGGTGGGTGCCTCCTTGGAGCGATTGCGCAGTTTCAGGGCGTCCAAGCGCATGGCATAGTTGCTGCGCGATTCCACGGTGGCTTTCGGATCGACATAACCGCCGGCCCAGGGTTCGATGCAGGTATCGAGATACAGGGCGCCGCGTTCGCGCGCCAACTCGATGAGCGCGGCACTCGAGACGTCCACCGATAGATTCAGCAGAAAGTCGCCGGCCGACAGCAACGGTTCCAGTGTGCGGCGATAGTTCTCGCGGGTGAGGGCGGTTTTGACGAACTTGACCGCGAAATGCTCGGCTTCCCCCCGTCCGGCATCCTCGGCGCTGATGATGGTAATACGATCCGCCGAAGTGCCGATGTGACGCAAGATCAGTGGCAAGATACCCTGTCCAATGCTGCCGAAACCCACGAATACGATCCTGCCGCCAAAATTCACATGCACTTCGTGTTTGCTCATAATTTTTTTCCCAATTTGCTTTTTCCTATACGTTTGACATGATTGCTGAAATTGCCCGCGGGAGTACCCCCGTGGCGTGCCGCTGCCAGCCTACCTGGCTGCACACAAAACCTCCAAGTTTCCTGTATAGAGGCGCTTCGCGCCGAATCTACGGGGTGCAAGCCACCCCGTCCCTGAAAGCGCGCAGCGCCTTAAATCACCGCCAATGAGGCGGATAGGTTCGCTCGTAGCCGGGTAGCGATTCGATGCGACGGATCCACCGCGCCAGCGCCGGGTAGTTTCGCTCCATCGGAAGAAAGCGCGCGCCGAGTTCGGCCGCTGCACTGCGGTTCAAGGCGCGCCGCAATACTTGAATCCACGGAAAAATCACCATGTCGAGGGCGGTGTAGTTCGTGCCGACGATCCATTGCTCCTTGCTCAACCGCCCTTCGATGGTCCGTGCTTCGCGCGCCACCACGTGCATGGCGTCGGTGAGAGCATCGATGTCTTCAGCGACCCGATCGGCGAAGATCGCGTTCACGATCGTCGACACCGAGGGTTCGGCGTAGGCTTGGAATTCGCAGATGACGCGCATGATGACGCCGGCTTCCTCGGGGCTCAGCCCGAAGATCGGCGGCTGCGGGTACTTCAGATCGAGGTAATACAAAATGGCGACCGATTCGAACACCACGTAGTCGCCGTCCTTCAATACCGGTAAGCGGCCGCGCGGGTTCATCTTCAACATCTGCGGCGACTGATGTTCTTGCTTGTCGAAGTGCAGCAGTTGCGACTCGTAAGACAGCCCTTTGTGTTCCAGCGCCAAAAGGATGCGCCACGAGAACGGGCTGCCGCTGCCCCAGTAGAGAGTGAGTGCCATATGCCGATTGTAGCGGATGCAGTCGCAGCGGCATCGCGATAAGCTAAGATTCATGACTTTTACGACCCTCATCGACGTTGCGTCCCTGCGCGAATTACCGGCCGAATCCGTAGTGCTCGACTGCCGGTTCGACCTGGCCAAGCCCGGCGCGGGCCTAAAGGCCTATCTAGCCGCGCACATTCCCGGCGCGCGGTATGCGGATCTGAACCGGGATTTGGCATCGCCGGTCACGGCCGACAGCGGCCGACATCCGCTGCCCTCGCCCGCTGCTTTGACTCAATTCTTGGTCTCGCTCGGCATCGGCGACGAGACGCAAGTCGTTGTCTACGATGACGCGAACGGCTCGTTTGCGGCGCGGGCTTGGTGGCTCCTCAATTGGCTTGGGTTATCCCACGTCGCCGTCCTCGATGGCGGCTTCAAGGCGTGGGTGGCAAGCGGCGGTGCGGTCGAGTCCGGCGAGCCGGTAACTCCGGTCGCTGCCGGCGCGAAGCGCTTGACGGCACGGCTCCGGCCGGAAACGGTGATGACCGCCGCCGAAGTGCTGCGGGCCGCGCAGGATCCTCGGCGCCTGCTGGTGGATGCACGCGCGCCGGAGCGGTTTGCCGGTAGCGTCGAACCCATTGACCCGGTGGCCGGACACGTACCGGGCGCGGTCAACCATCCCTTCACCCGCAACCTAACTTCAGAATCACGGTTTCTGCCCGCCGCCGAATTGCGCCGACTCTGGTTGGAGCGGCTGGCGGGAAGGGCTCCGCACGACATGATTGTGATGTGCGGCTCCGGCGTCACCGCCTGTCACAATCTTCTGGCAATGTCGCTGGCCGGCTTGCCGGGCGCCAAGCTCTACGCAGGATCCTGGAGCGAGTGGATTCGCGACCCCAGCCGTCCCGTGGCGCGCACCGATCCCGCGTAGCGCCATCATTTACATGCAGCCCCAATTTGTTATCGTGCGCGCCACATGAACATACCTGCAAAAGTACTGCCGGTGAATTCCACCTGGAAGATCGGCGATTCACTGGATCTGTACCAGGTCGAGGCCTGGGGCAAAGGTTACTTTTCGATCAACCCCGACGGTCACGTGGTCGTCAGACCGAGCATGGACGCCAGCCGTGAAATCGATCTCTACGAGGTGGTGCAAGGCCTGAAGGCGCGCGACCTACACACGCCGGTGGTCATTCGTTTCTCCGATATTCTCGCGCATCGACTGCGCCACATCGCTGATGCCTTCGGCACGGCGATCGCCGAGAACGGCTACAAGAACCGCTACGCCGCGGTGTTTCCGATCAAGGTCAATCAACAACGCCTGGTGGTCGAAGAAGTCTACCGCTACGGCAAGGAATTCGGTTTTGGACTCGAGGTGGGGTCCAAGCCGGAACTGCTCGCGGTGATGTCGATCACCGAAAATGCGCCTGACCGCATCGTCGTGTGCAACGGCTTCAAGGACGATAGCTACATCGAAGCGGTGATCCTCGCCACCAAACTCGGCCGCACCATCATTCCGGTGGTCGAGAATTACGAAGAAATTCATTTGATCTTGAAGCATGCGGAACGGTATGCCGTGCGGCCCAAAATCGGCGTGCGCGTGAAGCTCGCCAGCGAGGGCGCCGGCCGCTGGCGCGAGTCGGCGGGCGAAAAATCGAAATTCGGCCTGTTCATCAGCGAGATCCTGGATCTGTATGCGCTGTTGAAAGAACGCAACATGTTGGATTGCCTGCAACTCGTGCATTGCCACCCGGGCAGTCAGCTACAGGACATCCGGCGAGTCAAAGATGCCATCAACGAACTCGCGCATGTGTATGCCGAGCTCAAGATCATGGGGGCGGGGCTGCAATACATCGACATCGGCGGCGGTCTCGGCGTCGATTACGACGGCAGCGGCACCAACTATGAGTCGTCGATGAATTACACCCTGAACGAGTACGCCAGCGATGTCGTGTATCGCATCAAGAGCGTCTGCGACGCGCGCGACGTGCCGCACCCCATGATCGTGAGCGAGTCCGGACGCGCTATCGCCGCCCACCATAGTCTCCTGGTGTTCGACATCTTGGGAGCCTCCAAGTTGGACCAATTCCAGGTATCCGGGCGGCCGGACGATGATTACCACGGCCACGAGGATTTGCCGCAGCCGGTGCGCGATTTGTTCGACAGCTATCGATCGGTCAACGAGCGGCGCCTGGTCGAGTGTTACCACGATGCGTTGCAAGCCCGGGAACAGGCGCTACAGATGTTCAACCTCGGCTACCTCAGCCTGGAATTTCGCGGTCTGGCGGAAAAACTCTATTGGGCGACCTGTACCAAGATTCGCGACTACTGCCGCAAACTCGATCGGGTGCCGGAGGAACTGGAAAACCTCGAGGAGATGCTCAGCGACATCTATTTCTGCAACTTCTCGGTATTCCAATCGCTGCCGGACAGTTGGGCGATCGGTCAGCTGTTTCCCATCATGCCCATCCAGCGCTTGGCCGAGAAACCCACCCGCAACGCGGTGCTGGCCGACATCACGTGCGACTCGGACGGCAAAATCGACCGCTTCGTCCACCCTCGCGTCACCAAACGCACCCTCGAGGTGCACGAACTGACGCCGGGCGAACCTTACTACCTGGCCGCGTTTCTGGCGGGCGCCTACCAGGAAACCTTGGGCGATTTACACAACCTGTTCGGCGATACCCACGTGGTCCACATTCGGCTGCAAGAGGGGGGCGGGTGGTGGATCGAGGAGATCGTCAAGGGAGACACCGCCAACAAGGTCCTCGAGTACATGGAGTACGACACCGACGAGCTGTATCCGGGGATCGCCCGGGATTGCGAACGGGCGGTCCAAGAAGGACGAATGACGCTCACCGAGGCCCAAGCCGTGAAGCGATTTTACGAAAACGAACTGAACGGCTACGCCTATCTAGAGGTCGAGTAACACTTAATTCGGCGGCGTTTGCCAACAATAATCCCCTGGCGTAGCATCAGAATTAGGTTCGTTCTCAAAGCGATCAGCTTGGGTGCACGACCGAAGGTACAGGCCGCGAAGCGCGTTTCTCTGCGGGTCGGTCTGCGTGTTGAAACCGCGCGCGAGCGACTCCCCGCACTTGGCGCGCACTGTTAGTGAGACTAGTTGAATGACGACGATCTACGTTGGCAACCTGCCGTTCACCGCTACAGAAGACGAAGTGCGTAGCCTGTTCGAGCGCTACGGCAAAGTCGATTCCGTCAAGCTCATCAACGATCGGGAGACCGGTCGACCACGCGGTTTTGCATTCGTCGATATGGGCGCCGGTGAGGCGCAAAACGCTATTCAGCAAACCAACGGCTTTCAAATGGGCGGCAGGCCGCTGCGCGTGAACGAGGCCCAGGAACGGGCCCCGCGGTCGAAGCCGTCCGGCGGCGGGGGCGGCGGCGGTGGGGGCGGCCCGCGTCGTTGGTGATCGTTACCGCGCGATGACGTCCTGGTTGATCGACCGGTAGCCGCTCCGGCCTGATTCGACCCCGACCCGGGGTCTGAGCATTCTGCGTGAGCTACGCGGAATGCTCAGACTAAGGTTCCGTCGTACGCGCGCTCGTGATCACCACATCTCTTTGAGCTGAGCCGCCACATCCACGGTTGCGGCCTCCACGGCACGCAGACTCTCGATGCCGCGTTGGCTGCGAAACGTGGTCTGCTCGAATAAACTCAACACCTTGTCGGTCATGAATCGGCTCTTCGCGCCATAGACGTGTGCGTCGCCGTGCTTCGCTTGTTGGGTCACCGCATACTTGAGCGGTGCACAAATATGCAGCTCGTTGCGCGCGCGCGTCATTGCCACATACAGCAGCCGGCGTTCTTCTTCGACCAGCTCCGGCTTGCCCGTGGAGAATTCCGACGGGAAATTGCCGTCCGCCACGTTCAGAACGTACACGTGGTCCCATTCCTGCCCCTTGGCGGAATGAATGGTCGATAGGATCACGTAGTCTTCGTCCTTCGCCGCCATGCCCGATTGATCGCTCGAGAGCGACGGCGGATCCAACGTCAGCTCGGTCAGGAATCGTTCGCGGCTGGGATGCTGAGTCGACAGATGGTCGAGCTGTTCGAGATCGCCGGTGCGGCTGAAGGCGGCGTCATAAATTCGTTCCAGCTGCGGCTTGTACCACTCGCGCACGATTCCCACCTGGCCGGCCCACGGTGTCGCGGGATCGGCGAGCTTCTCCACGAACGCGCAAAAGCGCTTCCAGTCCATCTTGGCGGGCTGCGGTGCGTCGTAAGATGCAAGACTCTTGAAGGCGTAGCCCTGCGCTTCGAAATGATCCAATGCCTGTTTGGCATTGGCCGGACCGATGCCGGCGACCAGCTTCAGCACGCGGAAGCCCGCGACCGAGTTTCGCGGATTGTCGGCCCAGCGCAGGATCGACAACATGTCCTTGACGTGCGCGGTCTCGAGGAATTTGAGCCCACCGTATTTTACATAAGGAATATTGCGCCGAGTCAGTTCGACCTCGAGCACGTCGCTGTGATGCGAGCTGCGGAACAAGATGGCATGGCGCTTCAACGAGCCGCCGATTTCGCGCGTCGCTAGAATTTTGTTGACGATGTATTCGGCTTGTCCCATCGCGTCGTCGAGCGCCACGTAGACCGGCTTCTGCGCGGACTGGCGCGTGCCCATGAGGGTCTTGCGATGTTGGCGCGACCCTTCCGACATGAGCGCGTTCGCGCAATCCAATATTTGCTGCGTCGAGCGATAGTTCTGCGCCAAGACCACGATCTCGGCCTTGGGAGTGTAGCGGTCGGCAAACCCCAAGATATTCTCCACCGCCGCCGCGCGAAACGAATAGATGGCCTGTGCATCGTCGCCCACCACGGTCACGCCCTTGCCGTCCGGCTTCAATGCCTGAATGATCTCGCCCTGCAACGTGCTGGTGTCTTGGTATTCATCGACCAGCACGTGATCGAAGTTCTTCGACAGGCTTTGCGCCAGCGCCGGCGTCTGCATCATCACGTGCCAATAGAGCAATAAATCGTCGAAATCCAAGACGTTGAGCTTCTGCTTGCGACCGACATATTCGCGGTAGAGGCGCGTCAGCTCCTGTTCCCACTCCTTGCACCACGGGGTTTGTTCCTCGATGGTCTGCTTGAGCGGCAAGCGGGTATTGACCCGATAAGTGTAAATCGCAAGGCATGCATCCTTGCGCGGAAAGCGCTTGTCCTTCGCCGAAAAACCCAGCTCGTGCCGGATCACATCCATCAGGTCGGCCGCGTCGCCGCGATCCAACACCGTAAAGTTCGGATTCAAGCCCAGGTGTTTCGCATAGAGCCGCAGAATACGATTGCCCACCGAATGGAACGTTCCGGACCAAAGCAGCCGCGACACGACGCTGCGATCACCCAATTTGCCGCGCTCCGCCAGTGCTTCGCCCACGATCTGTTGCGTGCGGCGAATCATTTCCTGCGCCGCACGGCGGGTGAATGTCAGCATCAGGATGCGGGCTGGATCCACGCCGTTCAACACCAGGTGCGCCGCACGATGCGCCAGGGTGTTGGTTTTACCGGTCCCGGCGCCCGCCAAGATGAGCAGCGGACCGGCATCGATGCCCTTGTCCGTTGCGGCCGCCGCACCGAAGGTCGCGGCCCGCCGCTGCGCCGAGTTCAACGCATCGAAGGCGCTGGTGGTCTTAGCTTTGATCATGGAACGCGAACCGATGAACTGTACATATATCCATAGCGTGACATAAAACGCGGCAACACCCAAGAATCGCGCTTCGCAAGCGTCCGCGCGAGGAGACAGGTCACATGCGCCAAGTATTCATGGTGCGGACGAGTTCCCCATAGGCGGCCGAATCGTCGCTGTCATACACCCAGCGCGGACCCATCAGCTCCAGGAACGAGGGGGGCTCCATGCTCCATCGTTGCAGCTCATCGCGCGGCAATGCCGCGTCCAGGTGGCCGGCGTGCCGCGTTCGGGACGTGAACCGTCGCACGATCTCGAGCGGCTTGGCGCGGCACCACACCTGCGCGCTGCGGGCGCCCGTGGCGCCGAGAATCTGCAGCACCGCCGCCGCATGCCGAGGCGCCCAGTTACCTTCCAACAGGCAGGACAGGCCGGCCTCGAGCTGGGTCCTTGCCACACGCAGCTCGGCGGCGAAACTGGCGTCGCTCAGCCGCTTGGAGGCCGCGCGGTCCGCAACGCCCAAGACGTCGAACAGCGCCTCCTTGATGTCATCTTTGCACAGACACGGCACCGAAAACTCGGCCGCCAGCCGCCGCGCAAGCGTCGTTTTGCCGCTCGCGGGACTGCCGAGGATTATCATGAGATCAGTCAATCTTCACCCTACAGGCCGACCATGTTGAAACCCACGCCGATTGCCAGCCATCTTAAGCACCGCGGACGCGTAATCGAAGTCTCCAGCGAGGTGCTACGGTACGCCAACGGCCGTGAGTATGAGATCGACTTCGTGCGCCACCCCGGGGCCGCCGCCGTGGTGGCGGTCGACCACGCGAATCGAGTCTGCGTCGTGCGCCAATATCGTCACGGCATCGCCGACTTCCTGTGGGAAATCCCCGCCGGTAAACTCGACAGCGGCGAAGCGCCGGCGATCTGTGCCGTGCGCGAACTGGCCGAAGAAACCGGCGTGACGGCACGCAGCTGGCTGCCAATGGGCGTGTACGTGCCGGCGCCGGGCATCTTCACCGAAGTGATCCATCTCTACCTTGCGCGCGATCTCGATGTCGGGGCGGCCGCGCCCGATGTCGACGAGGAATTGGAGCTCGACTGGCTGCCGCTCGGCGAGGCCATCGGACGGGTCCAGCGCGGCGAATGGAACGACGGCAAAACGGCCATGGCGCTGATGCGGGCGCAATATCACCTGCAACTGTGACGCCCGACAAGCTTTGGCGGTTTACGGGTTGACTAAACTTCGCCATGCCCTAAAAAGGAGGGGTGAGCAGCGATAACCCCAAAGCCAAAGCCAAAGCCGATGCCGGAAACGGAGGCGGCTCGTCATCACCGAAGCGCGAGGCGCCGGTGACCAAAAATAACAGCGGTCGGGTCAAATTCGACGACCGCGGCAACGCTGTTTGGGAATGGTCGGTGAGCACCGGCATGTTCGGAACCGAAGTGTCGTCTAGCCGGCTCAAGAAATTGGAGAACCACACCTTGTCGTTGGCCGATGATTCGGCGCTGCCGCCGCCGTCCGCCGCTGCCGCTTCCGGTCCCACGGCCGTCAAGGAAAATCGCAAGGGTGTGACGCAAGGGTACAGCCCTTATGACAGCGGCCTGCTGGTCAAGGCGCAAGCGGAAGTTAGAGCCGCGAAGAAAAAAGACTTACGGCGCTTGAGCGAATGGCTCAAGCTGCGCAAGCAAGCCGATCGCAACAAGGAAAACGACGACTAGGGCGCACTCGAGGTTACGCGAGCGCATGCGCCAGCTTGGCGGTCGACCCCAAGCGGTAGAATTTTCGCAGTTCCCGCACCAACGCCTCGATGCGCGCCTCGCCGCGCTGTACGAAGCGTCGCTCCAAGCGCCGGCAGTATTGAGCCGCACAGCGGTGCGCGGTGCGGTAGCGGTGGTATTGCTCGGGTGCCAGGCGCGCATCGAAATTCACGCGATCGAACAGCCGCGGGTGCACCTGAGCCGGGTACGTGCCTCCCTGTTGACGGGCGATGAGGAACACGGTCGCGGCGTACTTGTCGACTTCGGCCTGAGTCTCGAGTTCCAGCAGCGACACCGGCGCATCGCGGCCCAGACACCAGGTGGTGTAGACGAAGTGGCTGACACCCTCCAACGCCGTGCAGTAGTCCGCAAGGTTGCCTTCCGTCAATTCGCCCAGCGGATTCGCAGCGTCCAATCGCTGCAATAGTGCCGGATCGAGGTAGAGCGTCACACCGGCGCCGTCGTCGGTCTCCGCCAGGAGTAATTCCTCATCCAACGCACGAGTGTCGTTGTCGCGCGTGATATTGCGCAACGTGCCGCGATCGGTAACCAGATAATCGTACACGTCGTGCTGCACTTCCACGTCGTAGAGGCGGCCGAGAAGCGACTGCATGCCGCGCAGCACGGTACTCAAGTTCAATGCTCGCGCCGGTAGCCGCCCTGCCTCACAGGTTGGAGCCCAAGCTTGTTGAGCAGGCCGTGCGCGCGGGGACTACCGGTCTTCATCCACATTTCGTAGAGCCGCAGGATATCGGCGTCGGTGTGCTGGTACGACATCTCGCTGATCTCGTTCAGCGCGTCCACCAGCCGCTGGAACTTCCGCGCCAGTTGCGCATAGATGGCGGCGACGCTGCGGCCGGACATGGAACGCTGCATCGTGTCCGCGAGCGAGCTGTAAGCATTGCCGCCCATCGCGATGTGATAGTCGATGTCGATCAACTTGCGTGCAAAACTCCGTGCGAAGAAACCGGCCACGAAGAGAGAGACGTCGCCGAGTCGCTGCAGGCCGCGCTGCCGGGCCAGCGCGGTGGGCGCTTCCAGCGAATCGGCCAGCATGTGCGCCAGCGGCTTGATGCGCAGGCCTTCCGCGGTTTTCTCATACAGGACATCCGCGCGTGAGAAGACGGTCAGCAGATTCACGACGTACTGTTCGGCCTGTTCGTCGATATCAAGATGCTGATGCTCGCTGGCTGCGTGAAATGCATCACGAAAGAATTCTCGCAGCGAACTTACGGCTACCAAAGATCCCGCAGACATATCTTGCATGCTTGGTGTCCTTATGTGGCTGACACCATCCTATCGACATACCGATACTGAAGTGAAGCAGGAAAAGCGCGCGCATTTCACGCTTTTTCAGCTATTTTCATCATCAGCAATCGCTTGCCTAGGCTGCTAACGGCATTACGCACAAGCGTGGTGCTAACTGATTTCCGCGAGCGTCGAAACGGTGCGCGGCGGCGGTGCGAACTCATCGGGCCAAGGCCGTCCTTGTCGATTGAGCCACACTGCCTGCATGCCGGCGCGCGTCGCGCCGACCACATCCGCCAACGGATCATCGCCGACGTGCAGAACTTCGGCGGGCTCGACGCCCGCGACACGCAGTAGATGCGCGAAGATGCGTGCATCGGGTTTGGCCGCGCCGGCATTCGTCGCCGTGATGTGGCCATCGAACAGATCGGCGATCCCGCAGCGGTTCAGGTCCGCGTTGCCGTTGCTCACCGCGAACAACCGATAGCCCCTGCGCAGGCGCTCGAGCGCGGGCCGCACATCGTCGTAGAACTCCACGCGATTGCGTTCAGCCAAGAAGATCTGCATCGCTTGCGCGGCGGGCGAATCCTCGGCATGCGCGCCGGCATAGCCCGCCGCCGCGAATTGCTCGCCCAGAGCGCGCCGTCGCAGAAACGTCATGTCGTGGCGCTGTTCCGGAAAGCGCTCGGCAATGCGCGCGCGCAGTTCGCGCATCGAATCGATGTCCAACCCATGCACGGCTCGCGGATGGTGCGCGCGCAGCCATGACAGCAACGCGATTTCCGCCGCGGCGAGCACCGGCGCCACCGGCCACAAGGTGTCGTCCAGATCAAGACTGATTACGCGCGGTGCGCTCATCCGCAGATTCTACCTGGGAGCCTGGCGCGGGCTACAATATCGGCGGGGGGATTTGCGCGGAGAACATAATGGCTGTCGATCGTTTTCTCGTAGCTCTGGCTCTCACCGCGACCGCGGTCGCGGCGGCCGGTGCGTGCAGCCCCTGTGCGGCGGCAGCGGCCGATGTCGTACAACCCTTCACCGTCCAAGATCTGGTTCGATTGGAGCGCATTTCCGAAATCGCGGTGTCTCCCGACGGCAAGCGCGTGGCCTACACGTTGCGCACCACGGATATGGACGCGAACAAGGGCCGCACCAGCATCTGGTTGCTGGATGCGCATAAACGCAACGCGCCGGCGCTGCGCCTCACCGACATCGCCGCCAATGCCGGCTCAGCCTCATGGAGTGCGGACGGCCGCTACGTCTATTACCTGTCGAACCGCAGCGGGTCGAACCAAGTGTGGCGCAGCGACTCGCGGGGGATGGACGCGCCGCGCGCCGCGCCGGGCGAAGGCGCGCAACAGGTCACCAATCTACCGCTGGAGGTGGGCAGCTTCCGCGTGTCGCCGCAGGCGGATCGGCTGTTGGTGAGCCTGGAGGTCTTCATCGACTGTCCCGATCTGGCGTGTACCAAACGGCGATTGGACGCCAATGCGCACGCCGCCGGCCACGGCGTGTTGTACGACAAGCTGTTCGTGCGGCACTGGGACACCTGGAGCGACGGGCGCCGATCGCAACTGTTCGGCATCACGCTCGATGCGGCGTCGGGCGTGGCGAACGGCACGCCGCTGAACTTGAGCGGCGGCCTCGACGGCGACGTACCCGGCAAACCGTTCGGCGGGCGCGCGGACTATGCGTTCAGTCCGAATGGCCGACGGGTTGCGTTCTCCATGCGTGCGGTCGCCACGGGCGAACCGTGGTCCACCAATTTCGATATCTATGAAGTCGCCGCCACGGGCGGGATGCCGCAAAATTTGACGGCCGATAATCCCGCATGGGACGCGCAACCCGCCTACTCCCCGGACGGCTCGCAACTCGCCTATCTCGCCACCGAGCGGCCGGGCTTCGAAGCGGATCGTTTTCATCTCGTGCTTCTGAATTTGACCACCGGATTCAAGCGCCAGCTCACGCAAGCTTGGGATCGCTCGATCTCGAGCTTTGCCTGGTCTCCCGATGGCAAGACCCTGTTCGCCACGGCGGACCACTTGGGGCAGCACCCACTGTGGGCGGTCGATGCCACCACCGGACGCGCCGCCGCAATCACGGGAGACGGCAAGGTCGAAGGCTTCGATGTCGGGCCGCGCCAGGTGTTGTACACGCTCAGCAGTCTGGCGAATCCGCCCGATCTCTATGCCGTGGGGTTTGCCGGCGGCAAACCCGTAGCACTTACGCATCTGAATCAGGCAACTCTCGCGCATCGCCGCTTGAGCCCCTACGAGCAATTCAATTTTCCGGGCTGGAACGATGACAATGTGTTCGGCTACGTGGTCAAATCCGTAGATTTCAAACGCGACAAGAAATATCCGGTGGCATTCGTAGTGCACGGCGGACCGGAGAGCAGCTTGGCGAACCTCTGGCATTGGCGATGGAACGCGCAGACCTTAGCGGGTGCGGGATATGCGGTCGTGATGATCGATTTTCACGGATCGACCGGTTACGGCCAGGCCTTCACCGATTCGATCGCCGGCGACTGGGGCGGCAAACCTCTCGAGGATCTGAAGCGGGGGCTGGCGGCGGCGCTAAAACAATACCCGTGGTTGGACGGCGATCGCATGTGCGCTCTGGGCGGATCCTACGGAGGCTACATGGTGAATTGGATCGCGGGTCAGTGGCCCGATCGCTTCAAATGCATCATCACTCACGACGGCAGCCTGGACAATCGAAGCATGTACTACTCCACCGAGGAGCTTTGGTTTCCCGAGTGGGAGAACGGCGGACCGGAATATGCGAATGCGGCGGCCTACGCAAAACACAATCCCGTGGATTATGTTGACCGGTGGAAGACGCCCACCCTGGTGATCCATGGACAACTCGATTACCGCGTACCCTACGTTCAAGGGCTCAGCGTCTTCACCGCTTTGCAACGGCGCGGCGTCCCCAGCGAACTGCTGTACTTCCCCGACGAAAATCATTGGGTGTTGAAGCCGGCCAACAGCATCCAGTGGTACGAAACGGCGATCGACTGGATGAATCGCTGGACGCGGCAGTAGCCGAAGCGCGGCTACCGCCCCGGGTACCGCGCGGAATCGATACCGCGCCACGCCGCCGGGTAGTTGGCGCCCAGCTGCATTATGCGATTCAAAACGTCGCGGTAGCGCATGCCGGCGGTGAGCGCGGATTGCGCAAAGTCTTCGGCCATGGAGATGTTGGGATTGGCGTTGGCCTCCAGCACGTACAGCGCACCGTCGGCGCGTAAGCGAAAATCCATGCGGGCGTAACCCGTCAAGTGCAACGCGCGAAAGATGCGCTTCGATAATTGCTCGAGCCGTCCCACCGTGCCGTCAGGCAGGTTGGCCGCCGCCGCCGTGGTAATTCCATATTTTTCCTGGTACCGACGATCCCATTTCACTTTGCGGGTCGCGATGGCGGGCAAATTCTCCGGCAGCGATCCGAACGTCATCTCCCACACCGGCAGCACCTTCAGACGATCGTTGCCGATGACTCCGACATACAATTCCCGTCCCTCGATGTATTCCTCGACCAGCGCGTCGGAGTGCGTCTGTTCGTGGATGAACGCGATGCGCTCCACCAATTGTTTCGCGTCCGCGACCACGGACGCATGCGCGATCCCGAGCGACGCGTCCTCGGTGGACGACTTTACGAACATCGGGAAATGAACTTTCTTGGGTATTCGCGGCTTCTTGCCGCGGGGGAACACCATGAATTGCGGCGTCGGAATTCGGTGATACGACAACAGCTGCTTCGACAGCACCTTGTCCCGCGACAGCAACATACCGCGGGGATTACAGCCGGTATAGGGCTGATGCATCAGCTCCAAGAACGCCACGACATGCTGGTCATAGGTGACGATGCCGTCGAATTCCTCGAGCAGATTGAAAACGATGTCGGGTTTCCAATCGATGATGGCGCGGCGCAGCTCCGACAGGCTGTCGGAAAGCCCCAGCGGCAAGACTTCGTGGCCGGCCGCCTTGAGATGCGTGATGACGTCGTATTCGGTGCGCCATTCGTCGATTTCCTTCTCGGTGGCGCCCGCCAAGGACTCGGGCGGCACGAGAGTAGAGTGCACCAACACCAGCGCGCGCAGCTTTTTCACAGCGCCACTCGCGGCAATTGCCGCTCTTCGTAGGACTCCGCCAGCCGCGCGATCACCCAGATCAGCTGGGGCTTGAGCTCGCGCCGTGATCCGCGCACGTATAAATCCAAGCCTTCGCTGCGCTCGATCATCAGCCGGAGCACTTGATGCACGAGATACTCGCTGAACGCGCCACGGCGCACGAATTGATTACGCAACGAATTGCGCATTTCGCGCAGCACGCTGGCGGCCTTCGGTGCTGAGCCGCGCCGCGGCGCCGTCGTGAACACCTTGAGCAACAGTTCATCAGCGCCCGAACGGCGCGGCATCCGGTAGCGCGCCAACTTGTGCTCGTAGTGCTGGCGCAGCGTGCGATTTTCCTCGGCGATGTCTTCGATCCGCGTGCGCGCGGTGACCGGCGGCTTCGTATCGCCGATTTCGGCGGCAAGGCGGTCGATGTATTCGAGCTTCGCGAACGCAGGCCATCCCGAATACTCGCGGCGCCACGCGGAATTGGGCTTGAGCCAGACCGCGAATGTCTCGGCGAAATCCTCGGTGGGATGTGCCTGCGCATACCACGCACCCAAGTGCTGCACGAAGCGGCGGCTGCCGGGCCGCGGACGATAGGTGTCGGGATAGGGCAGCGATGCCGGACCGAATACTTCCCGCCAACCCCGCCGGCGTCGCAACCGATACGCCGAATCGATGGCATGACCGGCTTCGTGCCGCAGGATGCGCATCAGCCAGTTGCGGTTGCCGCCCTCGACCTCGCGCATGAAGCGTCGCTCGATGCTCATCAGGCGCCGGTGCGCCAGATAAAAGGGAATCGCGATTCCCGGAATTCCATCCGGTGAAAACCATTCCTGTGCCAGCCAACAATGCGGCTTGAAGCGGATGCCGCGCGTCGCCAGTTCCCGGTACAGGCGCATCATCGCCTGTTCCAGCTCGGTACCCTCGATGGCGAGCTGCAAATCTCGGAACCGCAGGGACAACAGTTGCTCGTCCGACAGTGTTTCCCACCCATAGCGCTGCGGCCGCGACGGGCGGGAACGGGCGGCAACGGTACGGGAATGCGGCATGGCGGGAGCTTACCTCGGCGCTGCCGCCGCGTGCAGCCGGTCCGCGCGGAGCGTCTCCAGCCCCGCAAAATCGAACAGCGCCGGATCGGCGAGCTGCGATGCAGAGGCGTTGCAGATGCTCGAGAAGATGGATTCGATGCGCCCCGGAAATCTCTCTTCCCACTCGCGTAGCATGTTCTTGACGGCCAGCCGCTGCATATTCGTCTGCGAACCGCACAGCGTGCAGGGAATGATCGGAAACTCCCGCGCCGCCGCATAGCGCGCGATGGCTCGCTCGGAAACGTACGCCAGCGGCCGAATCACGATGTGCCGCCGGTCCTCACTGAGCAGCTTCGGCGGCATGGCCTTGAGCCGACCACCGAAAAACATGTTCAAGAACAACGTCTCGACGATATCGTCACGGTGATGACCCAGTGCGATCTTGGTAATGCCGTTCTCGGCGGCATACCGATATAACGCGCCGCGACGCAGGCGCGAACACAGTCCGCACATGGTCTTGCCGTCGGGGATGACGCGCTTGACCACCGAGTAGGTGTTTTGCTCGATGACATGGAACATCACTCCCAGGTCGGTCAGGTACTGCGGGAGAACCTCGGCGGGGAAGCCAGGCTGTTTCTGGTCGAGATTCACCGCGAGAAGTTCGAAGCGAATGGGCGCGCTGTTCTGCAAGCTCAATAGGATGTCGAGCAGCGTGTAGGAGTCCTTCCCTCCCGAGAGACACACCATGACGCGATCGCCGTCCGCGATCATGCCGAAGTCGCCGATGGCTTTGCCTACCAGACCGCGCAGCTGCGCCTGCAGCTTTTTGAAATTGTTAGAGTGACGGGTTGCGGTCTGCATCGGCATGATCAAGGCGCTTCGAGATACTTCGCTTCCAGATACCGCAAGTAGGCCGCGGCGGTCAGCGGCTTGCCCGTAGCCTGCTGCATGAGCTCCTGTACGGGCAGCCGAGCACCGACGCCGTGCACATTGTCCCGCAGCCAATCCATCACGCCGCCGAACTGCCCCGCCGCGATCTCCGCGTCGAGCGACGGCCGTTCGGCGCGCAAGGCTTCGTTCAGTTGACCGGCGATGACGGCGCCCAATGCGTAGGACGGAAAATAGCCGAAGTGGCCCACCGCCCAATGAATGTCCTGCAGACAGCCATCGACATCGTTGGTAGGCCGAATATTCAACCGCTGTTCCAGATTGGCATTCCAGGCCTCGGGCAAATCCGCAACCGCCAAGCCGCCCTCGAAAATCCTTTTCTCCAGCTCGTAACGCAGCATGATGTGCACCGGATACGTGAGTTCGTCCGCGTCCATGCGAATCAAGCTGCGCTTCACGCGGATCAGATGGCGGTAGAGATTATCCTCGCTCCATTCCGGACCGCTGACCTGCAAATACTTTTCCAGCAACGGCTTCAGATACTTGACGAAGGAACGGCTGCGGCACAGGTTCATTTCGAACAGCAGCGACTGGCTCTCCTCGAGCGCCAAGCCGCGGTCGCGGCCCACCGGCTGGTCGCGCCACTTCTGCGGCAGGCCCAAATCGTACATGGCATGGCCGGTCTCATGCACCGCGCCCAGCAAGCCCGTGAACGGATCGTTCGAATCGAAGCGCGTCGTCACGCGTATGTCGCCGGGGACGCCCTCGGTGAAGGGATGCTCGCTTTCATCGAGCCGGCCGCGATCGAACGGGAACCCCAAGGCTTTGAGCACGTCCACCGCCAGCGACCGCTGCCGCGGTACGCTGAACTTCCCGACCAACGGCAGGGGCGCACGGTCGGCCTGCACTTCAATGGCCTGATTGATGAGGCCGGGAAGCTTGCGCGACAGCGCCTTGAAGATGGTATCGATGTCCGCCGTGGAAATACCCGGCGTAAACGCGTCCACCAGGGCATCGTAGGGCGCGAGGCCGCGCGCTTGACCCAGCAACGCCGCTTTATCGCGCACCAGGTGCACGACCTCCTCCAAGTAAGGAGCGAGTATCTTGAAGTCGTTGGCCTTGCGCGCCTCCACCCAAAAGACTTCGGCGCGGGCGGTAGCCTTGGCCAGGCGGGCGATCAACGACGGCGGCGTCGCGATGGCATGATCGCGCTGGCGCCGCATTTCCCGCAAATTCGCGCGCGGCCAGTCCTCCAATTGCGAGGAAGCCGCCTCGGCGCGCTCGATCAGCCGCGCCACCTTCGGCGTCGTGAGTAAGGCGTGGTGCTCGGTCTCGAGCGCCGCTAACTGCTCGCCGCGCACATCGGCGCTGCCGCGCGGCATCATCACCGCGGCGTCCCAGCGCAGTAACGACAGGGCGCCGCGAAATGCATGAAGGCGGCGAAACTCTTGTTCCAATTGTTCGTACGGTGAGAGTGCCATGAGCTTGACCTTAGGATAGGCGGCGCCGGCGGCGATACCTTGTTATCCGAGCGTTCAGTTTACCAGATGACTAAGGCATTCAGCCGCTGAAACAGGACAAATTTTATTTATTTCAATAGGTTATCAACTTATTCCAGCCATCGGTGATGGGCCGGTTGAGCGCCGTTGTGTGCATTGACGATCGCAATGTTACCCAATAAAATTGATAAATATTGGGTAATGACTGACTAACCTGAGCATTACATGAAGATCATGGCAACTCGCCCACCCCTGTATCGCCTGCACGAATCCGCGTTTCGCACCCAATACTCGGAAATAAAGGAGCGGGCCTTTACTACCGCCTCGCTGCTTGCCGGTACGCCGGGAACTCTCTACAAGCGGGGCGGCACGGGCCATGCCTATTGGTATCGTATCTACTATCCAATACCGGGCAAGCAAGCCGAGGAGTTTGTCGGTCCGGCTCACGACGAGAACGCGTACGCGCTTATGCTGGAGCGGATCGCGCAGGCCGAGTGGACCGTCAAGCAGGTCGCGAACCTGCGAAAACTAAACTACCAGGTCGCCGATCGGGGCGTCGCGAGCGTCGTAGTGGAACTCTACAATCGGAGGCTGTTTGATGCGGGCCTAGCGCTCGTAGGCACGCTCGCCTATATGTGCTGGCTGAATGAATACGGCGCCATGGCGGTTTCTGCGCGTACCCAAGACATTGACCTGGCCCGGCGCCAACGCCTGAAGTTGGCGGCACCCGTGCCGTTCCTCTCCAGCCTCCAGGCGACGCAACTACCCTTTGTCGCAATTCCCGGAACGCCGAGCCACGCGCCATCGACATCCGCCAAGTTGCCAGGCCGGGAGGGATTGCGCGTCGACATCCTGGCACCGGGCGCGGCACTTGGACGAACCATCCAGGTGCCGGAACTGGAATGGCACGCTCAAACCATTCCACATTTCGACTACTTACTCGAGGATAGCCGCAAGGCGGCAATGCTGGCCGGGGGACACTGCATTCCGATCAGGCTGCCGCAGCCGGACCGAATGATTTGGCACAAGCTGTATGCAAGCACGCAGCGGAAAGGCTCTACCGACAAAGCCGAGAAAGACATCCGCCAAGCAGTAACCCTAGCGGCCATCCTGGTGGAACAAGATAGCGCACGCCTGATGGAATCGTTTTCGGACGCGCCGGCCGCTCTGCAAACAGCGATACGCTCAAGACTACCGCGTATTCAGCCGTTCTTGGCAGCCCACCCGGAGACCCTTGATGCGTTTCGAACCTTGAGATGAGGCGCCCATCGGATATCTGTGCTTCGGATACGTTACTGCGGCGCGCGCAGCGAAAAGGCACCCTTTTGATGGAACGCCAAATCGTGCAGGAACGGTAAGTCGACGCTCGCCGAACCCGTCATGTCGTAGTCGATCGAATCGCTATGGTTATCCGCCCGCTGACCGAGTTTGAGCAGCACCGACGCCATGTTGGCGGTGATCGTCATGTCGAATTGAGTCGCGCCTTGAGCGGGAACGACGAAGAGACGGTTGCTGACACCGCTTGCGAGGCGCTCGCCCGCCACATTCAACTCAGCATGCAGGCTGGTCACCGGCAAGGCGCGGTCGTTGGGATTTCGGATGTTGAATTTGACCAAGAAATTCTGCTGAAAGAGGTTGCCGCTGACCAGCTCGATGCTGGCTACCGATACTTCCGGCCTTTCGAATTTGGGTGCGACGAGCGAACAGGCGGCCGCAACCCACGCCGTGAAGACGCAAACCAGCCAGCGACCAGGAGCCCCAGTTATCAGCATTCGTACGCGCAGCGTGGCACCATGCGCGAAATGATACCGTCAATCCCGCGAACCGGAGTGCTGGTCACCGTGCTGATGTTGGCGGCTGCGGCTGCAACCGCGGATGAGGCCGACGCCCCAAGCGTCTCCAGCCCCGGGGTGGCGACGCCCGGCGTAGCGACGCCCGGTTCACCGTCGACGGCCGTGGCGGCGACGGCCGCGTGCCTACCCTCGGGCGACGGTTATCTTCGCGCCCGGGTGGCGGGCGCCATCGACGCCAAAATCGACTGGCCCAACAGCGGCACGCGCTGCCAGGGCGAATCCAAAACCGAGCCTCCCGGCGTCCGCTTGAGCTTCCAGCGCGCCGCCGGCAGCAAACCCGACTTGTTGTTCGTCTTCGGTCTTACCGGGGTTCGTCCGGGCCAGCCGGGGCACGCCGTGGGCGCCAATCTCACCGTCATCGTGCAAGGCACGAACAAGATATTCGGCACGCTTGGCGACTCTCGCTGTACCGTGGACACCCTCACGCAGAAGCCGCTGCAGACGGCGGGCGCCTACCGTGTCGAAGCGCGCGGCTTTTGCACGCAACCGGCCCACGCCGTGCGGGGCAACGGAGCCGTGCTCGTGAGTACGTTCGAGTTCGCCGGCTTGGTGAACTATGAGACGGATGACCACTTGGACACTGCGGGCGCCGATGCGCCGGGCGTCGCCACGCCGGGCGCCGCCACGCCGGCGCCGCAGTGACGCGAGGAGCCTAGGAACCTAGCGGCTGACTCCACCGCTCGCACGCAGCCGAATCTCGAAGAGCCTCGGCCAGTTCTTGCCCGTGACGAATAAGCGGTCGCCTTTGGCATCGTACGCAATGCCGTTGAGGACGCCGTCGGGTGACTTTACTTGGGTCCCCGCGCTCAAGAGTCCGGCCAGATTGACGAGACCGACGACTTGGCCGTCCTTCGGATTGATGCGGAGAATCCAGTTGGTCTGCCACACATTGGCGTAGATCTCGCCTTTCACCCATTCCAGCTCGTTCACATTACGTACGGGTTTGCCGTCCAGCGTGACTTGAATCCGATTGGTTTCCTTGAGCGTGTTCGGGTTGATGAATCGAAGTTCCGGCGTGCCGTCGCTCATGATGAGCTGCTTGCCATCTTGCGTCAGCGCCCATCCCTCGCCCTCGTATTGGAACTGCCGTTGCAATTTGAAGGTCGCCAAATCGAACACGAATCCAACGTGTGATTTCCACGTGAGGCTGATGAGGTGCCCATCCCAATTGACGATTCCCTCGCCGAAGTACTGCGGCGGAATGTCGATTTTCTTGACCACCTCGCCCGTGTCGAGGCGCACCTTGCGAATCGTGGAATGCTGCTCGAGTCCGGTGCTCTCGTACAAGAAGCCATTCAAGTAGAACAGGCCTTCCGTGAAGGCCGAGGGGTCGTGAGGATACGTATGTACTACATCAACATCATAGATGGGGACGGCGGCGTAGGACGCCGCGGCAAACAGGGCGGCCCCCAGTGCAAGGAAGAGTGAAAGGATTCGCATGTGACTTGAGGAAAGTTTAGCGTCCAACGCCCACCGGTGGGCCAAGGATTCGCCCTGGTGAACTCCTACGAGGCGAGACGGTCTGCACCTACAGACATTACAAAATCTTGTGGTCTAATAGCAACATCTATCTAGGATGATAGCCAAAACCAGTGGATGAGTTTAATTTTGCTGACTTTAATCATGAAGCACCTGCAGCGTTTGCTGTTGGCTTTGTGCTAAACGGAGATGAATTGCATGAAGCAAGTGATTTTGTACGGACTGGTGGCCGCAGCGGGCGCAGCAAGCGGCACCGCCCTGGCGGATGATGATACGGGAGCTTGGTATCTAAGCCCTATGCTGCAATACAGCGTGCTGGATGACCGGCGACCGGCGAAAGACGATTTCGGATACGACTTTGCGATCGGGAAAAATTTCGCACCGCATTTCGCCGGCGAACTGAATTACAGCAACGGCAGCTATCCGATTCACGGCATGGCGCACGACAATCTGGGCGCCTACACGGTCGACGGCCTCGTCAAATTTCTGCCCGGCTCGGTCATTGATCCTTACTTCATCGCCGGCGGCGGCATCATGAATGATGCTGTCGGACGGGGATTGCCGAGTTACGAATCGTGGACGGCGGAAGCAGGGTTGGGCGCGCTGACCGCCATGGGGAGTCAAACCGGCTCCTTCCGGGTGCAGCTGCGCACCGAAGTCAAGTATCGCCGCGAGTTCATTCAGAACACCGCATACAACCCGAACAATCCCGGCGATGTGCTTTATGGCTTGGGGGTGCAATTCGAGTTCGGCGCACCGGTGCCTCCCGCGCCCAAGATGGCCGAGGTGACGCCGCCGCCGGAGCCCACTCCTCCGCCACCTCCGCCACCTCCGCCACCCCCGCCGCCCCCGCCCCCACCGCCGGCACCTCCGCGGCGCGTGAGCTTCAGCGCGGATGCGCTATTTGCATTCAACAGTGCTGTGATCCGGCCTGAGGGTATGAGTGCCCTCGACACGTTCGCAAGCGAGTTACGCGGAACCCAGTTCGATCACATCCACGTAATCGGGTATACGGATCGAATCGGCTCCGACAAGTACAATCTCTGGCTGTCGCGGCAACGGGCCCAAGCCGTCGAAACTTACCTCGTGGATAAGGCCGGTGTGGATGCCGGAAAGATCGAGGCGGAGGGCCGTGGGAAAGCCGATCCGGTGACGAAGCCCGGCGAGTGTGGCGCGAAACAGTCACCGAAGACGATTGCATGCCTGCAGCCGAACCGGCGGGTCGAGATCGAGGTCTCCGGCGAGAAGCGCTAAAGCGTCACACCAATTCGATCATTGACGCTGACTTTAAAGCCCCCTCACGGGGGCTTTTTTTTGGCCGCTATTGCGGCTCCATTTTCCCACACCGTTTCCCACATCTGTTGCGTGAGCGCCGCATATTGTGCAGCTCAAAAAAATGTGTCTATACTCAGGCATCTAGGGATGCAGTCCGATTTTGCGCTTAAATCGTCGAGCAATTGGCGTGATTCGGCCTGCCGGTGAATCTGAAACAATACTAAAAAACATGTGTGTTGACGCCATGCCGCGAACCCGCATGTTGGGAGATCACTACATGCAGAACTCAATAGCGCCCCCGCCAGCCGACCTGAATCCGTTAGTTAAGCTTGCAGTACGCACCGCCCTCAGAGGGGCAATGCTGACCGGGGCCGTCGCGACAACGTTCGGCACGGGAGCTGCTCAAGCGCAACAGCCCGCGGCAACCACGAACCCATCCGAGGAGACGCAACTTCAGGAAGTCGTGGTCACCGGCTCGCGCATCAAGCAGCCGGCGCTCGAAGCGGTGAGTCCCGTCACCACGGTCAGTGCGGTCGAGCTGCAACAGACCGGATACACCCGCGTCGAAGACATGCTCAACACCCTGCCCCAGGTCACGGCCGATCAGGGCGGTGCGCTGGCGAACGGCGCCACGGGCGTTGCCAACATCGGCCTGCGCGGCTTGGGTCCGCAGCGCACCTTGGTGCTGATCGACGGCCGGCGCCTCATGCCGGGCGATCCGACCTCGGGCGGCAATGCGGCGCCGGATTTGAACCAAGTCCCCGGAGCGCTGGTGGAACGAATCGACGTGCTGACGGGCGGCGCCTCCGCCGTGTACGGCGCCGATGCGGTCGCGGGTGTCGTCAATTTCGTGATGAACGATCACTTCGAAGGCGTACGCATCGATGCGAACGCCAGCATGTACAACCACAAGAATCATGACGCCGACGGCGCGGATGCCGACCTCGTGGCGGCAGGATTCAACGTCCCGACCGGCTCGGTGAACGACGGTCAAAACAAGGACTTCACCGTCCTCATGGGCAGCAACTTTGACGATGGCAAAGGCAATGCCACGGTGTACATGGGCTACCGCACGACACAGGGCGTCCTCCAAGGCACGCGCGACTTCAGTGCCTGCTCGCTGACCTCATCGGGCCCCAAGCGGGTCTGCGGCGGCTCGCACACCACGAATCCGGCGGCATTCCTCATCGGCGGTAATTTCGTATCGGTTGGGCCCGGCGGCACGCTCGTTCCCACCTCTTCGTTGCCGGGAGGGGGGGTATATAACTACGCGCCGGCGAATTATTTCCAGCGGCCCGATGAACGCTACACCGGCGGCGTCTTCGCTCATTTGGACCTGAACGAGCATGCCCGGGTATATACGGAAATCCAATTCATGGACGACCGCACCAAGGCACAGATTGCCCCCAGCGGCGCCTTTTTCGGTGCCGGCCTCGGAGTCACCGGCGGCGTGCCGGACGCCACCTGGGTGGTCAATTGTTCCAATCCCTTCCTGTCGGCCTCTGAACTGACGACGTTCTGCGGCGGCAGTACTGCGGGCCAAGCGCACCTTACCTTCGGCCGCCGCGATGTGGAAGGCGGTAACCGCATCGACGACCTGGGTCACACGTCGTTCCGCACGGTGCTCGGCATCAAGGGAGAAATCAACGACGCGTGGAGCTACGACACGTATTTCCAGAACGGCATTACCCGCTTCTCCGAAGAGTATTTCAACGACGTGTCGAAAAACGCCATCACCAACGCGCTGCAGGTCACGACCAATGCCGCAGGCACGCCGGTGTGCATCAGCGGCCCCCCCTGCGTGCCCTGGAACATCTTCACACCGGGCGGCGTGACCCCCGCGGCGGTCAACTACATCTCGGTGCCGGGCGAGGAGAAAGGCGATACACAGGAAATGGTCTGGGAAGGGTCGCTCACCGGCGATCTCGGCAAGATGGGCATAAAGCTGCCCACCGCGCAGGAAGGGCTCGGCCTCTCGGTCGGCGCCGATTGGCGGCAGGAATCGACTGAGCTGGAACCCGACCAAGAGTACATCACCAACGATCTGGCGGGACAGGGATCTCCGACCCTACCCACCACCGGCGAATTCCACGTTTGGGAGCTTTACGGCGAAGCGCGTCTGCCCATTCTCGAAGATCAGCCCTTTGCCAAGTCGCTGACCGCCGAGTTGGGCTACCGCTACTCCGATTACGACCTGTCGTTCGGCTCAACCAACACCTGGAAGGCGGGCTTGCAGTGGGCGCCCGTCAACGACGTGCGTCTGCGCGGGATGTACAACGTGGCCGTGCGCGCGCCGAATCTGCAAGAGCTGTATCTGCAGCCTCGGGTACAGCTCGATGGCACCGAGGACCCGTGTACCGGCGCCACGCCGGTGCCGAGTGCGGCGGCATGCGCGGCCAGCGGCGTCACCGCGGCGGAATATGGGCACATCACCGCGAACTCGTCGTCGCAATATAACGGCCTCATCGGCGGCAATGCCAATTTGAAGCCGGAAACGGCCGACACCCTGACCCTGGGCCTCGTGTTCACACCAACCTTCCTGCCGGAATTGAACATGACCCTCGACTACTACGACATCAAGATCAAGAACGTCATCAGTAGTTACGGCGCTAATTTGATCCTGAATGACTGCGTGGCGACGGCCAACCCCTTCTATTGCGACCTGGTACATCGGGCTCCCGCCACGGGGAGCGCGGCGGATGGCTCGCTGTGGATCGGTACCGCGGGTTACATCACGGACACCGACTACAACTTAGGCGAGCAAAAGGTCCAGGGCATCGACTACGATGCCGCATACCGGCTCGACATGGGCTTCGCCGGCCGGCTGGATTTCAATCTGGCAGCCACGTACACGCTGCACTTCAAGACCACGCCGGTCGTCGGCGGCGGTACCTATGACTGCGCAGGGTATTACGGCCCCGCATGCGCCACCAATAGTGGCGACGGCCCGGTGCCGCACATCAAGTCCAAATTCCGCATCAACTGGAACACTCCGTTGCCCGGATTGGATACTTGGATCAACTGGCGCCTCATCGGGCCCGTCAAGGTGCAGAATTTGAGCCAAAATCCGCTGCTGCAGAATCCGTTGTTGGTCAGCGCGACGAGTACGGTCCCCAATCTCAACGGCATCGGCAATCAAATCCCCGGGTATAACTACATCGACCTCGGGGCCTCCTACCAGGTGGCGAAACAGGTTACGGTTCGTGCCGGTGTCAACAACCTGTTCGACAAGGACCCGCCCATCATTCAGGAATACTACGAAGGCCCGCCGTACGTGAACGGCAACACCTTTCCTCAGGTGTACGACTGGGGCGGCCGTTACCTGTTCGTGAACGTGACCGTGGACTTCTAATAAGCGTAAGTGACGAAGGACCTCAAAGGCGGGCTTCGGCCCGCCTTTTTTTGCCCCTCGTTGCCACGGCGTCGGAGCCTAGGTTCACGTAGAATACTCAAGTTAGGCTCCTAGCATATTGTAAGTACGATGGTTGCCTCGCCCACTGACATTGCCCTCATCAGCCGGCTGATCGACGGAGCGGACAAGGCCGCCGCCGCCGGCCAGCACCGCGAAGCGCTGCGCCTGTTGGGCGAAGCGCAAGCGGCCGCCCCCGGGCATCCGCGGGTGCTGAGCGCGTTGGGTTTGTATTCCCTGAAGGCCGGCGACTTGACCGCCGGCAGGCGGTACCTGAATGACGCCGTCGCCGCCGATGCGCAATCCGCGCCGCTCTGGTTTCATCTGGCCCTGATCTGCCGCGCGCAGGGCGATACCGCTTCAGAGATGTTGGCGCTCGACCGGTCTTTGGCGCTCGACCCGCAGTTCTATCTCGCGCTGCTGCAAAAGGCGACGCTGCTGGAGCGCCAGGGCAAACCGCGGCAAGCGGCGCAGTTCTTCATTTATTTTCTCCATTGGGTACCGCCGCCGGCGCAGCAGCCGCCCGAATTGAAACAGGCGGTTCAATACGCGCAAAAGGCCGTTGACGCCGACAAGGCGGCGCTGGGAGCGTTCATCCGCGAGCGTCTCGAGTCCGTCCCGGCCGCTCACGCAGGCCCGACGCAGGAGCGGTTCGAGCATTGCCTCGATGTGTTGCTCGGCCGCCGGCGGGTCTTTACGCCCAAGCCCACGTTCATGCATTTCCCGCGCCTGCCGGCGCTCGAGTTCTATGACCGGCAGGATTTCCCCTGGCTGGACGCGTTTGAAGCCGCCACCGATGCGATCCGCGACGAACTCCTGCATGTGGTCTCCGAGGACCTCAGCGAGGGCGATATCGTCCCCTATGTGGCCTATCCCGATGGGGTGCCGCTCGATCAATGGCGCGACTTGAATCGGTCGCTGCAATGGGGCGCGTATTATCTTATGAAGGACGGGGTTCGAATCGAGGACCATTTGGCGCGCTGCCCGCAAACCGCGGCTTTGCTCGCGGCGGCTCCGCTTGCCGACGTACCGGGCAACGCACCGACGGCGTTCTTCTCGTTGTTGAAACCGAAGACGCGCATTCCGCCGCACACCGGCGTCACCAACACGCGCCTGGTGGTTCACGTTCCGCTCATCGTGCCCTTAGGCTGCGGCTTTCGAGTCGGCTCGGACACTCGTGAATGGCAACCGGGACGCGCCTGGGTATTCGACGACACCATCGAGCATGAGGCGTGGAACGATAGCGATGAGCCGCGCGCCATCCTCATCATCGACATCTGGAATCCTTATCTCACCGCGGCCGAGCGCGCGCTGGTCAGCGCAACCACCGCGGCCGTTGCGGACTTCCAACGTGAATAGCGGTCGCGGCGTGATCGTCTTGGCGACCGCTCTCGTGATCGGCCGGGCACCGCTCGCCGCGGGCCCAACCCTGGGGACAAGAACCCTGACGGATGAGCTGCGGCAGTGCGCGGCCGCGGGCGACGCCGCGCAACGCTTGGCCTGCTACGATCAACTCGCGGCAAAGTTGCCGGCCACGGCCGCAGCCCGCGCCGAATCGCCGCCGAGTGCCGCAGCGGTGGCGGGCACGACGGCACCGGCCGCGGAGTTCGGCGTGAACAATGGACCATTGCAGGCCAAGCAGCAGGCCGGCAAGCCTCAGGCGATGACGGCGCTGGTGACCAAAATCACCCAGCGTCCGCGCGGCGAACTCGTGATGACCCTCGACAATGGCCAAGTGTGGGTGCAAAACGAAGCGGCGGCCTACTTCCCGCTGAAGCCCGGCGACAAGGTCGAGATCAGCGTGGGAATGCTCGACTCCTACGTGCTGTGGGCGCCGTTCAAGCGCTCCACCAAAGTGACGCGCATCAACTAATGGCGAGCGCAACCGATCCCGACGCACTGGTGCGGCTCGCGTGCCGCGATCTGGAAAACAATGACCTGGCGGCTGCGGAGGCGAACTGCCTGCGCGCGCTCGACGCCGATCGGGACCACTCGGGCGCATGGACGGCCCTTGGCATGGTCCTGCACGCCCGCGGCCGCCACGACGATTCGATCCGGGTCTTCAATTCGCTGACGCTCAAACACCCGGACAACGCCGAACACTGGTCGAACCTCGGCATCGCGTTCCGCGGCGCCAAGCGTTACGACGCGGCGCTCGCCGCGTTCCAGCGCGCCCTGGACTTGGCGCCCCCTGCCGCACAGACGTTTTATAATATTGGTCTCGTTCACCTCGACCTCCTCGACTATCAGTCCGCCTACACCCTGCTCAGTCAGGCCTCCGAGATGGCGCCGGCCAATGCCTGGATCCAGAGTACCTTTGCCGGGTGCTGCTACGACATCGGCAATTTCGAGGCAGGCCTCAAGTGCCTGGAGAATTGGCCGAAGTTCGAATCCCTCACTCCGGCCAATATGGCGGAAATCGCCTATGTGCTCATCAACACGGGGGAACCGAGGCGTGCGGAACCGGCGGTCGACTATCTCGGCACGCATCCGCCCGAGGGGGGCCGCGCCGCCCTCACGTTGGTGAACGTGTTGGAGCGCCTCAACCGGCTCGACGCGGCGCGCTCGGCCATGCACCGATTGAAGGCCAGCCTCAAGGCGGATCGGGTGGATCCGGATGTGCTGCTGGCGGAGGCCGTGCTGGCGCAGCGCGGCGGCCGCCATGACGACGCGCACCACTTGTTGTCGGTGGGGCTGCGCGAGCATACGGAGTTCAGCAGCCGCCACAACTTGTTGTTTCCGCTCGCCGAGTCGCTCGATGCGCTCGGCAGGTACGACGAAGCGTTCGCCGCCTTGACCGAGGCGCACCGCTCGCAGGTGGCCTATCTCAAGACGGTGCTCGGCAAGAACCCAGCCGATGAATCTGCAACGATTTCACTCACCAAACACGGCACCGTGCGCGAAGATCGCGCCCGATGGAGCGATCAGGACTCACCGCCGCAGGCCGACAGTCCCATTTTCATCGTGGGCTTTCCCCGCTCCGGCACGACGCTGCTCGAGCAGACGCTCGATGCGCACCCGCAGCTCGTGTCCATGGACGAACAGCCGTTTCTGCGTCGGGCAGCGGATCAAATGCAATCCTTCGCGCTCGAATATCCTGCCGAGCTCGGCAAGCTCACGGCGGATCAACTGCAGCGCCTTCGCGCCGAGTACTGGCAGCGTGTCGAGAAGAAAACCCAATTGCAGGCCGGGCAGCGCCTGGTCGACAAGAATCCCTTCAATCTGCTGCGCCTGCCGTTGATTCGCCGGCTCTTTCCCAACGCCCAGACGGTGCTCATCATCCGCCATCCTTGCGACGTTCTGTTCAGCTGCTTTGCGCAGCATTTTCGCGCTCCCGACCTCGC
>JBKQSA010000039.1:0-38551 GCA_052143815.1 Steroidobacteraceae bacterium | reverse complement strand
CGCAAATGGACGATGTGACGCAGCAGAACGCGGCGCTGGTGGAGCAGGCGGCGGCGGCGGCGGAGAGCATGGAAGAACAGGCACGCAATCTGGCGAAGGCAGTGGCGATCTTCAAACTCACAGGAATAGCCGCGGGCGGTGCGGGACAGGCACTCGAACGGAGCGAGTTGGCGAACCAACCCGCGAACGTGGCACGGTTGCCGAAGCGTGATAAAGCGCCGATGAGACCGCCGTTGGCGCGCGCCAAGACTGGTAGCACCAACGAGCGCCGAGTTTAGTGCGAGACGTCGCGGCCGATAACGATAAAAAGACGTGCAGTGTCGGCCCAGCGACTCAACCCGCTCCTTCGGGGTTGGATCGATTACTACGGGCGATATGCTCCCTCGGCGCTGCGCCCCATGCTGCGATACGTCAATCTGACGCTTGTGGCGTGCGCGATGCGGAAGTTCAAACGCTTTGTCGGCCACAAGGTGCGTGCGAGCCGGTTTCTGATCAAGATTGCCGGCGATCATGCACATTTCTTTGTACATTGGCGTCTGGGTATGACCGGTACGTTCATCTGATGGGAGCCGGATGAATCGAGAGGTTCACGTCCTGGGTTGGTGCAATTCCACCGGCCGACTCACCCGCTGATGGAAGCGCTCCCGGGCGGCGTTCTCGTCGTGGGTGGCGGCGTCCGCGGCCAGCTTGAGTGCGCGTTGCCACATGCCGTCGGCGAGCTCGGCGATATCCGGGGGCGTGCGGGTAAGGGGGGGCGGGGTCGCCCTCGATGCGGGCACCGGGGGCGCGCCAAAAGCGTCGGAGGGCGTTGGCGATGGTGTCGGGTGAGCCGCCTTCCAGACCTTCGCGGAGCGTCTCGACCGTCGGGCAGCGGACTCAGTGCAATTGCGAATGCGTTGAGTGTGTGGGGAATGGGCAGAGTTGCAAAGAGGTACAACTATCGCGACCGAATCCTGAAGATCGGGTTCAGACCGATTCAGTCGCCGCTGACCTGGAGTACTGCCATAAGGCTTTCGACCATCGTGTCCAACGTCGACGGATCGATATTTAGCGAGTCCGCCGCTGCGGGGATCCACTCTTCGACCGGCGACTCGTCATCGTCGCCAATACCGGCTTTCGCCGCGAGGAGGTCGGCCAGATACACAATGCGCGGTCCGAGAGAGTCCACCGGAGCTTTCTCTGGCGTCGCGTGAAATTGCGCCACTTCGCCGTAGCTTGCCGGCAGCTTCCAGATCTCCAGCAGCGTTGTGCCGAACACGCCGTGATTGGTCTCGAGGAACTGCGGCAGCAGGTCAATCGGATACGCGACCTTGAAGGCTCCGCCGTACTCGAGTTGCGCCACGGCTTGGATCAGAAACAGCTTACCGATGTCGTGAAACAACCCCATCGCGAATGCTTCATTGAGCGACTCGAGGCCGATTCCGGCGGCGATCCACCGCGACAAATGAGCGACCGCGGTGCCGTGGCGCCAGAGGCTGGCGAGCATCGGTTGCAACCTCGGATTGCGCACCGTATACAGTGCGCGGTTTGCGATGAGGGTGACGTGGTTCAGTGTAACGTCGAGACCGAGCAGGGCGATGGCGTGCTCGACCGTCCGATTCTCCCGGTTGCTACGGCGGTAGTAGGTAGAATTGGAGATGCTGATGAGTTTCGCGGCGACCGCCGTATCCTGCTTCAGAAGTTTGGCGATCTGGTCGATGCTCCGGCCGTCCTCGATGAGTTGGTCGAGCCGACGACTCATTTCGGGATAAGCCGGAAGGTTGACCTCCCCGCTGTTGAGACGATCGACGATCGTCGTCAGAAGATCGCGGCGCCTGGCGGCAGCATCGTGCGGTGCGGGTGCCGATACCCGCGTAGAGGTGCGGCGTGAAGGCGGGTCGATCGATAGGCGTTCGACTTGGGCTTCCAGATCCGTGACGTGGGTCCGAAGACTCTCGATGGGCGTGTGGGTATTCTGCTTGGTCTTGAAGCTGCGTACGGCCTCGCACAGCGCGAGTTCCAGAACCTCGTATATCTTATCGGTCTTGACGAGGAAGTTCGATACCCCGAGGCACTGCGCCTCGATAGCGCTCAGCGGATCGTCGGGAGCGCTGATGAACAACAGGGGGCGCGGGAGGCTGGAATAGAGTTTCGTTATGAACTCCCTCCCCTTATCGCGCGTGAAACTCGCGTCCAGAATGACCGCATCAACTGACTGAAAGTCGATCGAATGGGGTTTCCAGACACCAAGCTTCTGTACTGCATGGCGCCGCTTGAGAATGCCTTCGATGCGATCAATTTCGGCGGTGTTGCAGCTGCAGAGCAAAATGCGCAGGCCCATTGGCACAACCGGCTTTCCCGCTGCTTTCTCCATCCACTCTCCGATACCCTGATCCGGCTCATCCCCTGGACCGCGGGTAAATTTCCGTCGCATATTCAGTAGTGCTGTTGAGGATACCGATGTGAGTTTCCCGTTACTGTGTCCTTTGTCCCCTTAATTGCGTCCTAAATCGGAAACTAGCGATGCTGGTTGATGATTGCGACTGCTGAATATCTGCGGCGGCGCGTGGCTGGTGCGGTTTCGGTTCAACTGCAGACTTGCCGGGTTCAGTGTTGCCCCGTTCCCTGAGAAGCTTCTGAATGTCGCTCGCGAGATCCACAGCCAGAGTGCCCGAAGCGCCCCCAATGGTGAACGCGCGAGTCGCCTCGGCTCTCGACGCACGCGAACCCAGGAAGTCACCAAGCTGCGTTGCAGGCCCTCGAGGGACGAAGCGCGGGAGCATCGCTGCGTGAAATCATTAGCGCCATTTCCGGCGCAAAGATAGTAGCGAAAGACTGGACCCTGGACGGCGAATTGCGCGCTCGCGTCCGTTACTTCCTACGTCGCGGCTGGGCACTCGTGAACGGAGGCTATCGGCGGCTCGTCTATTTCTGAGGTTTTTGCGTACAGGGAGAAATGGGGGGGCACCGATTCTCCCTGTCACCGAGCCAGAAGTTCTCCAAGAATGTCTCTTATACTCGGCGACGCAATGCGGGACGCGGATACCTATGGGAGACAGTCTGCATGCCAGCACTACGCGAACATCGACAACGGCCGCTTCAAGCGATCTTCGTCATGCGTCGGCGCCTCCGGTGGAAGATTCGAAATCGTGTCGGCTCCGCTGCCTCCGATTTTTCTCAACAACGATGAAGCTGCGCAATTTGTCAATCTCTCGCCGCGGACACTGGAAAAACATCGCGTCATTGGAGGTGGCCCGCGGTTCCGGAAGTTCGGCCGACGAGTTGTCTATGCGCAGGCCGACCTCGAGGCCTGCGCGATTGCTCGATCCTGCAAGAGCACGTCCGATCCGCAGTACCTTGCGATGCGTGGAACGGAACGTCCATGATGTAGAAAAGCGTATTCGCGTCGATGCGTGCTCCCGGTAAGGCAGAACCGCGACATGCCAGATCGATAATCGTGCCACCAACCGGCAATGCGTATCGCCGATCCACTTCAAACAGGGAGTCTCACGATTCAGGTCGAGGCCACGGCCGAGTTCGGGGTGGCGAGAATCGGAAACGCCGACGTACTGATCCGGGCTGCATCGCAGTTGATCGAGGCACGTGATCGCGGCCTGCCCACCTCTCGACTCCTCGTGGTGACCCTATGAAATACTAACCTTCAGCCCGCGCGTCACGTCGGTCAGGGATTACCAACGACTTCGCTTGCGATCGACCACGGTGGCGACGCGTTCAGGTAAAGTTTCTGCGGGACGGAACACTAGGTGGTTACCTCGCGCGAGCCAGCGATCCTCCGCCGCGCCACATGGCGAGGTAGCGCGGGCTGACGGGTCTGACGCTTACCGAATTTTTGATTCGTGGGCCGTTACATCGAACAGTGTCGTCCCCTGCATTGTAAAGACTAGCCGGTCGTTCTGGTTCCAAAGCTCCGACTTCGACAACAGAATTCCTGTGCGACCGGATGGCGACTTGCTCGAGCGCAGCACCTCGAGGCGAAGGGCTACTGTATCTTCGGGACGCACCGGATGAAGCCACTTCAACGAGTCGATCCCCGATGAACCGAATGCTTCGGATCCCGACAGAACGTTTTTCACCATCAATTCCATCGCGATGGCGCACGTGTGCCACCCACTTGCGATTAGCCCTTTCCATCGTCCCTCGCTTGCACGTACCGGATCGACGTGGAACCACTGGGGATCATAGCGCGATGCAAACTCGACCATCTCTTTAGCTGTGACGAGGCGAGGGGGCGTTCGAATAACGACTCCTGGAATGAGGTCAGCGAAGCGCACGTATGCTTCCTTGTGGTTGCCGGATCCGATTATATCGGACAATTATATCCCGTGGCCCTCAAGCGCCCCGTTGAGAACGGATTCCCCGCGCTGGCTCCTGCGCATTTCACGCAGCTTGTACTGTTCCGAGTGCGGATCTAAACTGCTCGCTCTGCTTCCAACGGACCCGCGCGGTCGCCGCACGAGGAGGGTGGTCATGTCTGAATTGACAAGACGCCAGTTCTTGAAGGTCACCGGCATGTCGCTGGTGGGTTCGAGCTTGGCACTCATGGGCTTTTCGCCCGGCGAAGCGCTCGCGGAGGTGCGTGAGTACAAACTCACGCGGGCCACCGAGACGCGCAATACCTGTCCGTATTGCTCCGTGGCCTGCGGCATTCTGATGTACGGCCTGGGTGATGGTGCTAAGAACGCTCAGCCGAGCATCTTCCATATCGAGGGGGATCCCGATCATCCGGTCAATCGCGGCACTTTGTGCCCGAAGGGCGCCGGCCTCATCGACTTCGTGCACAGCGAGAGCCGCCTCAAGTATCCAGAGTATCGCGCGCCGGGATCCAACGCCTGGCGAAGGATTACCTGGGACGACGCGCTCGACCGCATCAGCAAACTGCTGAAGCAGGATCGAGACGCCAATTTTGTTGCCAAGACGCCGGACGGCGCGACCGTGAACCGATGGCTGAGCACCGGCATGCTCGCAGCTTCCGCGTCGAGCAACGAAGTTGGGTACATCACTCATAAGGTGGCGCGATCCTTCGGATTATTGGGGTTCGATAACCAGGCTCGTGTGTGACACGGCCCGACGGTGGCAGGTCTTGCCCCGACGTTTGGCCGTGGAGCGATGACGAATCACTGGGTCGACATCAAAAATGCCGACGTGGTCCTCATCATGGGGGGCAATGCCGCGGAAGCTCATCCCTGCGGCTTCAAATGGGTAACCGAGGCAAAAGCCCGCAATAAGGCGAAGCTCATCGTCGTCGATCCGCGCTTCACGCGATCGGCGTCGGTGGCGGACTACTACGCGCCCATTCGGCCCGGCACCGATATCGTATTCCTCGGCGGCTTGATCAACTACCTGCTGACCAACGACAAGATCCAGCGCGACTATGTCGTCCATCACACCGATCTGTCGTTCATCGTCAAGGAAGAGTTCACGTTTACCGACGGTATTTATTCCGGCTACAACGCCGAGAAGCATAGCTACGACAAGTCCAGCTGGGATTACGAAATCGGTGCGGATGGGTTTGCCAAAGTCGATCCGACTCTGTCGCACCCGCGCTGCGTCTATACGCTGCTGAAACAACATTACGCGCGCTACGTCCCAGCAATGGTTGAGCGGGTCTGCGGTACTCCCAAGGACAAGGTGCTGTTCATCTGGGACCTGATCGCGTCCACGGCGACGGCGACGCGGGCGATGACCATCATGTACGCGCTCGGCTGGACGCAGCATTCGATCGGTTCGCAGATGATTCGCACCGGCGCGATGGTGCAATTGCTGCTCGGCAACATCGGCGTCGCCGGCGGCGGCATGAATGCGCTGCGCGGACATTCGAACATTCAAGGGCTCACCGATCTCGGCCTTTTGTCGAATCAACTACCGGCCTATATCGCCTTGCCCCTCGAGAGCGAACAGGACTACGGGAAGTTCATCACGGCTCGGACACTGAAGCCACTGCGGCCCAATCAACTGAGTTACTGGCAGAACATGCCGAAGTTTCACGTGAGCTTCATGAAAGCGTGGTGGGGCGATGCGGCGACGGCGGGGAATAGTTGGGCCTACGACTACCTGCCCAAGGTCGACAAACTCTACGACATGCTGCAGATGTATGAGTTGATGCATCAGGGCAAGGTCAACGGCTACCTGGCGCAGGGCTTCAATCCCTTGGCCGCGGCGCCGAACAAGGCCAAAATGACGGCGAGCCTCTCGAAGCTCAAGTTTCTCGTCATCATGGACCCGCTGGCGACCGAGACTTCCGAGTTCTGGCGCAACTACGGCGAACACAATGACGTCGATCCGGGCAAGATCCAGACGGAGGTGTTTCGCCTTCCAACGACCTGTTTCGCGGAAGAAGACGGAGCGATGGTGAATTCCGCTCGATGGCTGCAGTGGCATTGGAAGGGAGCAGCCCCACCCGGTGAAGCGCGCAGCGACATAGAAATCATGGCCGGCATATTCACGCGTATGCGTTCCATGTATGCCAAGGACGGCGGCGCGTTTCCGGATCCGATCCTGAACCTGACTTGGAAGTATGCACAACCCGAAAGCCCGCGGCCCGAAGAACTGGCGCGGGAATACTCGGGCAACGCGCTCAAGGATCTTGCGGACCCGAAGGATCCGACCAAGATCACGCGCAAGGCGGGCGAGCAGCTTGCGGGATTCGCGGAGCTTCGCGACGACGGCAGCACGCAGTGCGGCTGCTGGATCTTCTGTGGTGCCTGGGGTCCTACCGGCAATCTCATGGCGCGGCGCGACAATTCTGATCCGAGCGGCATTGGGCAGACCTTGAATTGGGCGTGGGCATGGCCGGCCAACCGCCGCGTGCTGTACAACCGGGCGTCCTGCGACCCGAGCGGCAAGCCCTACAACCCTGCGCGCAAACTCATCAGCTGGAATGGCGCGGCGTGGAGCGGTGTGGACGTGCCGGATTTCAAGGTCGATGAAAATCCGGCGGGGGGCATGGGTCCGTTCATCATGAACCCCGAGGGCGTAGCACGTTTCTTTGCCCGCGGCGGCATGGCGGAGGGTCCGTTTCCCGAGCACTATGAGCCGTTCGAGACTCCGCTGGGCTACAACCCCTTGAGTCCGAAGCAACCGCAGGCAACGAACAATCCGGCCGCGCGGGTGTTTCCGGATGATCGGGAGCAGTTCGGCAAAGCGGCGCAGTTCCCGCATGTCGCGACCACGTATCGGCTCACCGAGCATTTCCATTACTGGACCAAGCATGCACGCCTGAACGCCATCATTCAGCCGCAGCAGTTCGTCGAGATTGGCGAAGGACTCGCAAAAGAAATCGGCATCGTGACGGGTGAGCCAGTCAAAGTCAGTTCGAACCGCGGTTTCATCAAGGCGGTGGCGATGGTGACCAAGCGCATCCGGCCATTGACCGTCGATGGCAAGGTCGTGCACACGGTCGGTGTGCCCATCCATTGGGGTTTCATGGGCGTCGCCAAGCCGGGATTCCTTGCCAATACACTGACGCCTTCCGTCGGCGACGCCAATTCGCAGACGCCCGAATTCAAGGCATTTCTAGTCAAGGTCGAGAAGGTCTAGGAGAAGCCATGCCGTTGCAATCACTCGACATCGTCCGCCACTCGGCGACCACCCTTCCCTCACCGGAAGTGCGCGGCGCGCACACCGGCCAGGTCGCGAAACTCATCGACACCACAAAGTGCATCGGCTGCAAGGCATGCCAGGTCGCCTGCATGGAATGGAACGATCTGCGCGATGAGATCGGCACTTGCACCGGTCATTACGAAAATCCGGCCGACCTATCTGAACACTCCTGGACGCTGATGCGCTTCACCGAATACGAGAACCCCAAGGGCGACCTCGAGTGGCTGATTCGCAAGGACGGCTGCATGCACTGCGAAGACCCCGGCTGCCTGAAGGCTTGTCCCTCGCCGGGCGCGATCGTGCAGTACGCCAACGGCATCGTCGATTTTCAGGAAGAGAATTGCATCGGCTGCGGCTATTGCATCACCGGCTGTCCGTTCGACGTTCCGCGCATCTCGAAGAAGGACAAGAAAGCCTACAAGTGCACACTGTGTTCCGATCGGGTTGCGGTGGGCCTGGAACCGGCCTGCGTGAAGTCCTGTCCCACCGGGGCCATCGTATTCGGCACCAAGGAGGATATGACGCAGCATGCGGAGGAGCGTATCGAGGATCTGAAATCGCGGGGCTTCGACCAAGCCGGGCTTTACGATCCCGCGGGAGTGGGCGGCACGCATGTGATGTACGTTTTGCACCACGCGGATCAGCCAATGCTGTACAGCGGGCTGCCGGAAGCGCCGCGAATCAGTCCGACGGTGAGGCTGTGGAAGGGTTTCAGCAAGCCGCTGGCGCTGTTCGCCATTGCCGCGACCGCGGCGGTGGGTTTCCTGCACTACATCGGCATAGGGCCGAACGAGACCGACGAGCGAGACGAGGAAGCCGCGCGCCGTGAGTTGGAGCAAACGCCATGAACTCACGCATTCCTGAGCGTATCGTGCGCTACAGCGCTGCTACCCGCATCAACCACTGGATCATTGCAATCAGCTTCGTCCTGCTGGCATTGTCCGGGCTCGCGCTTTTTCATCCGGCATTGTTTTGGCTTACAAATGTGTTCGGCGGCGGACCCTGGACGCGGATCCTGCATCCCTTCATCGGCTGCTTCATGGTCGCTGCATTTTTTCTATTGGGAGTGAAGTTCTGGCGCGACAACACGCTTCAGCAGCGCGACTGGATATGGCTGCGCAAGATCAATGAGGTGGTGAATAACCGCGAGCAGAACCTGCCGGAAGTCGGCCGCTACAATGGCGGCCAAAAGCTCCTTTTCTTTACCATCGTCGTTTGCCTGACCTGCCTGTTGCTGTCCGGCATCGTTATTTGGCGCGAGTACTTCTCCGGGTATTTCTCCATCGGCGTACTGCGCCTCGGTGCGCTGGCGCATGCGGTTTTCGGTTTCGTGCTCATCTGTGCGATCATCGTACATATCTACGCGGGGATCTGGGTCAAGGGTTCGATTCGCGCGATGACCCGTGGCTGGGTTACGCCGGGGTGGGCCTGGAAACATCACCGGG
Organism: Steroidobacteraceae bacterium; assembly: GCA_052143815.1. Classification (GTDB taxonomy): domain Bacteria; phylum Pseudomonadota; class Gammaproteobacteria; order Steroidobacterales; family Steroidobacteraceae; genus Bog-1198. The sequence continues at coordinate 29,507 of JBKQSA010000039.1, read as the reverse complement.
CCTGGTTTCGCGAGGTGACCAAGGGCATCCAACAGAGGTAGAGTTGCACCTACCATGGCGCAACACATTCTTGAACCCGGCGAGATCGAAACCCTCGCGCAGCGATCCATACCCCGAGTTCGATTGCCGGCTCGGGCCACGGTGTTTGCACGACGCGCGATGCGCCTGCGCCAACTTGGCGTGAGCGCCCGCATCGGCGATTACCTGCGCTTTCTTGCGGTGTTGGTGGACGCGCAGCATGCGGCGCTGGCGGACCTATCCGTCTCCATTCCAACGCCGGCGCACATCAAGATGTCGACCGAGCAAGGCATGCCGCCCATTCAACCTGCCGCGGGACCTCGCACCGCTGCGTGGTTCGAAACGCTGAAGACTATTTGCGAGTCGCTGGCCGCGCACCCGGAATTTCCGGCGGGCGTTACCGAGACGATTGCCAGGATTCGGCGTGCACCCCGCGACTGGGTCGAGGGTCAAGCGGACGCCTTGCTGCAGTCGGGCGATGAGGCGATCGAAGCGGCGGCAGCGCCGATCGTCATGGCATCGCTGCAGGTGCATTGGGCGGCATTGGCCGCTTCTTTCACCGCCGATCGGGTCAGTGCACTCGATGTGCCGGGCCTTTGTCCGCTATGCGGCAGGCAGCCGGTGGCGAGCATGGTGTATGCCCAGTCGCCCTACCAGGGATATCGTTATCTACATTGTGCGTTGTGTGCCACCGAGTGGCACATGGTGCGCGTGCAATGCACCCTGTGCGGCGCCTCAGGCAAGAGCATTGCTTACCAATCCGCAACGATCGGTGCGAATGAGGAGAACGACGGCAGTGCGGCCGAGGCGCCCGTATGCGCGGAAACCTGCGAGGAATGCCATGGCTACCGCAAGATTCTTTATCAGGAGAAGGATCCCGAGGTAGAGCCTGTGGCCGACGACCTGGCCAGCTTGAACCTCGATTTGCTGCTCGGCCAAAGCGGCTATCATCGCGCGAGCGGCAATCCGCTGCTGTGGCAGCCCAACGAGAGTTGAAGTGCCGTCCGACTCCACTCCGGCCCGTGCGGCCGATATCCCGTCACTGGATCGGCTGCTGAATGACGTGGATTTCGCACCCGCGCTGACGCGCTACTCGCGCACTCAGGTGACTACTGCACTGCGCGAGGCGCTGGCCGCACTACGTCAGCAGGCGGCCCTCGGCGAGCTGCATCATGATGGGCTGATTCCGGAAATCATCGCAAGAAGTGTCGAGGCGCGATTGCAGTACGATGCGCGTCCACGGTTGCGGCCCGTGTTCAATCTGACGGGCACGGTGTTGCACACCAATCTAGGGCGGGCTCCGCTGCCCGCCGCGGTACAAGAGTCCGTAGTCCGCGCGCTCAGTGCTCCCATCAACCTGGAATACGATTTGAGCAGCGGTGGCCGCGGCGACCGCGATGATCTGGTCGAGCCATTGTTGCGCGAGTTGACGGGCGCCGCGGCGGCGACGGTGGTAAACAACAACGCCGCGGCGGTTCTGCTCATGCTGAATACCTTGGCCAAGCGACGCGAGGTGGTGGTGTCGCGCGGAGAACTGGTCGAAATCGGCGGCGCGTTCCGCATCCCCGACGTGATGCGAAGTGCCGGCTCAAAACTCATCGAAGTCGGCACGACCAATCGTACGCATGCCGCGGACTACGCCGACGCTCTCAACGCGCGGACGGCGCTGCTGATGAAGGTGCACACCAGCAATTATGCGATCACCGGATTCACCGCATCCGTCGGGATCGGTGAGCTCGCGGCGCTGGGCCGGGCGCATGGCGTGCCGGTGGTCGTGGACCTTGGCAGCGGCAGTCTCGTCGATCTCGCCAACTGGGGTCTGCCGAAGGAGCCCACGGCGCGCGAGGCGATCGCCGCCGGCGCCGATCTCGTCGCATTCAGCGGCGACAAGCTGTTGGGAGGTCCCCAGGCCGGCATCATCGTCGGGCGCGCCGATCTGATCGTACGCATCAAGAAGAACCCACTCAAACGTGCGCTACGGGTCGGCAAGCTGACCCTGGCCGCTCTCGAGTCGGTTTTGCGGCTGTACCGCGCACCGGAATTGCTGGCCGAGAAATTGACCGTACTGCGTTTGCTGACCCGTTGCGCGCCGCAGATCGAGAACCAGGCTCGACGCTTGCTGCCGGCGGTGCAGGCGGCATTCGGTGACGCGTTCGAAGTAGCGGCGACGCCGATGACGTCGCAGGTCGGCAGCGGCGCATTGCCGGCCGACCGGTTACCGAGCTTTGGATTGCGCGTGGACAAATCACGCGCCAAGCGCTCGAGTCTCAATCGGCTTGAAGCCATGCTGCGTGAATTACCCCGTCCTGTCATCGGGCGCATCGCCGATAAGGCGCTGTGGCTCGACCTGCGCTGCCTGGAAGTCACCGATGAAACCGAGTTCACCGCGCAATGGAGTGCTTTCCGCCGATGATCATCGGCACTGCCGGTCACATCGATCACGGCAAGACCCGCCTGGTGCGCGCCTTGACCGGTGTCGATACGGATCGGCTCAAGGAAGAAAAAGAACGCGGTATCTCCATCGAACTCGGCTATGCCTATTCCACCGTGGCGGGCGGTGAGACCTTGGGTTTCATCGACGTCCCGGGCCATGAGCGGCTGGTGCATACGATGGTGGCCGGCGCCGGTGGAATCGATTTCGCGCTGCTGGTCATCGCGGCGGACGACGGCGTCATGCCGCAGACGCGCGAACACCTGGCCATCTTGGAGCTGCTGGGAGTAGGTCGCGGTGTCGTTGCGCTCAGCAAAATCGATCGAGTGGACGAGTCGCGATGCCGCGCGGTGGCGGCGCAGATAAAGACCTTGCTCTCCCCCACGGCGCTGCACGATGCGCCGGTGTTTGCACTGAATGCCGCCGCGTCCGATGATCCGGGTGTCGCCGCACTGCGTGCTCACCTGATTCGTATCGCTGCGAGTTGGCCGATGCGTTCCGAAGATGGTTTGTTTCGCCTCGCCGTCGACCGCGTGTTTACTCTGCCGGGTCGCGGTACGGTGGCAACCGGCACCGCGCTGGCGGGACGCGTTCAGGTGGGCGATACGATCGCCGTGATGCCGGCCGGCACGTCGGTTCGGGTACGCAGCATTCACGCACAAAACCGCGACTCCGAATCCGGCCGGGCAGGCCAGCGTTGTGCGTTGATTCTGGCCGGGATCGATAAGACGGAGTTGACGCGGGGTGATTGGCTGGCCGATCCGCGCGCGCTCAGTCCCAGCACGCGGCTCGATGTGCAGCTACGCTGGCTGTCGGCCAGTGGGCCGCTGGCGAATCAAGCGCCGCTGCATGTACATCTCGGCACCGCACATCGCGTCGCTCAGGTCGCGTTGCTCGAGGCGGACGAACTGATCGGAGGCGGAAACACGCGCGCGCAGCTCATGTTCGATAGCCCGATCTGTGCGGCTGCCGGCGACGTCTTCATCGCGCGCGATGCCCAGGCGCGCAATACCGTCGGCGGGGGAGTGGTCATCGACCCCGGTGCCCCCGCGCGCCGCCGACGCAGCCCCGAACGATTGGCCTATCTCGCGGCCATTCAGCGCATGCTTCTGGGTGAGGGAATTGCGCCGTTGCTGGAAAATTCCCCGCACGGCGTCGAGATGCGGGAGCTCGTTCGACTGAGAGGTCTTGCACCCGAGCGTATCGCATTGCCGCCGCAGGCGCGGATCGTCAATCCTGCCGGGCAGAGCGTCGTCATTCTGGATTCGCATTGGCAGGGCTTGTGCCAACGCGCGTTGCATGCGTTGCGGGCGTTCCACCTACAGCAGCCCGACGAGCCGGGGATCGATCGGGGGCGCCTGCGCCGCATGACTGCACCGACCGTCGCAGACGCGGTTTGGCGCGCCCTGATCGATGAACTCGTGCAGCAGCAGCGGGTGCGGCAAAGCGAACACTGGTTGCACGTACCGGAACATCGGGTGACGCTGAACGAGCGCGAACGCGACTTGGCGCAAAAACTGCAATCCGCCCTGGCCGCGGGAGGTTTCGATCCGCCGTGGGTACGCGATCTGACCGTTGCCGTGCGGGCCGACGCCGACGAAGTGAGACTGGTGCTGCGCAAGTGCATGGTGCAGCGTGAGGTATACCAGGTGGTGCGCGATCTCTTTTACCATCGAGATAGTATTCGCGCATTGGCCCGAGAACTGCGCAACCTGTACGAGCAAGCCGGCTTGGTCGAGGCCGCCGACTATCGCGATTCAATCGGATTGGGGCGAAAACGCACCATTCAGGTTTTGGAATTCTTCGACCGCGTTGGCTATACTCGCCGCACCCCCCGGGGACGGGTGTTGCGTGCCGACAGCAGCTGGCACGAAGCGGAAAGTGTAATCGTTGCGACGGGCTAACGATGGCTACGGAAGGCATGCGCACCCGGTGGTGCGGCCGGGCTTCAAACCCGGTGGGGGACGTCAAGCGTTTCCCGGTAGGTTCGACTCCTGCTACCTTCCGCCATTTTCGATGGGAGGTTCAATGAACGCACGGCCATCATCCGCACCGACACCGCGATTGACGTCGCTCTCGCACGGCGGTGGTTGCGGTTGCAAGATTTCGCCCGGGGTTCTGGCTGATCTTTTGAAGGGGGCGTTGCCGGGCGCGCGCTACGCCGATTTGCTGGTGGGCACGGATACTTCCGACGATGCCGCCGTCTATCGTTTGAACGACAAGCAAGCGGTCGTCGCGACGACCGATTTTTTCATGCCCATCGTCGATGATGCATTCGATTTCGGGCGTATTGCCGCGACCAACGCCCTGTCCGATATCTACGCCATGGGCGGGCGGCCACTGCTGGCGTTGGCAATAGTCGGCATGCCGATCAATACACTGGCCCGCGATTCCATTCGCGACATCCTTCGCGGTGGCGAATCGGTATGCGCGCAGGCCGGTATTCCCATCGCGGGCGGGCACAGCATCGATTCCGTGGAACCCATCTATGGATTGGCCGTCACTGGCGTGGTCGACCCAAAGAAAGTCAAACGCAATAGCCGTGCCCAGGAAGGCGACCTATTGATCCTGAGTAAGCCGCTCGGCGTCGGCATATTCTCCGCGGCGTTCAAGAAGGGTCTACTGGATGATGCCGCCTACCGCGTCATGATCGAAACGACCACGCAACTCAATCTACCGGGGATGGAACTCGGGAATCTTGCGGGCGTGCACGCCATGACAGATGTGACCGGCTTTGGATTGCTGGGCCATCTGCTCGAAATGTGCCGGGGCAGCGGTCTCGGTGCACGGATCGAGGTGGACAGGGTGCCATTGCTGCCTGGGGTATGGGCGCTTGCCGAATCCGGAATCGCGACCGGTGCGTCTAGCCGAAATTGGCAGTCCTATGGCAGCGATGTACGGGCGCTTAAGCCCATGAGCGCTTCCCTGCAGGCGATTCTGACCGATCCGCAGACATCGGGCGGCCTGCTGGTTGCCTGCGACCCCCGAGAATTGCCGGGCGTGCAAGCGATCTTCGCCCGGTTTGGATTTGCACGAGCGTCGGTAATCGGTTGCATGACCGCTGGGAGCCGGGAATTACAGGTGGAGTAGACGTGGCAGTGATGCGTCCTGTTGTCTAATCGCTGATACCTGCGGACTGTGCAGCGATGATAAGTTTAGGGCGCTTATGATTCCGACGATTCAGATTCTGGTCTTGCTGCTGATCGTGATTTCCGCCGTTGCGGTCGTGGCGGCGCGGCTGAAAATTCCGCCAGCGATTCTCCTGGTGCTCACCGGCATCATCCTGGCGCTCGTTCCCGGGCTGCCGACCGTGAAGCTGGCCCCGGAATTCGTCTTGCTGATCGTACTGCCGCCGCTCGTTTATTCATCGGCGGTAGCGATGAGCTGGCGCGAGTTCCAATTCAATCTGCGTCCCATTTCGCTGCTCGCCGTGGGTTGCGTCCTGTTCACGACCGTCGCGGCCGCCGCGGTAACCCATTGGCTGTTGGGTTTTTCCTGGCCGGTGGGCTTCGTGTTGGGGGCCATTGTTTCGCCGCCGGACGCCGTGGCGCCGCTGTCCATTGCGCGCCGAATGCAGCTCCCCAGACGGCTTCTCGTAATCCTCGAGGGTGAAGGCCTGGCGAATGATGCGAGTGCACTCATTCTCTATCGCTTTGCGGTGGCGGCCGTCAGTGCCAGTACATTTTCGTTCGGCCATGCCGCCGGCATGTTTACCGCCATCCTCGGCGGGGAAATCCTCTGGGGCATCGGCGTGGGTTGGCTCATGCTGCGATTGCGGCGTTGGGTGCACGATCCGCGCATCGAGATCATGCTCTCGATCCTGACCCCATTCGTGGCTTTCTGGCCACCTCAGCACCTGGGCGGTTCCGGCGTGCTTGCTACCGTGACCGCCGGACTCTATATCAGCTGGAATGGCCTGCGGCTCATCAGTGCGGCGACGCGGCTACAGGGCATTTTCTTCTGGGATTTCCTCATTTACGTGACCGAGGGATTCGTGTTTCTCATCACCGGCCTGCAGGCGCGAACGCTGATTGCCGATATTCGTGGCGATTCGCTCTCCGATCTGGCCGTCTCCGCCGCCGTGGTCTGCGCCGTGGTGATCATCGCCCGTTTTGTGTGGATGTTTCCCGCTACGTACCTTCCGCGTTGGCTGATTCCTTCGGTCGCGCGCGCCGATCCCGCGCCGCCCTGGCAGTGGCCCTTTGCGCTGGCCTTCACTGGGGTCCGCGGAATCGTCTCGCTGGCGGCAGCGCTCGCCATTCCCTTCACGACCGAGAGCGGCGAGCTATTTCCCGACCGCGATCGGATTCTTTTCCTCACGTTTTCGGTCATTCTGGTAACGCTTGTCGGCCAGGGCTTGATGCTGCCCGCCCTGATCCGTGCGCTTGGGCTCGCCAACGCGGGCCGCCGGGAACACCACGCCGACAGAGTCGAGGAATTCGCCGCGCGCAGGCTGGCCATCGAGGCGGCAATCCAAACTCTCGACGAACTGGTCGCGCAACGCGAGCTGTCCGAGGATATCGTTCGGCCGTTGCGCATACACCACGGCGATCGACTCAGGCAGGTCGAGCTTCGCGGCGACGGTGACGATGGGCATAAACGGCTCACCGAGCTGCACGATGAGATTGAATTTCTGCTGATCGATGCCGAACGGCAGAAGATCAACGATCTGTATCGACGCGGCAAGCTGAAGGATGAAGCGCGGCGTCGGATCGAGCGGGAGCTCGATTTGCGCGACGCGCAACTGACCAATGTGCGGGCCGAGGAGTGAACTTCACTGACGGGGCTGCAACCATGATGGGTCTGACCTCCCTAATGACGCCGCCAAGAATATTTCACGTCGTCAGATTCATCGGTCACTGGAAGCAGCGGGCAAAACCTCCATGTATTGCCTAGTCCGCGCTACCGGGGTACTCCGGACAGGACGGTGACCACACGTTGTTCGCGGTGGCCGACATAAGTGTCCTCTCGATAGACGACCTTGTCACCCAGGTGGATTTCCACTTTATGGTCCCCGGCCGCGACTTTAATAATCTGGGGATGGTCGTTGACCGCCGTTGCTTGTGCGGTTTGCACGCCATCAATGAATACGATCGAACCGCTAGGGGCGCCGGTCACGATGATCTCGGTTGGATCCAGTAATGGCTGCTTCCTCGAACCGAACCAGGCGCAGGCCGATAGGCAGGTGAGGGTCATTAGTACGAAAACTTTCAATCGTTAAGTCCACGATTGGTTACGACGGCGCGAGCGTATCACGCAGCACGGAGATCAACTACTATCAGCGTTGGTGCTTCAAGCGGGTGGCGGCTTGGATTGGGATGGCGACAAGTCAACAAGGACGAGCGTGAAGGGTTGGGATACGGAGTGTTAATCGATGCGTCCGCGACGATCCAAGCCGGAGTCAATCGTGCCGCCGCCCCGGCACGTCCTCTGCCGGATACGATAGCGCTAGTAGAGGAGCTCACCGATTTCTCCGTGATCCGGTACAAGCTCACGAGCGAAAGTGGTCATTCCGAGGTCAAGGCACGCGATGAATAAGGTTACGCCCAGAGACTTCCGAAATGCGTTCGTTACGGTTATGCAATCTGAGCACACCAGCTTTCGCACTGCGGTGGGTTTCGAGACCAAATCGTATAACTTCTACATTCGAACCACCGTTTATCCCAGAGTCGCCAGGCAATTAGGGTTGTTGTCATGGAACAAGGAGTACTACACGCTTGACGGGATGTTGTATGAGGAGCGCGGCGTAGACGATACTGGGAAGTACGCCACCTATGCGAATTGGATTTCCGTCGCAATAGAACACGAAAACGACAGTTCTCGTGCCCCCGAAAAGATGAATAAGCTTCAGTCCTTCAACGCGCCGCTGAAGGTGTTGATCACCTACGTCGCTCCGGGCCTCGCGTCCGAAACTCTTTTACGAAAGTACGAGAGCCTTATAAAGGCGTCGGACGTGTTCAACGACGTCGCTACGCTGCGTCAGCAACTCGTGATTTTGGGAACACCGAAGACCGTTCTTGAATGGCGATTCTACGCCTACGAAAACGACGGATTTGTTCTGATGCTGCAAAATTAAGTGTTGCATATTCGTCGTTCAGCGAAACGTTCGGTGGCGGGCCGTCAGGGCGGATGCCTCAATCAACGGGTAGATTCGCACTTGCCGAAAAACACTTGCGTTTATAAGGTCGACAAGTGTACTTTGTACGGCAAAGTGGATTGGTGTCATACGCTTAATTTTGGAGATGGCATTCCTCCGATAATCGGCGTAATGGCTGATGCTGCCGACAGGGATTCTGACGTCAGGGGGCAGGTGCCGAGAAATGATCATATCCTTGGGATTCGGAGCGGGAACTCCGAACCCCGAGGTATCTGATCGCTGCGGTAGTCGCAAGTTGCGTCACTGGCCGACGGCGAGGCAGGAAGAATAGTGCGGACATTCTGAATTGGGTTGGCAAAAAAAGGGGAAATAGCATGGATCCGCTCGCGTGGTATGAAATGGCTGTACTTTGGGGATTTGCAATATTGGTCATAATTTTAGATCGGAAAAACTGGGACAAATAAGCCGATCCACAGGCTGACGAGCGTCGGATTAGGGGTCGGAGTAGTAGCAATTGGACGGAAAAACGGGGTAAGCAGCGGCGGTCACCCTGTTTTTTTCGGTGCTGATTTCCAGTCTTTCCACCCTCAACGACCTTCAACCCGTCCTTGCGTAGCGCACCGTCCGGCGCGACACGCCGGTAGAGCGTCTGCCGGGTAATTCCTAGTTCGCTGCACAAGTCAGCCACCTTCTTTCCTTTTGCCCCATGGAGGCCATGGCCAGCGCGCCATTTCGAGCGACCGTCTCCTGGCGGAGCGATCAACGGGAGATACGGTCCTCACGGTCGAAATATCACTCATCGGTACTTGCTGCTGCCCTGAATCTGGCTGCGGCCGTGTCGCCGATGTCGCAGGTATTTGGCCGTGGTAGTAGCATGCCGGGGGGGGGGTGGCCGAACACCCCCGACTGGTCATACTCGTCCCTTGCGGAGCTTCGCGATGGGCTAGGAGTAAGTGATTTATGAAGTCGGCTGAATGGTATTTCGATTTCATCTCGCCATTTTCGTATCTTCAGCTCGAGGCCTTCGATCGATTGCCGTCTAATGTGGGACTGACGCTCCGTCCCGTGCTGCTAGGGGCGCTGCTGAATCACTGGGGTCACAAGGGGCCGGCCGAAATCCCGCAAAAGCGGCGCTTCACTTATCGGTTTGTGCAATGGCTTGCCGAGCGTGAGGGAGTACCGTTGAAATTCCCGCCCGCGCATCCGTTCAACTCGATCAAGGCATTACGGCTGGCAATTGCGGCAGGCAGCGGTATCGAGCCGATACGAGCAATCTTCCGACACATCTGGCGCGAGGGAAAGTCGCTCGATGATGCTACGGATTGGAGCGCACTATGTTTGAGGGTCGGAGTCGCCGATCCCGATACCAGGATCACCGAACCGAAGATCAAAGAGGAACTCAGGCAGAACGGCGAGCGGGCGCTTGCGGCCGGCTTGTTTGGGGTCCCGACATTTGTGATCGACGGCGAACTTTTCTGGGGCGCGGATTCCACTGATATGGTCGTGGATTATTTGTGCGAGCCGCAGCGATTTCGGAGCGGCGAATTCGGTCGCGTTAGCGCGCTTCCCATTGGGGCCGAACGCCAACCAAAGTAAAACTCCATTTGGTTCCTATAGCACCCGCTGCGGACGAGGCTCAACCGGCTCAGGAGCTGCCGCCGCGCGACGCGCGGGCCGGTAGGCGGTACTCGCTCACCCTCTACCCGATCACACTCCCCGGTGACCGGATCTGTTACAGCCCAAACCGGTACTGCACGTGGCAGGAGCCGCAGGCGTTCGGCATGATCTGCTGCCACATCGTCGCGCCCGGCACACTCAACGCAGCCGCTTGCACATCGGCAACCTGGAAGCTGTGCGAACTCACATCGCCGCTCACGTCGGCCGTCTTGCCATTCGCATCGGGCCCGGAGAAAAGAAAGTTCGAAGTCCAGGCGGTCTTCATCATGTGACAGGAAGAGCAGCGCCCGACCGGCTGGCCGTTGATGCTGCCCGTCGGATCGAAGTAGGCGGGCATTCCCGCTTGCGCCTGCATGTGGGCGTTGACGGCGTTGGCGACCACGGTGTCGGAGGCCGACTGATCGGTGGAGGATGGAGAATACGCGGCACCGTTCTTCTGTGCGGCGCCGCCCTGCGACACGTGGTAGTTCGCGACATCTGAGAGGGCGACCGCTGAGAAATCGTCATGCGTGGCGTGACAGGCGAGGCATAGCACATCATTGCGCAGCACAGCCGCGTTGGTCTGGAACGTGTACTGATCGCCGGTCGTGTTGCTGCGCGCAAACTGGTACGGACCGCCTTGCACGCCATGAGGGTCGTGGCAGTTCATGCAGGTCACTTTTTGATACGGATTCGTGTTGTGGACGCTCGCGGTCACATCGATGAATGTCATGTGGTCGAGGTTCGGGAACACGCCGCCGGGCCAGTAGTTCGTCGGATCCCCGTAGAGCGGCAGCAGAGCGAAATTGGCAAGTTGGTCCACGCCTGGGATGAAGTTGCCGCCGCCCATGCTGACCTGGTTGTTCCAGGGGAAGTCGAAGGCGCCGGCCGGCTGCGTGGAGGCAATCGCGTTCGAGTGGCACTGGCCGCACATCTCGTTCTGTGCCTGCGCGGTGATATACGCGGGATTGATGATCGACTTGGCATTGAGGTTCGCCACGTGATCGGAGCCCGGCCCATGACAGCGCTCGCAGGCGATGTTCTGCGAGCCCGCGACATAGCTCGTCACGTTGGCATTGGCATCCACGGCAAGACTCGGTCCGGTGTCATGGCAACCGGCGCAGACCTTCGCGAAGGTGCCGCCTTGCGTCGGGTTGTAGTCCGGTGCATTGGCCCAGTACTGGGCGCGCTGATTCCAGGCGAGCGGCAGCGCCAGCATGTCCTGCGGTGTGCCCGTCGTATCCCAAGTGACCCAGGCGGGCTTGGCCGCACCGGGGCCGATGTTGACGAGATATTCCTGCTGCCAGTAGCCCTGGGCGGGGGTCGCGCCGGTGCCCAAGAAGTTCGCGCTGCAGGGTATGGGCACGAGCGCGGGTATAGCATTCTGATTGTAGGCGGTGAGCGGCAGCAGGCCGCCCTGACCGCACTGGCCGCCGTCCGTCGCGATGCCGCCTTGAGTTCCCTGCACGGGGATCACGGTTTCGCCGGGGTCAACTTGGCCGTTTCCATTGGCATCAAAGGCCATCGAGAACTGGGGCTCGCCCGGACAGTTCGCGGCCCAGCGAACCAGCAGCACGTTCTCCTGCTGGCCGCTCACGGGTTCGGTGGCCTGCACCTGCGAGTTGACGATGTTCGCCGCGACACACGTGGCGGGCGCGGCCGGCCAACCATTGAGGTCAAGCTGATTCAGGGTGTGATCGACCGTGATCGCATGTGCCGAATGCTGCCAGGCGGCCGTGAGCGCGGTATCGAACAGTGTGTGACAGGTGATGCAGCGGGCGGCGCCGACGTAGGTGGCGGTTGCACTCGGTGAACCGGAGAGCGTAATCGAAACGCCTGTGGCCGAGCCGTCGGGTGCGACGATCACCGCGGTCGTGGTCTCGCCGGTTAAAAAGCCCGCCGCGGTGGCGGTGAGGTATACCGGCCCCGGGGCGACCCCCGCCAATACGAAAGTGCCATCGCTCTGCGACGTCGTGCAAGGAAGCACGGCGGTTGATGATTCGGGGCAGACCATGGCGCCCGCGACAGGGCTGGAGGGCTGGGCGGTTCCCACGCGGCCGAGCACGGTGCCGGCGATCGAGCCGGGTGCATTAGGCGATGGCGCGAGTGTAATCGTCACCTGATTGGTCGCGCCTGCCGCGACTCCGACCGCCGTCAGTTGTGCGCTCTGAAAGCCGGTCTTCGAAGCCGACACGGTGTAGGCGCCGATGGGAATCGAACTGAGTGTGAAGGTCCCGGTAGTGCCGGTCTGCGTGGTGGCGCTCGTCGGGTCGGTGCTGACCGAGGCGCCCGCGACCGGGGCTCCGCTCGCATCCACGACCGTGCCGGCGATCGAGCCCGTATCGAGGCCGGGTGAGCCGTTCGAGCCCGAGCAGGCAGCGAGCACCATCAAGAGAAGCACGACAGCGCCGGGCCCAAGTCTACGCATACCATCGCTGTTGGCGCGAACTAGGACAGGCTTTGAATGCATGAGCATGAAGCTTTTTACAAGATCGAGACCTTATCCTGGTATTCGTAGTTTTACGTACTGCCTTGCGAACGCTTGCGCCGAGATTCGTTAGAATCGTTCTCCGATAAAGAGCTGAAATCGCTGAGTCAAATGCTAAGTGACCCTTCGTTTAGAAAGTTTCAGGCGAGGCCGCGCCTGCGAATCACTTCACTTTGCTGTAGTCGTACCAAACCGCTTCAATGTTATTGCCATCCGGATCCAGTAGGAAAGCGGCATAGTAACCGGGCCAGTAGTCACGATAGCCAGGGCCGCCGTTGTCCTTGGCGCCTGCGGCCATACCAGCCTTGTGAAAGGCCTCGACCTGCTTGCGGCTGCGCGCCTCAAAGGCCAGGTGCGTGGGCACCACGGACGTTGCCTTGCTGATCCAGAAATCGGTGTTCTTGCCATCATTGAAGCCTGCGGACTCGCCGTACTCCATGTTGTTGCGATAGCCAAGCGTGGCGAGCACGTCCGAATAGAAAGCTTTTGATTTTGGATAGTCGCTGATTGACAAGGTAGTGTGAGCGATCATGTGTTGCTCCGCGAAGTTACCGCCGAATGATAGCACCGACGACCGCCAGGCCAAGGTTGTGGGTCGATTGCAGCGGATGTGGGAAGGCAGATGCAGTCGGGTCGCTGGAAAGACACGCGCATGCTCATGCGTTACGGTGAAAAGATGTTGGCTGGGAGGGAAGCGATGGCAACGGCGGCTAAGAGCCAGTGGCGAGCCTGAATGCCGGTTTGCCACAAGGGCGAGCAACAATGTGGCGAGCGCCCGGACGGGAGTCCGGGCTGGTCCGCTAGCGGAGCAGGAGTGCGAAGCGACGCAGTGGAAACGCAGTCGCAGGGCGGCCAGAATCTATGGCAGGCGTAATATGCCAAAGTCGCCAACCTTCAAGACAATCCAGCAGTGCCGCCGACCGTAGATAACCGCGCTAGATCGTCCTCGGTCAATGTCTCTGGCAAACTCGGGTAGACAATCCGCGAGCCGTGCGGAGAATAAGCCATGCTGCCGATTCCTTCTTGTTATTCGGCCGGCCATCTTACCTAATGGACCCCTACACTCGCGTGTTGTATCGCCCGGCTAATTCAGCGAAAGTCCTATTTTTTTGGCGAATTTCCCCTCCAAACCACCTGGGCACGAGTCAGTGAAAGACCGAAGGAACACCATCATCGGTAAGCCGTAATCGAGTGGGTAAACTGTAATCGAAATAACGTTCCAGTGGTCCGCGGCGTAGGATCGGCGCCGTTTGGAGGAACGGTTACAGCCAATCCGACAGTGGTAGGGTGTCGAGACGGGAGTGCGATTGACTATGCTGAAAATTCTGGCAATTACTGGGCCGATATACGTTGCAATTGCATTCGGATACGTGATGACACGACTCGGTATGTTCAACGTGGCCGATATGCGGGCACTTGGGAAGTATGTGATTTACATCGCTCTTCCGGCATTGCTGTTCAAAGCAATGGCGCAGCGCCCGATCGGCGAGAATTTGAACGGCGCCTATCTGCTTGTCTATTCAATCGGATCACTCGCAGTGCTTGGTATCGGGTGGCTTTGGGGCCGCCGCGTTATGCGGCTGCACCAGACCGATACCGCCTTTTTGTCGATGGGGATGATGTGTTCGAACAGCGCGTTCGTCGGGTATCCGGTCCTCTTGTTGGTCGTTGCACCCGTAGCTGGAATGGCGCTGGCGCTCAACGTAATCGTCGAGAATATCGTTGCGCTCCCTCTGCTACTCGCCCTGGCTGAGCACGGGCGCGATCAGGGCCCACGGGACTACCGGGTGATTGGTAGATCCATTCGCGCTCTTGCTCGCAATCCACTCATTCTCGCTGTCGCTGCGGGAATCGGAATTTCCTTACTGGGAACGAAGTTGCCCGAGCCGGTTGTGCGCACCGTTTCGCTTTTCGCGGCGTCCAGCGGAGCCGTATCTTTGATTGTTATCGGTGGGACATTGGTTGGCGTGCCGGTGACCGGCGTGGGTAGGAGAGTCGCACCCATCGCCATCGGAAAGCTTATTCTCCACCCGATAGCGGTGCTTCTGGCCGCACAGAGCCTCCCGCTGATCGGCGGACCCGCAATGATCCCATCGCTGCGCCTGGCAGCGGTACTCAGCGCTGCTATGCCCATGTTCGGGGTCTACCCGATCCTGGCTCAGGCATATCAGGCGGGCGATACTAGCGCAGCAGCGTTACTAATCACCACGTCGGCGTCCTTTGTGACACTCAGCGGATTGCTCTGGGCGTTATCGAATATGCAGTCCTAATGATCCGCTGCCTTTTGCCGGCCCAGTGGGCGGACGGATCGATCCCAGTTGCCTTACGGATAAAGTTTGAGGGGCACGAGAGCTTTTGACCCACGCATTGGGATCGCGCAGTCTTTCCTTCTTGGCCGGCTTCGCACACATCGAGTGGCGCCCACGCCACGCAAGGGCTACAGTCGCGCGTCACCAATACGCGAGGATCGCATGACGCCTGATCGGCCCGGTTATCGCAAACGCTCCGGGGCCGCCCCCGGTTTTGTTGAGATTCATCCGTGCCGGGATTGCCCGCACGAGAACAAGTGCAAGCAGGGCTATGCGTGCCGACTGCTCGCGACGTTTGTGCGCACTGGCTTCTTTTCCCCAATCGCCGATCGAACGCCGAACAGAGCGATTTTCGATCGGCTTTATCGGTAAAGCAACCACACGACGCCCTTTTCAGGCCATGCAGTAGACGCAAAGCTTGTTGCCGTCGAGGTCGCGGAAGTAAGAGAAGTAAAACTCCTTTGGGGCACGATAACCGGGAGCGCCCTCGTCGGCGCCGCCAAGCGCCAGAGCCTTTGCGTGGAAGGCATCCACTTCGCCGCTACTTCGCCGCGCGTATCGAAGCGGAATTCGAACACTGAGCGTTGCCGACGGTCGTGGCGCGCAGTCTTTGAATATTGATTTATCGCAGTTTTTCGCCTTTAAAGCGTTTGACATTTCGAGCCAAAGGAGAAAACTGAGCGTGGTGATGCAAGCACAACAACTCATGGCGGGCGAGCCGGGCGTGGGGCTTGGCCTGGGCCGCCAAGATATTGAGCGATCCGTCGCATAACGTCGCTACGTATTGGTAGTCCCCACTGGCGCTGCTGCGCGGTCAGCGATACGACCCCATTCAGCCCGAGCATCGACACGCTGAATAGGAGCGATTGCCTGTGGCGCAACGAATCAGAAGGGGATTATCTCCACCAGATAGCGATAAGACAGCCGATGCGTGATGTACCAACGCACGTACCGTTCGATGATGTCGGCGTCGAACGCCTGCTTGCGGTAGATCGGTCGTGACCGATCGGCTTCGTCATTCAGTACCCGCGCAATACCGCGGCTTTTACCCGATGGCCCCGTTGCACCAGAACCCATGAGTGCTGGCGATTTAAAATTCTAGTTTTTTTAGTTCAATACTTGGGAAGGAGACTTATGAAACTGACCTTGTTTAGCGCACTGGTGTTATCAGCGCTGAGCGCGGCAATCGCGCCCAGTTCCGCCCGCGCCGATGACGGCCCTTGGGAAGTACGCTTGCGAGCCGTGTATTTGGACCCCGCAAACAAGTCGGATGCAATACCGGGTCTCGCGCCGGAGAATGCAATTCACATCAACGGCAAGTGGCTGCCGGATGTGGATTTCGAGTACTTCTTCACCCCCAACTGGTCGACGGAATTGGTGCTCACGTATCCGCAGACTCAGAACGTGAGCGTAAGTGGTACGCCCATTGGTACTTTCAAGCATTTACCGCCGGTTCTGACCGCGAAATACGATTTTCTACCGGGCCAAGATTTCCAGCCGTATGTGGGGGCGGGTATTAATATCACGATTATTTCGGATGTGAATCTGGCAGTTCCTGGAGTCAGTCCGCTGAAGCTCAATTCCACCAGCGTGGGGCCTGCGTTGCAGACGGGATTCGATTACAAGATCCAGGCTCACTGGTATCTGAATGCCGACGTCAAATGGTTCAAGCTGGGTTCCGATGTGGACTTGCCTGGGGGAACTAGGATCTCGACCGTCCGCATCGACCCGTTCTTGTTCGGCGTCGGCGTTGGCTACCGGTTTGGCGGTACCTGAACTTCTCGCAGAGGCGTGCAGATGCAGGCAAACGCCTGCGGCTGCAACGCTGCCAATACGAATAATGACATGTATCAGTTTTCAGATACGGAATTCACGTTAGTCTGATATACCTGACGTGTGGCAAATGCGAGCTCCGCGGGCATGGAACGCCAGCCACATCGTGCCCACGTAAAATCTGCCTCGTCCCTCGGGCGATACTCGGCATGTAAGGAAGCTTGATGAATTCCCCCCAACGGATGGTTGATTCGAGCACACAACGTCTTCCCGGCTCTGTCGCGCTGCGGGAACGCAAATCGGATGCCGCATCGCAGACGGCGACCGGCCGATTGTCAGCTACTGCCATGCGCAACGCTTTGGAGCCGTTCGGCCGCAAGCGCAACGCCTACGCGCTGATGCTGTTGGCGATCGATTTGAGTCTATTCGTGGTTGGGCAATTTCTGGCCATCACCGCGACCAGTGGGTGGCTGCAAATAGTGGGCATGTTGGTGACCTTGGCCGCGATCGTGCGCTTGTTTCTCATTGGACACGACGCTTGCCATCAGGCCCTGACGAGCAGTCGGCCATTGAATGATCTCGCCGGGCGCATCGCCTTTCTGGTGTCGCTGACCCCGTATTCGCTATGGCGCGCCGGTCACAACATCGGACATCATGGTTTCAACAATTTGCGCGGTCGAGATTTCGTCTGGCAGCCGAAGCAACCCGAGGAATATCTCGCCTTGCCGCGCTGGCGCCGCGCGATCGAACGTGTGTATCGTGGCGCACTCGGACCAGCGATGTACTATTTGGTGGAAATTTGGTGGAAGCATCTGTACTTTCCGAACCGCCGCCACATACCATCGCGGCGCGCGGAATTCAATTGGGACTCATTGCTCGTGACCGTGATGGCACTGGCCTGGGTTGGTTCGATCTTTGTGTATACGCAGCACCATCAGAGGGCGTTTTGGCCTGTCTTGTTGGCTGCCTTCATCGTGCCGTTCGTGTTGTGGAATTGGGCCGTGGGATTGATCGTCTATCTGCATCACACCCATCCTGATGTCCCGTGGTATGAAGACAAACGCGATTGGCAGCAACACATGGCGCAAATATCGTCGACGATCCACATGGTTATGCCTCCGCCATTGGGCGCCTTTTTACATCACATCATGGAACACCCCGCCCATCATCTCAATTCTCACATACCCCTCTACAACCTTAAAGCAGCGCAACAACACCTGCGCCAAATCGGCGCCCGTTTCACGAGTACGCCGTTCACGGTGTCCCACTACTTGCGTTGCATTCGGACCTGCCAGCTGTATGACTATCGGCATCAATCGTGGCGATCGTTCCGGGACGCGGCGCATGCCTAGTGCGTCGCATCGAACGCGCCGCGCCCGCATGGGCGGCTCGGAGCCCCGGCACCGTCGCAGCGGCCGGCAATTAGCTCAGGCGACACATGCGTGCGACCTGATCGGCAATGAGATCGTCGGTCGGTTGCGGTCTATCCATTAGGGACCCCGGCGGTGGTAGACGATTTCTCGCGGCATCGTTCTGCTCACCATGCGCTCGGCAACATTTAACCAGAGGGGCGGCGACGTCCCGGATGGAACCCAGACACACCGCGTAAATCGACGTCCGGAAACCGCCCAATACCTCCGTTCACTTCCACGCCTAAATTCCACCTGATCTCGCACCTCAAACCGAGAGATGGGATAAGCGGAGGGATAACCGCATGGTTGCGCGGCGATGAAGTTGACGACAATGCACATGCATAAGGGAATAATGACAGACGCTTGGCATTTCGCCGCCTGCCGGATAGCGTCTGCAGTTCCTCCAATGAACTGTTTGCCGCTTCGGAGTGCGGATGGTCAAATTCGAGGACGGGAGCGAGGCCGAGAGGGTAGGCTGACATCGAAACATGAATCTTCCGCAGCTCGACTGGAACAAGGCTTTTGAATTTGCGTGGCGGATTCTCGTATTCGTCGTGGCCGTCGGCATCATCATCGTTGTGTCGACGAATTGGACGCGTTGGGAGGGCGGGGCAGGGTGGCAGAGGACGAATGATGCGTACCTGCAAGCGGATCTCACGCCCATCTCCGCGAAGGTGGCCGGCTACGTGCGCGAGCTTCCCATCCAGGATTACGAGCGGGTGCGCAAGGGACAGGTGCTCGCGCAATTAGTGGACGACGACTATCGCGCCGCCGTGGCGCAAGGGGAAGCCCTCGTCGCGACCGCGATGGCGCAAGAGGAGGCGTTGAAGGCGCAACGCGCACTGCAGCTTGCGAATGTCGAGGCTGCGCGCGCGGTGGTAGCATCCACCGCCGCATCGTTCGACCAAAACGGGCGTGACCTCGCGAGGCAGCGCCGGCTTCTCGAGACCGGATCTTCTTCCACGGAGGCGGGCGAGAAGCTCACGACCACCCACGCTCAGCTCCAGGCGCAGCTCGCGCAAAACCGCGCTCAGGCGCGCGCGGCCGAGCGCCAACTCGCGGTCCTCGAAGCGCAGCTTGCACAGAGTAAGGCGACCATCGCCGCGCAGCGCGCCGCACTGGATGCCGCCGAGCTCAATCTCGGCTACACCACGATCAGGGCGACCCAGGACGGCGTCGTCGGCCAGCGTCAGGTCAAGCCCGGCCAGCTGGTCGGCGTGGGCAGTCAGATCACGACGCTCACACCTTTGCCCAACGTCTGGGTGATCGCGAACTACAAGGAAACGCAGCTCACCCACATGGCCGTGGGACAGAAGACCGAGATCACGGTCGATACCTTTCCGGGGCACACACTGCACGGCCATGTGCTCGCATTCGCGCCCGCTTCGGGCGCCGAGTTCGCACTGCTCCCGCCCGACAATGCCACGGGCAATTTCACCAAGGTCGTGCAGCGCATCGCGGTGAAGATCGTCATCGACGATGCGGATGGTCTCACCGATCGATTGGTGCCGGGCATGTCGGTGGAAGCGAAGGTCGATGCCCGAGGCGGACGTCACCGATGAGCGCGACTGCGCCTGTGCCCGGCTCGGGCTTGACGGCACCGACGCTGCCGTCCCCGCCCACTTCCATGCCCTGGCTCGGCCTGCTCGCGGTCCTCATGGGCACGTTCATCTCCACCTTGAACGGCCGACTCTCGACGTTCGGTCTTGCTGACATCCGGGGCGCTATGGCGGCCGGGTTCGATGAGGGCGCGTGGATCACCACGGCGCAAACCGTCGCCCAGATGTTCGTCACGCTCGTGGCCATCTGGATGGGCGCCGCGTACGGCCCGCGGCGCGTATTGATCGGCGCCTCCATCGCGTTTGCGGTTATATCCCTCCTGACCCCGTATTCGGCGACGCTGCCCATGCTGTTGACCATGCAGTTTCTCGGCGGACTGGCGTCGGGATTCTTTATACCGCTCACTTTGAGCTTCATATTGCTCAACACACCCCCCAAGTACTGGGCGTTCGGCATCGCGATCTATGCACTGAATCTCGAGCTTTCGCTCAATATATCGGCCTCCCTCGAGGGCTGGTACGTCGAGCGTCATTCGTGGCGCTGGATCTTCTGGCAGAACGTGCCGCTCGCCTTGATCATGTCGCTGTGTCTACATCGTGGTATTGCCTCCAAACCGATCACGACACGGCCGCCGCCGGATATTTTTGGTCTTCTCGCGGGCGGCTCGGGACTCGCGCTGATCTATGCGGCCCTCGATCAGGGTAATCGACTCGACTGGCTCAATTCGGGAGTGGTATCGGGGTTGATGTTGGCGGGGGGCCTGCTGCTCGCGGCCTTTTTGATCCACGAGGCCCGCACCGCCCGACCGCTCCTGAATCTCAAGGTGGTCTTCGGCGCGCCGATGCCGAGTCAGTTTCTCTTGATCGCGTTCCTGCGTCTGACGATCCTCGCCACGGCATATTTGATTCCGCTGTACCTGGGGTCGGTGCGCGGCTATCGCGCGCTCGAGGTAGGCCACACGCTGGTCTGGATCGCCGCGCCGCAACTCGTCTTCTGTCCGCTCGCAGCGCTGATGCTGCGCCGATCGGACGCGCGGCTCGTAGCCTCGATCGGCTTCATCTTCATCAGCGTCGCCTGCCTGATGGTGGCCTACAAGCTGACCCCGCTCTGGGGCTCGGACCAGTTCATTCCGTCCTCGTTCCTCCAAGCTGTGGGACAAAGCTTTGCGCTGTCGGGCGTCATATTCTTCGGCGTCCTTCACTTGAGACCCCAGGACGCGCTCACCTTCGGCGCCGTACTGCAGACGGCACGCCTCATGGGCGGAGAGATTGGCACGGCGTTCGTGTCCACGCTCGCTCGAGTGCGGGGACAGGTGGCGTCGAACTTGATCGGACAACACGTTCAGATAGGCAATCCGGAGGTCATCCAGCGAGTGAGGGCCTACGGTGCGGTGACCACGAAGGTCTTCGATCCCGTCTCCGCAGTAGCTCGCGGCGAGCTGGTGTTGGGAAATGTCGTGCGGGCTGCGGCAACGACCCAGGCGGTGATCGACGGCTTCGTCGCCATCGCCGTCCTCACCGCGGTGGCGCTCCTGATCGTGGTATTTCGAAGCGCGGCTCCGCAGGGTCCCGCGTCCGCGATACCGCTGTTTCGCACGCGCGGATCGAGTCCGTCGTGATTCCAAGATCCGCCCTGATGATATCGCGCCGCCGCGTTGCCCTGGTTGCCCTCTTCGCCGCCTCGCTCGGCGCATGCCGAGTGGGCCCGAGCTACCACGCGCCCGCGCTCCCGCGGGGCGCCGAGGCGCCGCTCCTGTCTTTGAATCCCATGGCCGAGACTCAGGCGCTGCCCCCGGATGCGTGGTGGCGGCTCTACAATGACTCGCGGCTCGATGCACTGGTCGAGGAGGCGCTCGAGGCGAACCGCACACTTGCCACGGCCGATGCGAATTTCGCAGCGGCCCGGGCAGTACTCTCGGCGGCGCACGCCTATCGGTACCCGTCGACTGCGGAGTTCGCGGACGGGCTCTACGGACGGGATGCCGTGACGGATGAGATCCTGGAGCTCGGCGGTCATCCTCCGCAGACCATCTGGCTGTTCGAGGATCTCATTCAATCGGCATACGAAGTGGATTTCTTCGGCCGCGTCCACCGCGCGATCGAGGTGGCCAATGCCAACGCGGATGCAGTGGCCGCGGCCCGCGATGGGGTGAGGGTGGTGGTGGCTGCGGAAACCACGCGTGCCTACGCGGCGGTCTGCGCGCTCGGTGAGGAACT
The DNA here is from genome assembly GCA_052143815.1 of Steroidobacteraceae bacterium. Lineage (GTDB taxonomy): Bacteria > Pseudomonadota > Gammaproteobacteria > Steroidobacterales > Steroidobacteraceae > Bog-1198. Next base: position 7,547 of record JBKQSA010000039.1, on the reverse strand, counting down.
CGCGGTGGCGCACCACTCGCTCGAGGTGGTATCCCACGAGGCCGATATCACCGCCGAGCGCTATGCCGCTGGAGCGAGTTCGGTGTTCGACGTCACCCGCGCGCAGGCGCTGGTGTCCCAGGTCCGATCGACTATTCCCGGTATCGAGGGGCAGCGGCGGGTGGCCCTGTTCGAGCTCGCGGCGCTGCTCGGTCTCGCTCCCGCTGAGGCGCCTCATGATCTGGAGGGCTGCGTATCGCCGCCTCGGCTCGTCGCGCTCATCCCGGTGGGCGATGGATCGGCACTCATCAGGCGCCGTCCCGATGTGCGCGAGGCCGAACGGCGACTCGCGGCCGCGACCGCCGAGATCGGCGTGGCGACGGCGGATCTGTATCCCACCATCCGACTGGTGGGGCTCTACGGGGGCGCTGCTACCGAGCTCTCGCAGCTCAACACGAATGTCGGCCGGACGTGGGGCGTGGGCCCGGCGATCAGCTGGTCGTTTCCCAATATGGCGGGGCCGCGCGCTCGGGTCCGTCAGGCGAAGGCCGTGCAAGCGGCGGCGCTCGCCTCGTTCGATTCCGTCGTACTCACCGCACTCAAAGAGACCGAGCAGGCGCTCGCACTGTACAGCGCGGCGCTCGACAATCGCCAAGCGCTCGGCGACGCCCAAGAGAGGATCCATGAAGCCTTTAGAATTGCGCACGATCAATTCCACGCAGGCTCCATCAGCAATCTCGACTTGCTCACCACGGAGCAATCCTTGGTCGCCCTCGACGCCGCGGTTGCCTCATCCGATGCCGCCTTGGTCCGGGACCAAATTGCCGTCTTCAAGGCTCTCGGCGGCGGATGGCGCGGCAGGAATGAACGAACACAATAGCTGAGCACCAGTGGACCAACAGTCATGCGAGAGTAGCAGGGCTACTGATGAGGTCGGCGCGGCATGTACAAGCTCGTACTGATCGCCCGAGTGGCCCGACACATCGGAGAATAGCGGTGAAGAATGTCCTTTGATGTCATCGGCGATGTCCACGGCCAGTACGACAAACTGGTCTCTCTCCTTTCGCATTTGGGCTATTCCGAATCCGAATTGCCAAACGGAAATGGCAACGGCGTCGAGGGTAACGTGAGCCCGACCGGCCGGGAGGCGAACCGGAGTCGCGCCTCTGGATCGCTGTCGTCGAGCGAGCGCAAGGAAGCGCGGACGGCTCGACCAATCAAAGCATATCGGCATCCGGAACGGACAGCGATTTTTGTGGGGGACTTAATTGACCGCGGACCGCATCAGGTGGCCACGGTGGACCTTGTGCAGGCGATGGTGGAGGCGGGGAGTGCGAAATGCATTCTGGGGAATCATGAGTTCAATTCGATTGCGTGGGTGACCGAGGATTTGGACCTCCCGGGCGAATTCTTGCGGCCGCGCGGGAAGCCGGGAAATCGGGGAGCGCATCAGGCGTTTCTCGACGAGGTGGAGGGGACACCGCGCCATGAAGAGATCATCGCGTGGTTCAAGACCCTGCCCCTGTGGTTAGATCTGGGAGGCGTGCGCGTTGTACACGCGTGTTGGCATGACCAATCCATGGAGGTGCTGCGACCGGTGTTAGGTCCCAATCACACCTTGACGGAGGAGGCCATTCGGCTCGGCAGCCGCCGGGATCATCCGGTATTCGAGGCGATTGAGGTCGTTTGCAAGGGTCCGGAGGTGGCGCTGCCGCCGGGGCTCTCGTTCAACGATGAGGCGGGTAGGGTCCGTCATGCCGTGCGGGTTCGCTGGTGGGAAGAGGGCTTGTCGACGTACCGCAAGGCGGCGATTGGTCCGGCCGATGATATGGCGCAGATCCCAGACGTGCCGTTGCCGTCCGACTGGAAGGGGCATGCGTATTCCGGACCTCCGGTTCTATTTGGCCATTACTGGTTTTCCGGCGAGCCTGCGGTGATTTCCCCTCGGTTTGCATGTTTGGATTACAGCGTAGCAAAGGATGGTCCCTTGGTTGCGTATCGGTGGGACGGTGAAGGCGAGTTGTCGAACGATAAGCTCGCGTGGTTATAGAGGGCCGCGCTCGCACTCGTGCAACGGCGGACCACGTTCCCCCGCAAATCCTAATCGCCCGAATTGTGGCGAGTTGGCCTGTGATCGTGGCGATGCAGCGGCCTGTGTTCACGCCTCGCCCGTTCGTTGACGAGGTAGACCGGTTCGCCGCCAGAGTCATCGTTAGCGGCATCCGGCGGGTATGGCCTGGCGAACGCACGGCTTTCGTGGTCGGACCGCGAGCTCGACATGGCAACGGCGACGTCTTCCACTTCGGAGGCGATCACTGCGATCACTGCGATCGCGTCGTCGCGGGGGTCCTCGCGCGCTGTCGCGCGCTCGTGGCCGCGGCTTCTTGTCCTGTGTCGGCACATGGCAACGACAGCTCGGACAAATAGCCGCCGTTTTGGGAAACGCGGTGGAACGACTCATCAGTGCCTGCCGCGTTGCCACCATTCGTAAATCACCGGCACGAGAATCAGAGAAAGCAGCGGGGCCGTCAGCATTCCGCCCACTAATGGTGCTGCGATCCGTTTCATGACGTCGCTACCCAGCCCCTCGCCAGCCATGACCGGGAGCAAGCCGCCGACGATCACGGCGACGGTCATGGCCTTGGGACGCACGCGTGAGGACGCGCCACGAATCAGGGCGCGAAGCTGGGCAAAGCGGCTCGGCGGCGCGCCCTCGCAGCGCTTCTGCGCTTGCGCCCGCGCGTGGTCCAGGTACAGCAGCATGACGACGCCGAATTCCGTGGCGACCCCTGCCAATGCGAGAAATCCGACGGCGACGGCGACGGACAGCCGATAGTCCAACGCGTAGACCAGCCACACCCCACCGACGAGGGAAAACGGCAGGCAGAGCAATACCAGTCCAACCCGTTCCCAGCTGCGAAAGTATCCGTACAGGAGCAAGGCGGCAAGCACGACCGTCGCGGGAATGAGCCAGCTCAAGCGGGCGCGCGCGTGCTGCATTTGTTCGTACTGGCCCGACCAGCTCATCGTATAGCTCGGCGGCAGGGCGATCTGCGCGAGTGCACGGTCGGCAGCTCTGACGTAGCCGCCCAAGTCAGTGCTGGCCAGATTCAGGTAGACGTACGCGACGAGCTGGGCGTTTTCGCTCTTAATCTCGCTCGCGCCGTCCCGCAGGGCAAGGTGGGCCACATCGCCAAGGCGGACGTTGTCGCCGCGTTCCGTCACGAAGGGAATTTCGGCAATCGACTGCGGCGAGCCGCGCCACGCGCGCGGGAAGCGCAGATTGACCGAGTACCGCTCCCGCCCGCTGATCACGCTGGCAATGTTCTCGCCGCCAATAGCGCCTTGCACGATGCGTTGTACGTCGGCCATCGTCACCCCGCGCTGTGCGGCACTCCGTCGATCCAGATCGATATCCAGATAGCGTCCGCCGCCAATCCGCTCGGCGAAGGCGTTCCTCGTGCCGGGGACGGCGCGCAATGCGGATTCGGCTCGCTGGGCCAAGCCGACGACAATTTCCTGATCGGGGCCGCTGACCTTCAATCCCAAAGGAGTTCGGATGCCGCTGGCGAGCATGTCGATGCGCGTGCGGATCGGATAGCCCCAGCCGTTGGTGACACCCGGAATTTGGACCTGGCGGTCGAGCTTGCCGAGCAGTTGCTCGATACTCTCACCGGCAGGCCAGTGATCCTGCGGCTTGAGTGCGATCACCGTCTCGAACATCGACAGCGGAGCCGGATCGGTCGCCGTCTGGGCACGTCCGGCCTTGCCGTAAACCTGTTCGACCTCCGGCAACTGCCGGATCAAGCGATCGGTCACTTGAAGCGCGCGCGCCGCCTCGTCGACGGAAATCGCGGGCAAGGTAGAGGGCATGTACAGGATGCTACCTTCGTATAAGGGCGGCATGAACTCGCTGCCCAGCTGCGAGAGCGGCCAGGCGGTACTCATCAGGCCCAATGCGGCGAACCCCAGCGCCCAGCGCGGCCGACGCAGGGCCGCCGTGAGCGCACGTTGATACGCCGAATGCAGCAGGCGATGGAGGGCAATTGTCTTCTCCGGAGCGATGCGGCCGCGCACCAGGTACCCCATCAGGACTGGCGTCAGGGTGATGGCAAGGAGCGCGCTCGCCGCCATTGCATAGGTCTTGGTGCTGGCCAAGGGGCGGAAGAGCCGACCTTCCTGTCCGGTGAGTGCAAACACGGGCAAGAACGACACGGTGATGACCAGAAGAGAGAAGAAGAGTGCTGGACCGACCTCGGTTGCGCTCAAGCGGACGATTTCCCAGCGGTCGGCGCCGGCCGGTACGCGCTCGAGGTGTTTGTGCAGATTTTCCACCATGACGATCGCAGCATCCACCATGACGCCGATTGCAATCGCGATGCCCCCGAGGGACATCAGGTTGGCGCTTGTCCCCTGCGCAGCCAGCACCCCGAGCGCGATCAGGATCCCGAGGGGCAAGGTCACAATGATGACTAGGGCGGATCGGAGGTGCAACAGAAAAACGCCGCAAACCAGCGCAACGACGGCCGACTCCTCGATCAATCGGCGGATCAGAGTTCCAACCGCGCCGCGGATCAATCCTGACCGATCGTAGGTGACGACGATCTCAACCCCAGGAGGCAAGCTGCGGCGCAAAGCATCGAGACGCACCTTTACCCGTTCGGCAACGGCGAGCGCATTCTCCCCGTGACGCATGACGATGATGCCGCCCGGCGCTTCTCCCAGGCCGTCGAGATCGGTCACCCCGCGTCGCGGTTCGGCACCGATCTGGACGCGCGCCACATCTGCCAAGCGCAGGGGTTGCCCGTGTGCATCGAGTCCGAGGGGGATGTTGCGAAAATCTTCCAGGGTTGCGAGGCGGCCCTGCGCGCGCACCATGTATTCGGCGCGTCCCATTTCCAGCGTCGAGCCACCGCTCGAGATGTTGCTGTCCTGCACGGCGCGCACGACCCGCCCGAGCCCCAGTCCATTGGCGGCGAGGACGGCAGGATCGGCCTCGATCTGGAACTGGCGCGCCACGCCGCCGACGCTGGCGACCTCAGCCACACCCGGTACGCTCTGCAGTTCGAGCTTAAGAAAAAAATCCTGTAGGGCTCGAAGTCGATCGGGGTCATAGCGATGCTGGCGGTCCACCAGCGCATATTCGAAGATCCAGCCCACTCCGGAGGCATCGGGTCCTAGCATTGGCGTGATGCCGGGCGGCAGCCGAGGGTCCATCTGTGCCAAGTACTCCAGAACGCGCGAACGCGCCCAGTACGGATCGGTACCTTCGCGAAAGATGACGTAGAGGTACGATTCGCCGAACATCGAGAAGCCACGCACCGCTGTGACGGACGGCGCACCCAGCAATACGGATGCAAGCGGATAGGTCACCTGGTCTTCGACCGACTGTGGCGGTTGTCCAGGATAGTTTGTCTGCACGATGACCTGTATTTCCGACAGGTCGGGGATCGCATCGAGTGCAAGCTCACGAACCCCCAGGGTACCTAGCAGCGCGATGGCTCCGGCACACAGCAAAACTATGCCACGGTGGCGCAGTGACCACGCAATGACGCGCTCGACCACCTAAATCCCCTTAATACGGTCGGGTGAAGTGCCGAATTTGCGGCCTATGCGGGCACGGTGTCGCAAACGATGGCCGCAACGTAAGGTATTCCCGTCGGAGCGGGGCGCCCATCATTGCATGGATGTCGATTCCAAGGCCATTGCGGTCTTGGCATCGTAAGCGCGCCCCACGGTGTCGCTCAAGGAGGCGGCCGGGTCGAGCAGGAATTGAGCGTTGGAAGCAACCAGAACCCCTTCCTGAATGCCGCCACGAATCTCGATCGTATCCTCGTTCTCCACCCCGGCATCCACCTGCACGGGCAAAAAGGTTCCCGAGCCGCGCGCCAGCATGACGAAATCACCGTGCCCGGTGCGCATGACCGCCGAACTCGGCAGCACTCGGGCCGAGTGCGCAATTGCACGTATCGACACATCGACCAGTGTCCCGAGGCGCAGATCGGCCGGCCGTTGGCGCAAGACAACCCGTGCGTGCGTGCGAAACGAATCCAGCAGCGGACTGATGTAGTCAAGCTTGGCCTCGATCGGATCCGCGTCTGCGGCCCGGATGACGACTTTGTCGCCCGGTTGCACGAGCGCCGCCTGGCCCGCGGAAAGCGAGACGTCGATCCATACCGTCGTCGGATCGGCAAGCGTGAGGATCGGACCCGCCGGCGAGACAAAGCCACCTTCGCGCGTGTTGATCTGGGTCACCACGCCGCTACTCGGCGCCCGCACCTGGACCACTTCGATCGTCGTTCCGGATTGCTCCAGGCGCTCGATTGTTTCGATATCCAGGTCGTTTCGCATCAGCTCTTCTCGCTCCTTTTGCGAATCGCGCAACAGTTCCATGACGTATTCGTTATCCTGTTGTGAAACGTCCCCGACGCTTTGCAGGATCTGCTTGCGGCGGGTGAGAAATTGGAAATATTCGCGCTCCTTCATCACCAGGTCGGGGGAGTAAATTTCGTACAGGACCTGGCCACGCTCCACCCGTTCTCCGACGGAATGCACGTGGAGTTTGCGAATCCAGCCGGTGAATTTGCTGGTGACACTGACCTGCGCGCGCTCGTCCGGAACGACCGTACCGTAGCTGCGCACCTCCTGCGCGATCTCCTTGCGTTCTACCGCCACCGTGCGAACGCCCAGGTTTGACAGGGCGGTTGGGTCAACTTGCAGATCGTGTCGATGTAAATGTCCACCGGACTTGACCAGGTCCATTCCGCAGACTGGGCATTTGCCCGGATGGTCGGAGGTGATTTGCGGGTGCATCGGGCAGATGTATCCATTCGCGATCGCCGCCAGCTCTTCGGCGCTGGGTCCCGGCCTCGGGTCGGACAAAAACGATTTGCTGAGTGCACCGTATGCAACCGCGCCGACGGCGCAAATCACCAAGACCGCAAGCACGGCCGGGAGCGCAGATCGGGCGTGTATTAAGTGCAGGCGTTTCAATTCGAGCCTCCCGGTAAAACTGGTAAAACAAACTGTGCACGACCGCGAAAAGCGGCGCATCCGAGCGGCCCGATGCGGACTTCCCGGATGCGCCAAGGCCGGCCCCTGAAACTGAGGGCACGGAGACGTTTTTCTTTATTGCACGACAAGTTCGCCGTGGCCCTTCTTCGGATCCGCATCGGGCTTGAACATGATGACGGTGATGGCGCCGCGCAGCGCCGCACCCATGTCGTGATCGACGATCGCGTTGTTGGTGGGTCGGTCGCTGGGCGAAACTATGTCGAAGGTGTCGGCTTCGGCCACGGCGACGTTATACGTCTGGATCCCGTAGAGGGTGTTCTTCGGATTGCCGTTGATGTAGACGCGGTCCCAGTACCCGCCGATCGGGTGCAGGGCAACCGGCATGTTGATATTGGCGTTCCCGAAGAAGATGCGCACGCGCTCGCCAGGCTTGGCTTCGAGAACCTGGGTTGCGTTCGGATCGTGCACGGGATCGTAGTGCAGGATCTTGCCGTTGATCAAAGATCCCTTCCAACCCGCATTCTCGAGCATGGCGTTGTAGTTCTCCACGTCGG
>JBKQSA010000038.1:0-41303 GCA_052143815.1 Steroidobacteraceae bacterium | reverse complement strand
TGTTAGCGGCGGTCTCAAAACCGTTGGGATTGAGCGGTTTAAAAACCGTGTTGTAATTGCTGAGTCCGCGGCGTTATCGGGGATAGTTGCGTTGTAGTTGGTAGAGAAGTGATTGGCCAGAAGCGACGCTGTGACCCCGCGTCAGGCTTCGTCCGGCCAACCATGCCGTTGGACACGCAGCGCCGCCTGGATCCAGTCCGGACCCAGACGGTGGACGGCCTCGAGGATGCTGCCCCAGGCGTCTTGCAGTAAATCGTACCGGTCCAGAACCAAGGCGACCGCGATGCGCTCGCCGGTGGACAAAGTCCCGAAGGAGAGTTCGTCGTGCGCGACCCTATGCACCTTGGCGCGGATCTGGGCTTCTGCGGCGTTCATGAACAGTACGACGTGGCGGTGATGTCGATTGACTCGTGGATGTCGTCGGCAGCGACGGGCTAGCTATCGATATGGTCTTTGGCCCTAAAGCTGGGGCCATCGATCCGACAGATATCCGCGTGATGCAAGAGCCGGTCGAGCAGCGCGGAGGTGAGTGTCGAGTCGTTGTTGAAGATTTCCGGCCAACTTTTGAACGCCCGATTGGTGCTCATCAGGATGGCGCCGCGCTCGTAGCGCTCGGAGATGATCTGGAACAACAGGTCGGCGCCGAGCTTGTCGATCGGCAGATATCCGATCTCGTCCACGATGATCAGTGAGGGTTTGAGATAGCGCTGCATCGTGCGCTTCAGGGAACCGGTCCCGGCGGCGGCCGAGAGAGTGTGGATGATGTCGATGGCGGTGGTGAAGAGCACCGAGTAGCCGCGGGCACAGGCCGCCTGACCCAGGGCGATGCTCAGATGCGTCTTGCCGAGACCCACGCCGCCGAGGAAGATGACGTTGGCTTTTTGCTCGATAAAGTTCAGGCGGAACAGATTCTGGATCTGCGGTCGGTTGATCTTCTTCGGCCAACTCCACTGGAACTGATCCAGGGTCTTGAGCATCGGGAAGCGGGCACGCCGGACGCGTTGCGCGAGGCTTTTATCCTCGCGGCGCGCCACTTCGCCTTCGATCAGACGCTGCAGGTAATCGAGGTGTCCCCAGCTTTGCTCGACGGCGGTTTGTGCCAGTTCATGGTAGTTGGCGCGGATGTAGGGCAGCTGCAGGCGCTGCAGCAGCTTGCTCAAGGAGTCGCCGTTGCGCTCATCGTCGTCCGTGTGATCGTCCTTACTCATCGTCTGCGACCTCGTAGATGGATAGATCCGGTTCCGGCAACTCGAGCTCGAGCAGGTCGGCCCGGCGCGTCAATGACAGCGGGCTTGCCGCCGGGGATTTCAGGCGCGCCCGCGATTCGAGTAAATGGGCGATGTACTCGCTCGAGAAGGCATTGAAGACGATCGCATCCTCGATCGCACGGTGGCAGGCGGCATCGCCGTAGATCTCGGCGAGCGCGATGATCTTGCGCACGTGTCCGCGGGCGTTAAAACGGCGCGCCTCGAGGCCCTCGTAATAGGCCGCCGCCTTCGGTGATATCCTGAGGAAGCGCGGCATCAGTCGCTGCTCGCGCGCGTTCTTGCGTTGTTCGAGCAGCGCCTTCGGGTGATCCGGATCCTCGCGGTCTTGGTATCGATCAAAGCAGCGTACATGCCGGGCGATGAGCTGGTCCTGGTGATAAATGCAGACCCGCTCCGGATAGGCTTTGACGATCACGCGCTGGTTCGCGAACTCGGCCGGCACCGAGTAGCGATTGGTGTCGAGCGCGATGCGGAACTGACTCGAGGCGCGCAGGTTCAGGACTCGGGCGAGATCGTACGGATTCGGGTTCGGCCGGCGTAAAGTCTCCCGCTCCTCAGCAAAGAGGTCCACCGGTCGGCGGTGCGTCTCGCCGTGATCGCGCACGTTGGCGATCTCGTTGAGCCAGATCTGCGCGGCGGGATTCACCGCTGAGAAGTCGGTGAACTTCATGCCGTTGAGGAGATTTTTTTTCACATAGCCGACGCCCGACTCGACGCGGCCCTTCTCATTTCCCGCGTTCTTGTTACAGGCCACGATCTTGAACGAGTGATGCCGGGCGTAGTCAACGTAGCGCGGGTTGAACACCGGCGCGACGCCCGTCAGGCGCCGCAGCACCGCGGACTTGAGGTTGTCCACCATAATCTTCTCCGGCACCCCGAGCGCGGCGAACGCCCGCTCGTGGCAACCGAGGAAGTGCTCCATGGTCTGGGAGACCGTAAACTCCACGTACATCTGTCGCGAGTAACATTGCACCATCACAAAGAAGCTCAGGCGCCGCCGCGTGCCACCGACCGCGACCGAGCCGTACTGACCCCAGTCAACCTGAGCGCATTCAGCCTTGGCGAAGTCGAGTTTCAGGTATGCCTTCTGCTTCGGCGGCCGGACCCGGCGTACGTACCCGTTGACGATGGTCTTACCGCCCTGGTAGCCGATCTCACGCAGGCGCTGGAAGATTTGTTGCGCGCTGAAGTTATGCGCTTCGAGCCAACGGACGATTTGACCCTTGTAGGGATCGAGTTGGCTGCCGCGCGGCGGCGCCGCGCGCTGCGCGTACCGTTCACGTCGTGACCACTTCGAGACCGTCTCCGGATGTAATCCTAAGGCCTGGGCGGTCTGCGTGATCGAGAGCCGCTGGCGATCACGATGGTCGCGGATCTTGCAGTACGTCTCGTAGTCGATCATCGACGATGCTCGTCCTGCGCGAGCGTTGCGCGCAGTTGCGCAAGGCCGCGTTCGACCGATTGCATGCCGGTCACGCGCGCTGTCGCCGGCGGATCGAGCGATAGCACTTGATACAGCGGGCGCTCGTAGGCGATCAGATCGAGACGCATGAGCTCGGCGCGCGCGGCCGCCAGTCGCGGCGCCGGCATCGATAGCAGGCGCTCAAGGCTCGCCTCGCCGTAATAGCTCAAGCCTTGCGCATCGGCGACGGTGACCAGCACGAGGTACAAGCCGAGTGCATCGATGCCGCAGCGTTCAAGGTGCCCCTCGCGCACCAGCCGTTGATCGACCCAGCTGAACTGCGTCGGCACCCGGCGCAGTCGCTCCGGTCGCAGCACCCTTTTCACCGGCATCGCTCACCTTCCTCGCCAAGATGTCCTGACCGAGTTGTAGCAAGCCGCGGGCGGTGCTCGCGATGTCGTCTTGTAAGGTTGAGTCGCTCAAATGGGCAATTAAGCCAATCAGAACAGGACCTTGCAGTCGAAGCGCGTCTTGTAACGCTAAACTGGCGTTTTCTTTATGTGATTCAGCTATTTGTGGAGGAAGGGCGTCTTGTAAGGTACGGCGCTTGTGGCGCGCCGTGTGGCGCCAGTAGCCTGGATGGGTCCGTTGCCACTCGCGCACCCGAGCGGCGTTGTCGGCTTCACGAAAGTAGTTTCTGTTCTCAGGCTTGGCGAGCCAGCGGCGCTGCCGTGCCGCCTTCCCGGCCGCTCGACAGCTGCTCTTGGGGCAGTACTTTTGACGCCCGCGGTTGCGCACATCCACCGTGAATTTTTCGCCGCAGCACAAGCACTTGCTTTGTCTTTGGTTCGCCATGGATCCCTCGCTTGAGGATCCATCTTCACCGACGGACAACACGCCGCCGTCGTTGCCGCCGGCATCACCATCGGCGGAGAAAATCGAGACGAACAAGACGATTTAGATAATGCCCGCCCGAAGAATACGGACGAAGAAGATCACGACGTTCAGACCGCTGGAATTAAACGGAAATCAGATTGCCCCTGACAGTGATCTGCGAGAGACGATGGCGGATGATGTTTTCGCCCTTTGCCTTGATCTTGGCGTGTTCCTTCAGCACGGCGGCTTTTGTCGGCGCGAGGATGCAGTCGAAGCGGCGCAAGACCGTGAGCGGAAGAATGACCTTGCGGTACTCGTTCCGCTTGTATGGGCCTCGGAGGAGATTGCATATACTCCAAATAAAATTGGCGATTTGAGAATGCGTTTCGGCGGGCATGAAAAAGCTCGTTTAGTTGAGGGTGGTTCCGTTCGCTAACAAATGGTGCGTATCCGAGGACTCGCTATAGTTTGGAGCCGACGATAAAATGTACGCGTCCGCACATAAAAGACTTCTTCGTTTCGTCGTCAGTGATTATGAAGGTGGCGACCGCATATCCCTCTGACGCCAACGCCGCAATTAATGCATTTACTGGTTGCACAATGGTTTGGCTAGCTGAGTCCTCTTGGCATACCTCTATTTGGAGTCCTTTTAGTACGGCCCCACCAAGAGCCGGAATTCCTGGGTATACCAAGCTATCAAGCGTTGCTCTCGGCTGCCAATCCCAATTTGCCTCTCTAAGAAGCAGACCAATTTGTCTCCCAAACGGCGGGGAATCGGTGTCTCGGGTCACCGAGATATCAAACGATACCGTACCGAAATTTTTTACTTTCTCGATTATTCGGCTTCGCTGCGGGAAGGATAGCATTCTATCCGTAGTCAACTCATGCAGCCTTTGTTGCAGATCACTAATGGTTCGCAATGAACTAGTAAGATCCACCTCCTTACTCCTGGCAGCCGCCAAAACAGTCTCAACTTTGGCGGCGCTTACCAGGACATCGCTTCTTGCCTTCTCCAGATTTGCTTCGTCCTCTTTTAGTATTCGCAAACTATCATTTGTTCGATCAGTTAGCGTTTTGGCTGTTTTTTCGAACTCGGCAGTGCGAGCGCCCAATAAACCCAGTGACTGCTCTTGTGTGGAGAATCCCTTTTCCAGCGCCTTTCCTGATTCTCGGAGATCATTCGTCTCATTTATAAGTTCTCGCTCGCGAGTCTGGGTTTGGCCTATTTCAGTATTGAGGCCATTAATAATATCGCCGTTTATCTGGTGTGTTTTGATGGCTGCGACAACCTCAAACGCTAATGCAACTATCAAAATAAGTAGCCCCGCTTTGGCTATTCCATGTCTAATGGCATAGGTTTCTTGCGTATCAAGTCTCAGCCATTCAGCGAGGATATCGAATTCAGTTACGGCCTCCATCGCGACACCAACCGCTACGGCAATGGCTAGCCAAACCCCTGTGGTATCCCAGAAGGACTCCCTTGCAGTCAACGAGGCGATATCAAAGCTCATAGCGTGTCATTCGGGATTATTTTCCTGTACCAACACCGTCTTCTGGTTACCCCACCACTGCCAAAACTTCTTGGCATTCAGCAGAGAGGGGAATACCGCGCTTCGCTGAAGATAACCGTTGTTTGCTGAGATTCCTCCCCACGCATCGAGCAGATCTAAACGTACCCGATAGGCACGGTCCCGATAGCTACCTACGGGAATACAGCGCTTTAATCGTCCGGAGATTTTTGGTTTTGCGACGACGATGATGTCTTCCGCGTCTTTCGCCAGAGATCGTCTCGTGTGTGCATTCCGATGAGCTTCCGAGTCGGGCCACGTCGAGGCACGGTCTATTCGATCCACGATGAACAAGCCGATGATGGCATATGTGAGGGCTTGAGTTTGCACCTCCCTGAGACCGCTATAGAAAACCAGTAAATCCCCACGCCCAAGCACCTTCGCAAGTTGCGTTCCCTTCGCACCGCGATCGCCATAGGTCAGGAATTCGAAATCTGGGTCCAAGTGCATTCGTGCCATAGATAGGTTGGCCGGCATATCAACTCCAAGCTGCGCCAGTTTTAGCGCCACCTCGGCGTACATGCGTTCTTGGCCGGGTCGATTTGGCTTTCCCTCGGGAATCGGGACGTACGCAAACTGTCCGCTGCGTGAGTCGATGGGGCCATTCCACTGACCGCCGTCTTGAGTTTGATCTGCGCCCACCCTGACCAATAGACCTTTCATCGATCCAGCACTCCCGAACTGATGGATTGACCCGCAGTCAACACGTTCGGGACCGTCGGTTTCGAGGCGTTTCTTTTACGACCACGGACTCGGAGTCAGATCTTCCGGACACCAGTGGGAATGCAAGAATCTTCGATTTACAGATCAACTTAAGTAGTGCTCGGGGAGCCGGTGTTTCGAGGTGCAACCCGGTGAAGAGATTTCCGTAATGGACTGGTGTACGTTCATTGGCGCCAGAGTTTGTTTTGCTTAGCAGCCCCGCGTTCCCGTAGACCGCGCACGACTTCAAGAAGGTCAAGATTTGACCCTCGACCGCCGGCCCCGCCGGCCCTAGCCAGCGGCCAAGACACTCCTTTTCACGGTCGCACACGAAGAATGAATCCAGCTCAAGAGTTCGAATGTCGCTGCGCCACGTGTCCGCATGATTGGCGTTCGGGATGTGCGCATAATGGCTTTCCGGAAATGTGGGCCCCGGGATACGAGCCGGCTGCACGTGGATTGGACCGACCGGACCCCGCAGCTTCGGGAATCGTCTATATGCCTCTGCAAAGCTCATCTTCTCCGTGACTCTCGCGGCAAATACGACACGTCGTGGAGACCTGCCCGATGGCGAGATGCCGAAGATGTAATCGCCCGCGCTCATTCGTGGACGCATGGGCTTCTTGCAAGGACCGAAATAGATGCGTCCTCCGAATGTAGTTGGGACGCACTCAAGATTCGGTTGCCGGTAATCCTTGCCTACGGAAGGCACCACGTAAATGAACCCCGTTGCCATGTTGGTTTCTTTAATGCGTTGTTCCTTATGATTATGATCGATGTTGCTACATCTGTGGTCAAGGCAATGGGCGATAACAGCCACTTATCGCCCATGACCCATGGGCCCCTGTCGTGATTGTATCGAGGCCGCATGTTGTGGGATTGGCGGGCGAAATTCGACGAAAATTGGCGGTCATTCCGGATTGGCCGGATTTGCCCGGTGTAATTGCTGAAAATGAGCAGTCAGATCCAGCAAGTGAGGCTTTGCGCGTACGTTGGAAACCTGCGAGATACCACCGGCAAGCGGTCAAGGTTCAAAGGTTCGAACGGACAGGTTCTACTTTCTTCCGTCAGGCCTCTGGGGGATTCGTCGCGAGAGGTTTATGCGTGCTGGCCTAAAAGGAAGAAAGCCCCTCAAGGTTTCCACCGGCAAGCCGAAGCAGTGAGAATGCCCTACAAACCCGTCTCAGACAATTACTTTGACTTAGGTCCTTTGCCGGAACAGGACCTGACTGACCCAACGCATCACAAGTACGATCTGAATATCCTAGAAACTCCAAACTGCCCTACGATCGTTTGCGCCGTACACATAAAGACTAGGAGAGATATTAGGATGGTCGCGCTTTCACCAGGCAACTCCAAACGGAATGCGATCATTGCGCAACTAGTTGAGAGCCTAAAGGCTGAGGGCTGGGATCGCATTGGCGGCGTAACAATTCACTCGTATCAGAGCAAAGACGAACTCCTGCGCACCATTGACAAGCGCGACCGCGACCGCAAGCGCGGCCTCAGCCTCAAGCTCAGCCTCATTCCGCTAGGCCCAAGTCGTGAGCAGCAGCGACGCAAGAAGCAAGCCATAGCGCCCGCCCGCGCCCGGAAAGTTTCCAAGAAGCCCTCGCTGGCAAGCGCCCCATAAGCCTCTGCAAGCGAGCAATTGCGCAATCCGTGGCAATGGCGCGCCAGTGCATTGGGTTGAGCAACATTGAATAACGCTACCACGGAACTGGCCGAGAGCGCCAAGGATAGGACGCCCAAGCGGACCACTTGAAGCCGCAGGCGAGGTGGCCGCGGAGGGGAGGCACAGCACGAAACGGCAAACAATCCGAAACGTGGTGCGAGCGCGGGAGAGTGTTCTCGCACTGCTGAGACCCGCGACACACTCCCAAACAGGATAAACCCGGTGAACTAGACCTAATGCTAGAAACCACCAAAACTCAAGGGAACCCGCCAATGAAAAAGAAACCAACCACCACCCTGCTCGCGAGCCAGAGACTCACCGTGGCCGAGCGCCGCGCCTTTATCTGGGCGAACCCCCGCATCCACTCCAAGGGCGCGCCCGGCCCATACTACATCTGCACCCGCACACCGACCAAGGCCGAGCCGATGACCGACGAGGACATGACGGTCGAGAAGTTCGGGGTCAAGGAGGCGTTCGACTACCTCTACAGGCACGCCAACATCGAGCGCACTGCGCACGGCTATTGGGCCGTCGGGCAGCGCGCCGACGACACCCGCATGGTCCTCGAAGACATCGAGGAGGCCGCCCTCTATTCAGAGGTGTTGCGCGATCTCTACCTCGCCGTAGACGCCAGCGTCCGCATAGACTGCGATGCCGATCTCACTGCGGAGCCGCAGCGTGAGCCTAAGCCCCTGCCGCCCCCTCGCGTCAGCTGACCGCTCTGACGGTGCGGACGAGAGTCAGTCCGGCGGCGCGGGTCACCCGATTGCGGATTCCAGCGATCGTGGACAATGATAATCGTAGACAGCTCCGGGGAGTCGGTGGCGGACGCCGCCGTTTCCGCTCGGGTGTCCACGTTGAATTACGGCGACGTGAATTTTGCGATCGTCGTCGCCGGTTTTCAATGTTCCCGTTTGATATCCGGGAGCGGCGTCGCCGTCAGCAAGGGGCAATTCAGCCCTCGATCAACATACCCTCGCTTTCAAGCATGCGGCGCACCGCCGACCGTTGCGCGACGCGAGCGTGACCAAATCGGCAAATAGGCCGCCGAGCAGGCTCTTGACGATATAATCGGGTCTACTAGACGCCACAACACATGCTTACGCACACCAAAGATGCCTCTGCCGTCCCGTCGCTGGTGCCGGATCCCACGGAGTCCGTACCGCGTATCGTGATTGAAGGCATTTCGCACGGCCTCCGCGAGATGCTCCCTCCGTTTTTATCTTATCTCGATCAGCACAGTACGGACCGCTGGCTGCTGTTTTCGGACTACGTGTTGAACGCGCCTGGCCGATATCATGACGTCTATGCGTTCACCCTTGTCCCCGGTGGACAGTACTGCAAAGCTATCTTCGCGGATTTCACGCGCGTCGATAGCCCAGATTTTAAGAAAGTTCGCCGAGTCGATCCCGCAATGCTACGGCTTATGCAGGATCCGCGACTTTTCACCGTCTGCTTCGTTGTCAGACCGCCTGGTATGGTGACTCGCGATCTTTCCACGATTCGGCAAATCATTGACCGTTCCGTCCTGAAAATGGAGCAGGATCAGCCCACGGGAGCAAATAGGCGGCGTTTAGGGAAGATGAAGAGGCTTCAACAAGAAGCCAAGGCCAAGCGGTTCAACGTTCGGCTTTGGAACTACACTCTCCTGGCTTCGACGTTTGCCGGCCAACTCTCCTATTTGGTCGCCAGCCACCGACGCGCCACGCGCATCGGATGGTTTTCCGACCGCGATGCGCTGATTGATGCATACGACACGCTCGCGCACGACCTCTACGCAACGACGGTAGCGGCATCTTGTCATCACGGTTGCTCTGGTTGGACGGGGCCGGCGCTCGGCAGCAATCTTTCCCCGGCAGGCAACGATACGCCATGGTCAGACCCTTTCACCCGGGTTCCGGATCATTTTGCAGGCGCGATCTCAGGGTGGGATCTCGACAAGAACATGATCCTTCCCTCGCCCAAGTATGGTGACGTATTAGGTGAGGCTGTCGTTGGCCGAGAGGGAGTGCACATGATTCACGTCGAGTTCCGCTCGTCCGGGAATTTGGTGCAAGGACTCTCGCGAAACGTTAAGACAACACGCGCTCGGCCGAATAACTAGAATCGGCAGGAGGCTCACTAATTCTGAGTCCCGCGGAGAACCGCGCTGCCAACGTGAAGTGGTTCAAAACACCTGGTCATGGAAGCACCGGCTATTCACCGGATTTCTCAACAAGATGTTCTTTCAAACTATATTTTGACACACCTGTCCCGATGTCGGCGGCCTCCGCCGCCGACACTCACTGCGCGTTCACAATAGCGTGGAATCAGCGTTTACTTCGGGCGGAATGCGCACGCCGTAATTTTGTGGATTTGCCGCCTTGACTGCCACAAAATCATCGTACGCGCAAATCCATAACCGTTGCACGGGGCAATCTTTCCCCACCGAGATCGGCTGAGCGGCGGCCCAACATTCAGCGAAGCTGTCGTTTGAATTGAAAATAATACTGTAGTGAGTTGCCGACTGCAGCGGTAAGGGCAACTGGCTCGGCGCTGCAATCTGTCGCGCGATCGCGCACCGCAACGCAGTCATAAATTTCCTCGACAGAAGAACGAATCGGGAATACATCCGCTCCCCTGTTCCGCTATTGACCAGTTCCAGCATGAAGCCGTTTCCGCCGGCGCTCGTCTCCATGGGCAGATGAGCATCCGGCGTGCCGACAGCGCTAATTGTCAAGGCCGAAAACGCTTGCAGATCGCCGAGCCGCACACCAACAAACAACTGCCCGGCCCGCTCCAACATTCCGAACTGTGGTTCGCCACAAACAAACGCATTGGTCACATGTTCGCAAGGTTCATCGATGTAGAATATGAACTCAAAGCCACGGCAATCGGAGCGGATGACCGCACTATCGCCGAATGCATCCGTGAAATCGAACCCCGGCTCGGCTTTCACGACGGCGGGGTCGAAACGGGCCGGCTTAGCATGGTCCACGGCGATGAACATGAGCACCTCGCTTTCGTTGCCAGCTTCCAAATTGGTTTGCGCATCCAACTCGTCTGGGGCCTGCAGGTCCAAGTGGATTTCCCTAATCCAGTCCATTTCCAGCGAGGACTTAGCGGCAAGTTCAACGTATATGGAGTCACGCAATGCAGTTGGACTTCGCGCCGGAATAGCTGCCTCTGCGACCGGTTTCCGCGGTGGGTTTGTCACGATGCTGGTGGACGTCGTCATAATGTGCTCTCCCGAGTTGATAATGTTTCAACTCTTGTCCCACTTACAGTCACGGCATTTATACCTTGAGCTATTTGACCCCCTGCGCGGACCACATCGGCAAGCAGTTGGACGCGCAAGTCATTGATCGATAAGACGCCAAATAGTTTTGAAAATTCTTTACGAAGTGACCAGCGAACGCAAAAAAAGGCGTCCGCTCGCAAGGCACACGTGTGCCTGACGGGAAGCGACGACGACCCGCATTCGTCGGAATCGCGTCGAGCGCAATTGGAATGAGCGGCAATTTTGAGTACCCAACGGGGGATGCCGGCAGGTGTAACCCCGCCGGCATGAACCTCGATTCGCCAATACAGAGCTCACGCCCGGTATTCATATCGAAGAGCTGCTCTTCGTACAAGAGCTCGCCGACGGTAAGCTGGGCCGCCAAGCCCACCTGCCCGCCGCCTTGCGTCCGCCATCGCGATTGCGGTGCCACCCGAATCGCGTTTCATAGACAGGGCAAGGTTCGTATCAAGCGCTTTTCCAGAGCGCTCATTGGTCCCAGCGGAGTGGCGCCAACCACACCCGCTGCTTCACACACTTCAATTATCCTATCAAACAGGCATGGGGCCGTCCCCGCGCCCGCGACTCGTTCGCAAGCTCTCGTGATTACATCCCGGAACTGATCCTACCTCGCGGTGGGTCCGGTCACAGCTAGCAGAACGGCTTACAGCCCTATGAGAATTCCCAGCCACAGTCACGTGGCGGCTCGCGGGCCGTTTTGTTTCGGTTAGAATCGTTGTTACACATTGGTCAGTCACACAGCTCCTCTCGACGCAACATTTGTTTCAGTCGTCCACTGATTTTGCAAGCCAGAACCCATTAAGCTGCTCGCTAATTTTCCAACAAATCTGTCTGCTTCACGTCGATTTCGGAGACTCCACGTATTTATACGCTAACTGGTCTGACCTCCTGAAGCCGTTACCGGCTCTTTCACTCTTAAGCTATCTGACAAGGCTGTACATTCGCGGGTTCGTTCGTCCCGGTCGTCTACAGCTCCTGTGCCCAACCTCCGATCATCGATTCGAGTCGATGTCATGGCAGGCCTCGCACGCTTCTAATGCATCCCATTGGAAAACATCATCGCAATGCTTGATCAGTCTAAGCGCAGGCTACCGTTTGCGCATCCGTGGGTTTTCAGTCCACGGGTAGCGCCCCGGTGGCGGGTTGCAAGGAGTATTGACTCCTCGTCCGCATACAACGAAGCGGGTGCTTCCAACGGTTGATGGAAACCGTTGGTCACAGGCATTAAAGCCCCATCCACTGAACGCGATCACAAGGCAACGCTCGAAGCGGCACTTGCAGATCGCGCAATCGGATGACCATTTCCCGATCGCACGAATTCCAGTGCCAACATTGTTGGCACTGATTTATGAAGTAAATGCCCGAGATTGGTCAGCCTTCGCTGGTATTACTTCGGGCACTCCTTCCGGCACGTGTAGGGCGACTATCAATCGCTGCACGCGCTGTCGCACACGACGGACTAGGTCGTGATGCTCAATAGGACGGATTGATTGTGAGCTGGGTGCTTGGCGGCCCCTGTCACTGTGTGAAGAGACTTCATGCAGATGGCGTTGGCGCGCCAAGACCCAGTCGATGCAAGCATCGTCCAAGGACCTCACCGGTATAGGCACCAAGCACCACAATATCGCTCGCCCGAAAAACCGGCAAAAAAAATCGCAATGGATTCCAGTGTTCGATCCCAATCCTGGAGCAACGAACGGCACAGTCGCCTGATCGATTCGCTATAGGAAGAGCCTGTCTACAACGAGGTCTCATCCATGCCCGCCCGTTCAGCGCTGGAACTCCCTGTCCCACGAAATACTACCGCGACCCTGCAACTGATACAGCGCCTAATTGCCCGCGATCGACATTGGTGCGGCGGATACATCGCGTCGTCCAAGGTACCGGCATTCCTCGACAAGATGACCCATCGATATCCTACGATTCTGCGAAACGCGCGCGGGCGCAGCTACGATCGCACGTGCGGCAAAGCAGCCATGCACATGATCGTGTGCCCACCGATCGGCAGCGATCCACGCGCGCCGCTACCGACGCTTCAATGGCTACTTTTGTCTGACGCCGGCCGCGGCGGCCTGGCCGACGACAGTTCGCCCGATTTTTGTGTCTCGCGCGATGCAATGTCTTCGTCCGGCCATCTCACTCTCGGGGACTACGTGCTGGTCTACGGCACAAAGAAACAGCCCAGGCGCGTCACGGATCGACGCACTGGCATTGAACGCACGATCTGGCATCAAACTTCAACGTGGAGCTGGCGTATCTGCACCCAGATCCTCACGGAGATTCGCGCAGCTATTCAGGTGTGTTGCCGAGAGCTTCAGTTCGGTGCCGAGCCGAGCGCCGAAGCCGCCGGCTCCGGCTTATGCGGTCTGCTGGCCGCCCAACGCGCACGACCTCTCTTTTCCGGAGTACGAAACAACGTATTTGATCTCTACCGGTTTGCGGCGGAGGAAGCATGGCCACCCTATCGACAGGGTTGGTTAGCTGCACATCCCCGCATCGCTAAAGAACTTGGCCCGCAAGCCGGTAAGCTCTTATCCGTCCATGATCTTGCGAAATACCACCTGCCGACGATGTCGCAGCATCGCATGTATACCGCGCCGCCGACGACGATTCGTGATCTGCTGCAACGGGCACCGCCGAGCCTGCGTTCATCGACGGAATGAAGGGTCGCAAGAACCACAAAGTGCCTGCAACGACTTTTCAATGGCCTGGTGCCTACACACAGAGAGCACCCATCTCGCGGTGTAAAAACAAGGACATTTTTCAATGACTCCAAAAACACTGTCTGAACAACTTTATCTTGATCAACTTGTATCATCCGAGGTTACCTGCCACCTATGGTTAATTTCGGGTATAAAATTGACAGGGGTAATAAAAGCGCATTCTGGGGGCGGTGATGTGTTGTGGCTACAGCCGCAATCGAACCAAGATGATTTGCAGATGCTGTATTTGCAGGCCATCTCAACGATTTGCCCTGTCGCGAATCGCCTCAGCCACCGAGCTGCACAGGAGCTAGATGGCGTACTTGCCGATAGCGGTACAGCCTCACGGTAGCAATGCCGAGCAAGGCCGGTTCTAGAGTCAAGAGACCATTCAATCGATTCGAGCCCTGGGACCTAACCAGGGCTTTTTCGTGTAGTCATCAGCCTGACCATCTGGACGGGAAATCGTGCTCAGCAGCCTGAGCATGACGCCTTGATTGCCTTGTAGAATGAATCCCCACTCTAGACTCGCGCTTCGATTCAATAGCGCCCCGGAATCCAGTGTCGGTCTTCAGCATCTTTCGCTTTAGCCACAGTTGCACCTGCGGGCCATGCGCTACTGCTTGAACTCGGGAATTCGCAGTCCCTAGACGCGGTATCAGCCGGCAACAAAAATCACTTGGCGGGAGATGCACCTGCAATGCCCTGCTTCACCGATTCCAGTAAACACGTGGGCGATTTCTGTCGGCAACGAGCTAAGTGTCACCAGTCCTGCGTTCCACTGCTCATGGTGCCAGTGCCCATCGCGTTAAAACTGCCATCTGAATTTAGATCCATAACCGTGTGCGATTTGCTATCAGAAAAACCGTAGTCGTCTGAGCTCCGCCAGGCGTCTTCATCAGAGCGGCTGTTGTTCATCAGCGAATAGCTCAATGCTCCGTTCCATCGATCCCAACGGCTGAATGAATCACGGTGCTCCTCATCCCATTCACAGCGACCATGGCCTTGACGGGTCCCCGGAGGGACAATGCCGCAGAGAACCAGAAACAACACGGGTGCGCCTAAAACGCACATCTCCATTTCGCCTGAGACAATGTTCATCGCCCAGAGACCGGTCAGACCACAGGTGCCGTAGAACCAGATCCTCAATAAGCCCTTCAGCAGTCTTCTCGCCCTCAGTTTTCTATCTTTTGACATCAGTCCTCCAGTTGCTTGGGCCCCATCAAAGGGATCCGCTCATTGGTGGGGAAATTGCACTAAGAAGCGTCACGTCTCGCCGTGTCACCAGCGGGCGTATGCCTTCACCGCGACCCCACAATGTCGTCGGATCGCTCCCGAATTTATCGCCTGCTGCATTATAGCAGCAATCACTGTATTTATGCAGCATTTGCTGTCATAATGCAGCATCGTGACAGAAAATATCATCATTTGGTGCAGGCCTTGTGACTTCCCCGTTGTCTGACGCGCTGTTTGGCAGCGTAGTGAGAGCGAAACTGGTCCGTTGGCTATACAACGCTGAGCCCGGCAAGAGTTATTCGGAACGAAGGCTCGCACGCCTCGCAGGCGTGCCAGAGGGGACTGTGCATCGACCGCTTCAGGCACTCGTCGCCGGCCAACTCATCGTCAGAGATGATACCGAGGAAAGGCCGCGCTATCGCGCGCCGCACGAGGACCCCCGGCTCAAGTACCTATTTCTATTTCTCCAGCAAGAGAGTGAAGCTGTGGCTCCCCTCACGCGGACGACGGAGAAATTGAAACGCGCTAAGCTGTAAACACACCGCAACCTTTTGACCAGCACCCGCCGCGCATTGCTGGCCACCCGCTTCGAACTTATTTGCCGGATTCCCACACACATTCGGGCATCCTGCATATTCCGGCGCATGGTGTTCACGGTTTCCAGCGCATTGTGAACGCGTATTCCAACGGAACGTGAACACGATTCCAGCGTGATGGTGATCGATTTTCGGCGTTCGCTGGAATGGCGATGACGATGCCGTGCCGGCATGGATGATCATGAAAACGGCGATGGGGATCGCAACCAAAAATCTGGCGGCATCGGGTGATGAGTCGCTCCTTGGCGCTCGTCTACGCGCCAACTGTGATCAAGCCAGGGTACAATCCGCCGAAAAAGGCGATCGTCCCGCGGCGACCCGCGCTTCTGCTCCTGATGCCCGATCCGGTCAATGCCCGGACCTGACCCGAAGTCGTCCGCGGCCATTGTCGGCTATCCGGCATCCAATGCCCGATCGCTCCATTGATTCTAGGTCGCTCCACCACCGAACTTCCCAAGAATCTCATTTGCCAGTTCGCGGTGCCCTGACTCCGACTCGTGAAAGTGAATTTCAGTTTGAAAAATCGGCCACTGGTCGAATTTCTGCCGATACTTAAAAACAACCTCAGATTCGATGCACTCAAGTGCGCGGACCTCTTCCACTTCGGGAACATCGTGCAGGTACCACACATGGCACTGCGCCGCTTTTAATGTATGCCGCCACTTGTATCCATGGTAACCACCAGTTCCGTCCGCTAAAAAGCCGAGGCGCATGCGCGCGCTCATGCTCTGAACGGTTTGCCCTATGTACAAGAGCTTTTCCCCATCAGCAAAGACGTACAACTTAGGGCACCGTTTCGTTGCGGGGGCAACAAAGGTTGAGCCGCCTCGATCGTTAACCACCGCGTATGAATCAAGGGCATTTACTGTGATTGCAAAGATGTCGGGCCCCACGAGTCGCATATGATTCTCTTGAACTTACGTGTTTTAGAAGCGTTGCCGGTAACAAATGACCTGGCGTACTTATGGCTAACCGGCGAGGCCAGTCTACCCCACGTCCGGAACGGCAGGTAAGGGGCAACCAATTCAGGAATTCGACCGTCGGCAAATGGCCGGTTGTACCCGCTCGCCGCCAAACCGCGGGCGACGCAGCTTCAACGGGTCATGATAGCCCTGAGCTGCCTGACGCGAGCGTCTGCTCTGCGGCATCAGAAATTGCCGACCAATACTGTGGTGTGGCGGTGAGTCTCTTATACTCCGCTCAACAATGCGCTGACGGCTCCGCCTGCCGTCATGCGATCAATCGCACGCAGGGTCGCGTTGGACCCCGCGAGATCTACTGAAACACCATGGCGGCGTCCTCCCGAATGTCGGGATGTCGAGTCCTTAAGAGGAAGCGGAGGGACGCATGGACAAATTCAAGTGTGCGGTTTTAACGGTCGCGGCTCTGTTCATGGGCGCGAGCTTCGCCCAATCGACTCTCAACGGCACGTAGTGGTCTGCCAATGATGGGGGTGATAGATCTGGTGCGGTTGACCCAGAACGTTGGCGCAAGTATCAGGAGTCGAAAAGTGCGGAGGGAGAGCGCAGCCAGCATTGCAGCGGGTCTGCGCAAAATTATCATGGTGAGATGTTCCGCGGCGTAATTACTATATCAGATGATCGTGTCACCTGACTTCATCCGAAATTGCATAACCACGCTCTGCCGAAGGAACCTCACGTGGCTCGCTTTGATCGGGCGCGACGTACGACCCAGACAACCACCAGTACAAGGCCAACAATGAACAAAATCAATTGCATCGTATGCCCGTGCCAGGCTTCGCTTCCGGCAGAAGTGCCGGGGAGGCGCGCCGCATGACGCAAGGAATAGGCGGTGCTCTCGGTCGAAATCACAGTGGCATCCGGTGCCGATATAGTCGCCATCACGAGGCTCCCGTTCTCGGGCACCGAGTCGACATGGATTTGCGATTTGATGATGCTCGATCGCCCCACCGGAAGGTCTCCGACATCCCAGGAAAAGACGCCGCCGCCGAAGCGGTCATTTTTGCCAGTCCCCGTTGGTACTGGTTTCGCACGGAGGAAATTCAGTCCGTCCCATAGACTCAGTGATACCGATGCGTGCTGAGCCGGCGCATTACCGAAGTTCCCGTACGCGATCGTGTAGGTGACATCCTTGCCTGCTACAAGCTCACCCGGAGAGTCGGCGCCTTGGACACTGAGCCAAACTTTTAGATTGGGCCCTGCCAATTCCACGTGCCGATTGACCACGAGATGACTCGCAGCGGAATCGACGCCGGCTGTGGAGGTCGAGGCATCGAGTTTGAACTGGAGCAGGCTCTCCGGCCCCGGTTCCGACGCAACAGCGCCTAGGCTTATATTCAATGCAACCGTAATGGCGACAGGACGCGATTCTCCCGCGGCGATATCGCCCAGTTGCCAGGTGACCACATTTGCCGTCGTCGCGGAAGGCGCGGGATCGCTTGATTTAAAGGAGACCATGGGCGGGAGCGTGAGCGTCAATGCACTGGCCGCGGCGTCCACGGTGCCCAGATTTTCCACTGCAGCGGTGAACTTCACCGGCGCGTCCACCGTGACGGGTACGCTCGTCAGATTGGACTCGATGGCGAGCGCCGCGGCCGCCGGCTGAATCTGAACCGTGTAAGCGCTGCTGCTGTTCTTGGGTTGCGAACCGCTGTCTGTGGTTGCAACGGTTGCGTTAACCGTAAGTTCTGTATTCGCCTTGAGGTTGTCCGCACTGGCGAGAGTGATTTCCACAATTCGGGGAGATGCGCCAGCCTTGAGTGTGCCGAGATCCCAGGCGATTTCGGGACTGGCGCCCGTGCGTGCCGCGGGCGGTGTGGCCTGCACGAGGTCGAGCCCAGGCGGTAACGTGACCTTCAATACCGCAGCCTGCGCTGCGGCGCTGCCGCGCAGATTGTCAACACCGATAGACAGGGTGAACTTCTGTCCAGCGGCAATCATTGGACGGTCATCATCATCTTCGCGCAGCAGGGTAACGCTCGCGCTGGGTCCGGACGACTTTTGCAAGCCTGCGGCCAACACCTCGCCAACATGCAGTGTCCCGCCGAGCGGCGCGTAAAGAGAAACGCCCACCAGTATGGTGAGAGCGAGTGCGACTGCAAGTGTTCGCCTGGCAAAAGTTCGAGCGCGTACCGTCATCGGCATCAGTCCTGCACGTGCAGATGCAGGCGGTGCGGATATTCGCTACCTTCCGTCGGAAACTTGATGGAGCCGACGGACGTCGGTGGATTGCAATGGGGTGGAAGAACCAGGTCTTTACAATCCCAGTAACCGTAGTTTTCCCCAAGCGACATAAGCGTATGCAGCAACCAGGCGCGCCGTTTGATGGGTGGGCCGTTGCAATCAGGCCCGTACGCGGTAGACCCATTCCATGAAATACCAGTGAACCGGTTGAAGTCGCCGCCTTCACCCCGATTATGCGTATAGTGCCCGTTTTTCGGTGACATCCAATCCAAGTCCAGGTCAAAGACACCGCCATCGGGCAGGGCGATGTCATTGAAACTCACCGGTACAGGCTCCCCCCAATCGGGCTTCTGGCAGTTTTGCAATTCCATATTGTGAGCTTTCTGCGTCTCGTAGAAAGCGTTGGCAAGGCTCCCGAACTCACTCAGGATTGTGGGAGTTCCGTAGGTCCCGTCGGGGTGCATGCTGTTGTCGCAGCAATGCACGTAATTGGCCGGAAGGGCGATGAGCCCGTCCACTTTCGCTACGATTGCTAGCTCCCCGGTTGCCGCGAACTTGTCCGTGGTTTTCGCCTTGATTTTATACGTTCCCGCGATCCCGATGTTGTAAGCGCCGTACACTGCATGATCGGGGACCCCCGTGAGTGGAGAGCCGTACTTGATCCTAACCTGTCCGTAGGCATCGGTTTTCTTATCATCGACACCAACCTTCGTCACAACCTTGCCATCGACGGTGCCTCGCGGGCGCTCGTCGTCCGAATGAATATGCCCACCGCTCTTGTCCTGCGCATCGACATTTATCAGCACCTCCGCATTCTCAATCGGCACTCCTTCGCAGCTCACTCTAATCCTGGCTTTGGTGACATTGGAATCGGCACCGACATTTGGATTGGGATCGACCTCGGTGGAATCGGCATCGATATCGACTTGCTCATGGTTGATGATCGGATCTCCGGCCTCAATCGGGGCATGATGATCAAAACATTTGCCTATCCGATAGGCGTGCGCAGTCCAAGTGACATGGCGTGTCTCCGACAGAGACATTACGACGTGCCGGACGTAGGTGAATTGACGATTGACCGAAAACGAGATGCTCTCAGGCCCTTTATTGCCCTTTGTACTGCCATTCACGGCAGATGGGTCTGCCTCAAGCGTGTTTGGGTAGCCCTCGTAATTGACCGGAGCCCCGAAACCTATAAAGTCACGGGATTCTGGCGGGGAACAAGTGCTATCGCGCGTCTCCCGAATATTAGTTCTCATGGAACCCCAGAGAGGATAGAACGCGACCCTCAACAGGTTGCGTTGCAGCTGGTCGTGTTGCAAACGAGCGGGATCGATAGATTGACCGAGCAGGTCCCACATATTCCCGCTAGTCGCGCTGTACGCGTGAAATCCCGAATAGGCGCTGGGATCGATATTGGTCTGCCGCGTGGTTGTTATGCACTCCGTGCCACCGGGCCCCCATCCAGGCCCAAAATGCCAGCTGTGGCTCCAGCTGTTCTCGTTATGCAGCAGGGTGACGTTAAGGAACTGAGTGTCATAGTGATGTCCATTGTCGGCGCGATAACGCACAATTGCGGAGCCTGTGACTTCCAGCTTCATACTGTGCGCATCCTCTGCACGCGCGAACAGCTGCCCATCGGCGCTGCGGTTTTCAAAGGGCGCGCTCGATGAGCCGTGCTCGGTCACGTGCCAGCTGACGAAATAACGCACCAGTTCAGGCGTGGAGTTGGCTGACTCACCCGCTTGCGCAGCGGCGAGCCAGGTCTGGCCTCCTAACACAGCGAGAAAACCCAGCACAGCGGAGATCCCTGGGATTGTGCTCTTTGAAGAAAAAGCCGAGTCACGCTTCATGGGTCCCCACCTGAGCATTGCTCCCCACCACGGGTGGGATCCAATCATCGTCGATTTCCAACCGCGGGAGGGCAGCTGCGCTTGTTCGCGTTGGACCGATCACTACCTTCCAAGAAGCCTTCACGCAATAGTGTAGGGAAAGTGGATGGATCATTTTCGGCTCTTTCGATGCTTCCCCGCCGCATCAAAGAAACCGTAGCCCAGCAACAGAGTACCACCGGCGATGAGCACTCCGCCGAGCGCGCCGGCAATCCACGGCCCCGTGCCGGGATCATTCGCGAGGAGCCGGTTGCGCGCCGGACGCTCGGGCAGGTAGATGATCTGGATCAAATCGCGTTCCCGAATTGATCTCCACGTGCGCCCGTCGACCTTATCGGACCCTTGTACCCATCTGCCGTCGGGCGTGGCGAACCGATAGCCCACATCGTACTTTGTCTCTTGGGAATTGTTTTGACGGCTGTATTCCACGTGACTGTTCTTGGTCAGGACCAACGCCGTCGCGGTCAATCCCTCGGCATGAAAAAGCCGTTCCTGGCGAAGAGCGAGTACGCCGACCAGCAGAAAAATCGAACCGCCAAAGAGCAGAATACCGCCGACGACAATCCATGGATTGACCCGACCTTTCCGAATCAGCGGCTGCTCGACGTTAATCCTGCCTCGCGCCATGGCCGCATCACTGTTCGACGCGCTTGTGCCTGCGCTGACTGGCGCGGTCCGCAGCGCGAGAAGTCCCGTGACCGCGAGCGTCGCGCCGAGCAGTCCCACAATAGAGCCCGCAAACAGCACGATATAAACGACCGCGGTAACGCTGGTCGTTGCCTTCAGGCGGTTGATTGTCGGCTCAGTGGTCGCATATTCAACGACCACGGGGCCGTGCTCCACGATTTGATCCCAGACCCCTGGGTCAACTGTGTCGCTGCTTTCGATTTGACGGCCCTCGGAGGTAGTGAAAAGGTAGCTGACGTCGTACGAAGTGCTCGAGGTCCCATTGTCGCTCGCCCGGTGCATCACCTTCTTACTGACGGTGCCAGTGGCAAATCCACCCTCCGTTGCGAGCCGGTGTGCCTGGTAGGCGCTCTTCCCCGATAAAGCGACGAGAATGAAACTGATAACCAACAATATGGCGCCGGCCATCAGCAGCGATGCCGCCTTTGATCGAAATTGCCAACGGTAGATCCACCGAAGCATTCCGGGAGCCTATCCTTCGCGGTCGAATGCATTCATCGGTTCTCTCTCATCAGGCCAAGGAGAACTCTCATCAGGCGGCGCCGGGCGCCAAAAGCGCCATCGCCGTTATTTTTCCAACACCGCGCCGGGCGAATCTCAAGCGCTGCATTACAGGTGAAACGGCACTCGAGGGCGCACCTCCTATTTAACTCGTGCGTATCGTGATCTCAACGCGCCTGTTCTTCTGACGCCCTTCAGGGTCGTCGGACCCATCCGGCTTCGTGTTCGGAGCAACAGGCTTGGTTTCTCCCCAACCGCGCGTCGTAATTCGCGCCCCAGCGACACCTGCATTCTGAACCAGCCAGTTCTTCACGGCGGCGGCGCGATTTTCGGAGAGCTTCATGTTGTATGGGTGAGTACCTTTGCCGTCGGTGTGACCTTCGATCAGCACGGGTGAGTTGCCATAACTCTCGGCGACCTCGCCCACCTCGCGCAAGCTATCGGTGGCCGCGGAGCGCAGGCTGTATTTATCGAAGTCGAACAAGACATCGGCGTCCAGCTCGATTTTGACTTCGTGCGCCGTGACTTTCGCCTTCAGATCCTGCAATAGGCTTTGTATTCCGCTGGACACGCCTACGATGGTCAACACTTTGGCGTGCGGCAGAGCCGCTTGCGCAGCCGCCTGCACGGCCGGCGCATCGGGATCCGGGTACTTCTGGGCCCATGCGATGCAAGGGACCAAAAATAATAAGAGTAAGTTCCATTTTCGCGGCGTCACGATAGGTCCTCCCCGCGTTCAAACAGCCTTAAACGCCTATTTATCGGTGATCGGAACGTCGTCAAACGGGGAAGCGACCGGCATCATGAAATTAATCTTCTTCACATCGGCAGGCGGGGCGGGATACTTCGCCCACCAGAGAAAGGTTTTCCCCGGAGCTACGTTCGCATCGACGCCGTTGCCCGTACTATTGGTCGACAAGACGGTGCCATCGGAATCGGCCAGCATAAAATATTTCTTGTTTCCCGCGGTAACGTAAAACTTCGGGTTATCCTGGCCGCTCGCGTTCCAATTGGTAAACACCAGATGCCCCGGCTTGTCTGAATTGTTGCGGAATCGAACCTTGATCGTCAGGACCCCCTCGGAACGCTGGCACTGGGTGAGTTCGGCTACGATACCATCCACGCTTGCGTCCTGACTCTGGATGACATCCGCCGGCTGAGCAGCCGGTGGTGCCGCATAAGCAGCCTCGCCCAGTGCAAGCGGCATCATCACGGCAAGCAACGCCATCGGCGCAAGCCCCTTCCATGGCAGCTGCCATCCGCGAATGCACACCGCCGCGGATTTCGCACCCGTAGAAACCACGATGGAATTTTCTGTTTCTTGTGGTTGGTAGTTCATGTCGACTCCTTTTGGCTACCCGCGAATAATGACCCTGAGTCAGCAGTTCTGTTGACGTTTGCCACACTCCGACGTTTCCAAGAAGGCAATGCTTTAGACGCTCGATTATGGTGTTCATGAGGACCGAAGCTGGCAACTCGGCTGCACCTCATTTTTGGTTTGCTATTATGGGCACGAGGCCTATGTATGCGCTCACGGGCCAGGCTGGCGTGAGTCTAGTCGCTGTTCCCGCTGGGTGTCAAAGAATCGGCCGGAACCGAAAACAAGGACATATGACATCCTGAAAAATCAGGCGCATGGACGTGTTTTCACCAGCTAGCTCCAGCGCAGGCCCATTGCACCTTGTATCCAGGTGCTCACCAACCGCCGGAGCTTCCACCGCCACCCGAGCCGCCGCCGCCGCCGGAGAAACCGCCGCCCCCAGACGAGCCGCCGCCCATAATCGGAAAGCCGCCGATGGTGGCACTTCCTTTTGAATGCATTTGCTTCAATGCATTTTGGTACCAAGGAGAACGCCGCAACAGCAGCTTGGCAATCGGGAATCCAAGCAGGTAGATGACGAACAACACCAGTGTAATCGGGAAGGGGAGAACCATTGCAGGGAACGCCCACCAAAACGGGATCAGAAAGAGGTATAAGAACCAGGCGGAAGAGCCAGGCGACATGACGCCGATGCAAGTGAAGATTCCGATGATGCCGAAGATGAATACGCCAACCAGGATGCGCGTCGGCCAGGACATGTCTGAAGGTGATTTCGTGATAGGGGTTGTTGCCGCCTCCGATACCACCGCCGGTTGGCCCTCGAGTTGCGCGATGACGGCCGTGACGCCGTCCTCCACACCCTTGTCGTAATTGCCTGCTTTGAACTGCGGGGTCATGAGGTTGCGAATGATGCGGTTGCTGGCAACGTCCGTCAGCGTGCCTTCGAGACCGTAGCCGACCTCGATCCGCATTTTCCGGTCCTGTGGAACGATCACGATGAGTACGCCGTTGTCCTTGCCCTTGATCCCGAGCTTCCAGGTCTCGAATACCTTGGTCGCGTATTCCTCGACGCTCGTCTCGCCAATGGTGGGCACGGTGAGCACGACGACCTGGTCAGAAGTCCTTTGTTCGTGTGCTTTGAGCGCTGCGGTAAGCTTGTCTCGCGTCGCAGGCTGGAGAATTTCCGCATTGTCGACGACCCGCCCGGTCAGGAACGGCACATCCACTGCACGCGCCGGCGTGAGCAATGCCAGGGCCAAGAACGTCGCGCACGCCAGCGCCAATCCAGCACGAACGACGCTCATGCTCGTCTGAACCGGCCGATGGATGGGACGGCTCACGCGCCCTTCTCCTCGATCAGCGGATCAGGCGGCGCGTTCTCGGCGCCAGAACCTCCCGTGTAGCCGGTACGCACGAGCAGGTCTTCCAGGGCGACAAGACCCGCCTGTAGCGCATCCGCGATCCTGGCCTCGCGCAGCGCCGGTCTCATCCGCTCGATCACAGTGTGACACTCGGCATCGCCGATAGTGCCGTGCAAGCCGGTATCGGGCAGGATATGCACCCGGCGTTCGAATCGGCTCACGAGGATGAGGATCGCGTTGCGCTTGGGAGTCTTGAAAAGCTCGCGGCGCAGAAACAGCGCCTGCGCGTATTGGCCTACTTCTACCTCGCATCTCGCGGCATGAAGAAACAATCGCCCGAAGGCGGGAACGAATATCGTGAGCAATGCGGCTACGGCACCGGCCGCAAGCGGGATTATCACCGACAGCAATGTCGAGTGCGGGGTGTGCCAATACGGGCCGACCGTATCGGCACCGACAACCGTGAGGGCGGCGAGCGATACGCCGAGCGCAAAAGCCTTCCAGGGCAGCTCTTCGTAGGTGTCCGCCTTGCCGATTTCCGCGGCAACCACGCGCACCCCGGTCGTAGCGTGCACGCGGCCGACCTGCCGATCCAGCGCATCGATTTCGGACTCGCTGAGCAAAACGATGCGGTTCCCGTGTTGTTGAGATCCAGGCGCGGCCCAAGGCGAATCGGCGCGGGATTATCGTAACGGTTGCCCCGGCCGGCTCAGGGGTCCGATCGTACGGGGGACAGCGCCGAATGCCAAGTGTCGGCAGCGCGACGGGTGAGGCGCGTCCCGACGGCGTTGCGCTTCACAATTATTCGATGCAGTAGCCATTCGTTCTATCGTGAACGCTAATGATGAGCATTGCCGCGTGATATAGGAACTTGGCGAGAAATGACAGTTATCGAATCGCTATTTGTATCACATCGATTCTTATAGCTTATGCCGGTGAGCCTCTCGCGACTCCTGTCTTTCCTGCAGTTTGCGCAGCGCATCGGCCCGCCCTTTGCGCAATGATCGGACGCTTAGGAAGATGCTGACGGTCGCGAAGATGACAACAAATATTCCTGATGCCGGCTGCGACGGCAGCAGGGCGAGTCCGCCGCAGAACCACGCGAGGAAGAAAAGAATGATGGCCAGTATTACGCCATGAACAAAACGCCGCTGGGCTTTCGTCGCGGTTCCATCAACCAACGACGTATCCGTGACGAACATCGAGCGGCTCAAGAACACTTTGTGCTTGCCCCAATATCTGCCGCCTGGGGCGCCCGTACGGCCCAATATGGCCACATCGCTGGTTGTCAGTGGTCTGTTTTCGGTAACGACATGCCCCTCTTCGGGGTCGATTTTGCCGCTCCGAGAGACGTAGATGATCAAAGCGAGAAAGTCTGCGACGAAAAGAAGGCCGAACACCGCGGCGGCCACCAGGTTATAGGGCGCCAACCTAACTAGCAGGGAATCCATGAATCACCTCACTGCGTGCTGAACACGCTCACGTTTTGCATCCAGGAAACCAAAGCCGATCATGATTGCGCCACCGATGGCGAGAATCCCTCCCAGCGCACTAAAACACCATAATGCGACTAAGGTGGTGAACAGATCATCACTGGCAAGCCGGATCTTTTCGGGGTCTTCGGGTGCGTAAATGATCTTGACCGGCAAGTGTTCGTGAAGTGACGTCATGGTTGCGTAGTCCACGCCTATGCTGGTCTCGATCAATTTTCCCTCATCCGTGGTGAATCGAACGTCTAACGGGTAGGAGTCGCCGTTCTTGCCGTGCACGGCGCTTTTGGTGAGCACGATGGCGGTTGCGGCTTTACCATGTATGCGAAATCCGCGCTCGCCCACAAGGTTGGCTACGCCGATCAGCAAAAAGAGCACACCTACTAAGGACAAGCCCGCGCCGGCGAGCGCCGGGCCATTGACTGAGCGTTTCGCCACGGCTGGCCGCGTCGCATCGGTCGAAGTGTCGGGCGCCACCGCGGATGCGGTTCTCGGAGTCGGCTGTCTGTGAAGTGCCCGGATCGTGAGCCTCATGACAACCAGCCATATCACCACTATCCCGAGGAAAATACAGTCACCGATCATTGTGCTCGTGTCTGTACCAATATGGTACGTACCCGGTTGGTCGGCCGCATAGGTGACTTTGAACGTATCGCCGGGCTTGATTTGATCCCAATAATCCGCGGTCACCCCCGTTTTGCCCTCGATCCGTTTGCCGTCGGTAGTGGTGAATGCGAAGTCCTGCTCGTACGAGGTCTTCGTGTACCCCCCTTGACCCGCTGGATGCATCACCTTTCCTGTCACTGTCGCGGTAGCTACTTGCCCTTGAGATGCGATTAAGTGAGCTGAATATTCCCAGATCACGCCCATCGCTACCCATCCGGTAGTGATGAACAAAAGCACGGCGAAGATGACGAAATACGGTGACTTCTTTGTTTTCGCGGATTTCGGTCGGGACATGTTGGTCACACAATTAACTCGACTGAATAATTACTGCAGGGGGCACCAAGCCAAATCGCAATTCCTCATCTCTGCTTGATGGCGAATGGAATCTGTTTCGCGAGCTTGTCGCGGATGTAAATCTCCAGATGGTAACGGCCGGCCGGCCACCCGTTGGTTGGGCTGTTCAAGTACGCGCTGAATTCGTCACCACCGGAGAACGATTTCTCGGCGATCTGATATTTCGGCGGAGCGGCGCCCCCCGTGTCATCGGCGATCCACACCGCTTTCATCGAGACGCCGGGATCCATTCCGTCGACCTTCCCGACACACACGATCTTTGGAGTGTCGGTATAGAACTCGTTCGACGGATTCACAATCTCATAGTCAGGCGTTCGATCTGTCCCGAGTTCCGCCCGTATCACGCGTCCCACGCGCGCAGCGGCCGCTTCGGCACTGGGGTGCAATCGATACGCGCCCACGAAGGCGACCACAATCAATGCTGCCCAGAGCACAACTGCCACCGCCCGCGGCAGTGGGCCGGAGTCCCTCTGCACCACGACCGTTTTAGCCAAGTGGTCGCCGAGCCGCTGTTTCAGGTGCGAAAAAATCGCGATCAGGAAGCCCACGAAATAGACGCCGATGCCGTCGATCAGCCGCAACAAGTTGCGAATCAGCGATTGTTTGAGCCCAATCGTGCCCCCGTCGGCGCGGCGAACTCGCACATTCAAGATGAACTTGCCCAGTGTGGCGCCCAACACGCCTTCCAGTAGCCATACATAGAGAAATCCAAAAATCCCCACGATGCCGAAAGTGACGTTCGCCGCCGTGCTATACAGCTTAAACCCGTTGCCGGTGACTCCGCCCCAACGCACCGCCGCCCACATGCCGACCAGCGCGTAGATAGCGCCCACCACCGCCGCGTCCAGAATTGTCGCGATTGCCCGGTCTCCCATTCCAGCAAGTGCCGCGCCGGCG
The DNA here is from genome assembly GCA_052143815.1 of Steroidobacteraceae bacterium. Lineage (GTDB taxonomy): Bacteria > Pseudomonadota > Gammaproteobacteria > Steroidobacterales > Steroidobacteraceae > Bog-1198. The sequence goes on along the minus strand of JBKQSA010000038.1, from coordinate 13,665 downwards.
ATCAGTGGGGCAGCTTTGGTTTGTGCAGTGGACGCTACCGTTGTTGGAGGGATCGTGGCCGAAGCCGGCAACGTCGCTTCACACTTACTGCACGTCTGGGATCCGGATACGTTGTTATTTCCGCAGGCAGGACAAAACATGAAAACCTCCGTCGGGAGCCTCGGATAGTTTCGGTCCCTTAACCCGCCGCTACGGTCGCTCGTAACACACTCTTTGCAGGGCGCTTCAGCAAGCGGCGTTCGAGAGTTGTGGCACGGAGCGCCAATTTCTCCTTGGTTGGGCCGGAGGCGTGCTGGCACCGGAACAGCACGTACGCCAGGCCCCGTCTGTCGGCAAGGAAGCTCCACAGCCATTTGAGGCCCTCGCCATGTCCATACACTTCGGGCGGCTTCGCTCCCCGCAACTTGAGTTGCGGGCGTGAAACGAGCATTTGGCGCACGGCATACACGTCGCTCCCCACCACCGCAATGGCGCCAAAGAGCAAGAGATACAGCGAAAGCCAGCCATGTCCTGTAATGAAATTGAGGAAGTTGACGATGAATCCCGAATGACCCACGCTGAAGTTGTTGCGGAAATGATCGAGCATGGACCAAAGGAATCCGCTGGCCCCGAGGAGATATCCCAAGGGTGCGCGCGGGCGCCAAAGCAGCGCCAGACCCAACGTAACGCCGGCCAGCGCGGTCCAGCTTTGGTGCCCGATCGTGAGCCCAGTGCCCAGGATGGCCGTCGTGGGCAACCAGGACACCGGATGCCACACGCCGAAGTGATGTTGTATAAAGGCGTCCTCGACCAGTCCAAAGCCCGCGCCACTGGCCGCCGCCAGCAGCAACACATCGCTCGCGCCCATGCTCCATACACGCGCGCGACGCTGCCGCCAGAGGTAGACGGCGACCGGCGCGAACTTCATCGATTCCTCCAGGAAGGGTGTAAACAATTTTCGGCTGACTGCATTGCCATCCGGCTGAAGGATGGTGAATACATGGTCGACCAGCCACACCACACTCATCATCGCTCCGCCCAAGCAATAGAAGGTGGGCATCTGATTGAGACGGATCGTTCGCGTTGCGCTGGTAATCAGGATCATCTCGACAAGAAAACCAAACGACGACCACAGCGCCGCCAGCCCGGCAGAACCTGTCTGGAGGAGCGTGTTGCCAATCCAAAAGGCCACACCAACCGAAAAGACGCACACGCGGAATGAAATCCGGTGACCGGCGATAGAAAGCGCCCCAGAGCTACTGGGGCCACGAACTGTAGAAATCTCGGGCATGGTCCTCTGCGATTCGAACGATGATCCGACTTCGTTTTCTCAATCGTCCGCTCCGGCGTCTGCGCCTCCGGAGCCTCCACCTCCTGAATCTGCACCTCCAGAGCCTCCGCCGCCCGAGCCTCCGCCTCCCGCATTGCTGTCTTGACAGTCCTTGAGCGCTTTCTGAGCCTCTTGCAGCGCGGCTTGTGCCTCGTCCAGCTGCTGCTGAATGCCGTTGTTAGGATTATTGATTTTGTTAAACAGCGCTTGGCCTTTGTCGATCTCCTGGTTCATTTCCTCCATCACATTGACGAACTGCGTTACCGTCGGCATGTTGTTCGCGTTGGCGAGCTCTTTCAGTGCATCGATATTGCCTTGATAGGCTTGGAAATACTGATTCATTTCATTAAAGAAGCTAACGTTCTCGACAACGCTCGAGGCGTCCTCGTATCCCGGCACGGCCTCATTGAGCACCGCACCCACCGGGTTCCTTGCGGTGTCAATGGCCTTGTTGACAAGCTCGACGTCTTCTGCCTCGTCCCCCATCGCCGCCATTAATCCTTCGACCACCGTGGTGACCACCGCCAGAGCCGCCTGTTCCGCGACTTCCATATGTACATCTGACGCCAACGCAGCGGCGTTAGCTGCTAGCGCATTAATGGGAGTCATAAGTGCGTCAATCTGGTTTTCAACTGACTGGAGCTGACCCTTGAGCATATCGACGGTCCCCGAAGCTTTGAGTACATCCTCCGCCTGTGATGCACAACGGATCGGGATCCTTATCCTTTGCCGGGGGTGGACTGCTTGCTGCGGCGGCAGCGGCAGCGGCGGCCCCCAAGCCGCCCGCCGCACCGAGAGGCCCCATATTATGGCCGACATCGAGCAGCCAGGCGTGCAGTGAGTCGCCGTGCAGCCATCCCAAAGCCTTCAGCACAAGACCAAGCACCGGGTGCGCAGCAACTCCGGCCAGCACTGCGGCACCTATCGTCCAGACAATTCGCTGATGTAAAAGCGACCAAATCTTTTTCATATCGATAGAATCCCTATCGAACTTGTTCTCGGATTGATCGTACCTGTCCGATAATATGCTTATTCCAACGTGGGGGGGGCAAGCATTCAATATGGCGTGAAATACAAGGATCGAGAGCTGCGCCGATGGTCATGCCTTATGTCGATGATCCTGCCGCGACTCTTGTCTTTACCTTAGTCCTGCCCCACGTGGCGTTAGGTCTCGCTGCAATTCCCAACTCACTTTGCTGCTGCCGCCCGTTCAAATTTTTCGAGCGTCATCAAGTTGTGCGACAACAAATTGCCGTTAATTTCGAATCGGACATCCTGCTTGACGAATCCGACGCCGGGGACAAACCACTGTGTCATGGTGACATTCATCGGCACAACTTGCGTCGGCGAAATTTGCGTGGGGATTACCATCTCCGTGCGCACCGATATCGGCCGATAGGATCCTGCCGGTACGGTGATCTGTTCGGGTGCGAAAGCGGTTTTCTTGGAACTGAGCACACCTTGCCGATCCTGCCAGGTCCAACTTTCGCCCGGCGCGAGGGCGTGGCTTAATAGCACCTCGGGAGGGTCAAAGTCGGACTGGCTTTGCGCGACGTAATCCACGGCTCTCGCGTGTAGCAAGCCCGCAGGCGTCAACGCATACCAATCAATATTGGCGAGCTTGCCCTGGCCCATGGATTCAACGCGGGTGTAGGATTTTCCCCCGATTTCTTCGGTGCCCACGACATGAGCGATCACGGTAGTCTCGACGGCCCCATTTTTTGCCATGCGTGCATCCTCCCCTTCGAAATGAGCGAGGGGTCCGACATCCTTGTGCAGGTGGTAGGTCCAGGTTGTTCCGGGCCCGAGCGGGTAGTCCTGCGCGCGAAGGGTAACGGGTGACAAGAAGGTACCCCCTAACAGGATCATCGCTACGGAGGGAAACGTCACTTTCTTCATGCGCATCTCCATAATTAGCGCGCGAAATCTGCCGAGTCCCTAGAGGGCCATTCGGGAACAATCTTGCGCTGGACGTTGGCGGAAGTCGAGTGGCGGCTTTGCGGCCGTCATTCCGGCACGGCCAGTGCCTGGAATTGGGCCGTATGCCGCCCGCCGTACCCGCTTCTGCAGCCCAGCGCAGCAGGCCTTCGGGCAATTGGGGTTATTGCACCCCCGGCTCTGCCGGCAACGAAGCCCGCGACGCCGACATTCCGCGTCGGCTGTAAGATCCAAGCACGGCATAGCTGGAATCCGTCCGTTATCGATACCATCGTGAACACCTGACCCGATGTCGGCGGCCTCGGCCGCCGCCACTCACACCGCGTTCACGATGGCGTGGAATCGGCGTTCACTTTGGGCGGTCATGCTCCGTAGCGCATGACCGCCCTAATGCACAGCTCCCCGGCATGCGCAGTTGATTGACGAGGCTTGCAGATTCTGGCGATAAATCAGGGCTGTCGGGGTAATCGAGCCTGCTTTTGACTTCGCATAATCCGGCGTAGCTTTCTCCATCGACCATTCCGGTCGATAGGAGAAGTTCATGAACAACACTGCCGCTTCCGAGGCATTGCAGCAAGAGGTCCGTCCGCCCGGTGTCGATGCTTCGCAATGTCTCAAAGACTTCGACGACCATCTAACGCGGGTGCAAGGTCTCGCGCCGAGGACGCGCCAAAGCTATTGCTTCTGGGTCAGCCGCTTCCTTGCCAGATTCTGCGCGCTGGATGCGCCGGACTGGTCGTCGCTACGTGCCGAACACGTGACGACGTTTGTGCAGCGGGAGGCGTCGCGCTTACATCGATATTCGCGTGCCATTCCGGGCACGGCCATTCGGGCGTTTCTGCGTTACCTTACATTTGTAGGGTTCATCCGCAGCGGTCTGGAAGCCGCTGTTCCGCGAATGCCTCGATGGAAGCACGCCGAACTTCCTCGGTATCTGCCTCCCGCCGACGTGGAACGTGTGGTTGGCGGCGTTTTGGATGGAACTCCCAAAGGGCTACGCAATCACGCGATTCTCTTGCTGCTCGCGCGCACCGGCTTGCGCGCCGACGAAGTGAGCAAGCTCTCGCTTGGCGACATCGACTGGGTAGCAGGCACTATCTGCATTCCATCAACCAAGTCGCATCGTGAGCGACGGCTACCGTTAGCGCAAGACGTCGGTGCTGCCCTGTGTTCGTACCTCAAGAATGGGCGCCCGCCGTGTCGGAGCCGCACCATCTTTCTACGCTCGCTGCGACCGTTTGATCCGTTCCTCAACTCTGCAGCTATTTGCAAGATCGCTCGCCGTGCAATGACCCGGGTCGGCATCCTCAATACTCCAGCCGCTGCCCATCTGTTTCGGCACTCCGCGGCCACCGGGATGCTAAGAGGTGGGGCAACGTTCAAGGAAATTGCTGATGTTTTGGGTCACGCGTCGTTAAAAACCACCGGTATTTACGCAAAGCTTGATCTCGCCGCTCTGTCCCGCGTGGCATTGCCGTGGCCGGAGAGTGCGCAATGAATGCCACCGAGTTGGAGGATCATTTACAGCAGTACCTCGCGGTTCGATCAGCGTTGGGCTATCGCAACTATGCTTTGCGGAACCTCATGCAGGATTTTGTCCGGTATGCTGTCGCCGCACATGAAGAGGGTCCCATTCGGGCTCGAACCGCAGTCGATTGGGCTTGCGCTACCGCCGGACGCAATGGAGCGTCCAGACTGGCCTACCGGTTGAGTGCCGCCCGCGGATTCCTCTCGCACCTGCGGGCCAGCATACCGGACACGGAAGTGCCCAGCGTTGGCCTGCTCAAGAAGTCTCCACGGCGCGTTCCCTACCTTTTTTCAAACGAGCAAATTGCCAATCTGCTCAGAAAGGCATTGGAACTGGGGCCCCAGGGATCGCTGCGACCTCATACGTACGCAACGATACTCGGACTGATGGCCAGCACGGGTATCCGCGTCGGCGAGGCGATCTATCTGCACACCGAAGATGTTCATCTGGATTCCGATTCCCCGAGACTTGAAATTCGCGAAAGCAAATTTCGCAAATCGAGGCTCGTGCCTCTGCATCCGACAACAGCGGAGAGGCTCCGACACTATGCACGCCTACGGATGCAACTGGGAGGCCAACTATCGTCGAAGGCGTTCTTCGTTTCCGAGCGACAAGAGTACCTGTGTTACGAGACCCTACGCTCTTGGTTTGTTCATACGACCTTGGATTTGGGGATGCGCTCGACGCCCGATCGGCGTACTCCGACGATCCACGGCCTTCGCCATCATTTCGCAGTTGAACGCCTGACGTTGTGGTGTCAGCAAGGGGCATCTGCCCGAGACCTGGCACCTCAGATGTCTGTCTACATGGGGCATGTCAGTCCGGCGGAGAGCTACTGGTACCTCAGTTCCACGCCGGCGCTCCTGAAGACAGCGGCAGATTCGTTCCAATGCTATACCGCATCCCACGGTGATCTATGAAATCCACATCAACGTTGGTGGGTCCTCTGCTACAGCAATTCTTTGTCGAGCACTTGTTGCAACACAAGCACGTCAGTCCGCAAACAACGGCCAGTTACCGGGACTCGTTTCGCCTGCTGCTGCAGTATGCCAAAAAGCATCTGAAGACCGAGCCGGTTGCCCTCGCGGTCAAAGCCCTGGATGCCCCCGTGATTCTGTCCTTCCTCGACAGCCTGGAGAAGGACCGACATAACAGTGCCCGCTCACGCAACGTCAGGCTCGCCGCCATTCGGTCGTTCTTTCGCTGGCTGACATTGCGAGATCCCGAGATGGTCGGTACAGCGACTCAGATAATGGCGATTCCCGTCAAGAGAACTGATCGGCGGCTCGTCCAATCCCTGACTCGCGAGGAGATCGATGCGCTATTGACCGCCCCCGATCAGGCACACTGGCAGGGACGCCGGGATCATGCGCTGCTGCTAACTCTCTACAACACAGGTGCCCGCGTCTCGGAGATCACCAGTCTTCACCGGGATCACGTTCAATTTGGGGTCAGCACGTGCGTGCATTTATTCGGCAAAGGCCGAAAACAGCGCGACGTCCCTTTGTGGCCCAAGACGGCACGCGCGCTAAAATGCTGGTTTCGCGAGTTGGAGGGATCGCCGACCTCATTTGCATTTCCCAGCGCCCGCGGACAGCGCTTATCTCGCAACGGCGTCGATTATATTTTGAAGCGAGCTGCCGCCGACGCTGCCTGTCCGACGCTCAGTACCAAACGGATCCACCCACACGCGGTTAGGCACTATGTCGCGCGCCTGACTATATCTGCGCAGAAGGCGAGGCATCGTGTTTTTCTCAGGAAGTTGGCCGTGCGCGGCATAGGGCCTCAGTTGATTACGCGACATAGTTTTGAAGCCTCATAGGTCCTTCAGAAAGGCCAACAGCCGATCGTCTGGGCGATAGCGGCTCGGCCTGCCGTCACGCGGAGTTGCTTTGGCGAGAGCCTTTTCCTTCATCGCGAGTGTGGCGTCGAGGTATATCTGGGTGGTCTGGATATGTTGATGACCAAGCCACAGTGTAATGGTAGACCGATCGACACCTTCTTGGAGCATATCAACGGCCATTGTGTGTCTCAGACGGTGGACGGTGACGCGTTTTTGTTCAAGCGAGGGACAGATGCGGGCCGCGGCGCGGCGGTGCTTGTTAAGCAGGTACTGAACGCCGTGAACGGTGAGCCGGCCGCCGCGGGCGTTGGGAAAGAGGATATGGTCCTCACCCCGTTGGGGCTCACGCATCCAAGCTTTGAGCACGGCGCGGGTGGCCTTGGCGAGCGGCGTACATCGCTCACGTCTGCCCTTGCCGATCACTCTCAAATGGGCGCCAGCGCCAAGAACAAGATCCGCGCGCTTAAGCCCGGTCATCTCCGACAGGCGAAAGCCGGTCTGTACCGCCGTCAGCATGAACGCGTGGTCGCGCCGGTCGGACCAGGTATTGCGGCCCGGTGCAGCGAGCAGCGCATCGACTTCTGGGCGCGTGAGAAAGCTGACCAAGGTGCGTGTGAAGCGCTTGCTTGGAATTGCGAGAACACGCTGGATTTGCGAGGAGTGCTCAGGCGCCTCAAAGGCCACATATCGAAAGAACGAATGGATCGCTGTCAGGCGGAGGTTCCGCGTTCGCACGCTGATCCCGTCGTGCTTTTCCAAATGGTCCAGGAAATTGCCGATCAAAGGCGCGGTGATCTGCTCGAATCGAAGTTGCGAGGGACCGATGTGCAGGTGCTGCTGGATGAACTTCAGCAGCCGACAGAACGTATCGCGATAGGAGGCGATGGTGTGTGGGCTCACCTGACGCTGCTGCATCAAGCGTTGTAGGAAGAATCGCTCGAGCAACGGAGCGAAGCTCGCCATGTCGCTCATGCGGACCTTCCCCAGCGATGCTCGAGGCGACGCATCGCTTCGCGCATCAGCTCCGGCGATCCGCTCAGATACCACTGGGTGTCCGCGACATGAACGTGCCCGAGAAACGCACTCAAAAGGGGCAGGCGGCGTTCGGGGTCCTCCTTCGAGCGGTACCAGTTCACCAGCGTTGTCGTGGCAAATCGATGGCGAAGATCGTGCAGGCGCGGCCCATGACTGTCGTGCGCGCCGCGCATACCAATGCGCCTGGAAGCCGCATAGAATGCCCGATGAACCTGAGACCCATCCAGTCGGTTGCCCCAGCTCGAGACGAACAAGTATGGGGAGACCGAGCGTGCGCTCCAATGCCGCTTGCGGCGCTCGATATATCGGGACAAGACCTTGCAGGTGGTGGGGTGGATGGGCACCCACCTATCCTTACCAAATTTGCCGCCGCGAACGGTCAACACGCCGGCTCTCAGATCGACATCTTCGAGCTTGAGGTTGCGCGCTTCACCCAGGCGCAGGCCCGAGACGCTGAGCAGGCCAAAGAGGCAATAATAAACCCACGGCAGCAGCGCGCAGGAATTACGCTGCTGGGGCGACAGAGGCATATGCAGCGTCGTGTGCAAAAGCTGCTCGATCTCCTCATCGGTGTAGAGGTACGGCCGGGCGCGCTTAGGCTGGAATGGCAGGAGCCCCGGAGCCGGAATCTGCGTGCGCGGATCGCTTGCACTTCGGTAGCGGGCGAACTGGCGCACGTGGCAAAGCCGGCTGGCCCAGTGCGCGGGTTGCGCCTGCTGGGGAATCTGTGCCCACCTCAACGCCAGCGCCTGCGTGATATACGCGGCACGGCGGCGTTCCATGAACGTGGCGAAGTCTGGCAACGTTCGGGCGGCATCGTTCATCTTGAAGCCGAGACTGCGTCGCAGAGCCAGGTACTCCGCAATCGAATGCCGCAGCGTGTTCATGGCACGCCGCCTGGCCAGCGCTGAGCCAGCGCATGCAAGGACTTCAGATCGATCTTCGTGTAGATGCGAGTGGTATCGGGGTGCTGATGACCCAGCACCGCGCCGATCTCGGCAAGCGATGCGCCTTGGCGCAGCATGTCGCTTGCGAGGCCATGACGAAACTGATGAGTACCGAAGGTCGGCGAGTTGAGCCGTGCTCCCTTGAGGCGATGTCGAACCATGGATCCCACGCCACCTGCGCCGTGGAACCCTCCAATCGGTGCCTTGGTGCGCAGGAAAACACGCCGAGACGCACACTCGGGCCGGCCGTGGCGCAAGTACGCCGCGATCGCCTTGCCGACATCCGGCGCAAGCGGCAGCTGGCTCCTGCGTCCCTTGCCGCGCACGGTGAGCTCCCCGGTGTTCCAATCGATGTCATCGAGCTCCAAGGACATCACTTCGCCCGCTCGCAATCCGAGCCGGGCCAGCACCAGCAGAATCGCATAGTCGCGCCGTCCCATCGCGCTGTTCCGATCGATGCTGGCGAGGAGCTTTTGAGTCTGCTCCGCGGCGATCGCCCGTGGGATCGAGGTCATGGACCAGTTGGCTACAATCGGAACGGCGGCGGCCAGATCCAATGTGACCTCTCCGCGCATGCGGGCGTATTGGAAAAAGGAGCGCAGCGCCGTCGTCATCAGCTTCGCTCGCTTCCCGTGCACACGTTTTGCGCGACACTGAACGAATGTCACGACGTCTTTGGCTCTCAAACACGAAAGATGTACCGCTCTATTACCGAATCGATCTTTGAGAAAGTCGCGGGCAAACGGGACGTAGTTGATGATGGTGGCCCGCGACAAAGCTCGATCTTGGCGAAGATACTGCTCGTAGCCCCTTGCACAACCATCGGCCGGCATGATCGGGAGTGCCGCGGTCTTCTCAGGTGGGATAGCCCGCCGACCGCGCAGGTACGCCATGAAATGCCTCAACGACGGCACATCTCCTCTGGAGGCTCGTCGCTGGCGATGTCGGCATCTCAAATACCGAGATACATGTTGAGAGTCGACGCGCCCAGCCGTCAATCGTCTGCGCTCAAGCCATTGACTGAAGCGCGCGGCGAGCATGACATGCCGCTGCAAATAGTGGGCCTCATATCCCTGCAGTCTCAAAGATGTCGCATATGCTCGAAGGTGCTTCGCGAATGGACCCTCAGGCACGCCTGATAAAACGATCTGGGTGTCGAGTCGATATCTCATGACTGGCTCCTGTACCGAAAAATCGGGGGTGGTCAGGAGCCAAGACTATATCGAGTGGGATTAACGTGTTCGCCGTAAATTATAGGATTTTTGCTTGCCTACTCGACATAGTCAGCCACGAGAAATAGTGGCGAATGGTATGGGGTCCGACGGTCTTGCGTTCGAGAGAGGGTGTGGTGCGGCGGGCGCGCTCGGCGCATCGTTTGACGAGAGCGTGGATCCCGGAGCGGGTCAGGGTCTGAGACAGGCGGTTGAGAAAGACACGGTCTCCAGTTTGACGACCGTCGATCAGCGGACGGAGCGCCTTGATGGTCACCGGCCAGAGCGGACAGGTGCGTAACTTGCGGCCCTTTCCTAAAATCTGAACGCTACGCGCGTGCCAGTCGAGATCCGCAATCGTCAGTTGTGCCGCTTCGCTTGCTCTGGCGCCTGAGTTGTAGAGGAAGAGCAGTAAGGCATGCTCTCGTCGGCCCTGTGAAGTGGATCGATCGGGCACTTCCAGCAAGGCATTGATCTCGGCGCGATCAAGACAAGTGATGAGAGGTGCGGTGAATTTTTTGAAAGGCACCTGGCGTACCTCGGCCGCCCAGGCGATATACTCCGGGCGCTGTTCGCCGATGAAGGCAGCCAATGCATGAATACCACCGAGGCGCTGGTTGCGAGTGCTGATGCCGCAATGTCGTTTGCCCTCCAAATGGGTGAGGAACTGGCGCACCAGTTTTGCTGACAGATCGGCAACGGCGAGCCGGTCGACTGACTTCCCGAGCCGCTCGGCGACGAAGGGCAACAGCTGCTTGAGCATGTCACGGTAGCTTTTTTGGGTATTGGTTGACAGGTTGCGTTCGCCGACCAGATGCTCCAGGAGAAATCGGCGAATCCACGGACCGAGTAAGGTCGCGTCGCTCATGGCCTGCGCTCCATGGCGTATCGCTCGAAACGCTGACCTGCCGTGCGCAGCAGCTGCGGCGTCATCGTCAGATAGTGTTGAGTGCTCACGAGGTCTTTGTGACCTAAGTAGGTGGCGAGACGCGGCAGGAGGGTCTGCAAATCCGCCCCTGTGCGGTACCACCGGAGCAGCCGATGGACGGCACCCGCGTGGCGTAGGTCGTGTAAACGAGGCTGGTGGCGTGGACCGCCATCACGGACAATGCCGGCCGCGGTCCGCAATCTTCGGAAGGTGCGCTCGATAACGGCTTGGTTCATGCGCGCGCCATTGCGGAGACGGAAGAACGCCGCTTCCGGCGACCGTCGGTGACATCGATCACGTTCGTTACGATAATCGATCAATATCCGGGTGAGGTCACGGCCCATGGGGACGAGCCTTGTCTTGAAGAACTTCGTTCGCCGAACGGTCAATACGGCCTGGTCGAGATCGACATCCATCTCATCGAACCTGATCGCCTCGCCGAGCCGCAGGGCAGCTCCGTAAAGGGTCAACAAGAGCGCTCGGAGGGCATAATCTTCCATCAGTGCCCGTCGCACACTGCAAATCGCGGTCGTGGCGCCCAGCAACTGGCGCAGTTGCTCAGGGGTGTAGATGAAGGGAACGAACGTGGACTTTGGCGTTTTTGCCAAGGCTGGCAGTGGCGGAGGACGATCGTAGCCGCGCGTCTGAGCAAATCGGAAGAATCCTTTGAGCACACGGCGCCTACGCGCAGCGGTCTCGAGCTTTGTTCCAGGGCGAACTAAGAATGCCTTTATGGCATCTACCGTGACCGCGCTCAAGGCAGATCGGCCTACGTGATCACAGAATGACCGTAGAATGTAGCCTTCTCCAAAGAACCGATTACCGAGCGCGCGTCGATGCGTCAGATACGCGGAAACGATCTGCCGGATCTTCATAGCAGACTCCTCAGGTTCAGTTCGGCCACTTGGCGTAGACCGTCGAGGTCGATCTTGGCGTAATGGAGGGTCGAGGTTGCTCGTCGGTGCCCAAGTTGATCGCCGATCTCTTTGATAGAGAAGCCGCGGGTCAACAGATGTCGGGCACACGCGTGTCGCAATGCATGTGCACCAAGTCGTGGGGCGGTGACGCCGGCGAGCACGCGAAAGCGCCAACGCACGATTGCTGAAATGCTCGATGCCGAGAGCGGTCGGACGGGCGGTTTTATGGCTAGAAAGACCTCCCGGTAGGCACAGCGGGGGCGAACTGTGCGCAGGTATCGGATGATCGCATCGGCGACCGGACCGACCAAGGGGAACTGCTGAATGCGACGCTGCTTGGACCGATAGACTCGTATGCGTTTGCCGGACCAATCGATATCATCGAGACTCAAGCCTGCGACCTCGCCTCGGCGCCATCCATATACAGCGAGTAGCAGTAGCACCGCCAGATCACGAATCTGCACGGGATCATCCCCCGCCGTGTTCGAGATGAGTTGCTGGACCTGATCCCACCGTGGTGCGAAAGGAATGGTCTCGTGCAGATACATACGTGGCGAATCTATCGCGGCAACGATGTTCTCGTCGCACCAATGCTGGCTTGCGCCGAATCGGAAAAAACATCGCAGAGAGCTCGCCAAGATGGCAAGCGAACGCCGGCTCCAGCCACTGCGGCTCTGCGCAATGAGGTACTTGTCAATCTGGTCGGCCGAAATCGACTTCATCGATCGCGCCCGTGGTCGGAGCGCCAATGCAAGATGGCGGGCGTGTTGGCACCGGGCATCCACGGTAAGCGACGAAAATCCACGTTCAGCAAGCATAAAATGTCGATAACCGCCGATCTCGCGCTCAAGGGTGCAGCGCTCCGGAACGGACGGCGCAAAGCGCCCGAGGAAGAGAAAGAACCGCTTTGCGGTGCTGACAAAGATGCCCCGTGAGCTATCGGCAAGCCGACGTCGATCTGCGCGTGTGGCTCCCAAGATGACCTTTCGTGCGCTCCGCTGGATCGTCGCGAGGTCGATCATCCTGTCGTTCAGGGGTATGACTTTTACGATGGCGAGAAGAAGCCAGGCAATCTTCCGTTGTGCCGTGAGGTTATGGCCGCGAGCAGCACAATCTCTGAGGAATCGTTCACGCTCCTCGATGAGCGGGGCGGTACGATGACGATCGATGACCGCCGCTTGAGAAAACATCTCCTTCAACAACATTATCGGATCTCCATGCGAGGTTGGAGCCGATAAGTCTGGGGTGGCCAGTTATGTGCTGTCGCAGACGCTTGTCACCCTGTAAATCCCGCGGTTTGCCGATGGACGAGAACATATAAGGCACCGCGACATACATGTACGGACTAAAGGCGAGCGTCGTTTCATGCAGGATACCGAGGCGCGCGAGCCCCTCGGTAATTTCCTCCGCGAGCATCGCACTGCCGTTATCGCTCAAGGCGGCCCTGGGTAAGCCTCTGCGCATGAACGCTTGCGACAGTCCGTGCGCGACGTCCTGCGCACACTCGCTGCCGAGATACCACTGCAGGTGACAGATGAGTCGCGAGCGATCATCGAGCACGCCGAACAGGACGGGTCTGACCCACTCGGCGCGCCGCGTAACGACCTTGAGGGATCCATGGTGAGCATCCCAGTGGTAGAGACCGCCCACGTATTCGGCTTCATAACTGCGCACCTCACGCTGCGCCAAGCGCGCCTCGGCGCGCTCGACGCCGGCGCTGCGCCGCGCACTCAACCGACGGCGCTTGTGCAGACCCTGCGCCGTGAGGAACCTTCGGATCGTCGAGTAGGAGGGCACCAGACCGAGCCCGGGCTTCTGTTCGGCGAGCGCCCGCAAGTTCACATGGTGAAGTGCGACGCTCCAGCTCATATGGCCGGCATACTGGGCACGCAGCGCCTCGCGGATCGGGAGGGTCATCGAGCCTTGAGCGCCCACATCGGTGCGCACCTTCCGTCGCAGCACCCGCACCGGATCGCGGTTCTCTTTGCGGGCTTTGTGCAGCCATCTTT
>JBKQSA010000037.1:0-36066 GCA_052143815.1 Steroidobacteraceae bacterium | reverse complement strand
GCTACCCACCCAAGAAGATCTTGTAGGCAGGATTATCGGTCTCTTCGGTGTAAGCGTATTGCAAATCATTGAGATGCAGGCAAAAGTCCTTGTGCGTGCCCTCCGGCACTTGAATTCCCGCCAATACGCGCCCGTAGTCCGAACCATGATTGCGGTAGTGGAAAAGGCTGATGTTCCAGCCCGAGCCGATCGCCCGCAAGAATTTCAACAGCGCGCCCGGGCGCTCGGGAAATTCGAAGCGATATAGGCGCTCGTTCGTCAGCCCGCGCGCTTGTCCGCCCACCATGTACCGCACATGGAGTTTGGCCATTTCATTGTCGGTCATATCGTGTACGGCAAAGCCTTCATTCGCGATGGTCTTGATGAGAGAGTCGCGTTCCGGACGGCCTTGCGCCAGACCTAGCCCCACGAACACCTGCGCCGCCCGCACGTCGCCGTACCGATAGTTGAATTCGGTCACGCTGCGCCTTCCCAAAAGTTCACAGAACTTCAAAAATGATCCCGGCTCCTCCGGAATCTCGACGGCCAACAGTAATTCGCGCTGCGCTCCAATATCGGCCCGCTCGGCCACATAACGCAGCCGATCGAAATTCATATTCGCACCGCCGTTGATCGCAATGAACACGCGTCCGCTGCAATTCTCCCGAGCCACATATTTTTTGATACCGGCCACCGCCAGGGCGCCTGCTGGCTCCGCGATGGAACGGGTATCTTCGAATATGTCTTGAATCGCGGCGCAGATTTGATCGGTGGTCACCAAAACGATGTCATCGACATACTCGCGCGCGAGTCTGAAGGTTTCCTCTCCGACCCGGCGCACCGCCACGCCGTCCGCGAACGTGCCTACGCGATCGAGCGTCACGCGCTTGCCGGCATGCAGCGATTCGTACATGCCGGCCGAATCCTCCGGTTCGACGCCGATTATCTTGATACGTGGATACAGCGCTTTCGCGTAAGCGGCGATGCCGGCGATGAGTCCTCCGCCGCCCACGGGTACGAAGATCGCATCGATCTCATCGCCATGCTGTTGCCGCAGGATTTCCATGGCAATGGTACCCTGCCCCGCAATCACGTCGGGGTCATCGAACGGATGCACGAACACCAGCCCGCGGTCGCGGGCGAGCACGAGAGCATGCTCGTAAGCCTGATCGTAATCATCGCCGTGCAGCACGATCTCGGCGCCGAAATCCGCGACGGCGCGCACCTTGATATCGGGCGTGGTCAGCGGCATGACCACGAGCGCTGGAATGCCGCGGGTGCGTGCGGCCAGTGCAACGCCTTGGGCATGATTGCCCGCGGATGCGCAGATAACGCCGCGCGCCGCGTTGATCGGCGAAAGTTGCGCAATTTTATTGTAGGCGCCGCGTATTTTGAACGAAAAAACCGGCTGGAGGTCTTCCCGTTTGAAGAAAACGCGATTATTCAGCCGCCGCGAGAGGCGCGGTGCTGCATCCAGGGCTGTTTCGACGGCAACGTCGTACACTTTAGCTTTGAGGATTCGTTCTAGGTAGTTTTCGTGCATGATTGACTTTAGTGGGGCGCGCCTACATTAGCGCAAGCGACCGGTCGGCGGTATGGTCTAAAGACTGTGAGTTGTTCCACAACCCATTCCGCCCAATGCCGGGGGCATCGCGTTAATTGAGTAACATACGGCTCATGCATACATTCAAAGGGCTGATTCTCGGACTCTTGATCGCCTCGCCGGCGGCCTACCCCCTCTCGGGAAATGTGGTGGCAACCGACAACGTCAAGGCACGGCTAGTGAGCGAAGCCGACGCTATCGTGCCCGGTCAGTCCGTTTGGGTGGCTCTTGAGCTCGACATTCGCGATGGCTGGCATACTTATTGGCGCAACCCAGGAGACTCGGGCCAGGCCACCAGTCTGGCCTGGAGCCTCCCGCCGGGATTCACCGCCGGCGCAATCGTGTGGACCACACCGCACCGTTTCGAGCTGCCGCCGTTGGTCAATTACGGCTATGCCAAGCACGCCGTGCACTTGGTCGAAGTCACGGCCCCAAAGGATCTCAAAACGGGGCGCACCATCCTATTGCAGGCTAAGGCCAGCTGGCTTGTTTGTTCGGATGTCTGCGTTCCGGAAGATGCCAATCTGCGGCTGAATCTGCCCATAAGCGCGACCGCCGCCGCCGATCCCGCGGACGCGGCGATATTTGCAGCAGCACGCAGCGACTTGCCGACCCCGGAACCGGCGTCGTCCAGCGCCAGGTTACAGAACGGACAACTCGTGATAACGCTCGGCAAGATGTGGGGCCCAGCGCTGTCTCAGATCGAATCGCTGGCGTTTTACCCGTACGATGAAGGCAGCATTGAATATGGCGCCCCGCAAGCCCTGACGCGCTCGAACGACACCGTCGAGCTGGCCGTCAAAGCCGGCTATCAGCCCCCTCACGGCGGTACCGTCCGCGGTGTGCTGCTGGCCACCGAAACGAGCGGCGGCAACTCCGTTGCCGTTCCCATGGAAATCGCCGCAACTTTCAACGGCGGGGCCGGCCCTCCGGCCGGCGCGGATACGCCCCCGGCAGCCGCGCCGGCATTGCCTTCGCTCATCCTGCTGGCCATCCTCGGCGGACTGATTCTGAATCTGATGCCCTGCGTATTTCCGGTGCTCTCCATCAAAGCCATCGGACTGGTCGAACAGGCGAAAAAGCATCCATCCGCGGTCCGCGCCAAAGGACTGGTTTTTGCGGCCGGTGTGGTCAGTTCCATGCTCAGTCTCGCGGTAATCCTGTTGGCGCTGCGCGCAGGCGGTGAGCAAATCGGCTGGGGGTTTCAGCTGCAGTCCCCGCTGTTCGTAACGCTCATGGTGTACCTACTGCTGGCCGTTGGCTTGAACCTGTCTGGTGTGTTCGAAGTTGGCGGCGGACTCGCGGGTGTCGGCGACGGACTCACCCGAGGCGATGGCTATCGCGCTTCGTTCTTCACCGGGGTGTTGACCACACTGGTCGCGACGCCCTGTACGGCGCCTTTCATGGCGGCTGCCGTTGGCGCAGCGCTGACGCAATCGCCGCTCGTGGCACTCGTCATTTTTGCCAGCTTGGGCGTAGGTCTGTCGCTGCCCTACTTGCTGCTGTCCTTCGCGCCGTGGATGCGTCGCGCTTTGCCCAAGCCGGGAGCGTGGATGGATACGCTGAAGCAAGTATTCGCGTTTCCGATGTATGCATCGGCGGCGTGGCTGCTCTGGGTTCTCGCCCAGCAAACCTCGTCCCTGGGGTTGGGTGCGGCTCTGGCGGGCGCAATTCTCATCGCGTTGGCGGCTTGGGCATATCAAAAATCCAAGTTCAGCGGGCTGGGCGGGCGTGTCACCGCGATCGTCACGGCGATAGCAGCCGTGCTGCTTGCCATCCTCCTGCCGTTGCGTGTTGCCGGCGTTGCGGCAGCGTCGACCGGTAGCGCCGCTGCGTCGACGCCCGCCGCGGATGCGTGGCAACCCTATGACGCCGCTCGAGTGGCCGAAATCAATGCCGCCGGTCGGCCCTTGCTCGTCAATTTCACCGCAAGTTGGTGTCTGACCTGCCTCGTCAACGAACGGAATGCGTTTGCCGATTCAGCGGTGCAAGAGGTTTTCCGCGAGAAGGGCGTGACACTGATGAAGGGCGATTGGACCAATCGCGATCCCGCCATCACCAAAGCCTTGTCGAGCTTTGGGCGGGCCGGAGTGCCGCTCTACGTCGTGTACAACGCGAAGCCAGGATCTTCAGAGCCGCTGGTGCTGCCGCAACTCCTCACGGCGAACATCGTGCACGAAGCGTTTGCGGATCTACCCGATCATAATTTGAAATAAATCGCTAATAGCGCATGCTGCGAGCATGGCCCTTACCATTCCCCCAAACATACCGGTAATCGATTTTCGCCGTCAAAGCATGGTGCTCCAATGGAACGCGTTGGGCGGCACATGGACCGCCTTCGACGTTCCCCCGGCGCTGGTGCACGGGGTCGCGTTGATCCGGTCATCACCACCGAATATTTGTCTTTACGCCCGCGACGGCCGGCTGCATCTACAAGTAGGTCCGGATCAATATGCACTGTCGGAGAGCTCGCCTCGCATCAAATGGAGTCGCGACTTGGCAAGTCTTGGGCTTCGCAGACGCTTCACCATCGAATCCAGTGCGGGCGCGGTGTTGTTCACCCATGCGTATTGGACCGGCCAGGGAGATGATTTTTTCGCTTGGCTGGCGTCGCGGGCCGCGGACCCGGAGTGGCGCGCGGCGAACGGGCGACGGTGGTCGGAGGGCGTCAATCCGGCCGTTCTGCGATCGAGCTAGCCGGGGGCGCCTAGCCGCAACGCCACGCGGCGGGGCCAGCCGGCATCAACCCGGGAGGAGTCCCTTTAGCTCGGTTTCGGTGAGTTCGCGCCATTTTCCCACACCTAACGTACCCAAACAGATATTGATGATGCGGACGCGCTGCAGGCGTTGGGCCTTGTAACCGAGTGCCGAGCACATGCGCCGAATCTGCCGGTTCAGGCCCTGCGTGAGAATCATTCGAAAGGTTTTTTCATTGATTCTCGAAACTTTGCAGGGTTTGGTGATCTCGCCCATGATCTTGACGCCGTCGGCCATCATCTTGAGCGACAGATCGGTTATCGGCCGATCCACCGTCACGATGTATTCCTTCTCGTGGTTGTTCTCCGAACGCAGGATTTCGTTGACTATGTCGCCATTGTTCGTCAACAGGATCAAGCCCTCGGAGTCTTTATCGAGTCGGCCGATAGGAAAGATACGATCCGGGTGACCGATCAGATCGATGATGTTTCCCTCGATATGCGCTTCCGAGGTGCAAGTAATACCCACCGGCTTGTTGAGCGCGATATAAATCTGTTTCTTCTTGACGCCGAGAAGCTTGCCGTCGACGCGCACCTCATCGCCATCGCTTACCCGCGTGCCCAGCGCGGCGAGCGTACCGTTGCATGTCACGCGCCCCGCCTCGATCCATTTATCGGCCTCCCTGCGCGAGCACACGCCGGTCTCGCTGATGTACTTATTGAGCCTCATGGAGGCGATGGCGGGCAGGAGCCTGTCGAGGAGCCTATGGCCTCGCTCCGAGGAAAGCGGCGATTTGCTTCGCCAGAGTCTTCGGAGCAACCTCGAACAGGTCCGCGCCATACTCGGGGAGATCGATGAATTTCGCCCTGGGCAAGGTTCCCTTAGCCCACTGCGAGTCATCGCCGACCCCAAGTTTGATTCGCAGGACCAGACTCTCCTGGGTAATGACGGGCAACCGCTCAATGGGGGGCACCGCGACCAGCACCACGCGCCGCACTAGGTCGGGTCGTGCAGCTCCCAATTCGAGAGCGACGCCAGCTCCGAAACGGAACCCAAGAAGGTCGATCTGACGCAGGCGCAGATCAGCCGCCAAGTCGGCGATTGCATTCGCAGCATCCCCGTAGCTCATTGCGGGCGCGGGATCGGACTCGCCGCAGCCGGGGAGATCAGGCGCGTAGACGGACCGATCGTCGGCGATCTCAGGTAAAAAACGATCGAACGTTCGGCTCGATCCTTCGCTCGGATGCAGGCAGAACAGCGTGACGCCCTCGTCGAAGCCGCCGGTGGTCGGGAACGCCGTACGAACATGAAGTTGACCGAATCTGCAATCAAAGTAGGCTCGCCGCGTACGGACCGCAGCCATGGGAGCGGACAATTTTGGTTGCTTAGCCACTCATGGCCTCCAGCTGGATTAATTTCATGGCTAAGGATACGCGACTCGCGGTGCGCCTGGCCTCTGGACGAGCAACCGCATTCTCATATGATGATTGTGGTTTTTTTAATACATTAATTTTTGAATTTCTTTGCAATAAAGGTAGCATCAAGAACTGCCCGAGGCTAGAGTGTTGCTTGGACGCAATATACCTTTAGGGAAGTAGAAAGACCGATCATCGCCGGAGCACTTAATAAAGCTCCACGATTAGGCATGGGGACTTGAAAGCCGGGCAATGCCCGGCTTTTTTATTACGGCGGGGTGTTACTACGCTGATGACCCCATTCCCAGAAAACTCAATAGCTTACTTCCGACAAAACTCGACCGAAAACCGATTTTCCAACTCGACCTGTTAAATCAGGCTGAAATCCGCCAACCGGGTCTCTGGACGGTCGATTTCATTTTTTCGTACCGAACAGCTGACAGCACGCTTTTGTCCGTTCGCCGCCTTCGTGACTAGGGTAGTAGCAGGTGCCACGGGCGCCAAAGAGCGCGGACCTCGTTGGCCTAACGCGGAGCCCGATTCCACCATTGTGTACCACACCGGCAGCCTGGCGACTTGCCGGGGCTTGTTACCGCCGACGAGGCAGATCACAGGGCCGACGCTAGACCCACGAAAATAACAGGTCCCGAACAGATCAGCCTTCGGAGCCGGTCGAATATGTGAGACAGCTACCGGCAGCATCACGCTAGGGTGCCTAGATTAGCCGCATGTTCGAAAGACTCATTGAGAAAGCGACGTCTGCATTTCGAAAGCCGGATCCGCAGCCACCCGCTCGCTCGGCGGTGGTCTCATTAACCCACTGGCCGGAGAGCGAAGCGCATCTTGCGCTCCTTGCTCATTTCCTAAAGGCGCGTTCCGCCAATAGTTATCTTGACAACTGGGCAAGTGCTCTCGAGGAGCCCCCTCGCGAAGTGGTTGCTCGGTTCATTCGACAGGGATTACTCGAGCGGCTTCCGTTGATCGATAATGTTGCCGGCTGCAACACGGTTGCAGATCTCAAGAAGCTGCTCAAGGAATGGGGGCTGAAAGTCACTGGCAAGAAGCGCGAACTCGCGGAGCGTTTGGTGGCCCACAATGAGGCCGAGATGGAGGCGCTTCATCAAGATCGAGCGATTCTCACCTGCTCGACACGCATACGCGCACTGGCTTCACAGTATCTTGCAGAAAAAGCGAAAGATCACGATGACACGATCGCCGCGGCGCTCACTGCCCTGCGAGTTCGTAACTTCGCCCTCGCGAGCCAGACGATTGCGGCCTATCGTGGCAGGACTCTGAAGCTACAGGCGCCGAACCCGCTGGCAATCGAGGGGTCGCCGCGGAGCACCAGCGCCGACATAGAGGCGCTCAAGATCATTTTCGGATTGGAGCCAAAGATTCTTGGCGCTCTCTCCGCCCGCGACTGGGACGCGATACACACAGTTGCCGGCGTAAATCACTTGTTGGACGGGGCTCTCTCGGCGGATTGGCTTCCTCCAGATTTCGCAGATCATTCGAAGCTCGACCGCGAAACCGTGCTGCGCATGATGCGCTTCGCGTTTCTCCATCACCGAGACCTGCGACGACTGCGGGAGATTGGTGTAAGGCAGGCGACCTTCGTTTGTGTGAATGCGGGCTCCTGTGAGGCGTGCCTGAAGATGACGGACACAGTTTTTCCGCTCGATAACTTTCCGGCGTTACCCTACGAGAACTGTACTTGCGAAATGGGCTGCCGCTGCAGCATGCGAGCGGTAATGCCGTGGCTTTGATTGCATTGAGGCGTCTCCTCGCGTCACCCTCCATGCGGAGAGGGACATGCCCAAACGATTGACGCTCGACGAAATGCGCCAACTCGCCCGCTCACGGGGCGGCGAGTGCTTGTCTGCGGCCTACGTTAACAGCGACACCAAACTGCACTGGCGATGCTCCCAGGGGCATGAATGGCAGGCAACACCGGGGGTCGTAAAGCATAGTAAATCATGGTGCCCAATTTGCGTTGGACTTGCGCCATTGTCCCTGAAGGAGATGCAAGAGATCGCAATTTCCCGCGGGGGCGAATGCTTATCCGTTGAATACAAAAACATCAACACGAAGCTGCTATGGCGATGCGCCGTAGGGCACGAGTGGTTTGCAGCGCCCATCGGAATCACACATCAGCATTCTTGGTGCCCAACGTGCGGCGGAAGCCAGCAACTGACGCTCGACACCATGCAGAAAGTGGCAGAGGAACGTGGCGGACGGTGCCTTTCCACCGAGTACATAAACACGAAAACCCCTCTACGATGGTGCTGTGCCGACGGCCACGAGTGGGAGGCCGCTCCCGGAAACATCATAGGCCGAAAATCGTGGTGTCCTACATGCGCGGGCAAGGCTCGTTTGACACTGGAAGATTTGAAGGCTGTTGCAGCCTCGAAAGGAGGCGAATGTCTTTCGACCGTCTACGTGAACGCGCTGTCGAACTTGCGTTGGAGATGTGCTAAAGGCCATGAGTGGGAGGCAACGCCGAGTAGCATCAAGAACGGTGACACCTGGTGCCTGATTTGTTCAGGCAGCGCCCCGCTGACGATCAACGATATGCACGAAATAGCGGATGCGCGCGGCGGAAAATGCCTATCGTCAGTGTACATAAACAGCGAAACCAAGCTTCACTGGAAATGCGGTGACGGACACGAGTGGTTTGCACCTGCTGTTTCCATTAGGAATAACGGAAACTGGTGCGCACGGTGCTCGGGGAGTCGAGCCGAGGAGCTTATCCGGCGCCACTTCGAGATTCTGTTTGATGAGGAACCTTTTCCAAAATGCACGGCCCACCCACAGTTGCTGTCTCCCGCCGGACGGAAACTCACGCTGGATGGCTATTCAGAGCGACTTAATCTGGCTTTCGAATATCAGGGCGAGCAGCACTACATTGATGGCATTTTTGGCCGTCCGGGTTCCCTTAAAAAACTTCAGGCCTACGATGCCGCCAAAGTCGAAGGCTGCCGGAATGCAAAGCCGGAACCCATCCAACTTATCGTCATACCGTACACGGTTACGGAAAATGAATATGAATCGTTCATTAGAGCGCAGTGCGAGAAACTGAATATCGCTGTTCCCCGACAGGCAAAGATCGACGACGGGAACTTCCGCGCGCGGTGGGGAGGACAGCGGCTAGCAGAGCTACGTGAGATTGCCGCTGAACGCGGCGGAGTATGCTTATCCGACGTCTATGCTGGTGACGGAACAAAGCTCCTGTGGCGCTGCTCTGAAGGACACGAATGGTACGCCACCCCGAACGCAGTCAAGACCGCCGGAACGTGGTGCCGGCTATGTGCCGGCCTCGCACCGCATACGTTGGACGTGATGCGCGAGATTGCCGCCTCGAAGGGAGGCGAGTGCTTATCGGAGAAATACCTCAATAGCAAAGGTAAGCTGCACTGGCGATGCGCAAAGGGACACGTCTGGCTGGCGTCGGCAAATAAGATAATTTCCCGAGCGGCATGGTGCCCGCATTGCGCGGGCAAGGCGCGCCTTACTCTGGACGACCTTCGCACACTCGCTGCCGCCAAAGGCGGGATATGCCTGTCGGACGCCTATCTCTCAAGCCACAAACCCTTGAGTTGGCGTTGCTCGCGTGGGCACGAGTGGTCCGCCTCTGCGAGCGCCATCAAAAATGCCGAGTCTTGGTGTCCGAAGTGTGCAGGTCGGCGCAAGCTATCGCTGGAGGACGTACGCGCGCTTGCGATTGGACGCGGGCTAGTTTGCCTGTCGTCGGCTTACGTCATTACGTCAATCGCAAACGTCAACTGCTCTGGAGATGCGCTGACAATCACGAGTGGGCTGCATCGTTGGGCCAAATGACGCGCGAGCAATGGACATGCCCGATGTGTGAACTCGCGAAGAAAGCGGCATAGGCCTCGGACGATACCGCTATAGCTTCATTTCGCATGATGCGGCCCAGGCATACAGTAGTGCGAAGGCTGCTGATATGTATATCCACTGAAAATATCGGATGATCTATGGTTCTTGAGTAAGCTAGCTTACATATCGCTGATTTTTTTCCTCATACAGTATTGCTTCGACTGCCGTCCAAAACTAGAGTATGGCCACTGAGGCGCGCCCTCCGCAACATTCGCGCCAAGAGATTTGACAGCGCAGTTTCCATCGCAATCCTTTTTGAAAATGCGATGGCGAACACTTGAATTGCTTATCCGTAGGTACAGTTTCTGCGTGGCCCGCCGATGTCAAAGAGACGCCCCGCGTCAGGTTCACGCGTCGGGCAGCACCGGTAAGCACTATTCTGGATAGGGATGAAAATGCAGGTCATCGTCAACAAGATCAATAGTAATGGCAAGCCGCTCTTCGCCAAAGAGGCTGCTCGCCAACAGGAGTATGCCGGTAATCTCAAGGTCCAAGAAAATCGCATCCACAAGCTCGGGCGCGTGGTTGTGACCGCGGCGCTCATCAGTGCGACTGATTCCAATGCCTCGACGGTTCTCGAACTGCACGACGCGGTCCTACTATGGGCTGATGCCCAGAAAATGCGCATGCGCGGCTTCGAGCGGGATCAAGATGGCACGGAATACGGTCAGACCTGGGAGATCAGGTTCGTCTGATGTTGCGCGTGAGCATTCATGCCGGTCCCGTCCGCACGATGTCTCGGTTCAACCGACTCGATTGGCTCGACGTGGGCTATAACGAGCTGGGTCCGCTTGCGACCTACAAAGTCGTGCTGTTCAAAATCGGCGAGGGCGCGGTCCCTCCCGTGCTATTGCCGAGCTATCCCCGGTGGTCCTCGAGCCTTTGGGACCTTGCGGCGCGCGCAATCGCTCGATCGCTTTACCCGGAAGCGCGCAATCCCGAAGAGAGCGTCCCTTCAGCGGAGCTCGCACCGAAGAGACCGGCCTTTGCGGAGACCATTAGCGCCGCAATCGAGCACATCCCAAATTCCGGAGTAGCGGTCAGTCGGCTTGCATCGATGCAGATTGATGAGGACAAGAAGGCGCGCTGCGTCTATCGGGCGCACATCGATGAGGACCTGCAAACCACGAAGAAAACGGAAGACTTCGCATTTGCGCCGAAGTTTCTTCGACCCGCGGAATTGGTTATGCGGGCGCTCCTTTTCTCGATGACGGGCGACATCGATGCAATGCCGCCGCGGCCTGCCCTCAATATTCCAAACACTTGCGACCTCGACGGTCAGCCCTATGTGGCGATCCACAAACTCATCGAGCCTGCCAGAACAGGTCTCCTTCGATGGCTCGCCCAGCATCGGCGTGCGCCTGTGGCCCACCCGACCGCACCCGAAGGGCTCGCGCACTGGGACTTGTTTCAAGAATTCCTGTCGCAGGCCATATGAGTGATCCCGCCGAAATACCGAAGAAGCACAAGCGGCGTCGATCCGGTACTGCGACCTGGCACATGGCCCGCGCGGCGGTGGATTTGCCGCTCGATGATCTTTACAAGATGGACGATGCGGCGTGCTGGGAGTTTTTCGTCGCCACACGCTTCGGCAGTAAAAACACGGTGCGCTGCCCGTATTGCGGCTCGATCGGTCGGCACAAGTTGCGGTTTAAGGACAACCGGCGGTGGAAGTGTCACGGCTGCCGATCCACATTTTCGGTGACGACCGGTACGATTTTCGACCGACACCGGCTCGCGTTGCGAGAACTCTTGATCGGGGCACTGACCTGGATCAACTCGTCAGCAGGTCAGCCCGCGCTTGAACTGAAAAGGCACATCGACAAGAGCTACAACACCACCTTCACACTCCAGCACAAACTGCGCGAGAGTTTAGTGCGGGGCTATAACGTCGGGTTGTTGAATGGAGACCTCGAGATTGATGGTGCTCATCAGTCTGGGTACCGCGCAGATGAAAAGCGAGGTAAGCCCCAAGGCGGCATTGCAAACACCGCCGCCATGACGGTCGATGAGCTCAAGGCGAAAGCGAAGTTGATGACCGGCGTGGCCCAGGAGCGAGACCGGCAACGTCAGGCAGGCATTCCGGAGGGGGAGTTGGACCCCGACTTCGGGAAGCGTCTTCCCAAGGACCGGCGTTTCCTGATTTCAGTGCGTAAGCGTTCCGGAGTTCAAGGCCGCGGAGCAGTATCTTCGCGCGTTGCCGTGGGCGTGATCGAAGACGAAGGCGTCGCCAACGCCGTGATCAGCGACTTTGTCGCCAATAAGGAAAGCTTCCTGAACACCGACGGCGCCACTGCCTATGCAGGCCAAGAGAAGCATTTCCTCGGTCATCGTACGGTGAACCACAGCGAAACCCTCGTCGGTCCCAACGGAGAAAACAACAATCTCGCCGAGGAGTTGAATTTTCGATATGACCGCGCGGAGAAAGGCGTGTACCTGAACGTTGAACCAAAATATCTTCTCGACTACGCGGTGGAAGTCGCGTTTCGCTCCGACACTCGGCGACTGCCGAACGGCACGCAACTGCGGATTGCACTCAACATCGCGTTTTCGGTTGGGGTGTCGCAGTACTGGCGAGGCTTCACCCACGGCAAACACCGTGGCACGGAGCTAACCCACCCTCTGCCCCAACCTGCCTCCCCGAGTGGGCCGAAGAAAGGGCGGCACCCGATCTCAAGCCGCAACGGAAGACCGCCGCGATGATGAAGGACCCGAACGCGTTGAAGCTTGAACCCACCTTGTCGCCCTTGAGCGTGCCGCAGCTCACAATGCATACTTCCCATAAAAATAAGCGAGGTTGATGATGGGTTGGTTTTTTGTGACGGTCCTGATCCCGCTCGTTGCCCCTATTTTACTCATGGCTATTTATGGGGCGTTAACGCTCCCTCCACGTTTCAAGGCCAAGACGAAATTAGTCATGCCGATAAAGGACGGCCAATTGAGTTGGGTTGGTATGTCCTTGTGTGTATCCGCTCTCTACGAAATTGCCTCCAGACCGGCACCCGTGAAGCCGCAAATTGCCTATTTATTAGAGCCGTGGTGGGGCTGGTTCAACGCGGGCTTCACGCTGGTGCTCGTCGGCTGTACCATGTTCGCAGCCGGAGGCGCTGTGTTTTCGACGCCGCTACGCATACCGGAAGGTACCCGCTGGTATCAACATTACGCAACGATGGTATGGTCCGCCGCTTTAACAGGATTAGCCGCCGGTAGCTACACTATAGTACACTTCGCCCTAATTAAATCTTGAAGCGAGACCTGTTATGAGCGCCTGGGTAAGAGAACACTTTCGTGATGCCAAGCACGCCCGCGACACTGTCGCGATTGGGAGCTTTGCCATCGGCGCAATAGGATTCCTCCTGATAGTAATTGGGTTTATTTTTGCGCACTGGGGCGTTCATCTGCCATAGGCTGAGTAGCCTTCAACGCTGCTACCCGGTGATGGTGGACGCGCTTTGCCTAAAGCTAATTGTGCGCTGCATCGTACTGGTGCACGGATCCGCCTTGTGCCTCAACCAGCTCCCGTAAGTGATCCGGCGAACTGGCGGCACTCAACTTCCAACGCCAACGCGCCCCGTCCTCGGTCAGCGCCGCTGGGTCGTGGAGGCGATCGACCAGCCCTTGATTGAACATTTTGCGCATCAGGCGCCCAATCGAGTTGCACTGCCACGCCGTTCGCGCCGCGGGGGTCTCGAAGGTGAGCAGGAAGCGAATCTGGATTTCGATACCAATCTGCGATGTCGTCACGGTTCCTGGTGCTTCGCGCTTTAGGATCTCGGTGACGGTGTTGCGGAGTTGCCCCCGCTTCCCGCCATAGAACTTTGGCGGTCGAATGGGCTCGATGTCCTCGGGGCACAACCGAGCGTCGAAGCGCACTATCAGGAGGTCGCATGCCGCCAGGGCATCTTGGGCCTTTCGGAGTAGATCGTTCACGTCCGAGGCGATCTTCTCGTAGCGCTGCACTTCGCCGGCGGCTCGAGCTCGGGTTTCGGCAAGTCCCTTGAGGTAGGACGGGGTCTTTTTCATGTCTGCGGGCATCCTTGAGAAGGTACCCGCGGTACAGCTACCGGATCACGCTCGCGACGACCGTTTAGTGGTCATTTTGCTCCTTCGGGCACTTCGAGGGGTCATCAGCGTAGTAACACCCTTACGGCGGTGAGCGTGCGCCCGGCGCCGCGCCGTCAGTCGCGCCAGGCGCCCCACCGGGCGGCACCCGATCCCAAACCCGGGAGACAGTGAACCCCCTGGATCGCCCGCCTTTGAAGGAAACCACTTCGATGAGGCGTTGACCATCGTCGGACAAACTATAGCGCTCTTCGAACGGCGGACGATCATCATCGGGACTCTCGGACTGCACGACCAGCGTCTTGTCATCCCAGCCGCAGACGGGCGGCGGCCCATCGCCTCGGTCACGCGTGCGCATATCGCGCCCCTGCGACGCACCGGCGTCCGGCGGCTTTGGCCGCTGATGATGTTGCGATTTGTTGTCGGCGGAGGGCTGATAGACCTGCTTGGCGCCCAGAGAAGTGATTGTGACAACTCCTGTCGCTTGCTTGATGTCGAGTTCCCTGCCGGGCCAACGTAAGCCATCGCTCAGCGCGGCAACTCCCGGCATGGCAGGACCAGCGGGACCACCGCCGCCGTAACTACCGGCACCGGTACCGGTGCCGCCACGTCCGCCGCGCCCACCTCCGCGGCCGCCTTGGCCGCCTTGGCCGCCTTGGCCGCCTTGGCCGCTCGGAGCGGTCGCAGCACCCGCGCTTTGACTCAGAGCGACGCGCTGCGGGTCATCGCTATCCGCCTCGTTGAGTTGCCATTGGCCGCTGAAATCGATACCGGGGGGCGGCGCCAATGCCAGCTTCTCGCTGGCGCAAGCGGAAACCACCAACAGCGCCACAATCCACACGACTCGCATGTCCCACCTCTGATTGAACTCGCCCGCAAACCTAAGGCCCGCGTAATTCGGTCGATCCTCAGAAGCTTATTATGAACACAGCGGTGGTGGGCAAACAGCCAGCGCTTGAGCGTTCCGGCTCCGCCTGTTGGCTCAACTCGCCTTGGCGTCGTTTCTGGACACCCAAACGCGGCCTTCGAAGGGCTGGAAGCAAACGCGCACCGGCTCCCTTCTACGCGTCATTTGCGTGCCGCACGCAACTTTACTGTCCGCCAGATCCGCTCGAATCAGATCGACCAAGGTTGCGGTGGGCTCGCGTGCATCCGTTGGCGGCAGCGCATGGGCGAGGATGCGCGCTTGAATGTCATCGCGCCGCGTCGACGTGCCGATGACCCCACGCTTGAAGCGATCGAGTACGACCAACACCGAACTTAAGGTGTTGTCCGTTACATCGCTCGGTAATCCGGTACCGCCGATGAAACGCAAATGGAGCAATCCGCCCACGCCGCGGCCCTCGTCGTGCAGGCACAACGCCATGGCGCCGTAGAGTTCGGCCGTCATCAAAACGGGTTCGGGCGAAACCTGATAAGTATCCGGCGCGACTACGATTTCCGTTAAATCCTTTACCACCACGCTCGCACACCCTCATTTGACAGTGCAATGCTGCACTCAGCTGAAAATCCTCGCTGCCGAGCGAATCACGGTTTCCGCGGAAAGCCGTTTCACATAGCGTGCGCCGTTATCAGCTTATGCCTCCGTGTTATTGGCTTCCCGGCTCACATGGAAGCTAGATTAGGGTGCTATGTATCGCTATGACGCAATGGACCGGACGCTCGTCGACGAACGCGTAGCGCAGTTTCGCGATCAGACAAGGCGATTCCTGGCCGGCGAATTGAACGAGGATGAATTCCGGCACCTGCGCCTGCGTAATGGCTTGTATATCCAGCGCCATGCGCCGATGCTGCGCGTCGCGATTCCCTATGGATTGTTGTCGTCCGCGCAACTGCGCGTCCTGGGCGCGATCGCAAGACGCTACGATCGCGGGTACGGACATTTCACCACCCGTCAGAACATCCAATACAACTGGCCGAAACTCGAGGATGTGCCGGACATATTGGCCGAGCTTGCGGCCGTCGAGATGCACGCGATTCAAACCAGCGGCAACTGCATTCGTAACACCACGTCGGATCACCTTGCAGGCATAACGCCCGACGAACTCGAGGATCCGCGCCCCTGGTGCGAAATCATTCGGCAGTGGTCGACCTTCCATCCCGAATTCACCTATCTGCCGCGGAAATTCAAAATTGCCGTCACCGGTGCGCCGCAAGATCGCGCTGCGTCGCTGGTGCATGATGTCGGGGTGCACATCGTGCGCGGCCCCAATGGCGAACACGGTTTCGAAATCCTCGCCGGGGGAGGCCTCGGCCGCACACCCATCATCGGTCAGGTGGTGCGCGAGTTCTTGCCACGCGAGCACCTGCTGTCGTATCTCGAGGCCGTACTGCGAGTGTATAACCTGGAAGGGAGGCGCGATAACCTGACCAAGGCGCGCATCAAGATTTTGGTTAAATTTCTCGGGATCGAGGAATTCCGGCGCCGGGTGGAGGCCGAGTGGGAATTGATCCGCGACGGCGGCCTGCGGGTCGACGAGGCCGAAGTCGCCCGAATGGGCAGCTTCTTTACCCCACCGGCGTACCGAAAACTCGACGACATCGAGCCGGCTTCCGGCAAAGATGCCGCGTTTCGCGCCTGGTATCGCTACAACACCGCGGAACACAAGGTGCCTGGCTATCGCGCCGTTTACGTATCGCTGAAAAAGGCTGATGTTGCGCCCGGCGATGCCACTGACGCACAGATGGAGCTCATTGCCGACCTGGCCGATGCCTATGGTTTCGGAGAAGTGCGTGTGACACACACGCAGAACCTGCTGCTCGCGGATGTCGAACAGGAGAAAACCTTCGAACTGTGGCGGACGCTGCAGGCCGCAGGATTAGCGACGCCGAACATCGGCACTCTGACCGACATGATCTGTTGTCCAGGACTCGATTTTTGCAGTCTGGCGAACGCCGGGTCGATCGATGTCGCCAAACTCATCAACGAACGCTTCGATGATTACGATTATTTGTATGATCTGGGTGAACTCGACGTAAAAATGTCGGGATGCATGAATGCGTGCGGGCACCATCATGTGGGCAACATCGGCATCCTCGGCGTGGATAAAGGCGGCGAGGAGTGGTATCAGATCACCATCGGCGGCGCGGCCGGCGCCGATGCGTCGTTGGGTTCGGTGATCGGACCGTCGGTAGCCAAGGCGGACGTGCCGGAAACGATTGCGCGGTTGTTGGCGGTGTATGTCGAACAGCGGCGCCCAGACGAGCGATTTCTCGATACCGTGCGCCGCCTCGGCGTGAAACCCTTCAAGGAACGTGTGTATGCCGCGCCAGTTGCTGCGTGACGGCCGGGTGGTCGCTGACGACTGGAGGTACCTGGCTGATGCAGGGGACGACGTACCCGCGTCCGCCGTGGGCCTCATCCTGACTTTCGAGCGGTGGCTCGCCGACAAGGCTACGTGGCGTGCCGCATCCGGACGCCTCGGCGTGGTGCTCTCTCCGGTCCATAAAGTCGAGCAGCTCGCGCCCGACCTCTCGCGTTTCGACTTGATCGCTGCTGAGTTTCCAGGGCCCAGTGAGGGGCGCGGCTATAGTCAAGGCCGGTTGCTGCGCGAACGCTATCAGTTCAAGGGGGAGTTGCGCGCCACCGGCTACGTGCGTCGTGATCAGGTCTTCTTCCTCGCGCGCTGCGGCTTCAATAGCTTCGAGCTGCCCGCCGGCGAGATGGCCGGCGCGCGCAAGGCATTCCATACGTTTTCAGCGGAATATCAACCTTCAAACGACGCAGGGCTCGCATTCAAGCTGCAGCGACGCTAGCCGGGCCGAGCCGTGGACGCCTAGCCGCGCACCGCCCGCCCAATCCCTAATGCTGCGGCGGGATACACCTGCCAACGGCGAAAGCGCACACCCACCTTTTGACCGATGTGGAATCGGTCCATGTCGAAGCGCTCACGGCTGATCTCCGCCTCCAAGGGCTCGTTCGCGGGCCGACCGTCCGCGCAGAGTTCCAACCGGACGATGGGACCGATCACGCGCACGTCCCGCACGATTGCCGGCCAGCCATTCGATTCACTGCCGATGTCGATTTCATGCGGCCGGACGAGCGCGATGCGGTCGCTGCCGTAGGCGTCGAGTGCTGGATCGCCCGTGATATCGATTGGACCCAGGTGCGCGCGGCCGTCATGCCATTTCACTCGCAGCTCGTTTACCTGACCCAGGAAACGGTGCACGTAGGCTGATCGGGGCAAATCATAAACGTCGCCAGGAACCCCGGTTTGCTCGACGCGGCCGCGGTTGAGCACTACGATGGTATCCGCCACTTCGATTGCTTCTTGTTGATCGTGCGTCACGAAAATGCTCGTGAATTTCAATTCCGTGTGCAAGCGCCGCAACCAACGCCGCAGCTCATGCCGCACTTGGGCGTCCAGAGCGCCGAAAGGTTCATCCAGTAAGAGCACCTCGGGATCGACTGCCAGCGCACGCGCCAGCGCCACACGCTGCTTTTGGCCGCCGGACAGCTGTGTCGGGTAACGATCGCCGGCCCAATCCAACTGTACCAACTCCAGAAGTGACTGCACTTTATTGCGTATGGCGCCAGCCGCCGGCCGCTCGCGCCGCCCTTTGACCTTCAATCCGAATGCGACGTTCTCAAACACTGACATGTGGCGGAAGAGCGCATAGTTCTGGAAAACGAAGCCCACTTTTCGCTCTCGAATAGGCCACAGGGTCGCATCGCGCCCGTCGAACAACACCTGGCCCGTTTCTGGCGTCTCCAGTCCGGCGATGATGCGCAGCACCGTGGTCTTGCCGCAGCCCGATGGCCCCAGCAGCGCAAGCAGCGCCCCGGTCGGGATCTCCAGATCGACGTCGTCGACGGCGGCAAATGCGCCGAATTTCTTGCTGACACCGCGCAGCGTGATGCTCATGCCTGCTTCCCCGTAGTCGCTCGCGCAAGATGCACCGTGTGGCGTAGTTCCGGCTGCCGCCACTCGAGAAGGCTTTTGCCCGCTAGAGTCAGCAAGGCCAGTAACGCCAGCAATGACGCCACCGCAAACGCGGCTGCATAGTTGTATTCGTTGTAGAGAATCTCCACGTGCAGAGGCATGGTGTTGGTCAGCCCTCGTATATGCCCGGAGACCACCGACACCGCGCCGAATTCACCCATGGCGCGCGCATTGCAGAGCAATACACCATACAGCAGACCCCAGCGGATATTGGGCAACGTCACGTGCCAGAATACTTGCCAACCGCCGGCGCCCAGCGACAGCGCCGTTTCCTCATCGTCCTTGCCTTGAGCTTGCATCACGGGAATGAGCTCGCGGGCGACGAACGGAAATGTGACGAAGAGGGTGGCAAGCACGATGCCCGGGACGGCGAAAACGATTCGAATGTCATGCTCTTGCAGATACGCGCCGAACCAGCCATGCGCGCCGAATAGCAAAATGTAGGTTAGCCCCGCGATGACCGGCGACACCGCAAACGGCAAGTCGATGAGCGAGATGAGCGCACTCTTGCCACGAAACTGGAACTTGGTGATGGCCCACGCCGAGACCACGCCGAATACAAGATTCATCGGGACCGCGATCGCCGCCACCATGAGCGTCAGTTTGATCGCCGCCCATGCCATGGGATCGGATACCGCGGAGAGGTACACTCCGGCGCCCTTGGAGAGCGCTTGGGCGAAGACCACGAGCAACGGCAGCAGCAGGAATGCTGCCAGGAAGGCCAGCGCCGTTGCAATCAAAAGGAACCGGCCCCAGCGCACCCCCTGGCGCGGGCCCCGCTTGCGCAGTCTGCGCCCGGTCGACACGTCGCATCCGGCGGCGATGGAGGGCGCTTCCATCAAGCGCCGCCGTTTCTGGTGAGCGTCCAGCTTTGCAGCGCGTTGATGCCGAGCATCAAGGCGAAAGACAGAACGAGCATCACCACGGCGATGGCCGTAGCACCGGCATAATCGTATTGTTCCAATTTGGTGATGATGAGTAGGGGTGCAATTTCGGATTTCATCGGCATATTGCCCGCGATGAAGATGACCGATCCGTATTCACCCACTGCCCGGGCGAACGCGAGAGCGAATCCCGTCAACAGTGCCGGCCAAAGCGCCGGCAGAATGACGCGTGAAAAGGTTTGCCACTCCGAGGCGCCCAAGGTCGCTGCGGCTTGCTCGACGTCTTTGTCGAGTTCCTCCAAGACGGGCTGCAGAGTTCGCACCACAAACGGCAGGCCGATGAAGATGAGCGCCACCACCACTCCCAGCGGGGTGAACGCCACCTGAATACCCAGCGGCATTAATAGACCACCCAACCAACCGTTCGGCGCATAGAGCGCCGTCAGCGCGATCCCGGCGACTGCGGTCGGCAATGCAAACGGTAAGTCGACCATGGCATCGATGAGCCGCTTGAACGGAAAGGTATAACGCACCAACACCCATGCGATGACCAATCCAAATGCCGCATTCACGGCGGCAGCGAGCAACGCCGCGCCGAAGCTCAAACGCAAGGACGCCACGACCCTTCCGGCGGTCACCACCGCCCAGAAGTGGCCCCAGCCGGCACCCAGGCTGCGGATGAAGGTCGCCGACAACGGGATGAGCACGATCAAAGACAGGTAGAGCATCGTATATCCCAGCGTCAGGCCGAATCCGGGCACTACACGGCGTGTGGACGCCGCGTGTCGCCATGCGCGGCCTGCAGAGGGGCGGTGCGCCGCCTCCGTCCGCTCGGGGGGTGCGGGATCGCTACTGCCCATAAATCCGGTCGAACGTGCCGTCATCGGCGAAGTGCTTGGCCTGCGCCTTGGTCCATCCGCCGAATTCGCCGTCGATGGTGACGAGCGCGATGTTCGGAAACTGGCTCGCGTACTTTGCCGCGATATCCGGATCGCGTGGACGATAGAAATGCTTGGCGACGATTTCTTGCCCTTCCCTGGAATACAGGTAGCGCAAATACTCTTCGGCAACCTTGCGCGTACCGTGTTTGTCGACGACCTTGTCGACGATGCTCACCGGCGGCTCCGCGAGGATACTCAAACTGGGTGCGACCACGTCGAACTTGTCGGGTCCCAGCTGCTTCACCGCGAGATATGCCTCGTTCTCCCACGCCAGCAACACGTCGCCGATACCTCGTTCCACGAAAGTCACCGTAGCCCCGCGCGCGCCAGAATCGAGTACGGGCACGTTCTTGTAAAGCTTCTTCACGAAAGCCTCCGCGGTGGCATCGCTGCCGCCGGGCTGCTTCAACGCCCACGCCCACGCCGCAAGATAGTTCCAGCGGGCGCCCCCCGATGTCTTCGGGCTCGGAGTGATGACGGCCACGCCCGGGCGTACCAGATCGCTCCAATCGTGAATCTGCTTGGGGTTGCCCTTGCGCACGAGGAAAACTATCGTCGAAGTATACGGCGTGCTGTTTGCCGGCAGGCGCGCCTGCCAGTCGGTGGGGATCAAGCCGCCCTGCGCCGCCAACGCGTCGATGTCGTATGCCAATGCCAGCGTCACTACGTCGGCGCCGAGGCCATCGATGACGGAACGAGCCTGCTTGCCGGAACCCCCGTGACTTTGGTTGATGACCACGGTGTCGCCGGTTTTCGCTTTCCAGAACGCCGCGAACGCCTTGTTGTAGTCTTCGTACAGCTCGCGCGTCGGATCGTACGACACATTCAGGAGGCTCACCGTGGCAGCAAACACGGGAGCCACGCCGAAGCCAAGCGCAAAGAATGCGGTCACCGCAAGCCGGCGAGAGATACGGACCCTCACGGGTTATCTCGAAGGGGAACCTTGAGGTCGGCCAAAATGCGATCCACCTCTTCCTGCGTATCCATACGCTCGGTTTCGCGCACCAACTTGCGCGGTAAGTGAGGCGCCAGCAATTCGATGAACTCATACATATAGGCACGCAACAGCGCGCTGCGGCGGAAGCCGATCCAAGTCGTGTGGCCTTCGAACAGATGAGCGGCATCCAGTACCACGAGATCAGCATCCGTAACAGGATCGATGGCCAGGCGTGCCAAGATGCCCACTCCCAGACCGATGCGCACATAGGTCTTGATCACGTCCGAATCGCGCGCGGTCAATGCCACATCGAGCGAAAGCCCGGCGGTCTCGAACAAAGCGGGCAGCGATGAGCGGCCGGAGAAACTGAACACGTAGGTCACGATCGGATAATCCGCCAGTTTCTTCAGCGTCAATTTGCCCGCGGAGGCCAGCGGATGGCCGCGCGGCACGATGACCGCCCGATGCCATCGATAGACCGGCAGACGCACCAAATGCGGAAACAGTTCCTCAGAGCCCGTGGCGATGGCAAAATCGACCCGGTCGCGCGCGACCATCTCCGCAATCTGCTCGGATGTGCCTTGGTGCAAATGCAGCCGGACTTTCGGATACTTTGCCTTGAATGCGCGAATCACCTGCGGCAGCACATAGCGTGCTTGGGTGTGGGTGGTCGCGATCGAAAGAGTCCCGCCGTCCGCCTTACGTAATTCCGCCGAGGTGCGCCGTATATTCTGCATTTCGCGCAAGATGCTGCTGGCGCGAGAAATGATCTCCTCGCCGGCCGCGGTGGTGCGAGTAAGCGCACGTCCCTCGCGCTCGAACAATTGGAAGCCCAGTTCTTCCTCGAGCAGCTTGAGCTGACGGCTGACCCCCGGCTGCGAGGTATGCAGCTGCCGGGCGGCGGCGGTGATGTTCAAGCCATTCTCGTGGACCGCGACGAGGTAGCGCAGTTGCTGGAATTTCATGACGCGACCAGCCGGGCTACGGTGCGAATTTTTTGCGGTGGCATGGACATAGGATATAAGGTTCAAGCTGCTTGCGCAGGTCGAGGCGAGTTGATCCTTAAGCACTAAATCGCATGAGGTCATAAGCGATAGTTCGTTTCCCGCGGCTCGCGCTGTTTCTATACTTTCCCGCCTGATGAATTCATTAGTGCCGGACCTCCCGAAGCCCCTGCGAGAACGCGCAGAGGACAGCGTCTCGCGACTTCGCGCGGCGGTCTCGGACTATAAAAATGTGTGCTACGCCAATAGCTTGGGCTCCGAATCCATGGTGCTTACGGACCTCATCTGGGAGGCGGTCCCGGAAATCGAAATCTTCAGCATCGATACCGGCAGGCTCTACCCGGAAACGTATGATCTGATCGAGCGCGTGCAGGCGCGCTATGGGCGTGCGCTGCGTATCTATTATCCCGACGGCGTCGATGTGGAACGCTGGGTGGGTGAAAACGGCATCAATGGCTTTCGCGACGGTCTTGAGCAGCGCCGCAGCTGTTGCGCCATCCGCAAAGTAGAGCCGTTCCGCCGCGCCGTGTCCGGTCGCGGTGCTTGGGTGACGGGCATCCGGCGGGGCCAATCGGCCAGCCGTGCACTCGCCGCCCCGGTGGAATGGGACAGCGAATATGGCCTGCACAAGGTCAGTCCTTTGCTCGATTGGTCCGAGACCGAAATCTGGGACTACATTCGCAAAAAACGCTTACCTTACAACACTTTGCATGATAGCGGCTTTCCGAGCATCGGCTGCGCGCCGTGCACGCGTGCGGTGCAACCCGGCGAGGATGAGCGCTCCGGACGCTGGTGGTGGGAGCGAGCGGATTCCCGCGAATGCGGCCTGCATCCGCGCCGCAGGATCGCGGCCCTCGCTGGCAGCCCCTAACCCTGACTGCAGCGTGTTTGCTGCACGGCGCATGCCGCTGTGCGAGGATGGGTGCCGTGAATTATTTTCCGGTTTTCTTCGATCTCAAGGATCAGAACGTCCTGGTTGTCGGCGGCGGCGATGTGGCCTTGCGCAAGGTCTCGCTGTTGGAGCGCAGCGGCGCCGTAATCACGTTGGTTGCGCCCGAGATCGTCCCTGAACTCAGGCAGCGCGGCGCCGCCGGCCGTTTCAAGGTTAAGGCTCGGGAATTCGTTCCAAGCGACCTGGACGGAGCGCGCCTGGTCATCGTCGCCACCTCGCGACGCGCCATCAACCGGTGGATTGCCAAGTTGAGCGACGCGCGCGCCATCCCCGTCAATGTCGTCGATGATCGGGAAGCGTCGCGCTTCATTATACCGGCCATCGTTGATCGCGATCCGGTGCTGGTCGCGGTCACTACCGGCGGTACATCGCCGGTTTTGGCGCGCCGATTGCGCGAGCGGCTTGAAGCATCCATCCCGAAGCGCATGGGTGACCTTGCGCTATGGCTGCGCGGACTTCGCAAGACCAGCATGGCCCGGCTGCGCGACACGAAGGAACGGCGCCGCTTTTTCGAAACCATCGTCGACGGTGCCGCGGCGCGCCGCTTCATCGACGGCGACAGCCAAGGTGCGCTGCGCATCGCGCAACGATTACTGTCGCGGACCGCCGCCGCCCCAAGGGCAAGTGGAGAAGTAACGCTGGTGGGCGCCGGCCCTGGCGATCCTGAGTTGCTGACGCTAAAGGCGCTGCGCGCGCTGCAGGATGCGGATGTCATTCTTCACGATCGCTTGGTCTCCGACGCCATATTGGACTTCGCGCGGCGCGATGCGACTCGGATCTGCGTCGGCAAGTCGGCCGGCGGCGTCAGTACCCCGCAATCGGAGATCAATCACCTGCTCATCCGGCACGCGGCCGAGGGCAAGCGGGTAGTGCGGCTCAAAGGCGGTGATCCCTTCATTTTTGGGCGTGGCGGTGAGGAGTTGGAGGCGCTGGCGCTGGCGCAAATCGATTTTTCGGTGGTGCCGGGCGTCACGGCGGCATCGGGGTGCGCTGCCTATGCCGGTATTCCGCTGACCCACCGTGAATACGCCCATAGCGTGAGCTTCGTGACGGGGCACGCCGATAGGAACGGCAAGCAGCCGGACTGGCGGGCGCTGGCATTCCCTGGAGCAACCGCGGTGTTCTATATGGGCCTGGCGCGCCTGGATCACATTGTCCGCAGGCTACTCGAGCACGGCGCAGCGGTGACGCTGCCTGCCGCCATCGTTGCCCACGGTACCCTGCCGAATCAGCGAGTCATCGCGGCAACCCTCGGCACGATCCTCGATGCGGCTTCTCGGGCGGCGCTCGAATCGCCGGCGTTGCTGGTGGTGGGTGAGGTCGTCGCCCTACAGTCGAAACTCGCCTGGTTCAGCCTAGGAACCGACACCGACGTTTCTCGATCAGCGTAAGCCGAGCGTTGGCGCGCTCAAGATATGGCCTCGAGAAATCCTTTTTCTTGAATCCACGCCTTGTTGAACAATCGAGACTGATACCTCGCACCGCCATCGCACAAAATCGTCGCAATGGTATGCCCGGGCCCCAACTGTTTCGCCACCCTCACGGCAGCGGCGACATTGATGCCGGCGGTGCTGCCTAGGAGCAGCCCTTCCTCACGCAGCAATCGGTAAACGAAGTGCATGGTTTCCGCGTCCGGGATCCGCAGGGCATCGTCTATTGGGGCCCCTTGCAGATTGGCGGTCACTCGCCCCGTTCCGATGCCCTCAGTGATCGATGACCCACCATCGGACTTTAACTCTCCGTCCTTGATGTAGTGATACAGAGAACTGCCCGGCGGATCGACCAGCACGATGCGGATGGCAGCCGATTTGGATTTCAGAAAAGCGGCCACTCCGGCCAGCGTTCCGCCGGTACCGGTGGCTGCACAAAAAGCGTCGAGCTTGCCGTTGGTATCGCGCCAGATCTCGGGGCCCGTGGATTCGAAATGCGCGGTGCGATTCGCCGTGTTGTCGAACTGATTTGCCCAGACCGCGTTCGGTAGTTCCTGCGCCAACCGCCCCGCCACCTTTTGATATTGATTGGGGTTGCTGTAGGGCACCGCCGGCACCTTGCGCAGTTCGGCGCCCAAGGCCTCGATGATTTGGTACTTCTCCGCCGCTTGGTTGTCCGGCATCACGATGACACATTTGTAACCGCGCGCATTACAGACATGCGCAAGGCCGATGCCGGTATTGCCCGCGGTGCCCTCGACCACCGTTCCGCCGGCATGCAGCACGCCGCGCGTTTCCGCGTCCAGCACGATCCACCGCGCAGCGCGATCTTTGACCGAACCGCCGGGATTCATGAATTCGGCCTTACCCAAGATTTCGCACCCGGTCTCGTCGCTCAAGTGACGCAAACGGATCAAGGGAGTGTTGCCGACCGCGCCGACGAAACCATCACTCACGCTCATCGATATTCCCCATAATTCCCTCGGACCGCGCCAGTTCGCGGTGCATTGTGACCGCATCCAGCTCGCCGGTCCATTTGGCGACTACCAGCGTTGCGACGCCATTGCCGATCACATTGGTCAACGCTCGCGCCTCGGACATGAAGCGATCGATGCCGAGCACCAGCGTCAGTCCGGCCACCGGAAGCGTCCCCACCGACGACAATGTCGCGGCCAACACGATAAAGCCGCTTCCCGTGACGCCGGCGGCGCCTTTGGAGGTCAGCAGAAGCACCGCGAGCAGCGTTATTTGTTGCAAAAGGGTCATCGGCGTGTTGGTAGCCTGGGCTATGAACAAGGTCGCCATCGTCAAATAGACCGACGTGCCGTCGAGATTGAACGAGTAACCGGCCGGCACGACCAATCCAACCACCTGTTTGCTGGCGCCCAGCTTCTCGAGTTTTGCGATGATTCGGGGCAGCACCGATTCAGACGAGGACGTGCCCAGCACGATGAAAAGCTCTTCGCGGATATAGGCGAGGAACCTCACGATGCTGAATCCATGTAGCCGTGCCACCAGGCCCAGCGCCCCAAAAATAAAGACCAGACAGGTCAGATAAAAACTCCCCATCAGTTTGCCGAGCGAGAGCAGTGACGCGAATCCATAGTTGCCGATGGTGAAGGCCATGGCTCCGAATGCACCGATGGGCGCAAGCCGCATCACGAAACCAACGATGCCGAACAACACTTCGGAGAGACCCTCAACGAAGGTAAATATCGCTCGACCTTGCGATTTCATACGCTGTAGCGCGAATCCGAACAGGATCGCAAACAATAGAACTTGCAGGATATCGCCCTTCGCAAAGGCGTCGACCACGGTCGTCGGTATCACACCCAGCAGAAATTCAGTGACCGACTGCAGCTTTGCGGAGCCCGTGTAGGCGCCCAGCGGCCCCGTGCTGAGCGTCCGCGGATCGACGTTCATGCCATTGCCCGGTCGCAAGACGTTGGCCACTACGAGCCCAATGATGAGCGCGAGGGTGCTCATCACCTCGAAGTACAGGAGCGCCAGGCCGCCGGTCATGCCGACCTTCTTGACGTCGGCGACACCGGCAATTCCGAGTACCACCGTGCAAAAAATCACCGGGGCTATCAACATCTTGATGAGTTTGATGAAGCCAAGTCCAAGCGGCTGCATCTTTGCCCCGCCCTCCGGATAGACAGCTCCCAGCAGCACGCCGAGCGCGATAGCGATCAGGACTTGAAAGTACAGTGATTTAGCCAAGCGTTTCACGGCGCACAACCTAAGCGAGTCACGCTTAAGCAGAGGACTTTTAAAAGAATCCCCGGACACGCCGGGGAATTCGAGTGGAACAGGTGCCGGGTAAGAACCCAGCACGTCCGTCATTGGAAGATACGCGGCACATAAGATGCCTAGCGTTCTATCTTCTATCAGTTGTTGCACTTAAGTAACGGGAAAATCGGTCACCGCTACTTAATATGCTCGGAGGATACCAGTTAACATAGAAAAATCCAAGAGTTAACAGAATATTTTCGTCCTATGTTGCAGGCCGTCAAAGATCAAGTCGGTTTGTGACATGGGCGCAACACCCGGCCGGCGCGAGGGTACCGGATGGCGTCTAGGTCGCCGGTTCGACCGCCGCTGATGAATCCGGCTGGTTTGCTTTTATGCCCGGCTTCCTCCAAATTTGCGCCTTCTAGCAAGGGTTCCAAGTCATTATGAAATATTTGCATACCATGGTACGCGTGACGGATATCGAGCAATCTCTGCGCTTCTACCGAGACGCGCTAGGGCTTTCCGAACTGTCGCGGCGGGACTATCCGCAAGGCCGGTACACATTGGTATTCCTGGCGGCCCCAGGCGATGATCACGCCCAGGTCGAACTGACATTCAACTGGGACCCTGAAGCCTATGAGGGCGGCCGGAATTTCGGGCACCTCGCCTATGCCGTCGACGACATCTATGCGACCTGTAAGCGCCTAATGGATCACGGCGTGCCCATTAATCGGCCGCCCCGCGACGGGCGCATGGCGTTCGTTCGATCGCCGGACAAGATATCCATCGAACTGCTGCAGCGTGGAGAAGCACTCAAGCCCGCCGAACCCTGGACCAGCATGCCGAATATCGGAATCTGGTAGGTTTCCAGGCGCTTCGCGCCGAATCTACGGTGTATTTCCAGGCGCTCCGCGCCGAATCTACGGCGTATTTCCAGGCGCTTCGCGCCGAATCTACGGCGTATTTCCAGGCGCTTCGCGCCGAATCTACGGCGTATTTCCAGGCGCTTCGCGCCGAATCTACGGCGTCGATGCGACGCCGTCCGATAATTGCTCGCTGCGCGAGCAACCTAAAACATTTCAGAGGCGTCGGGCGTCTTGACCTCGACCTTACCGCGGGAAGGGATATGGTCGCCCGTGATCATGTCTTCGTATGCTTGGCCGGGACCCACCATCGGATATACGCCGGCGTCCTGGTCGATCATCACTTCCAAGAATGCCGGACCTTGGAAGCTTATGAATTCCTCGATCACACGCGGCACATCGGACTTTTTGTCGAGGCGCACTGCGTATTTGAAGCCATCGGCTTGCGCGGCCTTGACGAAATCCTTGGTGTGCAAACTCTTGTCGCTACCGCTCAAGCGACCCTTGTGAAAGAGCTTCTGCCATTGTTTGACCATGCCGTCGCCGCAGTTGTTGAGCACGACGACCTTGATAGGCAAGTCATAGGTCGTGACGGTCTCCATTTCACCGATGTTCATGCGGATGCTGGCGTCGCCATCGATATCGATCACCAAGCGGTTACGCTGTGCGTACTGCGCACCGATCGCCGCCGGCAGGCCAAAACCCATGGTTCCCATGCTGCCCGACGTCAGCCACAACCGCGGGCTGCGAAAGTCGAAATATTGCGCAGCCCACATTTGGTGTTGGCCCACGCCCGTGGCGATGATGGCCTCGCCTCGGGTCAGCCGGTTGATCTCTTCGATGACATAGTACGGCTGAATGATCGGGCTGTTCCGATCGTAGTTCATCGCATAGATCGACCGCAGTTCGTGGCAGTGCCGCCGCCAATCGGACCAATCGCACTTGAACCCAATGTGCTTCCCATAATCGAACAAGGTCTGCAATGCATCGGGCATCAGACCCACGTGACTCCAGTCGACGTGCTTCACCTTGTTGATTTCCGACGCGTCGATATCGACATGAGCGATGTACTTGGCCCTAGCCGCAAATCTTCCAGGGTTGCCCGCCACGCGATCGTCGAAGCGCGCACCCAGCGCCACCAAAAAATCGCAATCGTCCACCGCATAGTTTGCGAAAGCGGCGCCGTGCATCCCCAACATCCTCATGGATAACGCTTGCTGGGTATCGACCGCGCCGATTCCCATCAACGTCGTAACCACGGGAATTTGAAAAGCGTTCGCGAACTCGCGCAACGCGTGCGAGGCGCTACCGTTGACGACGCCGCCGCCGACATACAGAAGCGGACGCTTCGCGGCGCTCAATGCGGCAAAAAAGCCGGCGCAGGCCGCCTCGGGCAGCTTGCTCGCCTCGAGCCGATTCATACGTTGTCGATAGCCCGGGATCGGCAAACGGCCGGAACCGTGGAAAACGCCTTTCCAATTTTGCACGTCTTTCGGGACGTCGAGCACCACGGGGCCGGGCCGACCGGTACGCGCGATTTCGAAGGCGGTGCGCACCGTTGCCTCCAATTTGGTGGGATCCGTG
Organism: Steroidobacteraceae bacterium; assembly: GCA_052143815.1. Taxonomy (GTDB): domain Bacteria; phylum Pseudomonadota; class Gammaproteobacteria; order Steroidobacterales; family Steroidobacteraceae; genus Bog-1198. Next base: position 6,640 of record JBKQSA010000037.1, on the reverse strand, counting down.
ATCAGGAAGACGTGTTTGGCCACCGCCCCCATGATGCTCGGCACCGGCGCTTCCTGAAACGCATCCGTACCGATCGCCGTGGTCGGCACCTGACCGCAAATCACCACGATGGGGACCGAATCAGCCATGCTGTCGCGCACGGGGGTTACCATATTCGTGGCGCCGGGTCCGGAGGTCACCAAGGCCACGCCCACCCGGCCGCTTGCGCGCGCAAAACCCGCGGCCATGAAACCCGCTCCCTGCTCGTTGGCGGGGACTATCAGCGGCATCGCCGAATCATGTTCCTGGTTGTAGCGGAACACCGCATCGTAAATCGGCAGTATCGCGCCGCCGCTGTAACCGAAAATGGTGTCCACGCCCTCATCCGCCAGGACTTGGACGAGCATATCCGCACCCGTCATGCTGGCGCCGGCCAGCGGGTGGGCCCCTTGATTCAACATGTCGTAGCGGTCTTTCACCCGGGAAGGTTAGCAGTTCTCGCCCTGGCGCCCAAGTGCCGCCCTCCCGTATCCTCTTGGGTATGCGACACATCATAGCGATTCTCCTGCAAAACGAAGCCGGCGCGCTGACACGCGTCACCGGCCTGATTTCCTCGCGCGGCTACAACATCGAATCTCTGTCGGTGGCTCCCACCAACGATCCCACTGTTTCGCGCATCACGTTGGTCACCACAGGTTCCGATCAGGTCATCGCGCAGATCAACGCCCAGTTGCTGAAACTGGTGGACGTGGTGGCGGTCGAAGACATGACCAGCGGGGATCACCTCGCGCGCGAACTGATGCTCCTCAAGCTGCATATCGCGGCTGAACACGTCGAGGCGGTCAACGCGCTGTCGCGGCGCGTCGGCGGCAAGGTATTGTCACCCAAACCGTCGAGTTTCATCGTGGAACTCACCGGCACCGAAGCCGAAATCACCGAATTCATCGCCAACGCGGGCGCGTTCGGCGACATCGTGGAGGTGGTCCGGAGCGGTGTGTTGGGAATCTCCCGCGCGAATCCGCGTCTCCACCTCGTTAAATAGGTTCATGCGATGACTGAAATTGAGGTTAAACCCGAACACGCGGCGGATCCTAATACGCGGCGCGTCGGAATCCTGGTCGGTGTGGTCGGTATTCTCTTATCCGTGGTTACCATCGCATCGCACCGTGCGCATACCGAGGCGGTCATCCACCGCACCGAATCGAACGACCAGTGGGCCTTCTACCAGGCGAAAAAGATTCGCGAGAACACCAGCGACGTGGCGCTGACTCTGTTGCGAACCCTGGAACCCGACCAGCCCAAGGCGGAGGCGGCCCTGCATAAGTTGGAGGCGGCGCGCGACAAATACTCGGACGAAGCCAAAGACATCATGAAGGAAGCGCAGGCCAAAGACATTGAACAGCAAATCGAAGAGCGCCGCGCCTTGCGCTTCGATATAGGCGAAGGACTGCTCGAACTCGGGTTGGTACTTTGCTCCTTATACTTCTTGGCACGTAAGACCTTCTTCCCGGCATTGGGCATCGTCGCCAGCATCGCCGGCACCGCGCTGGGCATCTGGGGCTGGATGCTTTGAGGAAGTTGCTTGCCTTGGTTTGCGCCGCCGGCCTTGCGCTGCCGGGGGCACCGCCAGCGCCTGCAGCCGACGAGCCGGCCGCGCCCCGTATCGAAGCGCGCTCGGCGGACTTGTTGGCCGTGGGCATCGTTCATGGCGCCCGTATGTCGATCCACCTGAGCCGGTTGGCGGACAACGCGCCGGTCCGTGATGCGATGTTGAACGTCTTGTTGCGGGGCGTTGTCCATCCGGCGGTGGCGGAGGCAGACGGTAGCTATACGTTGCAGACGCAGGATCTTCTGGTGCCGGGCGCCGCGTCGATGGATTTCCAAGTCGTGCAGGGACAGGTGCGGGAGGATCTCAAAGGAGAGCTGGTGGTCGCCGACAGTCAATCCAAACCCGAGGCGAAGAACAGCGCCCGCCAGCTCTGGTGGTGGGTGTTGAATTTCGCGGTGTGCGTCGGGTTTCTGATGCTGCTATCGCGGCGACGCAAGGCGGCGGACGAACGCCGGACCGGCTCGCACGATTAAAAGCTTTGGAAGGTCTGCACCAGAAATTGAAACTTCTGAATGCCGGCGATGTTGCTCAGCGGAAAAGCGAAATCGACATGCACTACATTGCCCAGGCCGGTGCGCGTATTGCCGAGCCGCAATCCGAATCCCACGTCTCGCAACAGTCCCGGGTCGCTGTTGCCGATGGCACCGCTCCCCCAGGTGCGCCCCGCGTCTGCGAAAACGGCGGCGCCGACACGCGCGAGGCGAAAGGGATACCAATCCGTGAAAAAACGCTGCTCGACGGTCACCAGCGCCCGCGACGTGCCCGATTCATAGCGCAGCGGGTAGCCACGCAGACCATTGTCGCCTCCGAGCAAGATTTGCATGTCGGGATCCAACGAATCGGTGACCGTGGCCGCCACGGCGGCGTACAGCAGACACGCCTCACGCCATCGCCAATAGTATTTCGCGCCGGCGTCGGCAATGAGGTTGCGGGCACGCCCCTCCTCGATGCGCGTCGAGAAGTCACCGGTCAAGAAGAGCTGCTGCTCTACCGGTAATTCAAAGCCCTTGACGGCCGTCGCGGCCAGCATCACCGCATTGCGATCCGCGCCGAACGCGCTGTTCGACAAGCCAACGGAGCCGGTGACTTCGGTGCCGAAATACAAATCCTCGGTTCTGCCGATTTCGTTCTCGTCGCCGACCTTCTTGTAGTAGTCCTGGAGGATATCGAAACCGACGAATGGGTACGACAGGGTCCGATCGGGCGGCAGCACTTTTGCCGGCGTCGCCGTGAGCGGCGTGGGCACGAATATATTGCGGTCGTACGTCATTCCGAACGTCAGACGTTTGACCCATCCGTCGACCAAACCGCTCGAGAGCCCGCCGCTCAGCTGATAGGAAGTCTCGTTGTCTTTGAATTGATCGACGATGTTGCCCAGGTTGTAGCGCGACACGGTGCGATCGAACCCTAAGCCGGACATGTTCACGGTCCAGGGCGTATCGAGCGAATAGAACGGTTGCCCTAGTTGCAGAGAACGGGTCCTGCCGTCGCTCGAATCCACGTCCGTCGCCGCCGAGGTCCAATGCGATCCAAGTACGTTGGGATCCGTCCATGCAACCGTGTTGCTGGTTCGGTCGACGGTGCTGCCGTGCGAGATCTGCAGGGTTTTTCCCCAACCTAGAATGTTGGTGTCTTGGAGATTGAAACTCGTGGCGTTGGTCCCCCCGGCGCGCCCAAATGAAATGCCGGGGCTCAATGTCCATACGTCCTTCGTGATCACCTTGACGTCGACTTTGCCGTCGGCGTAGTGCACCGGCACGATGTGGGCGTCATACACATATCTGAGCAGCCGGAGCGCGCGTTCGGTTTCGGCCAGCTTGCGGGCCCGGTATTTATCGCCGCTGGCGAACAGCAGCTGCGCCCGGATGGTCGCGCGCTTGGTACGCAGGTGCAGCTCATCGGCGAGTCGAAACAACCCCGACCTTTCGCGCGGATCGCTTTGGTCGAAGATATTGCGAATGTCGATGTCAATATTGCCGATGACAGCCCCGGCAGCCTCCATCGCCTCATCGGCGGGAACGTCCGCGGGGCGCGGTTCCTCGATCCGGGTGTGCTCGCGGTCGGTGAATTTCGCCGCAAAGGCCGGGTGACCGACAGCCGCGGATAGGACCGTCAACGCCAGCAGGCGGCTGAGCGATCCTGAGTCGCTACAGGGCCGCGTTATCGCTCTCGCCCGTGCGAATACGCAGGACGCGCAGGATGTCGGTGACGAAAATCTTCCCGTCACCGACCTTGCCGGTCTTGGAAGCTCCCACGATGGCTTCCATCACTTGATCGACCAACTCATTCTTGACTGCCACCTCGATGCGTGTCTTCGGCACGAAATCGACGACATATTCCGCCCCGCGATACAGCTCCGTGTGGCCACGCTGACGACCGAAGCCCTTGACCTCGGTCACCGTCATGCCCGACACCCCAATTTCGGAGAGCGCGGCGCGTACGTCGTCCAGCTTGAAGGGCTTGATAATGGCAGTGATCAATTTCATTCGATAGCTCCGCGGAATCTTGGCCGTCAAACCAACTGATTACCATTCTACTACGCAACCGGCAAGAGCATGTGCGGTCCTCGCCGTGGCGGCCCGCCCTGAACCTTAAGGCTTGGGCCCTGCTAAGATGCGCTACCGCTACCAAAGGAGGCCCGATGTTCGGCACGATCCTCATCATAGGCGGCGGCCAGGCCGGTGCGCAGGCCGTCGATACGCTGCGGCGCGAAGGTTTCAAGGGTCGCCTCGTGTTGGTGAGCGACGAACCCTACTTGCCGTATCAGCGGCCGCCGCTGTCCAAGAAGTTCCTGTCCGGCGAGTTGGCGGCAGACCGTCTGCCGTTTCGGCATCAGTCGTTTTACGACGAGCACCGGGTCGAACTCAAGCTGGGTATCCGAGCCACCCGCCTCGAGCCGGCCGCCCGCCGTATCGCTCTGGCGAGCGGCGAGGAAATCATCTACGACCGCCTGCTCCTGTGTCTCGGCGCCGCATCCCGCCAGTTGACGTGTCCCGGGACCGACTTGCCCGGAGTGCACTACCTGCGCGGCATCGCGGATGTGCCGACGATTCAAGCAGGCCTCAAGCCGGGGGCGCGCGCCGTCATCATCGGCGGCGGCTACATCGGTCTTGAAGCCGCCGCCACCGCCCGTCGCATGGGCTGCGCGGTCACCGTCTTGGAGATGGCCGACCGGGTAATGAACCGAGTCGTCGCCGCAAACGTGTCGGAGTATTTCGCCCACGAGCACCGTACCCAGGGCGTGAAAATAGTCTGCAACACGCGCGTCGTCCGGTTGGAAGGAGATACCCAGGTCGAACGTGTCGTGTGTGCCGATGGCAGCACTTATGACGCGGATTTGCTCATTGTCGGCGTCGGTGCGGTCGCCAACATGCGGCTTGCCGCCGATGCGGGCCTCGCCTGCGAGAACGGCATCGTCGTCGATGAATATTGCCGCACCAGCGATCCGGCAATCTATGCAGCCGGCGATTGTACCTATCACCCGTCGCTTCGATTCGACATGCGAGTCCGGCTGGAATCGGTCGACAATGCCTTCGAGCAAGCAAAAGCGGCAGCGCTCAACATTCTCGAGCGGCCGACCGTCCATGACCGCGTGCCCTGGTTCTGGTCGGATCAATTTGACAATAAATTGCTGATCGTCGGCCTGTCTCAGGGCCATGATCAACAAGTAACGCGCGGCGATCCGGCCACGCGCAGCTTCACCGTATGCTACCTCAAGGGCGGCGAACTGCTGGCCGTCGAGGCCATCAATCATTCAAGGGACTACATGGCGGCGCGCAAGCTCATCGCCGACCGCGCCCGTCCGGATGTCAATAAGCTGGCGGATCCGTTGGTAGCGCTGAAGGACGCTGTCTGAACATGTTCGGCTTAGCATTGCATGGCGGCGCGGGTACCCTACCCCGCTCGGAAATGAGCGCAGAACAGGAGGCGCAGTATAGGTCAGGCCTCGCTCACGCGTTAGCCGCCGGCTACGCCGTGCTCGAGGGCGGCGGGACGAGCCTCGACGCGGTGACCAGCGCCATCGTGCTGCTGGAGAATGACCCGTTATTCAATGCAGGATGCGGCGCCGTGTTCACGCTCGATGGTCGCAACGAACTCGACGCCTCGATCATGGACGGAAGCACGCTCCGCGCAGGAGCGGTTTGCGGCTTGATGCATATCAAGAATCCCATCTCGCTGGCCCGCGCCGTCATGGAGCGTTCCGAGTACGTGCTGCTCAACGGCGCCGGCGCAGAAGAGTTCGCATGGAGTCACGGCTTCGAATTCGTGCCGCGCAGCTACTTTTACACTAGGGCGCGCTGGCAACAGCTCGAGCGCATTCGCGCCGGCGACATCAGCCTTTCGGCGTTGACCATCTCCCATGTCGGCACGGTGGGCGCGGTGGCGCTCGATACCTACGGTACGCTGGCGGCCGGCACGTCGACCGGCGGAATGACCGGCAAGCGTTACGGCCGTATCGGGGACTCGCCGATCATCGGTGCAGGAACCTACGCGGATGACCGCTCATGCGCGGTGTCTGCCACCGGCCATGGGGAGATATTCATTCGCGCCGCCGTGGCTCACGACATCAGCGCTCGAATGCGCTACGGACAGCGCGATCTCGTGACGGCAGTGCGAGAGGTCGTACTCGCGGAACTTCCCGCGCTGCGCGGCGAAGGGGGCGTCATCGCGATCGATCGCCGCGGCGAGATCTCGATGGAATTCAATTCAGAGGGAATGTTTCGCGCCAGCCGCAAAGCGGGAGGACGCCCCGAAGTACACATCTACCGCGTTGACTGAAGCTGCGCGAACCCGGACTACCCGGCTTGCTGGCGTTCTAGGAGCCTGTCCGAGTATTCCCCGTGGCCGCGACCGCGCCAGATTTCGCTTCAGCCGAGGCGGAGCCGACGTGGTTGGGTCAAGACCCAATGAGGAGGCGACAACGATGGATGAAGCGAAATCTGGCCGGTCCCGAAGGGTTGGCTTGGTGAGGGGCGTCTGCGGCGTTGCACGGCTTGGACGTAGCGCCCACTACGTCCTGCACCGTGCGCCTTGCATCCGCTCCCTCACCAA
>JBKQSA010000036.1:0-3647 GCA_052143815.1 Steroidobacteraceae bacterium | reverse complement strand
AATAGAGATCCTGTAGGTCCGGACGTACCGGCCCCGCTGCAAGCGCCGTAATTAGCTGCAGCACATCAGGTCCGCTCCGAAGCGCACTCATTCATTTGATGCGCCGGGCGCGGATCTTTGCATTTTTACCGCCCCGGCCATCCGTACGACAAGGATACGGACAATGGCCCTCCCCGACCAAGATGACGCGCTCGACCGCGAGCCGTAAGCGATCCTCCGATCCCACTGCTCAGACGGCTTGATTTTTTGTTGGATCGATCACGAACCAATATTGTGCGCGTGGTTACGCCGCGAGGCGATCAGCGGAACGCTGTGCTGCCCAGGCCCAGGGCATGAGCTCGTCGAGGCGCGAGGCTGGCCAGAGATTGACGAGCTTGGTGAGCACGTCGGCGAAGTAGGCTTGCGGATCGACGCCGTACAGTTTGCAGGTCTCGACGAGTGAGGCGATCGCTGCCCAGTTCTCCGCCCCTTGATCGTGGCCGGCGAACAGCGCGTTTTTCCGATTGAGCACAATCGGACGTATGCTTCTTTCCACAATGTTGGTGTCGAGTTCGATGCGGCCGTCGTCGAGGAAGCGAGCGAGCCCGTCCCAATGGTTCAAGCCGTAGCGGATGACTTCGGCGATGACGGACTTGGTCGAGACGCGCACGAGCTGCTGTTCGAGCCAGGTTTTGAGCGCCAGCACGAGTGGTTTGCTCTTTTCCTGGCGCACGGCGCGGCGCTCATCGGCGCTTTTGCCGCGGATCGTCTTCTCGATCGCATAGAGCGCAGCGATGCGTTCCAGAGCTTCGCTCGCGATCGGCGCCGAACCGCCCTTTGCGATATCGAAGAACTGTCTTCTCAGATGAACCCAGCAGAAGGCGAGCGTGATCGCGTCGCCGGTCCGTGCGTCATCGGCAATGGCTTTGTAGGCCGCATACCCGTCGCACTGCACGATGCCACGATAGTTCTCAAGCAGCTTCAGTCCATGGACGGCGCCGCGGCCCGGCGCATAGGTGTAGGCGACGGCGGGCGGGTCGGTTCCGCCCCAGGGCCGATCGTCGCGGGCGATCGCCCAGAAGTATCCTTTCTTGGTGCGGCCACGGCCGGGATCGAGCACCGGCGCCACGGTCTCATCGACCGCGATCTTGGCCGAGCCCAGAATGAGTTCCCGCAGCTGAAGATAGAGCGGCTTCAACTCCGCGGCGGCATAACCGACCCAGAACGCCAGTGTGGCGCGCTCGATCGCGATGCCTTGGCTCAGCAGAATCTGAGCTTGGCGATAGAGCGGCAAGTGCCAGGCATATTTGGCTGCTAGGACGTAGGCCACCATCGCCTCAGTCGGCAGCCCGCCCTTGATCAGCCGCTCGGGCGCCGGCACCTGGATGGGCGCCGCTTCGCAGGCCCGGCAGCCATATTGGGGACGATGCGTCACGATCACCCGGTATTGGGCTGGGATCACGTCGAGACGCTCGGCAGTGTCCTCCCCGATGACGTGCATCGCGCCATGACAGCACGGACAGACCGTGCTCTCGGGCGCGAGCGTGACGTGGACGCGAGGAAGATGAGCCGGCAGCGATCCGCGGTTGGCGCGACGCTTCTTCTGGGGATCGGCCGGCTTTTCCGCCGTTTCCTTCTTTTCCTCTTCCGCATCCTGCTCGGCGATCGCCGTCTCGATATCCTCCAACACCAACTGCATCTGATCGGGGTCAAGCCGTTCGGACCGCCGGCCAAACTGCGCGCGCTGAAGCTGTCGCAAAAGGTGGTGAAGCCGATCGTTCTGCTCCGTCACGCGCCGGCACTCCTCAATGGCCGCGTCGCGCTCGCTCGACAAAGAGCTCACCAGCGCCCGCAAGGCGTCGAGATCGTTCGGAAGGGCATCGATCGGCATGACGATATTTGAATCAGATTCGCGCGTATTTGTAATGCCCAACACGCAATCTTGATTCAATAAGTCGCTGTTCTCACGATGTCGCTGTCGGCCGCGCAACATCTCGTGCGTGCAATCGCGACCAATCCATCCCGTCGATGAGTACCGCGAGTTGAGGCCCCGTCAGCCGCATCACGCCATCACTCACCGGCGGCCACTTGAAGGCGCCGTGCTCCAGCCGCTTCCAGAAAAGGGCCAGTCCCGACCCATCCCAAGCAAGAATCTTCACTCGGTCCGCTCGCTTGGCGCGGAATATAAAAATTGTTCCCGAGAAGGGATCCTCCCCAAGCGTCTCCCGCACCAGCGCGACAAGACCATCGCCACCTTTTCTAAAATCAACTGGCTTCGTGGCCACCAGCACGCGCACTCCCGCCGGAACCGCAATCATGTCGCCGCCTTCACGGCGCGCAGCACGTCGATCAGCAGGCGCATATCGATGCCCGGCACGGCACGCACCATAAAATTCCTGATTCCAATCTCAATGGGCATCGACGCCGCAACGTTCGGTGCCTCCCTTACCTCCGTCACAGCCGTGACAATCGGCACAAACACCGCACCCTCATCGGCCGGAAGCGCCAAGCGGCCCTCTTTCGCCGCGCGAATCCAGTTGAACAGATGCTGCGAGCTCATGTCATGCCGCCGCGCAATTTCGGCAACAGGAATCCCGGAATTCAGTGCCTCAACGACGATCCGCCCCTTCTCTTGCGCCGTCCACCGCCGGCGGCGTCCCACTCCGGTGCGTATCTCCATCCGCCCAAACGCGACCTTCGTGTCGCATATAGTGTCGGTCATATGTGCAAAACCTTCCCGCCAAATAAGCGAGAAGTCTGCCTCGTCGCGCGCGCCAGCATCAAGGTGGTATCGGAAAACCGCTTACCCTCAACAGGCTACCGAAGAGTTTGCAAGGCAAAGCCAGGCGGGCGCTTCAGAACATCTGGATGGCCGAGACCAGGAAGGACGCCGAGGCCGCCTTCGATACGTTCGCGGAAATCTACGGCACGAAGTACGACAAGGCGGTCGAATGCCTGACCAAGGATCGCGACGTGCTGCTCGCCTTCTACGACTTCCCCGCCGAACACTGGAAGCACTTGCGAACGACCAACCCGATCGAGAGCACCTTCGCAACCGTCCGTCATCGAACGACAAGGTCGAAAGGATGCCTCTCGAACAAGACGGCGCTTGCCATGACCTTCAAACTCGCACAGTCAGCCGAGACGAGCTGGCACCGCCTGCGTGGTTATAACCAGTTGCCCAAGATCATCATGGGTGTAAAGTTCAACGACGGAATCGAGGTCGTCAGATCGCAAGCTCAAACCGCTGCCGCCTGACCCAGTCCGTCACCAAGATTCGGCGATAGCTCGCGCGCGATCAAATAGGGGCTTCTGAAGATGTAATGATGCAGGCCGACCGGCCTCATTTAGACACTATGAGATCGGACCGCTGGCCCCCTTATACTCGGTTAGTGCGACCGGTTTGCGACGCCAGCGCCACCCTAAGTATTTCAAGATACCTTGAAACTCAGCGAACTTTGCAAGCGTCATGAACAACGCATAAATCCAGGCTTGCGGCGTCATTGCGCCTCGCCGCAGTGCAATTCTTCCGATCTGCATCGGATAGACCAGAGCAGCCGCAATCGCGATTGGTTTCACGAAAGCGCAAACAATGATTGCCAATGGCACGAGGCCACCCCAGAGAGCCGCACGGGTGAGTTCTCGTCTCCAAATACCCGCAGGAGAGC
>JBKQSA010000035.1:0-9448 GCA_052143815.1 Steroidobacteraceae bacterium | reverse complement strand
GATTTCGTCTCAGGCGAGGCGGAGCCGACGCGGTTGGGTCTAGACCCAATAAGGAGGCGACAACGATGCATGAGACGAAATCTGCAAGGGTACGAAGGGTTGGCTGGGGGAGGGGCGTCTGCGGTGTTGCGCGGCTTGGCCGTAGCGCTCACTACGTCCTGCGCCGCGCGCCTTGCATCCGCACCCTCACCAAGCCAACGCGGCTCACGCGGAATACTCAGACAGGCTCCTAGGCTCCTGGGCTAAGGAACCCTCGAGGATGGGAGCCGTCGTCGTGTACGTCCATGGGCTCTGGTTCGGCGGCGCCGAGTCGGTTCTGCTTCGCCGCCGGCTGTCCCGGGCGCTCGCGGCGGAAACCCGCGTTTTTCCGTATCCGTCGGTCGCTGCCGGCATCACCGAGAACGCCGCGGCGCTGGGACGCTACCTGCAGAAAATCCCGGCCGATCGAGTGCACCTGGTCGCCCATAGCATGGGCGGCTTGCTGGTTTTGGAGCTGTTCGAACAGGGCTTCGCGGCTTGGCGCGCGCGCGAGGGATCGCCGGCATTGCCGCCGGGCCGGATCGTGCTGACGGGATCGCCGGTGCGCGGCTGCCGTTCGGCGGCGAGGCTGGCGCGCCTGCCGCTCGGACTGGCGCTGCTGGGGCGAACGGCGAGGGACGTGCTGGTGATGCCTCGGGAACGTCGCTGGTCGTGCGAGCGCGACCTCGGCGTCATCGCCGGCGATCTGGGCGTGGGCTTGGGAAGACTGCTCGGCCGCATGGACGCCCCGAGTGACGGCACGGTGTTGGTGGAGGAGACGGATCTGCCCGGCGCCACCGCGCAGTTGAGATTGCCCGTGAGCCATACCGGGTTGGTGTTTTCAGCGCAGGTCGCCCGGCAGGTCGCGGCGTTCTTGCGCGATGGCCGATTCGAGCGGTGCTAGGAGCCTAGTCCCCGCCGTCCAAGTGCTTCAACCGGAACAGCAGTTCGAGCGCTTCGCGCGGACTCACGGAGTTCGGATCGATTTTGCGCAAGGCTTCCAGCGCGGCTGATTCCTGCGGCGGAGCCTGCACCCGCGGCGTGACGAACAGCGGCAGCTCAGCCTGCGGCGAGGCTGAGGTTCGCAAGGCGTCGCGCTCGCGTTCCAGTTCGGTCAAATAGCGGCGTGCTTGGGCGGTGACGGATTTTGGAATGCCCGCGAGCGCAGCCACCTGCAAACCGTAGCTTTGATTGGCGGGACCGTCCTTCACGCTGTGCAGAAACACGAGTTTGTCGCCGTGTTCGACGGCTTCCACGTGCACGTTGACCACGCCGGGCGCCTCGGCGGCAAGGCTGGTGAGCTCGAAGTAATGCGTGGCGAACAGCGTGAACGCGCGGATCTTCGCGGCGATGAAAGCGGCGCAAGCCCATGCCAGCGACAGCCCATCGAACGTGCTGGTGCCGCGGCCGACCTCGTCCATCAGCACCAGGCTCCTGTCGGTGGCGTTATTGAGAATGTTCGCCGTCTCCGTCATTTCCACCATGAACGTCGAGCGGCCGCCGGCCAGATCGTCGGATGCGCCGATTCGCGTGAAGATGCGATCCAGCGGTCCCAGCACAGCGCGTTTCGCCGGCACGAAGCAGCCGATGTGCGCGAGAATGGCAATGAGCGCGGCCTGACGCATGTAAGTGCTCTTGCCGCCCATATTGGGGCCCGTGATGATGAGCATGCGGCGCGCATCGTCGAAGCACAGATCATTGGGAATGAAAGGCTCGCGACTGGCGCGCTCCACCACGGGATGCCGCCCTTGATCGATGAGCAGCATGGGATGCTCCACCAACTCCGGCTGGGCACAGTCGAGCGTCGTGGCGCGTTCGGCAAAGCAGACGAGTACGTCCAGCTGTGCGATCGCCGCGGTGCTTTGCTGCAAGGCCGGCAGCCGTGCCGTCAGCAGTTCCAGCAGCGCGTCGTACAGTTCCTTCTCGCGCGCCAAGGCGCGGTCGCGGGCCCCCAACACCTTGTCCTCGAACGACTTCAGCTCGGGCGTGATGAACCGCTCGGCGGATTTGACGGTCTGCCGCCGCAGATATTCCGCCGGAACGCGGTCGGCTTGGCTGCGGTTCACCTCGATGAAGAATCCTTGCACCCGATTGAAGCCCAGCTTCAGGCTGGTAAGCCCGGTGCGCTCGCGCTCCCGGCGTTCGAGATCGAGGAGAAATTGTTCGGTGTTGCTGCCCAGCAAGCGCAGTTCATCGAGTTCCGCATCGTATCCCGGTGCGATCACGCCGCCGTCGCGCAAGAAATGCGGCGGCGATTCGACGATGGCGCGTGTCAGCACGGCGTGTTCTGCGCCGTGATCGCTCAATTCGCAGATGAGTTGCTGCAGCAGCGGCGATGGGGCCTGATCCAGCGTTGCGCGCAGCGACTGCTGCAGGCCCGGTAGTGCGCCGAGCGCCGTGCGTAATTGCGTCAGATCCCGCGGCCGCGCGGAGCGCAGCGCCACGCGCGCCAGGATGCGCTCCAAGTCGCCGATCGAACGGAGAATCTGCGCGAGAGCCTCGTGACGCGCGGCGTCGATCAGGGTCGCGACTGCGTGGTAGCGAATCCGCAGCGTATCGTGATCGCGCAGAGGCCGATGCAGCCAGCGCCGCAGCAGGCGAGCACCCATGGCGGTGGCCGTGCGGTCGAACACTCCCGCGAGCGTAAGTTCGGGCCTGCCGGAGAGGCTCTCATCGAGCTCCAGATTGCGGCGCGTGGCGGGATCCATGATGAGGGCCGCATCGCGCTCTTCGGTGGTGATGGACAGCAAATGCGGTAACGCTGCTTTTTGCGTCTCGCGCACATACGCGAGCAGTGCGCCGGCGGCGGCAATCGCCAATGGTTTGTCGGCGCAGCCGAAGCCCGCGAGGTCTTGCGTGCGAAATTGCTCGGTGAGTGCGCGCACCGCCGATTCGGTATCGAAATGCCAGGGCGCGCGCCAGCGCCACGGTCGATCATGATCGGCGGCCGCCTCGATTAGCACGGGTTGGGAGCCGTCGGGGGCCAAGATCTCCGCCGGCCGCAGGCGTTCGAGCTCCGCGTCAAGGGTCGCGAGACCGCCGACTTCCATCACGTTGAACCGGCCGGCCGACAGATCGAGCCACGCAAGACCGAAACGCCCGTCGGCGCCGCAAACGCTCGCGAGCAAGGTGTCGCGACGCTCATCCAACAGCGCTTCATCCGTGACGGTGCCGGGCGTGACGATGCGCACCACTTCGCGCTCCATCGGCCCCTTGGTCTTGCCGGCTTCGCCGCGCTGCTCGCATATCGCGACGGATTGACCCTTGCGGACCAATTTCACCAGGTAAGCGTCGAGCGTCACCGCAGGCACGCCCGCCATCGGAATCGGCGCACCGGCGGAGGCGCCGCGCTGCGTCAGCGCGATGTCGAGCAACTGCGCCGCGCGGCGCGCGTCCTCGTAGAACATTTCGTAGAAATCGCCCATGCGATAGAACAGCAGCACGTCCGGATGCTGCGCCTTGATGCGCAGGTACTGCTGCATTAGGGGGCTGTGATTTTCGAGGTTTTTCAGATCCGTGACGGGATTCGCACTGTTGACTGAATTAGCGCTTTTATCCATTATTTTCAAGGATTTATCCGAGTTACTATGTCAAACGAGCCCAAAAACAACGTAGTTTCGTTCCCTTCGCAGCTTGTAAAACCTAGAGGGAACATAGAGGCTTCCTCTGTGAAATCGACCCCTTTAAAAAAGCCCTCTAGAATGCAGAAAAAGCAGAACCTGAATCTCGAAGAACAGGCCGCTCGGAAGGCCGCTAGGGCTGCTCGACGGAAGGAACTTAGTTTACTGGGTTATCGCCCTCGCAAGGTCGCCGAACTGACCTTCACTACCGAGAGGGAAGCCAAAGCTGTTCGGTGTCCACCAGGCCTCAAGCATATTGAGGTGTGGCACAAGACGGATTCTTACCTGGGAGTAAGAACCGCGCCGCCACGAAAGCGCGACGGTCGCATTCACCAAGTGTGGATCGCCCGATTCAAAAACGGAAGCACACACACCAAGCAGAACCTCGGCCGCACCAGCCATATGACGTACGACGAAGCGCACTATCAGGCGCTGCGACTGCGCCGAATTGGTGCTGAGCGCCCTGACGATGTGGTGGTTGAGACACTGTTAGAGGCGTACGACTCGTACTGCTTGTTGCGGAAAAAGGATTGGTCGGAAGCAACGATCGCTGACTACGACAAAGCGATTGCGATCGTTGATGACTGGCACCATCGGAAGATCGACTCGTTTAGACCCCAGGAAATCACTGCGCGTTTTAAAAAGATCGCCGAAGAGGTCGCCGCAACAAAGAAGGCTCAGGAAGTAGGCTACGACGGCATCGCGACAGCGATCAGCGTCATGCGTTTGCTGCGGACCGTCTTCAATGACGCCATCGCAAACCACATCATTCGGCACAATCCAGTTTCAGCACTCGTGCGATCCGGTGTGTTCAAGCGACGCAAAAGAAAAGCGGCGCCGTTCAGCTTTCGCAAGATCCCCGAGTTTTGGCGCTGGGTTCATTCGAGCACGACTGGTTCGGTTCGCGACTATATCCTGGTTGGACTTCTGACCGGGATGCGCCGCTCGGTGCTCAGCAGCTTGGAGTGGAAGTACTACAATCACAGCCAGGGCAGCTATGCCCTGGTCCCTGACCAGCGTGGTAATAAAAGCGGTGAAAGGATTGATCTTCCCCTGCCCATATATTTGCTGGAAACCGTATTCAGACCGCGCTTCAAAGACAAGTACGACGAGCGGTGGATATTGCCGAGCGTGCGTTATCCAGGTCAGCCGTGCCGTTCAGTGAAGGGTGCGCTCGAGGGTCTTGAAACGAGAATCGAAGTTCGTGTGACGCCACAAACGCTTCGTCGAGTCTCAGCCTCAATTATGCAGCGAGCCACTGGGGATTACCTGCTTGTGAAGCGCTTATTGACGCACAATATTGACACGGCTTTTGAGCGCGAAATGACGAGCAGTGACTACGTGAATACTGAAGTTGACCAGCTGCGCGATGGAATGAACAAAACAGTTGAGTACATTTTCGCTGCGATTGGTGAGCCGTATCCATACAAGAAAGTTGGAACGCCAGTGCTCTGACAAAGGGAAGTCTCTCCCGTTCCGTGAGGTTTATTGGGAGAGACTTTACGGCCCCGGGCCAAGCCAAGTGAGCGCCGGACTGAGCCAACCTTTGCGGTGCCCACGTTTCAGTGGGCCCTTCGATTTTTCACGGCTACCGGAAGTGCTGAGTATAGGTTAAGCACCAAGTATGCGTGCTTTCCGTTGCTTTAGAAGCGTGTCCCTATAGCGGCCATGTTCGCCACCGTGCTCAAACTGAAGATAGATAATCCCGCCCGCTTGCGTCCAACCAATCGCCAGCATGTTTGCGGTCAGCAAGTCCAGTACGGCGTCACGCTCGTTTTCATAGGCCAACGGGTAGCCTATGAGGCAAACTTTTGTCTTTGCGTGCAAAATGCTTACGATCGATAAACGGTCGAGTTTAATTTCTAGAATCTCGAACATGAATTTGCGATGCATCGGATCCGACGGATCGAATGGATACTGGTCGAGCTGCGGAGGTACGTCAAAATTCCAGGGATTGGTCACCTTTGTGGGCATCCTCTAGGTTTCGGCCTGCAGGGGGAGACCTTGAGCGTAATTTTTGGTCAAACAGGGAACCATGGCGCTCTCCCTTTAGAGTAAGGCCTACTTCTGGAGGCACGAATATTGGCCGTGGCGGACGTCTATGACGCAGTGACCAGTGACCGAGCTTATCGGTCCGGGCTACCCCAGGGTGTGGCGCTCGGCGAGATGCGGAAAATGGCCGGCCGCCTGCTTGATGCCGATGCCGTTGAGGCCTGCCGAAGTTTTGTTCTCGACGGATAGTCGGGGGTGACCGAAGCATCAATTGCGGGACTTGGCTCATGAAACCGCCGCAACGACGATCGCACCCTTCTTCTTGAGTCGATACCGCCATCGGCCGGTAGTGTCTCAGTTTGAAATTCCCCGGTCTTGACTATCGACTACTACCGGCGAATGCTTAACGCCAAGTATCCGATCTAGAGAACCCCAATGTCTAATGCGAAGGAATTGACGCAGGAAGAATTAGATAGGCTAAAAGCGGAAGTTTGCAATCTCAACCAGCGAATGGAGCTTGTCTCATTGGTCAGAGCCCGAGCTGCAAGAGAGATTTACGACGAAATTGGGCGCCTTTCTGCGCAGTGCAAAAAAAATTGGATGAACTCGAAGCAGGGCAATTGCCCGATGCCAAAGGGACCTAAGGGTCAGCACCGACCCGCCGATGTGATTGGGGCCGCCGTCATGGTCGCCAAGATCGCGACCGGAGAGTTAAAGGAAAGCGTAGGCGGCGGCGACGATGGGAAGGACCGGGCAGCACTTGAACTGGGCCGGCGTGCTGATGGCTAGAGCCAAATCCACATCAGCCAAGCGGAGGGCCGCCATTGCCAGAAATGCTGCGCTAAGCCATTGGAATGGAAAGTAAACATAGAATCTGCATAAAAAGCATGCGAATTAGGAAACGTTCTGCTATGGTTGTCGCGTACCAAATTTTCAGTGGGTGCCAGCGATGCCAGTTCCCCAAATCGATGACGTTCGTCCAATCCTTTTGGATTTCGAACTGCGCATTAGAAAGGTGCTAGAGGGCGCGTGGGATGACTGGATGAGCCTTCCGGTTGAGTCTCGGATTACATTTGATAAGACGACACGCGCCAATTGCATATTCAGCTATGCCAGGCAGCGTGCCCTTGCAGAGTTCATGAACGATAAAGAGATTCGTGCGATTCCCAGGGGTCGGACAGTAAGGTTTCTATTCCGTGATCGTGTTCTTGTTCGTCTCAAGAAGGCGAATCGATTCGGGCTCGGGTCAAACATCAGCACTCAAGCGACTTTGGAATTTATCGATCCGCAGATTCCGCTGTTCGACTTACCCGAAATTTATCACATCGAAGTCTGCTACCAGGAAGATGAATACGCGACACGCATGGCTTCTATTGCCGCCACATGCCGCCAAGGATTCCAGAAACTTTGGAGCTTCGAACTTCAAAAACCTGCGGCTGCTGCGATTATTCCATTTCCGACGCCTCCGATCGACAGCGGAACACCGCCTGCGGCAACTGCGCGCCCACGCGAACAGATAAATTCAGCGGATCAGACCGAAAAACACAATGATCGCGGGGAATAGTCATGGCTGCGAACGGAACAATGCTGCGCCTAGCGCGGCAGAGGAAGCAGTTATCGCAAATTGATGCTGCGACACAGTTGGGCATTGAGCAATCTCTGCTTTCTCGAATCGAGAATGGTGTTAGCGAAGCGCGCGAAGAAGTACTTATTCGTGCCGTGGCAGTGTACGGACTGCCTATGTCGTTTTTCTTTTTGACGGACCCCGTTTACGGCGCTCCGGTGAGCGTCCACCCAATGTGGCGACGAAAGAGCGAGGTTTCCGGCAGGGAAATGGACGCTGTCGTTGCGGAACTCAATATCAGAGTAATGCACATGCGGCGCCTACTTGAAGGTGCAGAGTACGTGCATGCAAACAACCTCCCGCGTTTAGATATTGAGGATTATGACGATGCTGAACGCATCGCCGGATTGGTGCGTTCGCATTGGAAATTGCCGCGCGGACCCATTCGGGATTTGACTTTATTGGTAGAACGAGCTGGCGTCCTGGTCGCGCACTCACCGCTCGCGCGAGCCTCTATCAGTGGCGTCACATTCTCTGCGCCAGGCGTGCCGCCATTGATCGTAATGAATAGCGATCAGCCTGCCGATAGGTTGCGGTATACCTTGTCCCATGAACTTGGGCACATGGTAATGCACCGATTTCCAACTCCGAATATGGAAGTAGAAGCAGATCAGTTCGCCGCCGCACTGCTGATGCCCGCTGAGGATATAAAGCCATATTTCGTGGGGCAACGGATCGATCTGCAATTACTTGCGGCGCTTAAAACAGAATGGAAGGTCTCTATGCAGGCCCTACTCATGCGCGCTACATCGCTTGGGGCCTTGACGAAGAATCAGACTCAGTATCTTTGGAAGCAGATAAGCGCGCGGCGCTTGCGACTTCGGGAACCGCCGGAGCTGGACTTCACGCCTGAGCAACCGACTGTGATCAACACTATATTGCAAGTTCACACCGATGCCCTCAGTTACTCGCTAACAGAACTGGCCAAGTTTTTGCACATTTTTGAAGCTGATCTATGCGATCAATATTCACTCGGATCTAAGACCGAACGTCCTCGCTTTGCAGTATTGAAATAGACTCTTTGCTTGACGCTACGCGATTTTACGTCTGACCATGGCGTATTGTTGCCTGCCGGGGACGGATTGCTGCCGAGCGCCGGCCCCGTCCAACCAGAGCAACCGTGATAACGAAATGCCGCTACGGTCGTTGCATAGAGATCGTGCGCGACTGTGTTGTATGCATCAATCAGCGCATCGCGGTCGGAGAACCATCCGATACGCTGCACGGTGAGGGCCTCACTCACATCGGCTCCCGCCATCGCTTTGCCTCCATAGCTTACGCACGGCCGTTGGAGATTGACCTCCGGATCATGGCCGCTAACGTCTGAGTACGTCTGAATTGCGCCCAATGGTGGCGGAAGTCGAATCTCTTCTCGGTACGCGACGCACCACGACGCTATTGGAGCAGTGCGCGGCAACAATCCAGTCGTGTCGCGTTGCACGTCTCAAAGTTGTGCGATCGATGTGCTTCCCTCGTTCCGCGGTGCTATAAAAAAACTGCGAATTGGATCTGATGGATTCGGTAATTGGATAGCCAACGAGATCATTGGCCGTTTGGAAAATCGGCGGCCAGCGGACGCGCCAGGGTGCAAGAAACTATGAGGCTCGAGGCCGACCCGGTGATCGACGGAATTCCAGCTATCGAAGACTTGTGTTCGAAAATTGCGCTACTAACACCTGCGCACGGCTATCGGGAGCCGTTCGCGATCAAGCACCAGAACCGAGTCGCGGAACTCGCGATCGCAATGGGCCGTGCCTTCGGACTCGAGGCGCAGCAGCTGGAGGTTCTCCGCCTCTCGGCAATCGTCCATGACATCGGCAAGATTGCGGTGCCCGCGGAGATTCTTGGTAAGCCGGGTGCCCTGACCGGCCCTGAGTTCGAGCTGATGAAGACCCCCTGCATCGTCGGCCGCAACATTCTCGAGCATTTGCACACGCCATTGCCCATTGCGGATGTCGCTTACCAGCATCACGAGCGGCTTGATGGCAGCGGTTACCCTGCGGGGCTTTCCGGCACGAACATGCTTCTGGAGGCACGAATATTGGCCGTTGCGGACGTCTATGACGCTGACCCTGCGCAAGAAAATCGATGTCGGGAGCCCGGCATATTGGTCTCGTTAAATGAGGTTCGAGGGGTTCAGTCCCTCGCGTAACTTGACCGATCCGAGGGAGCTGACTGGAGTCAGTCAGCCGGA
>JBKQSA010000034.1:0-40532 GCA_052143815.1 Steroidobacteraceae bacterium | reverse complement strand
CCATACATCTACCTTCTCTGGCCAGCGAGGCTCCACCCCGCCTTTGGATATACCGCTCCTCATTCGAGCGGCAGAGGGACTTCAACCCTCCAGAACAGTGCGCTGCTCAGCGCACCCTCACGAGTTTTGCATCGGCGGCTGGCTACGTTGCATCCTATGTCGCTGGTTCGCTAAAGGAGCGAGTAGTACTGCCGCAAAACATCGTATCGGGACAGGCTGCTGCGGGGGAATCCCCATGATTTTGGACTCCAGTCACTGGCGCCCGCCGTCTCGATGAAGCGGCTGAGCAGCGTAATCCTGGCCGGATCGGCCCTCAGCCAGATTTCCATCCGTTCCCACAGTTCGCCGCTCAGGGATTCGATTTCATTGCCAAGTCTCTTAATCTCGGCCACGAGAGTGTCGCCATTCTTCTTGGCCTCCTTCAGCTTTTGCGAATCGGCGTCGATCTTCTGGGTATTGGCGTCAAGCTTGTGCATCAGGGTCCGCAGCTCGGACGTATCGAGCGACCCTTTCATCGCCGTTCGCAACTGCTGGTAGGGCTTACCGGAAGTCGCTGATGCGGCAACCGCCGCACTCACGAGAATCTCGCGAAAACCCTCGGTCCCAACATTGTAATGGAGGTACGACATACCGGCGGACATCTCCGGGTCTGCGCCAATCAGCGGTGCGCCGCCGAAGAGCCGGTTCAACTTGCCGAGAGCCCGCTGACGCATCACAGCCTCGGAGAGGATGCCCGCTATCAGGATCTCCGGATCCTTCGGTGTTGCCTGCACGGCGTGTGACTTACCGGTGCGCGATTTGACGTCCCTTGCGATCTCCACATTGGCGAGAAGATTCGTCCACCGCGTTCTGGCATCGCCCCTGGCCTTGTCTTTGACGCTCTGTTCCGCAGACGACGCATTCTCGGCCGCGAGCCAGTTCTCGCTGGACCAGGAAGCGAATAAATCCTGCAGCTGGTTCAGCGGCATGAGATGACCCACTTCGTCAAGCCCGCCGATCTGCACGAACCATTCCCTCAGGGCCATCTCTTGGATCTCAGTGTCCGAAAGGTGATAGTGCGAAACAGCGTTACGATCATATAGCACTACCAAGCTATGAAGGTCTGGGTTCCCCCTATTGAGGTCGGGGCGCCCGAAAAACATGGATGGTTCGTTTATGCTTGTGGTTGCGTCCGACGTGCCGGACGGAATCCCGCCAGCCAGGCTGCCGGTGGACGGCGGTGAGCTCAGATCGCCTTCCGCCCGGTAAATGGCCAGCACGTCCGAGAGCGGTGCCTTGGTTGCCTCCGATGCGCGATATGCACTGAGCATGCGTACAAGAACATCGTTCAGGCGGCGCAGGTTCATTACCGCTTCCGCTGCGTTGTAGCCCTTCTCCGCCGCGTTGTGGCCGCTTTCCGTAACCGAGTCAACAGTCACTTTCTGGGTCACCAGCTTGCGCCCGAGTTCCGTCGGCGGCGCCGGATCGCGAGCATCCACCATCAAATTCGACCGGTAGACGGTCGGAGCAGTCTTCTTCTCTTTCGGAAACCCCGACAGCGGTTGGACTTCGGATGTCTTCATCTGCGTCTCTGCACTACGAGCATTGTCGAGCTTGGCGATCAGTCCTGCCGCCTCGACCCGAGTCCAGTTGGCCCTGACCTCGACGAGATATTTCGTCACGAAGGCCTGACGTTCGAATTTGTTCATCCCTTTAAGTCGAGTGGCCAATTCCGCGAAACTGGGCAGATAGGACTCTCCCTTCTCGACGGGGTTGAGCGTGGGGCCGAGCGAGGAACGCTGAATCCTCGACGAGGGGCGTTCGTTCACTGCTACCGGCAGAGCGCCCGGATTGGATGTGAATATCCGGCGCGAGATGGTGTTCGCTTCGATCTCGTCCCGGTCATTCGCAGTAGATTCCCGTCCGTTCTCATGACCCGCGCCCGCGTAGCGCAGTTGCTGCAGCACGTGAACAAGTTCGTGGGCGAGGACTCGTTTGCCGCGCGTGGTGCGGGGCGACACTGTCGCACCGAGGACAATCTCCGAGCCGACCGTGTAGGCCGCCGCGCGTTTCGCCTCGGCGAGCTTTGCTGCGCGGTCTCCGGCATGAATCCGAATCCGGGAGAAGTCGTGACCGAAACGCGCTTCAAGATCGAAACGAAGAGCGGGCTCCAGGGGTTCGCCGCCGGACTCCGGCGTGTCCGCCGCCGGAACTGTCAGAGGCGTCGTTGGCCGGAGGCGTGGGCTCGCGCTCGGATGCACCGGCATTTGGCCGAAATCGTGGCTGGGCACTCGCGGATTTACGGAGTCGGCAGCCCCGGTCCTCATCACTTGATCCGCCACCCGATCCGCATCATGCTCGAAAGGTGCGTCGATCGCCCCGACCTGGACTTTTGCCTGCAGTGCGATGGACGCACGCCCGGGTGCCGAGGCCGAGTTCAGGGCATGTCTACGCAACACCGCCTGATTGCCGAGGCCTTCCTGGAAGTGGCGCTTAAGGCTTCCTTCTTGATCCAAACTCCGTGAGGCTGCTTGCTTCACCCGCTGCGGCGCAGCCGCCGTTCGATCTGCCGCTTTCGCCCGCGGCTTCCGGGTTGGCGCTGCGAATTGTCCCATGGCGATCTTAATACCCCCTGTTCAACCGACCGTATTGAGATAGGCCCAGTCGCTAGTCGCCAACCCGGTCGGCACGCTGCGCACCGGCGAGACGATCCAGCCCTGGTGCACGATATTGCCCATGATCGAAAAGAAATTCGTGTTGTCGGTGACCGCCACCATGCAAGGGGCCGATACGTCCTTGCCGGCGGCTTGGTAAAACTGGTTGCCCGTGATGATCGTCTTGGCGGCCCAATAGCTCACCATGGCCATCGAACCTTTGGTGGGGACTTCCACGCGGTTGCCTTGATAAAACAAGCTGCCGATCAGCTCGCCTTGCGTGCAGATGGTCATGAGCCCGGGCAAGGATGGCTGCGCCTGATTGTCCCTCTTCACGCTGCTGAGCGGCACCAGCTCGAGATCGTTGTGCAGCAGATAGATCGTCGGCTCGAGCGTCGTGCCCTCCGATTCCGCGGCAAGTGCGGCGATCTGCAGCGTGTCTAGCGCGGTGGAAGTCGCTTTGTAGGTGGACTCGTCGATCAGTCGCGCGGAAGCGGCAGCCGGTGCAGTTCCGGCGGCCGCCGAGGTGCCGGTCCCCGCCGCCGCAGGAGTGAGTTCCGAGATGAAGGCCGTGTAGGCCGCGCTGCCGCGCGTCGTGTAGTCCGATTTCAGCACCCGCTGGACCTCGTCGGACAAGCTGCTGGGCGCCGCCGACGCCGAGCTGCCGAACGCCGCGGAATACGTCATTGCCTGTTCCAGCACGGTGGGTTGGGTGCTCACGCGAATGGTGTTCGCGAGTTTCGCGTTGGCGTTGTTCGCTTCCTCGTCGGCGAGTGCGGCGCGGTTCACCGCTAGATTGGAACCCATGTCGGCCTCGAGGAACCAGAAACCCGCACAGCTGTTGGTCACCCGGTTCTCGGTGCAGCGCACGAGCCCGATTTGGGCGATCACGATGATGGGCAGCGTCAACCCGGTGAAGGTGTTGCCGACGAGGTGCGCGTCGTCGAATACCTGATTCACTTTGGAGAATGCGGGATTGACCACCTTGAATTCGGTGCCAGTGAACGTCGCTGCGCCGGTGGCCGCCGGGGTCAACCAAAGTCCAATCACGAAGCGCAGCGAAGTCGCGCTCTCGGCGCCTCCGGAACTGCATTCGAACTGGTTGCCCAGCAGGCGCAATCCGGCGCATGCGCCCTGCGCGAACACGCACGCGCCGATCACGCTCGCACTGCTCGGAACTTCGATGGAAAGCGTACAGTTCTCCAGAGTCAGATTCGTGGCGTCGGTGGGACACACGCCGCGCGGCAGCACGAGCGGCCCCGCCAGGGACGGTGGCGCCACGGCGCTCGTGTACATGGCATTCGAGGTGTTCCCCTGCCACACCAGATACACGGCGTTGTTGAAGACGGTGACGGCCGGCGTGTGGGCCGACGTATCGACACTGTTGATGGTCTGCCCGGCCGCCCAGGTCGTTCCATTGGAAGAGGAGCTGAACATCAGCCGATTCGCGCTATCCTTCCAGAAGAGATAAATCTGGTTGCCGAACACGCAAGCGGCGAGTGCGTCGGAGGTCAGATCAGTGGTGTCGATGACCTGTCCCTTGGGCCAGGACGCAAGAGTCGTCGACGTACTGTAGTAGATCTGGTTGGACGAATCGTTCGCTCGCCAAAAAAGGACCAGCTGATTGTTGAGGACGCACACCGCCGGTGCGTTCGGCGTCGAGTCGATGCTGTCGACGAGTTGGCCGCCGGGCCAGGTCTTGCCGTTGGATGAAGCGCTGTAGTACAGCCGGTTCGACGAGTCGTTGGCTTTCCAAAAAAGCACCAGCTGGTTGTTGAATACGCAGACGGCCACCGGCTCCGGCGTCGAATCCGTCGAGTTGATGCGCTGCCCCCCCGCCCAGGTCTTGCCGTCGCTCGAGGTGCTGAAATAGATGCTGTTCGACGAATCGTTGGCCTTCCAGAACAGATATAGCAGGCCATTGAAAACACAGGCCGCTGGCGCGTCGGGCGTTGAATCCGTTCCATCGATCGGTTGGCCGGCCGGCCAGCTACCGGCCGCACCGGTCGAAGAGGCGCTGTAATAGATCCGGTTGGATTTATCGTTCGCCTTCCAGAATACATAGAGCAGATTATTGAACGCGCGGAGCGCCGGCGCCTGGGGCGTCGAGTCCGTGCTGTTGATGGTCTGACCATTGGGCCAGGTGACCCGGTAGAGCACATTCGGCAGCGTCAGTGATAGGTTCTGCAGCGTGACGCCCGTGGCATCCTTGATGGTGATCAGACCGGGGGTGAAGCTCGTCAGGGCGTTGGGATCCGCACTGAGCACAGCATTCGCGCCGCAACCTTCGATCGTCAAGAATTGATGTTGCGCGGTCAGTGCGAGGGGCGCAGGCAGCACATACAATCCCGGCAGCAGTGTCACGGTTGCGCCTTGGCCCGCGCCGGCACTCGCCTGCGCGTCGATGACGGCCTGCAAGCCGCCCGCGGCGGCCACGTCCTTGGGTCCGAGCGTCACGCCGCAGGACTCGCAGGGCTGCTGATCAATCAAGGGTTGGAAGGAATTGAGGCAATCCTGCAGCAGCGTAAACCCGGTGGCACCGACCGAGACGACGGCCAGATCGCATAGCCATTGGCGCGGCCCATCCGGCGGTTGCGGGTTCTGCAGATAGCGCTGCGGATAAACCTGCTGCGGCGTGTTCGGCCGTACCGCAATTTGCCACACCGGCCTTGCGGTGATGAAGGGCCCGGAGGGCACGGCCGACAGATTGATGGTCACCGCGAGTCCGGATACCGGATCGAGTTGCTGCGCCACGCCCGATTGGAAGGTCACCTGTGCCTGCCAGAGGCGCACGAACAGCGAATTGGGCTCCGTGCCATAGTCCGGGGGCAGGGTCCCGGGAAGGCTGAGCTGGTTGTTACCCGAGTTGAAGACCGCGGTCGAGATCGATAGCGTCATCACCTGGCCCTGAGGTGCCGCGACGTAATTCTGGTCACTCGGGTTGCCCAGCACGCATTCGGTCCGCAATACCTCGATTGCCTGACCCTGTTGCGGGGTGTGCGCCGCGTCGACCGGCCCTGGGGAAAGGGCGAGCGTCTGCTGATCGATCACGGTCGCTCGGAACAAAGTCGAGGCGTTGTTCCAGCCCCAGAGCAGCGTGCCGCTGCCGCTCGTCGGGTTGTACCGGATGACGGTGACGCGCACAAGCTGGTTGTCCGCGCCGAGATACCCGCCCGACGCGGGGGGGCAACAGGGATCCGCGGGCGCCGGCGGCGGAAAAAAGCTGACTTCGAGCGTTGCGGTACTGGTAACGGCACAAGTATCCGTATCCAGGCTCAGGCCGTTTTGACCCAGGGTCGTCTGCAGCGTGCCGAGCGCCCCCTGGCAGGTCGTCGCCGACGTCGGCAAGGCAAGAAAATGCTGCATCAGCCGCGCGCGCGCGGCGCTGTCGGGACCACCCAGGGCCACTTCGAGCAGCGCCTGATCCTCAACGGCACCGACGCTTTGCTCCGTCACCAGCAGCGCGACGAGCGTGTCGCCCTGTGGGACGGCCGTTGGGGTCTGGTTCAGCCAATCCGGCTGCTGATTCAGATGCATGGGCGCATCCAGCGTGAGCCGCCAGCCGCCGACGTATATCGTGCCGGCTCCGATCACGAGGTCGGTGGGGCTGCGGCCCGCGGAGACGGCATAGCCGCCGTCCGGCGTCCCCGACGGTCCCACGACATCGATCGTCTCGAGGCGTAGCGCCTCGCTCGCGATCGTACTCGCTTCATTGCTGTCGGCTTCGAGTGTCACCCGGCCTTGCTGGGTGATCAGCGCACGATAGTCACGGGTCGGATCGAAACTCAATCTGGCGATATCGGCATCCACGGCGAAGCTCCTTGGATCGGCTTAATCGACATCGATCCATACCGGCACGAGGCTTATCGGCATGAATTCCTGGTATTTGATGGCAAGACCGCGCCGCTTCAGCGCGATCTGTTCCGAGCAGTACACGCCCATCTCGGCGCCGTTCTGCGCGCCGCCGAGGATCGTGCCGCTGCTCGGAGTGAGGATGGTGTTGTCCGCATCGGCCCGCAGCCGGGCGTACTCCGGCCGCCCGAAAAGCCGCGTCTCGAAAAGCGGTGCTTGAACGGGAATGGTCACGCAGCGGTATGGGGCGTGCAAATCGCTGCCGCCAACGTAGGCACTGAATCGCACGCAGCCGTCCTGCGGATCGTCAACGCTCGCGACGCTGTCGAGGATCGATTCGCTGACGGCCAGCCGATGCGTGACCGTCGGCCCGAGCACGGTGCAGCGCTGCAACGAGATGGCCCCCGTCGCGAAGCCAAGGGCGAGATCGGCAAGCGCGAGGGGCCAGGCCGCTTCCGCCTTTGTCCGATCGATGCCCTGCAGAGTCGTCTTGAGTTTGGACGTCAGTGCCGCACTCGGCGCCGTGCCGATCACGTATTTCGACAGTGCCGACCGTGTGGCGGCGGGCAGTGACGCATTGACTCGCTTGGCGAGCGTGCCGGATTTGTGTTGCCACTCGGCGGCAAGGTTCGCGTAGTCGAACACCGGCGCGCCGGCAACCTGCGCATGCGTCGGGATCGACTGGATGATGCTGTCGCAGGCGTTGAGCTGCTGCAGCGCGCCGCCATTGCGCGTCCGGATGGGACCGGTGATGCAGCGCTCGAGAATCAGGTTCGTGACCGTCCCTTCGATGTAAATCGAGACTGGCCGCAGGGCGAGGCCGTCGATCGCCGACGCAAACGATGCCGGTGTCGGCCCGGCGGTGCCGGGGTCGAGCGTCATCATGCGCAGCTGCACGGTGTCGAAATTCCCCTGCAGCACGAGATCGGCCCCTTGAATGTGCAGGCCTTGCAGCACCAGCACCGTGCTGCCGCCGGACGGATTGGAATCCACTGCACCCGTCACGATCCAGCTCGCGCCGGCGGCCGCGGTGCGCAGCACCGGCCGCTCATCGCTTGCGGCTCGCACCACCAAGGTCGTGCCGTCCGCCACGGTCAGCGGACTCGCGGGCATCGTGTACGTCAATGAGTCCAAGATCGGGAGCGTCACGCTCGCATTGATCGCGGCGCCGAGTGCGGCCGCGAGGGCACCGCCGCCGCCGCTGACCGGCAGGGCAGAAGCCGGTTGGTCCAGCGTGCTCAGGATCCCGTCGCCGTAGCCGCCTGCGCCGATCATCGACAGCAATCCGAAGTAGTAGTTGGACGTGAGCTGGCCGGGCGCGACACCCGCGCCGAAACTGAAGCGCCCACGCTCGGGATGGATCTTCAGTTGCGAGCGCGGCAGGCGCGCGCTGCTGCCGCCGGCGACGAGTCCAACCCAGAAGGCCCCGCGGTTGTTCGCATCCGGCGCATCGGGATAGAGATGATGCGGTTCGGCTGCCCAGAGACTGGCACTGATGGCGACTGACAATTGCCACTCGTTGGGGGAGACCCAGTCATTGCCGAAACTGGCGGCGGTTCGTTGTTTGGGTGCGAACAACGGGATGTCGCGCCCGGTGGGATCGAAGGTGTAGCACGCCGGGGTAGCGCCACTGCCCACGGGCGTTGCGCCGTTGATGGGCATGGCCTGCAGCCACCAAAGAAAGACTCCGAGGTGCGAGATGTTGTACCAACCCGTGGTTTGCCCGCCGCTGCGCAAGTCGGCGGTATGCGCATACTCGTCGAAGGCCGTGCCCGTATTGTTCGCGCCGTACACGCTGCGCAGGTCCGCGAACCCGCCCGTTGCCGTCCGCGTGTATCGTCCCACCAGTCCTTCGACGATGGGCAGGGGCGGATTGCCCTTCGAATCCCAATCGCCGACCTGGCCGATCTCGGGATCGAACTGGTGGCGCGTGCGGCCGAGGCGGCGGAAAAACTCCACGACCCGTGCATCGCGCCCGATGATGTTTGCCGCCAGCTCCTCCAGCAGGCC
The DNA here is from genome assembly GCA_052143815.1 of Steroidobacteraceae bacterium. GTDB lineage: Bacteria > Pseudomonadota > Gammaproteobacteria > Steroidobacterales > Steroidobacteraceae > Bog-1198. Next base: position 32,037 of record JBKQSA010000034.1, on the reverse strand, counting down.
GACAGTTCCGGCGCGGCGCCGATAGTAGATTGTTTTCGCGACATCGAGGCGCTGTGCCGCGGGCGTCAGGCAGCTCACCAGGCGGGTCGCGACCAGATCACCGATGTAGGGGATCACCCAGTCATCGCAGGTCTCGATGGATTGGTTCTCTCCCAGCCGATCGATGCTCCGGCGCACGACGGCCGCCTGCGCGCCGAGGCGGTTGATCAACTCGCGCAGCGGTCCGTTGGTCCCGGGCGTTGCCGGGAGGTCCAAGGTCCGATAAATCGCGGGCAGCAGCTGCCAGAGGCGATCCGCATAGGCCTGTGCGTACCCGTCATCCGCCATTGGGGTCCACCTGCGTGCTCGGTTGGACATTGGCGGCGCTGAGTGAGTAATACCGGCCCTCGCCGGGTACATGCAGCGGTCCCGGGTCGACCGTCATGCCCGCGTAAAAGGTGGCTGCACTGATCGCCACCACGCCGCTGACCTGAAGGCAGGCGGCTTCGATTTGGCTGTCAAAGAGTGTCTGGCCGATCCCGAGCCTGGCCGGCGAAAACAAGCCCGTGGCAGGGTCGGCGAGCGCGCTCTGCACGGACGCCTTGATCACGCCGGTGTCGAAGCCCGGCGTCACGATCAGCGTCATGATCAGCGTAACATCGATTGGTATCGCAGCCTTCACGGTCACGGGCCGGTTGGGGTCGCCCGCCGCGGCGAGCGCGGCGCTCGCGAGCGTGACCACGTCGCCCGCGCCCGCCACGTACACGGTGACACCCGCGCGTTGCGTGCTGGCATTCCAGCTCCATACCGCCTGAGCCAGCGTCACTCCGGCGACTTGCGCGGCGAGCGCCGCATAGTCATCGATCGACACTGCTCGCCCGAACGTGAGCACGGAACGCGGCGCCGCCCATTGCAGGAGGGACGGCGGATCGGCGTCGCTGCCGCCGCTCACCGCCACCGGATTGAGGATTGACCGCAGGCCCGGATAGGCCTGCGCAATCACGGTCAATTTGCCCGCCGGCGGCATGGCGGCGCCGGAGCCCACCCGATAGGTCGCCACCACGTTGTTGGTCCCCGTGGGCAGCCGCGCGCCGTTGACGCCGTCGCCGAAGTCGACGTAAGTGTTCGCCTGATCGTCCTCGCGGGTGACAAAGACCTGGGCCGTGGCGGATTGCCCATAGAAGCTTGCGACCTCCGTCCAAGGCGCCCCATTGATGGTGAGCTTGATCGTGCTGATATAGATCGCGCCGCTCGCAAGGTAGGTGACCGGCGATTTGGCGAGCATGAAACTCTGACCGGCGACGGTGGCATCCCCGCTGCCGAGCACCTCGTTCGAGACGGTCTTGCCGCAGGTCACGGGCAACAGGTTGTACAGGATGCTGAGCGGCGGCTGCAGCGGGGGCGTCAGCGGTGTGGAGGCCGAGGACGCAAACCCGACCGACAGTGAACCATTGCCGCTCGAGGTGCCGGTCGCGATGACGCCCGTGCCGGTCGTATCCTGAACGATGATCGGAACGGTATTGCCGGCCGCGAACACGGCGGGCTGCACCGGCGCGAGCGCGGGCTGCCTCCCGTCCCAAGGCCCGGGCGGCTGATCGAGGAGTGTGCCGACGTCCTGCCAGGCAAACAGAATGCTGACTGCGCCGGGATTGTTTGTGATGGCGCCATTGAGCGCGGCAGCCACGGTCAGTTGCGTGTGCAGCACGGGAATGGGTGACGGCGGCGGCGTGCCGGAACTGACCCGGGTCGGGGATGCGTCGCTGGCATTGCTCGCATCGCCCATCATGTCCTGAGCGCTCGAGACCTGGACCAGTTGCGAGCCCGACGGCGAGGTAAAGGCGACCCAGTCATTGGCGCGGATCTGGCGCGCAAGGCCTGCAAGCTGCACGACCGTGTTCCCATTGCTGAAAGGACTGCCGTTGACCGTCCACAGAGTCGCCGTTTGCGCCGCGCGCTGGAGCAGCGCGCTTGCTGCGGTCAGCGCCGGCAGCGGCTGCGTGCCGTCCGTCAGACTGAAATTCAGCTGGGTCTGTTTGCCGCCGACCACCGTTTGCACCGTGGGCGCGGCACTCAGCGTTATGAGCGTCGGCCCGGCGCTGCCGTCGCGAGGCCCAAGCATCAACAGCGCGCCAATGCTGAGCGAGCTCAGGCTGCCTTGGAGCAATACGTTGTAAATGGTTTCGCCGAAACCGATGATCGTTCCGCCGCCCAAGTTCCCGCCGCCGATACCGAGATACCCGCCCGGCAGCTTGGTTTCGAATTCCAGGCGCTGGCCAGGATGCAGCAGCTCCCGAGGATCCATGATCACGTCGATGGGGGAAAGGGGATTTTGCGCCACCAGTGTCGGCGGGGAGGGATTGGCCGGCACCGCATCGGGCGCGCCGATCGACGTTGCCGCCGCGAGCTCGTAGGTCTGCGGCGTCTGACCCGGGCCGGGCTTGCTCTGGAACTGTAAACCGGCCGGCAGCGTCGCCGTCTGGCCCGGCGTGACCAGGGCGGCGAGCGTGCCGGTCGCCCCGAGCGCCGGCCGCGGCCGGTACCCCAGCACACTGACCAATCGGCCCGCACTCTCCGGCAGCTGCACCGTGCCCAAATAATCTTCGTTGGCAATGCGTTCGTTGTAGAACGTCAAAATGTCGGCAAGATAAGCCCACCACTCAACCATCATGACGGCGAGATCCGCGACGGCCGGATTCGAATTCACGTCGGCGCGCCAGCCTGTGAGCGCGTACTCGATCGGCGGGTCGTTGGGAGGATCGGTCGACAGATTCTGCGGGGCCGTCAACAATTCGCGCCGGAAGTCGCGAAACGTGCCCGCACGATAGGCGATCTGCGTCAGGCCCGGGACATTGGTGGGGAGCGGCAGCGTATCGGCGTCGCAGGGGCAAATCGGAGGCTGCGCGCTCATTGCCCGCCCTCCGGGATCACACGGATCGTCCCGCGCGCCGGATAATCCGGATCATTGTCGACCCGCAGGATCTCGTCGGGGGCGAGCGGCAGGACTTCCGGCAACGGCCCGAAGCTCGTGGTCGCACCCCGGAGCCGAAACTCGATATCCAGCACACCGGCGACGCCCGCAACTCCTTGGATCGCTGCCTCCAGCCGGCTGCGGTAGAGCGGTGTTCCGAAACTGAAGCGATCGGCAAAGAAAAACCCGGTGCTGCCGTCGGGGCGGGTCGCATTGCCGAGCCGGGTGAGCACACCCGCCTCCACGTCGCTGGCCAGCCAGCCGGGCGCGACACAGACCTTGATGCGCAGGTCGATTGATACCAGTGTGGGGCTCGGCGCATAGGATTCGTATCCGGCAAGCCGCTGCCGATTGAGCAAATTGATCAGATTCACCTGCTCGTCCGCCGTGGCCGTCTCGTTGCCGCTGGGATCGACCGTCGTGAACACCGTCAGCCAGCTTCCCGTCCAGCGATACGCCGTGCTTGCTTTCAGTACCCAGGGCAGCGTCTCGGCCGCGGCCTCGTAGTCCTCCGGCCGCACGGCGCGGTATTGCTGCACGCGAAATGCCTGCGGTGCCATGCGCTGGATGTGCTGCGTGGTCTCAGCGTCCGCACCGCCCGTGACGATGAAGGGGTTGCGCGCGCTCGTGACGTAGCCGCTCCACTGTGCTCCGACGACGGTGATCGAATCCGCTGCGACATTGCCGGCGGCTCCGAGTCCGACGCGGTAGCGCACGTCGAACAAAGTACCTTCGGCGGGCTGCAACCCGAACACACCATCGCCGAAGCGCAGCGTATCGCCCTGGTCCCCGTCGTACTCCCATTGCACCGGATCGCCTGTATTGCCGCTCGATACGACCCGCCACGCCATCGAATCGACGGTGAATGCGAGTACCGTGCCCTGCGCGTCGAGCAGACTCGTGACGAATCCCCAGGGTTGCGGCGTCGGTACGGTCTCGGTCATCTGCACCTCCGGCGCCGCGACATCGATGCTCGGATCGAACGCCGCCTCTCCGGGCGGCGCGAGCCATGCGAGGCGCCCTTGGCTCAAGGGGTAGCGAAAAATCCAATTGGGTGTTGCATCGGTGCCGTTGCGGCCGCGCCGCGCAATCGCGGATGGCACGGAGCTTGCGGTGGCGGGCGGTGTGCCAATCGCAAAGGTCGCGTGGAACCGCTGCCCTTGCGTCGCGGGCAGCAGGTTTCCTGCCAGATGAGTCGCCGTCAGATTGTGATCTCGCACCAGCGCATCGGCGGCGTCCCAAGTGATGTAGGTCACCTTCGTCGGCTGCCCCAGCGTTGGGTAGACCAAATCCTGGGTTTCTTGGGCCGTCGCGACGTGCACGACCTCCCGGATGCTCTCGCCGGGCAGATCCGTTTGGATCAGCAGCGCGAGGTTCGGCTGCGCCAAAAAATTGTAGCCATGCCCCTGGATCCACATTCCCGTAGAGCCGCGCGGCAGGCATCGTTCGCTGTCATCCAACCAATACGGTGCAATGCCGTCGTTCCAGACCGACGACACCGGATGGTTCGTGGTGTCCGCCAAGCCAGTGCCGATCTCGAAGGGTACGAGCGAGTTGTCCGGCGCGCTCGCGCTGATCAGCAGGCCCGCCGGAACGGCAACGATCCCCGCGGCGACGTTGCATTGCAGAGTCGTCGTCGCCGACAGCGCCGGGGCCGGTTCGTAATCCACCAATCGCGCCAGGCTCACGAGGGAGCGGCGCTGGGTCGCCGTTTGCAGCGTGGATTCGGCGGCGACGCGATCCTGCAAATAGCTCAATTCGTCGGCGGTCGCGCACAGCGCCTCCAGGAACATGACGCCGATATCCGCCTCGGCGCGCTCCTGCCAGCTTGGATAGCGCAGGGCGGAGAAATCGGTCAGGGCCTGTTTGAAGCTTTGGAAGTCCTTGGCAAGATAATCGATCGGCGGAACAGGCGTGTCGTCGGGCGGACAATAGAGCGGCGCGGGCGCGCAATCGAAGTCGCTGGGACACAGTACCTTGAATGAAAACGTCGCGCTGGCATACATCAGATCGAGCGGGGCGCCGGTCAACGCGAGCGTGTAATTCGAGAAATCCCCGGCGCGGCTCACCGTGAGTTGCAACACCGGCCGACCATTGTTGTCGACCGACCAATCGGTCGCGTTGTTGATCGCCGCAACCGAGATGTCGGTGATGGTATCGCCGCCGCTGATGCTCGCCGCGATCCCGGCCACGGCGACATTCACGGTGTTGATGAAGTGCACGTAGAGCGTCGTCGCGTCAACCGCGGGCAACTCCACGAAATCCATTCCGTTCACCGTCTTGGAGGTGGCGACCAAGGCATAGCGGTTGCGCGGCTCGGACAGATTCGCACTCATGTCAGCTCACCGTGACCGAGGTTTGCTGCACGGTCTGCGTCTCCACCAGGACGTAGCTGACCTGGATCACGATGGCGCTGTCCGGCAGGGGTGGTCCCGCAACCGTGACCGATCCGGGGGAATTGGCGGTGATCACGGTGACGTCCTGGATCGTGATCTGTCCTCCCATCCATTGATTGAGATTTTGCGTGACGATGAGTTTGGTGGTCGCGACCAGGGCGGCATTCAGTGGCGCGAACAGCAGGCGGCGCAGCCCCGCGCCGAAGGTCGGCAGGCAGACTCGCTCGCCGGGATCGGTCAAAAGAATCTGGCGGATCATCTGATCGACGTGATCTTGATAGCTTGCCTGAGCTCCTTGCCCCGACGCGGCGTCGATGCCGAATGGGAAAGCGATGTCGCGCCGGGTCACCATGGGCTCATAGTCCTTGCGCGTCGGGCTGGGTCATCACGACGAGTACCGCTCCCTGCGGCGCCTGCGTCGCTGCAAGGCATAAACCCAGGCTGGCCTCGGTCAAGACGAAATCCTCCGCATGCTGAACGCGGCTGGCAGTCTCCACCCATTGCACCGTCATGCAGGGACTGGGCGCCGGGCCGATCATGAACGGGCAGCCCGCGATCAGGAACGTATCGGAGCCGCGCAATATGGGTGCGCCCGCCTGAGCGCGCACGCTCCCCGGGGTGGCGGTGACGGTGCCACCATGGGGACACATCAGAGTGCTCGCGCTGGTCAGAAGGGCGGGCATCAGGTGACCTCCAGGGCGCCATCGTTGACGCTGACCCCGTCGGCGCCGATCGCAACGGTCGAGCTTCCCGATGTGCTCGTGACCCCGTCGGAATCCAACACCACGGTGTTCTGCTGAGCATCGGTGAGCGTGATGCTGCCGGCATCATCGTCGAGGGCGACCGAACCCGCCTGCGTGATGATGCTCTTGACGGTCGCGCTCGCCTCCGAGGGAACCTCGGTCGAGCGCCAATAGCAGCCGACCCAGATGGGATAGGAGACGTCGCCGCCCTCGAATTCGATCCAGACGCCACTGCCCACTTCCGGGAGCATCACCACGCCGACATCCGGGCCGGCGTAGGGCACGCAGGCCATGCACCAGCCGGTCGTCGCGCCCGGCAACACAGAGGGCACCGATGCCTTGATGCGCATCGTGTCGGCATCGACGTCTGTCACCGAACCGCGATACTTGCCATAGAATCTTCCGCGGATCCGCTCCAAGAGTTCATTGAGCAGCGCGTCGTTCACGGCGATGGAGCTCCCGATAACAGGCCGCCGGCGGCCGAGCCAACGGCGTTTCGCACTAGCACGAAATCCATGGTGTGCTTCTCGCTGGTGATCTTATGGCGCACGCTCCACACGAAATACGCGCCGGAGTGCAGTGCGCCCGCGGCATTGAGCTGCGCCACCGTTCCTGCACGCAGGATCGACCCGAGGCGACCGACGTCGGCGCTGCCCTGACAGCGCACGAACCAGCCGGCCTCGGTGAGCACCGACTGCGCGCGCTCGGTCAACTCCTCGCCGGTGTCCACCGTCGCCGTGAGAATGGAAGTCACCGTGGTCGCCGCAAAGTCCGACAGCCCCGTCGCGGCGAGTGCGGCCAGCCCGGAGTCGCTCGTGGTGCCGCCCGCCCCGTCGGAACTCGAGTCGGTGAACAATGCTTCGCGGGCGAGCACGCTCGAGGGACGCATCACGTCCCAGGCGATGTCCACCGCATTGACGGTCGCGGCGGCTGCATCGTTCAGCGTGAGCACGACCGCGGGCGCGCCATCCAGGGACGGCTGCGCAAAGGAACCGGTGCGCTCGCCGGGCGAGTCGGTGCAGTACACGCGGAACAGCTTGCCGTTGCGCCGTGCGAGCATGCGCAGGAATTGTGCATCGGTCGCGCGCTGCATCAGACTGTGGGTATCCTCGGTGTGGGCGGGGGAATCATCGTCCAGGTTGGCCGGGTCCGGCGTGATTCCATAATTGCCGAAGATGCTGTTCGCCACATCGCCGTCGGTGACGTCCACCCATTCGACCACTTGTTCCGTGACGTTCATCAGCCAGGTCGCGTCCTGGCCCCAGACCTTCACCGTGCTGCTCGCCGTGCCGGTATCGAGATGGATGTTCTGCGCGAGCACATAGCCGTCGATCAGGCAATGCGTGATGCCATCGGCGGCTTGGGCGGTGACGGCGATGTTCGACATCGGCCCGAGACGGGGATCCGAGACCGTGTCGTAGTCGCCGCTTGAGGTCACATTGACAGGCAGTGTGATGGAGAATGCGCTTGGCAGATCCGCGTTCTCCTCTACCTCGAGTTCGGCGATGTGCGCGTCCAAGTCGGTCGCGGTCTGGCCGCCGATCACGATGGCGAAGGAACTCGCCATTACTGCCCGCTCACTGGAATGCCGACCAGCGGCCGTGCCGCCAAGGCCGCCGACGCTGGCGTGCCGTTCGCATCGCACAGCTTCCAGAACCAGGTGGGATCCTGCAGATAGCGCGCCGCGAGCAGATCGAGCCGATCGCCCGCCCGGCAGGGATGGTACCCGGCAAGCGGCAAGGAAACCGGCGGCAGCGGCAACCGGGTCGCCGTGACGACCGTGCCGTCGGGCATCGTGACCTGATACGTGGTCAGTTTCGCGTAGCGGCTATCGGATGCAAACATGATGTTCCTTATACCGGCAGCATGCCGGTGATCGATTCCACGCTGTTGGCGAGGTTCTGGACGGCGAGGGCCTCGCGCAGTTCTGTCGTATAGGTTGAGGCGGCGTTCGCGAGCGTGCCCAGCGGCCCGTCGACGAAAGCAAGTTCCTCGGGTGTCAAAACTTTGAGCCCTATCTCCGCCTCCGCCTGGATCGGATTCAGCAGCACGCCGTCGTAGAGTTTTTCGGTGATGGTGAGCGTCGTGACACGCACGGGCGCGATCCGACCCGGACCCCAGATGAAAAGGACCGTCGGCAGCTGCGCGGCCGGCACCACCGTCGACGGCGAGGCGCCGCCACCGATGCCGAGCGCCGAAGAAATCGACCCAATCAACCCGCTGCCGGGTGGCGCCGTTGGAAACAGCAGCATTTCGAGCGCGGCGAGACGCGTGTAGATGCCGCTCGCCGTGGCGAGGCCGGCCGCGACGGCACTGCCGTCCGCGATGGTGTCGTTCGCGTCCATGACCAGAGTGAACGAGAAATCCTCCTCCGGTGTGCCGGTGATCGCGAGCGGATTCGAGGGATTCTGCCCGGGCGCACTTGCACCCCCCGATTTCGCAGGGGTCCAGGTATGCGTCATCGTCTCCGGGTTGTATTGGAACAGGATCAGGTTCGGCACCGGAATCGGAAACGACTCGGTGAACTCGATGAACGCTCCGCGCAAATTATTGCCGGCCATGACGTCTACTCCATCCGCCGCAGGAGAGCACTGACGATTGCCGTGGCGAGGCGGCCGGGATCAGGCGCCCCCGTGCCGGACTGCAGGGCTTCGACCGTGACCGACAACACCGGGAATTCGCCCCCGCCGCTCATGCTCGCCGCGAGCTGGGCGCCGACGGCGCGGGCCAGTTCCATGCCCTGGTCCGCGGTGAGGCCCGGGATCTCGAGGATCAGACGGTCGATCGAAATGTCGTCCATCAGCGCAGCGCCTCCCGCAAGGACACGCGCAGCGTTGCGCCGTGTTTCGCCATCTCGCGCTGAGCCGCGGCCATGACATGACGCATCCCGATCGCCACGCCCTCGGATTTGGCGAGAAACGCCGCCCCCAACGCGCTCGCCTTGATCTGCGCCCCGGTCATGTCGAGCCTCCGGGCCAAGAACTCCCAATCCATGGAATCCAGAATCGCCTCGCCGGTGGGCGCGGCGGGCAGCAGTGCCCGCCGCCATAACAGCAGCCGTTCGGCCGGTGCGGGCATCAGGAAATCCACCACGAACCGCAAGCGCCTCAGAAAGGCGGCATCCAGATCGTTCTTGCGGTTGGTCGCGAGGATCGCAATGCCGTCGAAGCGCTCGATCCGCTGCAGCAGATAATCGATCTCGATATTCGCGAACCGATCATGCGAATCCTTGACCTGCATCCGGTTGCCGAACAGCGCGTCCGCCTCGTCGAAGAACAGCAGCGCGCCGGCCCGCTCGCAGGCATCGAAGACATCGCGCAACCGCTTCTCGGTCTCTCCGACGTACTTGTTGACCACTCCGGCGAGATCCACGCGGTAAAGGTCGAGCCCCAACGATCGCGCCAGCACTTGCGCGGCCATGGTCTTGCCGGTGCCGCTCGGTCCGCCGAACAAGGCCGCGATCCCGTGGCCCAGATGCGTCAAGCGCGCAAAACCCCAATCGTCGTAGACCTCCCAGCGCAAGCGCACCTGCGTTTCGAATTCCCGCAGCTGCGCCAACAGGTCCGGCGGCACCACCAGGTCATCCCAGGTGTAGTGACAGGGCAGCAAGGTCAACAGATCCCTGTGCACGGGCGCCGCGCGGCGCAGCGCCGCCCGCACGGCGTCGTGCCCCGCCGGACCCGCCCGGGCGATCAGGGCAATCTCTCCGGGGGTCAGTTGCTGGGTCGCGAGGATCGGCGGCGCAGGCGCTGCACTGTGGTGCGCCCAGACCGTGAGCCGCTGCGCTTGCGAGAGCTTCGGCAGTTCGAGAACGACGCTTGCCGTCGCGGGTGCCCGCCGATCGCCGCGCAGCATCAGCGGCGCGAGGCGCCGCAAGAGATTCCAATCCGCCGCACTTATGACCTCCGCGTCGCGCCAATAAGGCAGTGCACGACAGGCGCATGCCATGCGTAGCGCCGCCACCAACGCCTCCTCCGATGGGACGGAAACGGCCAGCAAGCTGCGCGTGTCGATCGCGAGGAGCGGGCGGTCCGAGCCCGCCGCATACTGCATCGCGAGCGTTTGCCGCCCGCCTCCCTCCGGTCCCATGAGCGAGATTTCACCGCGGCCCGTCCAGGCCTGCAGCGCTTGAAGCGCTTGCGGATAGGCGACGGGAGGCAGCCGCCCGGGTTCGGGCGCGAGCAGCGCGACTGCGTGCGCCACGCGCGGGTCCCGCCAGGTTCCCGCCGCGAGCGACAACGCCACCGCGGGGTCGATCTGCCAGGCCGTCGCCGCCCGCCACGGGGAGGCGCCGTCGAGCGGCGCGGCGAGATGCCAACGCTGCAGCCCGTCGACCGGCAGCGGCACGCTCGCGCCATTTCGGAATAGCGAGGCCGCAAACGCGGTCGTCGGCGCGATCGCCTGCGCGTCGTCCTGCAAGTAGGCGATCACCCGCTGCAAGCGCGGATCGAATTCGAGCGCGAGCAGCAGGCAGAGCAGGTCCGCCTCGGGTCTCTCGAGCTCGAACGCCGCCACCAACGCCGCCCAGTCGGGATCGGAGGCGAGCGCTCGGTCCGTTGCCCCCGCGGCCTCCGCGAGCGGCGCGGCATCCGGATCTTCGAGCAGAAACCCATCGCGGGCGCGGTCGGCAGCGGCGGGATCCTGCAGCAGGCGCGCGACTTCGTCGGCGGTGATCGCCAAGCCCTGATCGAGGCTGGACTGTCCCTGCGCCCAAAGCCGCTGCATCCAGCGGGCAGCAAGGCGCGAGTGCGCACGCACCCGGTGGGCGATGAGCTCGAGTGTCGACGTCGAAGGCGCATTCATGGCACGGCCACCCACCAGCTCGGCGGCGCCTCGACGCCCTTCACCAGGATCCTCACGAAATATTTCCCCGTGGGAAGCGCAGGTGCGGTCGGAAGTTGAAACGTGATGCTCGAACCCGTAGCGTTGATCGTGAACTGGCCGGGTGCCGCCGTCGCACCCGACGTCAATGCCGTTGCGCCGAGCGCGACCACGGTCTGGCCCGCTGTGAAGCCCATGCCATTGATGGTGTAAATACCGGACGCATTGGGTGTGAGTTGTGGCGGGCTGGTGACGCCGTCGATGCGCGGTGCCACGGTAATTGGCACCACACTGCTGCGGTCCGCAGCAGTGGTGCCGCCCACCGCCAGCGCGTAGCGTCCCGGCGGCGGCGTTCCGGTCAAGGCGGTCCCGCTCGCGGGCAACGCGGCATAGGCGTTCGGAAACAGAAGCACCAATTCCTCGGCCGAAACCGGTGCCGGTGCGATGGGGGCGACGCGCCAGGCCGTGATCGGCCACTCCGGCACGGGCGACGAATCCGGGATGCTGAGATACACGGCCGCTGCGCCGCCGCCGTCGAGGCCGCTGCCGCCCAGGCGGACCGTATCGCCACCGACGATCACCGGCTGCGACAGCGCGGTGCCGATCTGCGCGGGGTCGGTGCTGCCCGCCGGAATCAAATACGTCACGCGCGTAGCCACTTGGAAAATCTGCGGCGGCGCCGACAGGTCCGTCCCGACGCTGATCGTCGCCTGAGTCGGCGGCGGCGCGGCAACCGGAGCCGTCGCGCTCGGCTGCAGAAATACGACCGCCACGCGAAACAGAGACGAGAGCCGGATCGGCACCGTGATGGCCTGCCAGAGGCGGCTCATCTCCTCTATCGTGTCGGCTTCCACCGTGATGGTGAATTCTTCGCTGTTGCCCTTGTAGATCGGATTTTCATGGAAGCAGTTCAGCGCGATGCTCATCGCCTGCTGCTCGTGCCAGAAATTGGCGTCGGCATAGGCGGTCAACAAGTAGGAAAGGTTCAGACTCAAGGGCTGCGCGGGGTTCGTTCTGGCGAGCGCTCCCTGCGGCGGTGAGTTGCGCCAATACGGGTCGCGGCTGACGTGCAGGAGGTACAAGCTCAGCACGCAATCCGCCCTGTTGCGGTCCACCGCCGGCATCGCTCCCGAGACCTCGATATTGAATGGCTTGATGGTCTGACCATGGACTTGTAGCGTCCACAGCGGCGAGTTTGTGATCGCCTGACGCAGCAGGCCGATCAGGGTATCGGTGATGCTCGCGAGATCGATGACACTCCACTGCTGCATCGTCGGCGCTCAGCTCTGGATCAAGCCATACCGATGATGCAGTGGCCGCGCGAGCGTGGCCGGCGCTGCCGCTTCGCTGCGCATCGCGGCGCGTACCGGTGCCGGCGCCGCGGCCGGAACCGGAGCCGCGATGGCCGCGTGCCCGCCCATGGTCCGCACTTCCACAGTGCCGATATGAATGCGCGCCGCGGGCCGCGACGGCGCGGCGGCGACCGGCCCCGGCGGCTCCAACGGAACCCGCGGCTCATCGGGTGGCATCGAAGCCCCTGCATGCGGCCCGCCCGAGAGCGGCGACGCCCACGCCTCGACGCGGAATGCGGCGAACGCTGTGGGTGGTGCGGATCGCGGCGTCGCCTCGCGCTCGATTGGGGTCGAGATCGATGCGGGCGCGGATGGCGCGGAACCCCGATCTCCCGCAGTTCGCACCCGCGGCGTATTCGCGCCGCCGGCACTCGCCGTCGGCACTAGCCCCTCCCCTTGCAGCGCCGGTGCGGCCGGCCTGCCGATCGCTTGATCCGGGGGCGCCGGCGCGGTTGGATCGGCAAGGATAGCTGTCGCAGCCCGGGCGCGCCGCGGTGAAGCCGGTTCGCGCGCGACTCTCGAGGCAGGCTCGCGGGGGATTGGCTCCTCCGGATCCGGCATCTTCCGTGCTTCGCTGGCGGAACGGATCACGCCCGGGGCTTGAGTGTCCTCCAGCGACGGCAGCGGCCGCGACACCAAGGGTCGCTCCCCTGCCGTGATCGGTTGCGCGATGCGGCTGAGATAGGAAGAGCCCATCTCATTCTCCTTCGCGGTCGGCCCGGCGTATGCGTTCCGCATACCCGCGGCGGCGCGATCGCGGCAGGCCAAGGATATCCGCCTCGCTCCAGTGATAACGACTCGCGATCAGATGGATCTCGTCGTGGACGCCTCCGGCCGCCCTGCGCAATTCTTCCATGACGAGGTGCGACACGAACAGCGGGGAGGAGAGCGCGTGGCCGCAATGGGGGCAGCTTCCGTCGATGTGTCGCGAGACCTCCGGCGCCAGTTGCTCCATCGCGCGCTCGATACGATGGCGAAGCCGCCCCGGCACGACGGGTGGATCGATACACCGCTCGCCGAGCCGACGCGGCGCATCCACCGCGCCGATCACCTCGGCCTGGTCGCCGGCGGTGGGCAATCGAAAGGCCGCGTGCCCATCATCGAGGCAAAACCAGCCTGGACGCCCGGGCGCGGCGCGCACGCCCGGCGGCTGTCTCGGTCGTAACGCATCGAGGAAATCCGCGATCCGAAATTCGGCCTCGACCCGCTCGCCGCAGTCCGGATTGGGACAGTCGAGCGCGCACGCAATTACGTCACCAAACAAATGCACCCGCAGCACGAGCAACGTCACTTCGAAATCGGTGACGGTCACGGACGCCCACGAGGTAGTGTCCGAACGTTCCCCGGTTGTCGCCTGGGCCAGGCGCGGTAAAATTTGAAGTGCCCGTGCGACTGCGGAGCCGCGGACCTCGAGGATCGCCAGATCGTCTGCGCCGTCTGGTGCACGCAGGGATACTGCCATGCCGCTTACGGGCAGCCGCACCACGGCTTAGATTTCCTGCGGTTCGGTCAGCGTGGTGTCCTGTTCCCAGCCCTCATTTTCGAGCTTGATGTGCTCGATCATGATCGCATTCGCACCGGCATCGAGATCCGCCAAGGCCTGGTACTCCGAAACCCAGCAGCGGTGCGCGATGAACCGCCACACCGGCTGCCCCGCCTCGTTGAGCAGATCGACCCGGACCTCCTTGCGCAGGTTTTTCAATGACTGGCTCGCGGCTCCATTATCGAGGACTTGGGAGTAATTGGCCCAGGTGGCAAAGTCCAGGTCCTGGGTCAAACCCCGCTCCATGGTGATCGGCTCGTACTTCGTACGCCCAAGACCTTTTCTGATCACCGAGTCGCCTCCTTGTTTGTATTCGATCACTTCCGATGAGCGCTTCAGGGTGCTGACCTTGTTCACCGCCGCGACCGGCGCGGTGGACGTGCCGAAATACACCAGGAATCGGAAGCTTTTGTAGGGATCGAAACGGTTGACGTTGACGGTGAATGGTTTGCCCATGTGCTCTCTCCTCAGGACGCCGTTTGGCCGGCGATCTGCGCGATCTTGATGACCACGAACTCCGCCGGCTTCAGCAGCGCCACCATGACCACGATATTGACGATGCCGTTCGCCTGATCCTGCGTCGTCGTGGTGGTCGCATCGCATTTCACCTGAAAGGCATCGCTTGGCGTGCTGCCCTGCAGGGCCTGCTGGTTGAACAAGGACAGCAGGAACGCGCTGATCGAGGAGCGGATCGCGAGCCAAAGCGGCTCATCATTAGGCTCGAACACCACCCACTTGAGATTGGCGACCAAGGTTTGTTCGATGAACAAGGTCATGCGCCGCACCGGCACATACTTCGACTGCGCGAAGGCCTCATTGCCGGCCACCAAGGTGCGTGAGCCGAACACCACCGTGCCCACGCTGTTGAATGTGCGCAGACAATTCACCGAAGCGTTATTGAGAACCCCCTGTTGCATGTCGTTCATGGCGCCGCTCGCCACGGGCCCCGTCGTATCCACGAGCGGGGTGCCGATGCCGGCCGGGGCTTTCCAGACGCCGCGGGTGGTGTCCGTGGTGGAAAAAATTCCAGCCACATAGCCGCTGGGCGGCATCGCGATCAGGTCCGTGGTCACGGGGTCGGTCGACAACAGATAAGGGAAATACATCGCTCCGTTTTGACTTTCCGGATAACTCGACATCCAGGTGTCGATCGATCCCGAGCCGAAAGCGGGTGCTTGCGCCGGCGGATCGAGGATCGCGAACGCGCGCTTACGTTCGGCGAAGGAGAGCGCCGCGCTCACGATTGAAAAATCCGCGACGCCGGGGACCAGCAGCAGATTGAAGATCTCGACCTGATCGAGCGAGGAGTTGACCTCGAACGGCGGAATCACATTCGACGCGCCCACGAGAAAATCCGACTCGCTGAAACTCGTGAAGAAGCCGGTCGGGGCCGCCTGGGTGAACGAGCACAGGATGGGCGGGGGCGGGGAAGTAGCGGTGCCTCCGGTAAAGCTGGTGCCGAAGCTCCCCCCGGCAGTGATCGGCTGGATGTTGATCAACGTGGAGACCCTGTTGATCGCCGTCATCGGCGGGTTGCCGGCCGAGAATCCGATGCCGAGATTCCGATACGTTTCGATGCGGGAGCCGTAGGTGACGACCAGATCGAACGTATCGTACGCCGCGGAATTCGAGGTGCGGATGTTCGAGATCTTGATCGTCATCGGCACGATATCGACGGGCTCGAGCGCCGTGATGAACATGCCGTTGACGGCCGGCGCGGCAGCGACCGGCGCGACTTGGGTAACTTCGGTGTAGGCAAATAATAGACCCGCTCCGACGCCTCCCGACCCCGAGCCCAGCAGGGGCTGGCCGAACGTTCCCAGGTTATTGTTGGCGTTGTCGTAAGCGTTCGGCTGCAGTCCGACCACATAGGCATTGGTGCCGCCGTTCTGGAAGAACTCGTACACCGCCCGTGCCACGTCGGAGCAGATGTTGCCGCTCGTGTAGAGTCCGCCGAAGCTGACTTCGTAATCGCTGAAGCTGAAGAGCTGCACCGCGGTATTGAACGCCAGTGTCTTCCAGGGATGCGTATAGCCGACGAACGCGGTGATGGAGGTCGGCGCCGGCGTGATGCTGTGCGCGCTGAGCGGTAATTCCTGGACGTAGATTCCGGGATAGGAAAAATTGGCGGACATCGCGCAACCTCACAAGGTGGATGGGCAGGACCTCAGCCGGATGCCACGGTGGCGGTAGCGGGGACAGCCGCAGAGCCAGCACCGTCGACACCTCCCGTCAGCGTGACGGTACCCACCGCAGGCGGCGGAAACGTCGCGGGGGCTCCGCTCGACGCGTTGAATGTCAGCAGGAAGTTGAAGTCGTTCGTCAGGGCGTTCGTCAACGCCGTCAGGCTTGCAAGCGACACGGCGGGCACGGAATTCGTCCACGACAAGGTCAGTGTAAAGGTACTTGCCGACGTGTTGACGCTGCTGATCTGCGCCGTGGGCATCACCGTATCAACGTTGGTGTTTGCCGTCTCCAAGGTGAATGCTGTGGTGGCGCCGCTGCCGCTGCTGGGAATATTGGCCGTGTACACAGGACCTGATGCCGAGAAAGTAGTGCTGCTTGCACTGGGCATCACCGTCGGCGGCGCCGCCGAACTCAGATAGGCGAGACCCGGCATCGTGCCTGCCCCCGGCGCCGTACCTAACACGGTCCCGATTGAGCTCAGCGACAGATTCGGATACACCTGCGTTGCGGTGACCGACACATCGATGACCGGCGGGGTCGCCGACGGCGCAGGATTCGCGAACGTGATGCTGATCGAGTTGCCTTGCGAGCCCGATTGCAAGGCCTTGACCGTGAACAAGGGAATCGGTGCCGGCGCGGGCCCCGGCTGCAACAATCCCTGTTGCACGAGAGCATTGAGCAGAGGAGTGAGGGTCAGGCTGTAATTGCTCAGAGTCGGCGAGAGGGTGGGCGCACCGTTTGCGCCGAAGGTAATCAAACTGAGGGGCACTTCGTGTTGTTTACCGTTCGCGTCAACGAACGACACCGATCCGGTGCCAATTGCTGGAAGGCTCGACATCCTTGGATCCTCCTCCCGCCGACTCGAAGTGCTATCGGGATCAGGTCGACTGAGATCTTATTTCGCCGGTTCGTCATCTTTGACTATCAGATCGCGAGCCCGCAGCTTTTGTACCGAGCCCTCCAGAGGGCATGGTGTCAACCTATTCAACAGGCTTGCGCGCTCCTGATGAAAGCAGCGCGGAGTCAACCATGCCACTCAACAAACCGAGGAATCGCGAACGATTCGCATGACCTCGCCGTGGCCAATCAGCACTCAGAGCATGCCTCGATTAACCGATTTCCTTGTACTGCTTGCACGCAATCGCCTACCGCAGGGAGCCACCAAATTCTATGCCATCGCTCAGCGTCCTTCGGTTTCCCAGGGTTACCCGCAAATCGGGCACGCAAGCCCCTCCGAGCCGCAACCAGCGATACCGAGACTCTCATGCCCAAATATATCTAGCGGGGACGTCGGTTCGATATCCGTCCTCGGATAGAGATTGGGTATACCCACGGGGTTTAGATCGAGCGCGAGATCTCGCGCAGGCGC
Source organism: Steroidobacteraceae bacterium (assembly GCA_052143815.1). GTDB lineage: Bacteria > Pseudomonadota > Gammaproteobacteria > Steroidobacterales > Steroidobacteraceae > Bog-1198. The sequence goes on along the minus strand of JBKQSA010000034.1, from coordinate 14,679 downwards.
TGGGCAAGACTCTCCGGTGTGAGCGGTGCACTCTCGCCCTCATCGGGACCGAGAATCCGCTTGAGATCGGCGGACAACGTCAGCACTCGAGTTCCCCTTGGCAACCGTGTTTCAGTCGCGCGCGAGACAGCCGCCGAAGGTCCGAAGATGACCAAGTCGGGCGCCAACCGGCCGAGTAGATCCACCAGCTCGGCAGGATCATCGATTTTGGCGATGATCGACAGCGTGATGTCCAAATTCGCGGCACGAGTGGCCGCCACGTGCCGCACTAGATCCGCGAGCAGCGGTGGAACCAAAATCAGTGCGGCCCGAAGCTCCTGCACTAGCCCCACTCCTTAGACCATCCCGTATACTGCAGGCGCGCAGCGACACCGGAAATCCGCCGAAAGATCGAGTAAGGATGGATCCGTCAGCGTAGAGCGGTGCGGTGCTCAGCCTTGTGCACGTGCGTCATCACCTCAGCGCGGCGCTGCAAGTTGAGCTTGCCAAGCAGATTGTGCACATGAGTCTTCGTTGTACCCAGGCTGATGCCGAGTCGCCGCGCAATGTCCTTATTGCAGAGGCCGGCGCCGACGAGGTGCAGGATCTCTCGTTCCCGCAGAGTCAGCGGAGAAGATTCCTGCAGGGCCACCTGTTTCGAAGTCGCTACGCGCCGCAACAAACTGCCTGCAATTCGCGAAGAGCAAGGCTGCTCCCCGCGCTCGATTTGCTCAATGAGAGCAACCAAATCATCGACGGATGCGGTGTTAGGAATATAGCCCGCGATGCCCGCCTCGGCCCAAGCCAGGACGTTTTCCTCCGTCTCGCAGACGCCGAGGACTATCACTCTCGCATGGTGTCCTGCGGCGCACAGGCGCGAGGCAGTCTCGGGGCCACCGGGAAAGGCAACATCCTGCAGCACAATATCTGGTTGGGCCGTTTCCAACAACTCAATGGCTTGATCCAACGTTGCCGCTTGCCGGCACACACGGATTTGCGGCACACGAATCATAATTTCGGCCAGGCAATCGCGCAGGAACCGCACCTCCGATATGACCACCGCATCCAGCATCACCGACATGTCCGTGTCTGTATGCTGCATGGGACGAAGCCAAAATCGTTGTTAGTAGTCACACCAATGACGCTATGCAAAACAACGGCGGGCTAAAGATTCGATGGAGTGCGGCGAGAAGAAACAGCGGACAATCGCGTCGTCTGGAGTTGCGCCGCGGCTTCTTCGTCGGAGTGCCGTCGTTGTTCTGTGATCGGCAACAAGATACGCTCCGTGTATCAGCAGGTTTTGAGCACAGTTCTTCGGGAGCAAGAATTAATCCCGATCAAATATAAAACTACAGCATGAGACGTGATGTCGCAAGTTGCCCGTCGCAGTTTTGGCGGGCCACAGTCTTGGGATGTTTTGTCATGCCGACACAACAATTCGTATCGCGGCCACTACGCTGTGATCACGAATTCGACCGCGGCGATCGCCACTTTCAAATCTTCCCCGCGTGCAACGACCTGAACAATGCCCACGCGTTCAGGGTGACTGCGCCACGTCTTTCTGAGGTACTAAAATATCCTGCAGTCGCAACGCGCTCAAGTTTGACGGTCGCCCGGACTGAATGACCTCAGTACCGAGCATTTCCTTTGCAAGTCTAAGTCCACGCCGACGGAGGCACTGCGATCCCACCTGCCGGAAGCAGGGTCGCCACGGACACATGTGGCCATGTGAGCCCGTTGAAATTCAGCATGACCACCTGGGAATACTGGATCTGCGTGAAAGTGAACGTGATCGGTCGCGGCACGGTAATCTCGATGGGCGGTCTCACGATGAATGTGGGGACCGGCTGCCCCGGGACAGTGACGTCACCCTTGATTCTTAATGGTGGCTGACCCGGCTTGAAAATCGGTACGAGAATCCTCTGCTCCACGGTTTCGATCCAAAAGGTGGCCGCCATTTGCAAAGTTTGCGCGTTCGGTGTCGTCGCCGCGGAATCGCCGAGAAGGAACGCGATGTTATCTGTACCACCGCCGAAGAGCGGCGCCTGTGGATTCGTTGCGACCGATATCACCGTCGTCGCGATGATCTTCTGAGCGCTGATGTGGTTACGCAGGAACGAATTCGGATCGTCCAGCATCGCCTGGGTGATCGTGCCCGCGCTTATGAAGCTGGTCAGATCCTGGGGAATTCGCGCTGTCCCAGAGGCAATGGCAGTCTGGCTCGGAAATGTGATGAGGTTCGGTGGAGCCTGGGAGGTGCCCGTAAGGAATGGCGTGATATTGACCGGCGGTATCGTCGGCGCACCGCTGAACGAACTCGATGTGCCTTGCGCTTCGATCGTGGTGCCGTGGGGTATCGACGCCATGCGCACGAGCGAGGGTGGCAACGCGGGCGCAGTCGTTGATGGAACGCTGATCCAAATTCCGGGCTCGAGGTGAATACCGACACTCGTGCCCGTCGTGATGTCGTTGATCGCCTGCAGATAGGGCACGCCATTAAGCAGAATGTCGCCCTGGATAGTTCCCCGATTGGGCACCGCCCCCAAAGCAGGCGAGAAGGACAAACTCTCAGACGTGAGATTGAGTTCAAGGATGTTGTCGCTCGACACCGGAATCGGCAGTGGTGTCGGAGTCACACTGTTGTCAGGTCGAAAAATCGTATTGAAGCCGTTGCCCGCCCAATTGCCGATAAAGACAGCCAGTGCACCAAGACTTGGAGTCGGCGCTGCAGCGCCACTCGTGCGAGGTGCAGCCAGAACCTCCCCGAAATGAAAGTCGCTGGGAATCGCAATAGTGGCCGGTTTAATGGACTCGGTCATGTAAAATCCTCCTTGATTTCATCGGGCTTCACTCGTCCGTGAGTTGAACTTGCCACACTCGAGATCGTGATCCGTCTCAGGGCCGGAAACTAATCCTTTCTAGCCTTTCGGTCAACCCGAAGAATAAGGACATCGTTGCGACAACTCGCAGCCAATAACCTCACATACTTGATGAACTTTTTGTGTCAGCTTGGCCGATCTGACGCTGGATCGCCACGTACTTGAGGAAGTGATTTAAAAAACGCCAGACGAGGCGCGAGCTGGCCACCGCCCGCCCTCGATTCGGTTACTAGCGGCTGCACGTTCTGCCGAGCCGTCGACCCGACGCAAATCCGTCGCGTCAATTTTCGCTGGCTGCACTGATCCGCCACCAATCTCACAGTTTCATTTTCGGTCCCGTAATGCTTTGATGCCGGGACTTCCCGTGGAGCCGGAGACTACCGCATGAATACCTCGCTTTTTTCCCCTGCCGTACAGACCACGTTCAATACTGCAGTCAACACTGCGGGTCAGGCGGCAGGACCCTATCCATCGCCGGCGGACTGGCGCGACCAGATTATTTATTTCCTGATGCTCGACCGCTTCAATAATCCAGCCGCCCCGCCGATCCACGCGCCGTATGACGATCCGCAATACGCCGAGTACCAGGGGGGCTCGTTCGCGGGTGTCGTGCAACAGCTTGGCTACATCAAAGCGCTCGGCGCCGGCGCCATCTGGCTCAGTCCCGCTCTCAAGAATCTGCCCTTCGATTCTGGCAGCTACCATGGCTACGGCATTCATGACTTTTTGAGCGCCGAACCGCGGTTCGCCACGAATCCCGCCACGGCTGACCAGGAGCTTCGCTCACTGGTGGACAGTGCGCACAAAGTCGGGCTCTACGTCATCTTCGACATCGTGCTCAATCACACTGGCGATGTATTTGCCTACAATGGACAGTCCTCCGCCTCCTGGGCGTCGACGGCCCTGCCGGTGCAATGGCGCGATGCCAGTGGCGGCGCGCAAGCCGCATGGGGCGATGTCGCAGCAATCCCTCAGCCTGCGCCGGCCGGCGCCGTGGTTTGGCCCTCTGAGCTTCAGCAGAACAAATATTTCAGACGCCAGGGAGACCCCGACCCGCTGGGCGACGACACCTACGGCGACTTCGACTCGCTGAAGCAAATGGTTACAGAGGACCTCGAGCTGCAAAGCTTCTTGATCCGTGCCTATCAGTACGTCATTGCGCGCTATGACATCGATGGATTTCGCATCGACACCTTGCGATACCTGCACGGCAATCTGGCGCAGACCTTCGGTAATGCGATTCGCGAGTTCGCCCTGAGCATCGCCAAGAAAAACTTCTTTACGTTTGGCGAAGTATTGGATGGCACCGCTGAAGCGGACATCGCCCGCTTCATTGGCCGCAACACCAGCACCGGCGGGGATGCCAATAGCCTCGTGGGGGTTGATGCCGCCTTGGACTATCCGCTCTTCAACTATCTGAAGCCCGTGGTTAAGGGTTTCACCGCACCGTCCGCCGTGATCGGCATGTTCCAGTACCGCAAGCAGGTGGAGCAGTCGATCTTGAGCTCCCACGGCGACGCCACGCGGTACTTCGTGACTTTTGTCGACAATCACGACATGAAGGAGCGCATCCGCTACGAAGAGCCTGGCAATCCCACTTTTTACGATAACCAGGTGAGTATGGCCATTGCCAGCCTGTGCGCGCTTCCGGGCATCCCCTGTGTCTACTACGGCACGGAACAGGGCTTGCACGGCGCCGGCAGCGATCCGGCCGTGCGCGAGGCACTTTGGGGTCTTGCTCCGAGCTTTCCGCAGACCAGTCCATTTTTTGTCGAACTCCAGAGGATTGCCGCCGTGCGCTCCAGCGCGGCCGCCTTGCGCTACGGCCGCTACTACTTTCGACCCCTCTCGGGCGACAGCACACATTTTGGTATTTCCCCTTATCCGGCAGGCGTTCTGGCTTGGTCAAGAATCCTCAACGACCAGGAAGTGCTGATCGCGGTCAATACGAGCCCGACATCGATCCTATCCGTGGATGTAATACTCGAGAAAACCTTAAGCGCTCCCGGAGATCAACTGCGCATTCTTTACAGTAACAGTACCTCGGCCGCCGCGCCGGCACCGGTGAAAACACTGTCACAGGTGGTCGTCGCAGAGGTTGATGGCAGCGTGGGAAACGGGCCACTCAATACGACCCGCGTCACCCTGCAGCCAATGGAGGCGCAGATTCTAGGCCATTGAAGCGTGCTACCGGTCTGCAGATCAGTCCGAACTGAATGACTGAGCTCGGCCATGTCGCTGCCTTCAGCCCAGTCGCGTCGACACGCCTCATCATGTCGCGGGTTTGCGCATAACCCACCGTGTTTGTCGCTATTCACACCATAGTCGCCTGAACATTCCGGTCGTCTCGAAGTCGCCCCCAAAGAGGCGGGCGAACAATGACTGACGCGGCGATGTCGCTCGGGGCGCTTCGGGCATCGGCTTTGCGGTTGCCGCGCTCTCGCGAGAATTAGGCGCGGAGGTGGTGATCGCGCAAATGCTCCGATAACTATTGAGCCGCGCCGTCGGCGGAGCAGCCGACCATGCCAACATGACGCGCCGTTTCCTGATTCCACAAAGGTTGACCTCCGCAGGCACCTCATCTGGGTGATATCTTCGGATGACGATGACCGAAGACTGGACGAAGGAATGGGAGCGCCGGATTGTCAACGGAGTGTATCCGCTGCGCCGCTTTCTGGGCCGATCAAACCACAGCGTGGTATTTCTCACTGAATGCAAGGCGCAAAACGTTGCACAAGCCGCGATCAAGATCCTGCCGGCCAACCCTGCGCTGACGGAGGCGCAACTCGAGCACTGGAGGACGGTTGCTACGCTGTCACACCCTCACTTGGTTCGCCTTCTCGACGCGGGCCGCTGCCAACTCGGGGGGCACCACTTTCTGTTCGTCGTGATGGATCATGCGGAGCAGAATCTCGCTCAAATTCTTCCCGGCCGGGCCCTGACTCCCGACGAGGTGCGGGACCTGCTGCCTGCAACCCTGGACGCGTTGGCGTATCTGCACAGCAAGAATTTGGTGCAGGGCGGGCTCAAGCCGCCAAACTTTCTGGTTGTCGATGATCAATTGAAGCTGGCGAGCGACACGATCCGACCCGCCGGCGAACGCACCGCAAGCACTGCCAAGCCTTCGTTGTACGAACCTCCAGAAGCCACGAGCGGCAGGGTATCCACCGCGGGCGACATTTGGGGACTCGGCATCACGCTTGCCGAGGCCCTCACACAGACTCCGCCGGCGTGGTCCCGAGAGCGCTCCGAAAGCGTCTCCCTGCCCGCAAATCTTGCGCCGGAATTCGTTGATATGGTACAACGATGCTTGAATCGCGACCCTGGCCAACGTCCCGCGATCGCTGAACTCGTAGCACAATTCAAACAGGCGCCACCGGCGACGCCCCCATCCGCCGCGCCGCCCGTAATGAACGAGCCCTTGGTCCGGACACTGTCCACACAGAATTCACCGAATACACGGTTTCTCGTCACCGCCATCACGGTGGGCCTCATCACGCTGTGGGCGGTTTGGACTGGGGTGCACCTGTTTCATACCCACACCAACGTCCAGCAAACCGCTTCAATAACTCCTCAATCGCCACCGGCTGTTTCGCCGCCGGCCGCCGTGGAGAATCCGAAGGCGAGTATCGCCGCCTCGCTCCCCACGGTGCTTCATCAAGAGATTCCCGACGTTTCGCGCAGTGCGCGCAAGTCGATTCGCGGCGTCATCAAGATTGCGGTTCGTGTGATCGTCGATCGCTCGGGCAACGTCGTCGCGGCGACCTTGGACAATCGCGCATCAAGCAAGTATTTCGCCCGCGCCGCAATGGATGCCGCAAAGAAATGGAAGTTCGCTCAGGCTGCGGACCAGGCTTCGCGAGTGTGGCTGGTGCACTTCGAGTTCACCCGAACGGCCACCAGTGCGCATGCCGCTGCACGGCAGTAGCAATCAGGGAGGGAATCCAAAAGGAATTGCCCGTGCGGAGCATCGCCGCCCGGGCCGCGGTTCCTTTAATGGCCATCATCCGATAATGGCCATCATCCGATCGAATGCGTCAACGCCCGCTACCCATTCGAATTCGAATACCATCTCGAACCCGAACAAATCACAGTAAAAGGTAACCAATCGATCGAGATTGGGTGCTGATGACCGGGCTGATTGCCGCTCATCCATGAAGTCCCCGGAGAATTGCGTCACGCTCAAGCGCAGGGAAACGACGCGCGCCATCATCGAATCGCCCGCGATTCACGCAGTATTTTTTTACCTTTCTTACATCTTATTTTATGGTTAAGTCGTTGATTTTATTATATTTAATATAATTAATAATTAGTGATTTATTTAGCTATTTTTGCTCTGGCCCCCCGGAAGGTAAGACGCGACAGCAAGTCGAATAGCGTCAACTCGCAACTTGCTCCCCATCGAGTTCTTTACTCCGTCGGCGGGAGGAATTCGCTCGGTCCCGCATGTCCTGGCGGATCAGGTCGCGGATGTACTCGCTCGGCGTCGCGTACACGTCCTTATCGCTCGCCCGCTCATCGACGTACTTGCGAAGTGCGTCAGTCAATTGGACATTGAGGCTGCTGCTCAAGGTCTGGCCCAATAGATGCCAGCCAAGACTGGCGACGCCTGACGACGTGCTGCCGCGGTACGAGACTCGGTTGCAACCGGGGGCAATGGAGAAATGAAAAAATTATTCGGCCGCGTGACACTTTCGCGGGAGGAACGTCGCTTTATTCAGATGGGATCGACTGTCCATAACAATGCAGGGAGCGCGTGCGATGCCATCCATCACGATGATGAATCCGTTTCGGTGCCGCATGTGGGAGTTCCACGATCGTCTCGAGGCCCACATCAGTGAAACCACCTGCCGCGCCGAAATCGCCAGTTTCGGGGCCCACGGGCAGTTCGTTCCGGCGCTCGGCCGATCCTTGAAAGGCAATGCCGATCACGATGTCGAGCTCATCACGGGCGCTCGACGTCTCTTCGTCGCCCGGCACCTCAATAAACCGCTCGCCGTCGAACTTCGCACCTGGCCCGACAAGGAAGCGCTCATTGCCATGGACGCCGAAAATCGCCTCCGCAAGGACATCAGTCCTTATGAGCGGGCCGTGAGCTATGCGCGATGGCTGCGCAGCGGTCTCTTCCAGTCCCAAGACGACATCGCGCGGGCGCTGAAGATCTCGCCGGCGCAAGTCTCGCGGGTACTTAAGTTGGCCCAGCTCCCCACCGTCATCGTCGAGGCGTTCGATAACCCCACGGAGATCCGTGAGAATTGGGGACGAACCCTCCTCGCCCGACTCGAGGATCCCCGTACGAGGCCGGCGCTGATCGAGACCGCACGATCACTCATCGCCAAACCCGAACGGCGCCCCGTCAAAGAGGTGTACCGGCAACTGCTCGCCGCTGCCGCGAAGGGGCGAAAAATCAAACCCCGGCATCATGATGTGGTGGTGCGCGCCGAGAGTGGCACGACGCTCTTCCGGATCCGGCATCAACGCGATTCGGTCGCCCTGCTCCTGCCGTTGGAGAGCGTGGCGGAGCGAACGCTGCGCGACATTTCCGATGCGGTCGCTGGGATCTTGCAGGCGGCAAGCGTGCAAGCCGCTGATTCGATGGCCAATACTCGATCCAAACCCAAGGGGAATCATGTATCTCGTCGTCCGCGGAAACCCGAGAATGCTGACGGTGTGGTCCACCCAACACCGCTTTGAGGTACGCCATGGAACCGAATTTCCAATGCCTGCGCCGTTAGCTGGACTCACACGCCGAAACTGGTATCCCCACTCAGCCGGATCGGCCCGACCAGCGGCGTGAGCTCAACCGATCCCGGCTCCGCCTGCGGGATGCAAAAAAAGACGTCGCCGGGTTCCGCATGCAGCAAGTAATCCTCCTGCACCTGATTGGCGAAGTACCCCATCGCGCCCCGCAGTGCGGGCAGTGACCGCAATGCTGTAGCGGATATCCGATACGCATTGTATTGCTGACCCGGCGACGCCGCGCTCAACGACGCGGCGGCACCGCCTGCATCAGTAGCGCCAGTGACTTATTCAAGTCCTGACTGCCGGCTTCATCACCCTTGAAGTGCCCGAGGCGCACGATCACCAAGTCATGCGAGGGAATGATTATCGTACTTTGGCCGCCCGCGCCCGCCATGTAATACGCATCTTTGGGAATAGGGAGTATTCCGTCCCCGTTGATCCAAAAAAAACCACCATAAATAGGTCGATCGTCGGCGCGCCAGGCGGGCGCCACTGTGCTCACGAACTTGACGAATCCCTCCGGCAGTATGCGCTGTCCATTCCACACACCGTCTTGCAGGTACAAATTGCCCAGCCGGGCCCAGTCGCGCGCGGCAGCGAGATCGTACCCCTGGGTCAGAAAGTCCCCGTACGGATCGGTTTCGATAACCATGGTGCGCACGCCGATCTTGTCGAACAAGGCACGCTGCGGGAACGACAGATAATCCTCGCCGCGCCGCTCTACCGCCAGACGAATCAGATAGTTGACGAGCACCGGATCCGTGTTGCGATAGCGTCCCACCGCGTTAGGCGGCCACTCGAGGGGCCGCGTCGCTGCGTAATGAAATGAATTGACGCTGCCCGTATAGAGATATAAATGATCGGGATACGGTCCACTCGCGTCGTAGTCGGGATCAAAAGGCGCGCGAATCCGTAGTCCGCTGGACATTCGCAAAAGATCGGCTATGCGAATTTTGCCGCGAGGGTCGCCGGGAGCGCGCCACTCGGGAATGGGCGCCGGCTGATACAATTTGTAGTCGCCGCGCTTGATGAGTATCCCCATGAGCGCCGCTGTGACGCTCTTGCCCATAGACCAACTTTCGAGCGGCGTGTGCATCGTAATGCCCGCGCCGTAGCGCTCGGCGATAATGTGGCCGTGCCAGGTCACGATGAAAGCGGCCGTCAATCCCTCCGCCGTGGCAAATGCGGCGTCGGTGGCGCGGGCCACTTTGGCTTCATCCAAGCCCGCGCGATTCGCTGACGCCGCAGCGGCTTCGACGGGTAGCGCGTCGCCGTCTGGCCACGCTTGAGTGGCCGGATCGGGTAAGCGGCGCGGCACGGCGTGAGGCGCATACTTAGGAGCAAGCTGGCCGGGCTCGAACGTGACGCAGCCCTGATCGCCCAGGTATTTCGCGACGCGGGTGGTACCGCCGGGGACGGCGACGCTGACCGTCTTGCCGTCGCGATCGATGACGGGCTTCCCCAACTTGGCCCGGGCGGCGTACGGCGCCGTAAAGTACCCGACGTTCTCGGCCGCGAAGTCCGCATCCAAACCGGTGATGAATACCGCCGAACACATGATCTGCGCAAACCCGGCCGCGTGGTGTTCCAACGGATTACCCGGCGGCGCCACGTACGGGGTGGGCAGTTCCAGGCTCCGGTCTCGGACGAGGAAGGCAGGCTCCGCCGGCCTTTCGGCCGCAGCGGCGCCCGCAGCCACGAGAACGCCAAGGACTACCGCCGCGACGGCGCGGGTGGATCGATCGGACGAAGGGGCGCTATTCATGCGTGTTCTCTGTCAACCATCCCGTGGCGAATGAAGCGCCATAGGTTAGCAAGAGAAGCGCGGCGAGCAGATTACTTCCTCTCGGGAGCGCGCTCGCCGATTCTCCGATGGCCGGGGGCGGATGAATGCCATCACGACATCGATACCATCCGCCGAACGGACTTCCGTCAGGATCTGATTGCCCACGCGCGGCAGCTCCGACCTGCCCGTTCACGGCACTTACGCCGCGTTCGGTGCGTGCGACCGTTAGCCCGGCACTGATGAACAGCCCAAGCGCGGCGCACGCTGCGAGTCCTCACCCGGTGCATTGGTAAGCAGCGTGGTATCCAACAGCGGAATCATCGGCGCTACTACAGCATCGGGGCGTCCGTCGGGCAGCTGACCAACGATACTCTGGAGCACATCGCCGGCAGCGACCGGACGCTCCGCCCCGATAGCACCTGATCCTCGGGCTTGGGTTTCTCTCCACCCTTACGCTTCATGATTTTGTCAAAGGCGGCGTAGTTCGCGCGCCGGCGTCGTTCGAGGAAGAACGCAGCAGTGTTCATGTCTTTCTCTGCCTGCGCCTGTAGCGCTTTGGCTTGCGCTATGTTCTTTGCCTTCTCTTCAATACTTAGCCATCCGTCGTCGTCACCTTCAGAATCGCATATGCTCGCTCACACGACTACGTCTTCAACGCGAGGTTTCTTCGGCCGGCCACCGAGCCTACCGTTAGCACGAACGGCAGCGGCCTTGGCGCGTGAAGTGACACTGCCCCCTGCCTTGCCGAGCTGGGCGGCCATCCAACGACGGGAACCAAGAAAGCCCTCCAAGAGGCCCGGCAAATAAATATCCGCGTCAATAGCCGGGAAATGCAGTCCCAATCCTGACGGTGAAATTTCTATTTTTGCTAACTGTGCTGGTTTGGCTCGCTCAAAGCCCTGAGCATCTTGCGGCCTAAATGTGATTGATAGACCGCTGCTGAGGTCGATAACCAAGCGCCCTATACGCTTGTCATACCGCGCTGCTGTTACCGTGGGCGTCCTTGAACGGCGATGGCGGGCTCGTTCATTAGCCGCCTCAAATTCTTCCTTATGGTCTGCCATGAATCCTGCTCCATTCTGCGCATAAGCTTGCTAGTCTCGACGCGAGCGCCGCTCTAATCTTGGAAATCTTTCCTACTCTAAAACCATAGTTCTCACGCAACTCAGGCGGCCCTCCTGGGCAATTGAGCCTGAAGACAGCCTCACAGCCATCGCCGATGACATGCACGTGGGCCGGCCTGTGATCGTTCAGATAAATCACAACACGCAGACCATCTATCGTGTCAACCGTAGGCATTATAGAGGAAACCTAAGCGTTTAGGTTATTTTTCTTTATCTTGCGTTTAATATTTGATTTGATTCGATTTGGCAAGGCAAATCCTAGCTCCATTGCCACCTGAATAACGCTAAAGGAAACAGGATTTCATGTCTTCGCGCGCTCATGAGGTGAGGGAGCGCCTATAGCTCTCTTGCCCACAGCATCGTGCCCCTGCAATCTAAGGTGTTGCGGGATTTGGCCATTGAAATCAGCGGTTTGCACGCTTGCACCCTGCAATCCCGGCGACCGCATCGGAAATGTCCCTCGATCCAAACCCAAGGGGATCGTGCGTCGCGTCGTCCGCGGAAACCCGAGAATGCTGGAAGGTGTGGTCCACCCAACACCGCTTTGAGGTACGCCATGGAACCGCAATTCCAATGCCTGCGCTGTTAGCCGGACTCACACTCCGAAACTGGTATCCCCACTCAGCCGGATCGGCCCGACCAGCGGCGTGAGCTCAACCGATCCCGGCTCCGCCTGCGGGATGCAAAAGAAGACATCGCCGGGTTCCGTGTGCAGCAAGTAATCCTCCTGCACCGCCCCGCAGTGCGGACAGTGATTGGCGAAGTACGCGTCATCACCATGCGAACCCACCACCTTTTTGAAGTGCGGCCAGCGCTCGAGCTGTGCGGTGAGCGCACCGTTCATGGCCCAGACGTTCGACAGCGTGACTTGCGTCATCACCTCTCCCGTCTCTTCATCCGTCCCGCTATCGCAATAGATGCAGATGACCTCGATCCGCTCGCGGCAGGTCGTGCACGCGACTCGCGCGGCCGCAACGAAGGCCGCGTCGCAGGTCACGCCAAAATCCGCCTCGTCCCTTGGGTCTCCTTCATCCCCCAACCAGCGCGACAATGCCGCCGACACCGGGACGCCGCGCGTGTACCAACGCTTCGACGCCTCGTCCCAACAGGCACCCGACGCCTTGACCTCAGCGTATTCCTCCGGCGGGACATACAGATAAATCCGTTCCATGGGTGTTGCCGCTAATCGTTCAGTGTCGCATCGGGAGACGCAGTGCCGCGTACCTCAGGGAGCTCGCCCATCGCACCACCCGACGGTGCGTCGCCCGCTGTTGACGGGCGGCGGGTCCGCTTTCGAACGGCCGCTCGTGATTTTACTCCACGAGACGGGTTTGCAGGGCGCGGGGCCGGTTCGGCAGCAGCCATCGGCGCGGCGCCGTCTGTCGTCGGCATGCGGGGCGCAGTCTCCGGCCGTCGAGGTCGCGCGACCACCGGGTAGGTCACCGGGGTGAGGGTCACTCGCATCCAATCCGGAACCGAGGCAAATTTGAGGAACCCTTCGAGGTCAGGGAGACGCTCGATCTCGGACGCCATGATGGCGGGTTCAATACTGCGCTGCTCGCTCGTCGTGGTGGATGCCCTGAAGTCTCCCGGCCGCCGCGTCTCTGACCGGCTGGTGTGCACCACCTCGCGCTGGCCGATCAGCCTCGAGGCGAACTGCGACGTTCCCCCCTGCTCGCTGGCGGAGCAACGCAGAATGAGGGTGTTCCCGCAGTTCTCGACGATGGTATCCGCAGCCCCCTTGCCATAAGTGCTTGAGACCTGCGAGATGGACTGAAATCCGAGCACGCACCGGCCGCCGAATTTGCGCAGGCGCGCCAGTGCATCCTTGAGGCCGTCGATTTCGCCGAGCGCGTCCAGCTCGTCGACCACGAACCAGAGACGCTGATCGCCCTCGCCGCGATCCATGGCTTCGAAGATCGCCATCCGCATCCAGGCGGAAATCACCGAGCGCAGGGCGGCAATCTCGCCGGCCTTGTAAGGCAGGAACAACACACCGCCTCGCCCGCCGTTGTTCACCGCCGCGCCTTGCCGTACCCACTGCCGCACCGAGAAGGGGCCTGCGCGTTGCTGCGTGGTGTACTTGAGCGCGCCCACGGCGGAGCTCGTGACCGATCGCACCGATCCGAACATCCGGTCGTTGCCGTCTTCCAGGAACGGACCCGCCACCGTGCCGGCCAACAAGAGCTTCAGCTCCGCCGCCGGCGCCTTGGTAATCAGCCGGTAGATCTCGCCGTCATCCTGGACGCGCGCCGCCATGGCCTGCTGCGTGACCGCCGTGAAGAAGGTGCGCGCATACCCGGTCCAGCTTCGATCCGAGCCCCCGCCATCGGGAATGAGCGACCGGGCCAGCTGATCGACATCTGGGTCGGTCGTGATCTCGCCCAGGAGATTCCACTTCACCGAATCGGGATCGAAGGGATTGAGAATCACATCGCCGCGATCGGCGTTGTAAAAATGGTTGAGATACCCACCGTCGGGATCGGCAATGACCGCGCGGTCGCCGCGCGCCAGCGCGGCGCTCAGCATCTCGCGGATGGCGGTGCTCTTCCCCGTCCCCGTGGTCCCGATGAACTTGAAATGTTTGGCCTCATCTTCCGCGGCCACCGGCAGGCCCGCGAGCGTGATGGACCCGGAGTGATCGGAGGTACCCTGCTCCTCACCGCCCGCGCGACGCGAACGCTTCCGATCTGACTTCAGTCTAGCCTCCGACACGACGGCGCCGCGTCGGTAGGCGCTATCGGAGTCCGCGTCGTCCGCCAAGACCTGGCCGGCCGCATACCCTAGTACCCCGCATACGGCCGCCGTAATGATGAGCGACAGCACTCCATCACTGGCCACTCCCAAGGGGCGTAGCAACAGACCCAGCAGCGCGAGAACGATAGCGGCAGCCACCATGATCGGCACAGTCATCAAGAACGACTTGAACCAGGTAGACACGGGAGCTCGCGCTCGAATGAGCGCCGCCAGCATGGGCATGAACACCAGGGCGTAGCCCAACAGCAGACCATTCGTCCCGTGAGTCAACGCATGCATGGGGAGTCTCCCGTCATGCGGCATTCCTCACAACGCAACGTCATTGTCTCGGCCATGGGTTGAATTCCTCTCCGCGTCGCTGTCTTGATTGCCGGACGCACCACCATCAGGATCGCGGGAGCGGTCCTGCGAG
>JBKQSA010000033.1:0-71294 GCA_052143815.1 Steroidobacteraceae bacterium | reverse complement strand
CAGAAGCTCCGGGTTTTTTCTTTGGCCTGAAAAATCCGACCGCCGTAACCGCTCCAGGACCCGAGATCTCGATCGACCCGCTACCTCGGGTACCCCGAATAATCGATGCGGCATCGGATTTTGCGATCATGCCGCGGCCGCCATGATCGGAGCGAGCCCCGCGAAATACACCTCGTCGGGCGTGGCGTAGCCGAGCGCCTCATGAATGCGCCGACCGTTGTAAAAATCGAAGTACTCGGTCAGCCCTCGTCGTAGCTGCGTTCCAGTCTCGTAGGCGCGCAGATATATATTTTCGTACTTTACGCTTCGCCACAGGCGTTCAATAAAAACGTTGTCGATCCATCGTCCCTTGCCGTCCATGCTGATCTGGACCCCGGCAGCCTTGAGCGTATCGATCCATTCCTCGCACGTAAACTGGGATCCCTGGTCCGTGTTGAAAATCTCCGGCTTCCCGTATTTTCCCAGTGCCTCCTGCAGCGCCTCGAGGCAGAAGTCCGGCGTCATCGTGTTCGACACCCTCCAGGAGAGCGTCTTGCGGCTGCCCACATCGATGATGGCCATCAGATACTGAAACCCATGTGCCATCGGAATATAAGTGAGATCAGCAGCCCAGACGTGATTGGGCCGTTCGATCTTCAGGCCGTTCAGCAGGTAGGGGTAGACCGAAGATAACGGTGCGGGGATGCTCGTGCGCGGTTTACGGTAGATCGTTTCCATGCCCATCCGCCGCATCAGCGTCCTCACATGCCGGCGGCCGACCTCGTGGCCCTGGTTCTGCAGCTCCCGGGTCAACTTACGAGCCCCGTAGAACGGCCACTTCAGATGCAACTCGTCCAAAATCCGCATCAGCTTCAAATCCCGCTCCGGCAAATCCCGCGCGACGTAGTAAATGCTCGACCGGCTCAGATCCAGCAGCTCGGCCTGGCGCTTCACCGATACCTCACCGTCCCGCTCGATCATCGCTTTCCGCTCAGGCCGGGGAATTTCCCGAGCGCGCCTTCTAAAAAAGAGTTCTCCATCGTCAGCTCGCCGATCTTCGCCTGCAGCTCCCGGATGCGCTCCTTGCCGTCCGTCGCCAGCACATCTCCGCCGAAGATCCCCGCGGCGTTCTCCAGCAGCTCCGTCTTCCAGGCCGTCACCTGGGTGGCATGCACCTCGTGGTGGGCCGCAATCTGCGCCACCGTCTTCTCACCCCGGATCGCCTCCAGGGCCACTCGCGCCTTGAACGCCGCCGAGTGATTACGTCTTGGTTTCCTCATGAATATCTGCCCTCCGGTTGCTATATTGCACCGGCAGAAATCCACTTACACCCCTGTCCGAAAAACCGCGACCACCTCTGGCCGCGTTCCATTGCCCTCATAGCGGACAGACGTCAGGGGCTACTCACGGTCTTGACCTTTCTGATCGCGGCGTCGCACCAATCGTGCGCCCCGGCACGGCACTGAAATTCCTTTTTTGAATTACTGCAATCGTCTTGGCCGAAAATCCTCTGCGCATAGGCACTCGGCAAAAATTCTGTGGTACTTTGCGTTCCTTTGTTGGAAATTAAGCGAATTCGATTTCGCCCCGGAACGGATTGTCGATTCCATCGGCTTATGGTTTCCCAAAAAACCGTCCCCGAAAGGCCACTAAAAGTGGGAAGTCCACATTCGCCTAACCCCTTGTCCTCTACAGATTTATTGAAAATCCTGTGGAACTTTAGTGTCGTTTGTTTAAACGCTAATTAATTGTGGGCACACTGTCGACGCTCATGTGAGTGCAGGAACGGTCCAAGTGATCAAACGGCGAGCGCCGCAGCAAGCCCGGGCCCGGGCGCGGGTCGAGAGGATCCTGGCTGCGGCCGAGAAGCTAATTACGCGCGGCGGCGTCGTGAAACTCAGAATGAGGGATATCGCCGGAATGGCCGGTATCCCGATGGGTTCCATCTACCAGTACTTCTCCAGCCGCGAGGACGTCGTCAGAGCGCTCATTGAGCGCTACCACGGCCAAGTGGAAGCATTCATTGCGGAGACGCTCGACCCACCACGGACATTCGAGCAATTCCGCCGCGCGGTCGCACAGGCATGGCAAGCCGGATACGAATTCTTCCGCGACACGGCCGGCTTCCGCGAACTGTGGTTCGGGGCCCAGATGTGGCAGGACCTGCGCACGATGGACATCGACGACACTCTCGTGAACGCGGACCTGATAGCGCGCCGGTTGGCGAAGTTCCTACCGAATCTTGACGAACAGGTATTGCGCGACTTCTGCATCGTCTACGTTGACAGCGCCGGTAGCATCATACGCACGGGCTACTCGCTCGATGGCAAAGCGCGCGAAAGGGTCTTGGCGGCGCACGAAAACATCATCGACTCGCACCTGCGATCCCTATGGAACGAGGATCGCAGGCGCCGGAAGGCGATGCCGCCGGCGGTTGCGGGGTCCGCGCGTTTTTCGCGCAATAAAAAGCGGTAGCGGGAGATGTGAATTCCGGCCGCCACGCCTGCCGCCGTCAAATCCTGTGCCGCGCCGATCCCCGGGGTCGCAAGCGATATCGAGCCGACCGCGCCATGCGGAACGACAACTATGGCGCATCATTGATGGGGGCGCAGTTCGTGCGGCCCTGCATGACGCAGTCTTGAATCCGGGACTGCTTGCTCAAGAAATGAATCAGGATCAAGCCGCCCAGCACCAGCGCCAGAACGAACACCAAGGCAAGCAGTGTCTTGGCGCGGCCCGCGGCATCCGCGCCTTCTCCCGGTTCAGGGTCGGTCATGGATGCAACTATCGCACAGGCGCCCGACTCCCGGGCGAGGCGCGCGCGCTCCGCCCACGGATCCTAAGATTCGATTAGGTAGTTCCCCTGACTGTTGGAATCAGCCATTGCGTTAAGCTATCGGGCATGGGAATCGGTTACGGTCGAGTTCGAGCACGGATATTTCCGGCCGTTCTGGCGCTAGGAAGCTTGAGCGCGGCGCAAGCTGCTGCTCCCGCGTCCGAGGGCAGCCGCCTCTACGCACCGTGCGTGGTCTGCCATCAGCCCAACGCGTGGGGGTCTCCGGATGGCGCCATCCCGAGTCTCGCCGGCCAGCAAAAACGGTATTTGGAAAAGCAGCTGGCGCTGTTTCGCTCGGGAGCTCGTGTAAGTACGGCAATGCAACTGGTCGCCGAGCATTCAACCTTCGGCGACCAAGGTCACATCGCTGCCATCGCCACCTATCTTTCGCGCTTGGATGCGAACCCGAATCCCGTCAAAGGCTCCGGGGAGCACCTTCGGGTGGGTCAGGAACTGTACACGCACATATGCGGCGCCTGTCATGGTTACGACGGCCGAGGCAACCCTGCCAACACCGTACCGCGAATTGCCGGACAGCACTATCCCTATCTGAGGCGGCAGATCGACGTGGCCGCTGATCTGCATAGAGCCCTTGCGCCGCCCGAGATGACCGGTGCGCTGCGGGGCATGCCCGATTCGGAGAAAGATGCTCTTGCTGATTACATTTCTCGTCTAGGCAGCTCAGAACCCTTGTTGGATTCGCATCCGAATGCAGCGCGCCCCTGACGGGCCGGACGGTCGCAACATCGGTATGCTTCGGGGAGTGCCGCATGGAAATACCACTTACTCCACTCGATTTTGCCAGGCGAGCCCGAAAACTCTACCCGCAACGGGAAGCCGTCGTCGACGGCGGGCAGCGATTCACCTACGCCGAGTTTCTGGACCGCTGCGATCGATGGTCTGCCGCCCTGCAAAAATTGGGCGTCGGCAAGGGCGATCGCGTTGCAGTGATATCGCCCAATACACATGCCATGCTGGAATCCTTTTACGGGATTCCGCAACTCGGCGCCATCATCGTACCGCTCAACTATCGGCTTGCGCCCGCGGATTTTCATTATTTGATCGACCACAGCGGGGCGACGGCGCTGTGCGTGCATTCGGATTACATGGATGCCGTCGACAGCATCCGAGCTCGGCTGCCGGCCGTGAAGCATTTTGTCGCCTTCGAAGACGCTCGAACCGGATGGCTCGACTATGAGTCGCTGCTCGCCGCAAGCCCGGCAATGTTCACGAATTCATCGGTGATGGAAACCGATGTGATTGCCATCAACTACACCAGTGGGACGACGTCGCGACCCAAGGGCGTCATGATCACGCATCGCAACGCGTGGGTAAATTCCGTCGGCACGCTGGTGCACCATCCCATGTCCACGGCGGATCGCTACTTGTGGACGCTGCCGATGTTTCACGCGAATGGCTGGACGTTCGTCTGGACCGTGACTGCGATCGGGGCCACGCATTTGTGTCTTCGCAAGGTGAATTCCACCGAGATTTACGCGCAAATCACTCGAGAAAAAGCCACCGTTCTGTGCGCCGCCCCGACGGTGCTCATCGGCATCGCCAGTGGACCGCCGGAAGCACGCGGGCAACTTCCAAAAAATGTCCGGGTAGTCACTGCAGGCGCGGCGCCCGCCCCTGCCATCATCGAGCGCATCGAGGGTGAACTCGGCTGGACGGTCACACACGTTTATGGACTGACGGAAACGTCGCCGTTCATCACCGTGTCCGACGTGCTCCCCGAGCATGCGGCTCTCGACGCGCGGGAGAAGGCGATAGCCAAGGCACGGCAGGGCGTCGAGCTCGTCACGTCGGGCGAAACCGCCGTGGTCGACGAGAACGGGATTGAAGTTCCCAATGATGGCAAGACTCTCGGCGAAATCGTGGCGCGGGGCAACGTGGTCATGACGGGTTACTACAATGATCCGGACGCCACGGCCAAGGCGCTGCGAGGCGGCTGGTTTCACACCGGGGACGCTGCGGTGGTTCATTCCGACGGTTACATTGAAATTCGCGACCGGTTCAAGGATGTCATCATCAGTGGCGGCGAGAACATTTCTTCCATCGAGGTCGAAGGAGTTCTACTGCAGCATCCCGCGGTACTCGAAGTTGCGGTCGTCGGCATGAGTGATGAGAAATGGGGCGAGACGCCGCATGCATTCGTCGTGTTGCGCAACGGCGCTACCGCCACCGCGGAAGACCTTCGCCAGTTCGCCCGCTCGCATCTCGCGCATTTCAAAGTGCCGCATATTTATACGTTTGTGCAGGAACTCCCCAAAACGGCGACGGGAAAAATACAGAAATACGTGCTCAGACGACAACAGGGCGCGCCCGCCACACCGCAATAGTTGTGACGGTGTTCAACAAGGGCGCACTTGACCTCAGGTGCGCCGTGTCTTACGCTGGCGCTGTCGTTGGAAGAGACTGACACCTTGGTGTCGGCGCCGAAGGAGCAACCGCCCCGGAATCTCTCAGGCAAAAGGACCACGACACGATACATCTGGAAAGTGGCACGGCGGCGTGCCCGCCGAAGGAATAACATTCTCAGGCGCTTCCGACAGATGGGGCGATGTACTTTGTGGCAGCTATAAGTTGCCGAAGGAGTCGCCATCGTGAATTCCCGTCCCTCAACGGCCTCCCCGCCGGCGGATCCTCTGCGGCGGCTACCGCTCCACGATCTTCACGTCGCACACGGTGCGCGCATGGAACCGTTCGCCGGCTGTGTCATGCCCATTCATTACACGCTCGGCGTATTGGGGGAACACCGGCACACGCGCGCCGCCGCGGGACTCTTCGACGTCTCCCACATGGGCCAGATTATTCTGCGCGCTCGGTCCGGCGAGAATCGGGATGCCGCGCTCGCCCTGGAAACGCTCGTACCGGTCGACGTCGTGTCGCTGCGGCAGGGCCGCCAACGATATGCATTTTTCACGACGCCATCGGGCGGCATCAGCGATGATCTGATGATCGCCAACTTGAATACCTGCTTGTATCTCGTGGTCAATGCCGCCCGCATCGCCAGCGACGTGGCCTATCTGCGTGAACGACTGTCGGCACACTGCACCGTCGAGGTCTTAACCGATCGCGCGCTGTTGGCGATTCAGGGACCATCTGCGTGCGCCGCGCTCTCCGCTTTGGTGCCGATGGTCGCGGCCATGCGCTTCATGGATGCCGACGTATTCTCGATCGACGGTGCGTCCTGTTTCATCACCCGCTCCGGCTACACGGGCGAGGACGGTTTTGAAATCTCCGTGCCCGCCGCCATGGCCGCGACCATCGTCGAGCGGCTGCTCGATCACGCCTCGGTGAAGCTGATTGGTTTGGGTGCACGCGATAGCCTGCGCCTGGAGTCGGGGCTGTGTCTCTACGGCCATGATCTGACGGCGGACACCACGCCGGTCGAAGCCGCGCTCGAATGGGCCATTCAACCCGCGCGGCGCGTCGGGGGTGCACGGGTCGGCGGCTTCCCCGGTTCCGAGGTGATCCTATCGCAACTCTCGCACGGCGCCGAGCGGAAGCGCGTTGGCTTCCGGCCTGACGCGAGACCCGTACGCGAAGGCGCCGCGCTCTTCGCTGACGCCACGTCGAATGCGGCTCTGGGCCAGATCACGTCGGGAACCTATGCACCCTCCGCGCAATGTCCCGTCGCGATGGGTTACGTGCCTGCCTCGGTCGCGCACATCGGAACACGCCTGTTCGCCGACGTACGCGGTCAACGAATACCGGTCACGTTGAGCGACATGCCCTTCGTTCCGCATCGTTATCGCCGCTAGACCAGGAACCTGACAATAATGGAAATCCGCTACACCGCCGAACATGAATGGGTGGCCATCGATGGAAACCGGGCCACGGTCGGGATCACCGACTACGCGCAACGCGCCTTGGGCGATTTAGTCTTTGTGCAGTTGCCCACCGTAGGATCGGCGATCTCGCGCGGAGCGGTCGCCGCGGTGGTCGAATCGGTCAAAGCCGCATCCGACATTTATTCGCCGCTCACCGGCCGCATCATCGAGGTGAATGCTGCGACGGTCAGCGATCCATCGCTGGTCAATTCGGATCCGATGGGCGCCGGCTGGTTGTTCAAAATCGAATGCAACGACACCTCGGAATTAACCCAATTGCTCGACGAGTCCGCTTACCGGCAGATCGCCCAGTGAAAAATGTGGAATCCATCCTGTCGATGCCGATGCTGGACGCGGTGCCGCCCGCGCCGGCAGTTGATTTTGCAAGCCGTCACATCGGTCCATCGGGCACGGACGTCATCGCCATGCTCGAATTGCTTGGTGTCGCGTCGGTGGACGAGTTGATCCGTCAGACACTGCCGGATTCGATTCGCATGACCCGGCCACTCAACGTGGGAACAGCCTTATCGGAGAGCGAAGCCCTCGACCACCTCAAGGCGCTTGCGGATAAGAACCTGGTCATGACGTCGTTGATCGGCATGGGGTACTACGGTACGGTCGTGCCACCGGTGATCCTGCGCAATGTTCTGGAGAACCCCGCCTGGTACACGGCGTACACGCCTTATCAGCCCGAAATCAGCCAGGGGCGACTCGAGGCGCTGCTGAATTTTCAAACCATGATATGCGATCTGACGGCGCTCGACGTCGCCAATGCCTCGCTCCTGGACGAGGCGACTGCCGCCGCCGAAGCCATGGCGCTGGCCAAACGCGTAACGACGTCGTCATCGATGGCGTTCCTGGTCGACGCCCACGTTCATCCGCAGACGCTGGCCGTGCTGCGCACTCGAGCGGAGCCGCTCGGCTGGGACATCGTCACCGTCGACGAGTACACCGAGTGTTCGCAAGCTCGCTGTTTCGGGGGACTTCTACAATACCCCGGTACCTATGGGCATGTTCGCGAACTGCAGGCGGCGATTGACGCCATCCATGCGAACGGCGGAATCGCCGTGGTGGCAGCCGACCCCTTGGCCTTGACGCTATTGAAACCGCCGGGCGAGTTCGGGGCCGATATCGCCATCGGATCCACGCAACGCTTCGGCGTACCGTTGGGCTTCGGCGGCCCGCATGCCGCGTATATGGCGGTGAAACAAGCTCATCAGCGCAGCCTGCCCGGTCGCTTGGTGGGCGTTTCGGTCGATGCGCACGGTACACCGGCCTACCGGCTCGCGCTGCAAACGCGCGAGCAACACATTCGCCGCGATAAGGCGACCTCCAACATCTGTACCGCACAAGTGCTGCTGGCGGTGGCGGCTTCGATGTATGCCGTCTATCACGGGCCCGAAGGATTGATACACATCGCTCGGGGTATCCACCGACGCACGGCCGTCCTCGCCGCCGGCCTGCGCCGCCTCGGGGTGCGTGTTCTGAACAGCACCTATTTCGATACGTTGACGGTGGACGCCGATATCGGCCACGAGCGCATCCTCGAACGGGCGCGCGACGAGCGCCTCAATTTCAGAGTTCTTGCAACGGGCGCCTGCGGCGCGGCGCGCGCACTGGGCATGTCGCTCGACGAAACCAGCACCGATCGGACCGTCGAGGCCATCTGGCGATGTTTCGGCGGCGCTTTTGCCTTTGAGGAACTGCAGCCCGAGACTGCGCGAGGCATCCCGCCGATGCAACGGCGCACCTCCGGATTTCTTTCGCACCCGGTGTTCCACCGCTATCGCTCGGAGACCGAGCTGCTGCGCTATCTACGCCGTTTGAGCGACCGGGATTTGGCGCTCGACCGCGCGATGATTCCGCTCGGCTCCTGCACCATGAAACTCAATGCCACGGCCGAGATGATTCCGATGACCTGGCCCGGATTTGCCGGGCTGCACCCCTTCGCACCCGCCGCCCAGACCGAAGGGTATGCCGAACTGTTTGCCGCGCTCGAACGCGCGCTGTGCGACATCACGGGCTACGATGCGGTTTTCTTGCAACCGAATTCCGGCGCCCAAGGGGAATATGCCGGGCTACTCGCCATTCGCGCGTATCACCGCAGCCGCAATGCACCGCACCGCAATGTCTGCCTCATTCCCGCATCGGCTCATGGCACCAACCCCGCATCTGCAGCTATGGCCGGCATGCAGGTGGTGGTGGTGCGTTGTGATGCCGGCGGCAACGTCGATCTCGACGATCTCGAGAGTCACTGTGAGCGTCATGCCGATACGCTGGCCGCCGTGATGGTCACCTACCCATCGACCCACGGGGTCTTCGAGGAAGGAATTCGGCGCTTGAGCGATATCGTGCATCGGGCCGGCGGCCAGGTGTACGTCGACGGCGCGAATCTCAATGCGCAGGTGGGACTCGCGCGACCGGCCGACTACGGCGCCGACGTTTCACATTTGAATCTACACAAGACATTTTGCGTCCCGCACGGCGGAGGCGGCCCGGGCGCGGGCCCCATCGGCGTGAAAGCGCACCTTGCGCCGTTTCTGCCGCGCGTATCGGCGGCACCCTATGGTTCGGCGAGCATCCTGCCCATCGCTTATGCCTACATTCGATTGATGGGAAGCGCCGGTCTGAAACGTGCCAGCGAGATTGCCATTCTCTCCGCGAACTACGTCGCGCAGCGGCTCGATTCTCATTTTCCGGTGTTGTACCGCAACGCCAAAGGACGCGTGGCCCATGAGTGCATCATCGATCCGCGCAAGTTCAAGGACAGTTGCGGCGTCACCGTGGATGACATTGCCAAACGCCTGATCGATTATGGATTTCACGCGCCGACCATGAGTTTTCCCGTCCCCGGCACCTTCATGATCGAGCCCACCGAATCCGAATCCAAGCGCGAACTCGATCGGTTCTGCGACGCGATGGTGAGCATACGTGCGGAAATTCGCGACATCGAAACGCGGCGCCACACGATCGCCGAATCGCCCTTGCGGAGCGCACCGCATACCGTCCGCGACCTCGTGAACGAGAACTGGACCAGAGCATACAGCCGAGCGGCCGGCTGTCTACCCGCCGGCGTAACCCAAGCCGACAAATATTGGCCGCCGGTGGGACGAGTCGATAATGTGTACGGCGACCGCAATCTTGTGTGCTCGTGTCCGGCAAGATGGAAATGACCAACGCGTCGCTACTGACGATCGCCGAAAGCTCAGGCTACTTAAGGACGGGGCGCATCGATGAAGTGGAAAGGCTGTGCCGAGAATTCGCGCAGACCTGGCCCGATGCGGTGCACTCGTTCGCCTATGGACGTTCGGCGGAGGACCGAATCATGCGCGCGCTGCTGGTTTCCCGTTCGGGCGCCCTGACGGCCGCGGAAATACGAGCCCAGGAGGTTCCGCTGCTGATGATTCAAGGCGGTATTCACCCAGGTGAAAGCGACGGGAAAGATGCCGGATTCATCGCACTTCGAGAGCTCCTCGAAGGTTCGGCCGCCGTTGGTACGCTCGAGCGGATGGCCATTCTGTTTGTACCCGCCTTCAATACAGACGGTCACGAGCGGTACGGGCGATGGAACCGGCCCAATCAGAACGGGCCGGAAGAGACGGGTTGGCGCACGACCGCGCAGAATCTGAATCTCAATCGCGACTATACCAAAGCCGACGCGCCGGAGATGCGTGCCATGCTGCGCCTCGTCGGCGATTGGGATCCGCTCGTTTGCGCCGACCTGCACGTCACCGACGGCGCTAATTTCGAGCCTGACGTATCCATCCAAGCAGAGCCCATCAATCAAGGCGATCCGAGCTTGCGGCCGAGCGGCCGAGAACTGCGCGACGCCCTCATTGCGCAGCTTGCAGAGCAGGGCTCGTTACCGCTCGATTTCTATCCCGATCTTGCCGAGACGGACGACCCCTCCTCCGGATTCGCATTGACGGTCTATTCACCGCGCTTTTCAACGGGGTATTTTCCGCAGCGCAATCGCTTTACCGTGCTCGTGGAAACGCACTCCTGGAAGGACTATGCCAAGCGAGTGCGGGTGATGCGAAATACGGTCCTGAGCTTGACCGGGCTGGTCGCTGCTCATGGCCGGAAGTGGCTCGGATTGGTGCGCCAAGCCGATGTCGCAGCGGCAAGTTTGGGAGGCTCCGCGGTCGCCCTCGATTACCGCTCGGGCTGGCGGGAGCCGCCAAAGGCCGGGAGCTCAACGGCCGAACGTGACCTTGCGGGTGCGAGAATCATCGACTTCAAAGGCTATGCCTATACGCGATCGCCTTCGCCGATTTCGGGCGGCTTGGTGACCGTGTACGACCCGACCACGCCGCAGATCTGGCGCGTGCCGCTGCGCGATCAAGTCAGCGCCTCGCTGATCGTCAAAGTACCTCGCGGGTGCTACGTGGTACCGGTCGCTTTCGCCCCGGAGATCGCGTCTCGACTCGAGCCTCACGGGATTGCCTTCCAACGATTGGCAAATCCTCGTGAGGGGATCGAAGTCGAGGCGTTTCGCGCCGACGGTGTGAAGTTCGCGGCAGCTCCCTTTGAGGGGCGGATGCGCGCCGCGCTCCAGGGAGCATGGAGCGAGGAGCGCGTGAGCATCCTACCCGGCGCTCTTATCAT
This sequence comes from Steroidobacteraceae bacterium, assembly GCA_052143815.1. Taxonomy (GTDB): domain Bacteria; phylum Pseudomonadota; class Gammaproteobacteria; order Steroidobacterales; family Steroidobacteraceae; genus Bog-1198. The sequence goes on along the minus strand of JBKQSA010000033.1, from coordinate 60,032 downwards.
TCCCCTCGCCCAGCCTTTGGCTCGGCTGATCGTGGCCTTGTTCGAACCGCAGGCGCCGGACTCGTTCGCCGCGTGGGGGTTCTTCAACGCGTGTTTCGAGCAAAAGGAGCAGATGGAGCCCTACGTGGCCGAACAGATCGCCAGGGATATGCTGGCAAAGGATCCCGCCTTATCGAAGGAATTCGCGCGCAAACTCGAACAAGATGCCGATTTTGCCAAGAGCCCGAGCGCTCGCCTGGAATTTTTTCTCCGCCGACACGTTTCTTGGGACAGCCGGCACAACCTGTATCCCGTTCTGCGCAGTGCAACGCATCCGCTGTAACGATCCGGTCGTGCCGCGAAGCCCAATGGACGTTCGTCCGATGCCGTACATGGATTAGAACGATTCCTCGAAGTCCAAACCGATGGTGCGCGGTTGATTCACAAACAGGCGCGGGCGGCCCGGAATTTCCGCCGCAATGGATCGACTGTCACCCAAGTTCGCGACCTCGTTGGCGAAGTTCTTGCCCACGAGCGAAAACTCGAGCGGCCCGTTCACGAAGGCAAAACGCATATTGATGAGCCGGTAGGAGGGACGCAACCGCGGGTGCAGTGCCGCGACACCGTCCGTCCCCGCTCGACGCGGCTATTTCACCGCATATTACGCCGATCGACGACGCGCCGCGCCTTGCCCGTCGAGCGCTCCAGCGCGCCCGGTGCGTGCACCTCTACGCGTATGCTGACCCCCACGTGCGCCTTCACCAAATGCGCTAACTCGCGCGGGGCGGAGTCGCGGCGCGCGGCCGGAGCATCCGGTATGTGTTCCACGTGCACCGCCAGCACGTCCAGGTGGCCGTCGCGAGTGAGTTCCAATTGATAATGCGCGGACAGCCCAGGACATCGAAAAATCAACTCCTCGATCTGCGACGGAAAGACGTTCACGCCGCGCACGGTGAGCATGTCGTCGCTGCGGCCCGAAATTTTCTCCATGCGGCGCATGCTGCGCGCAGTCGGCGGCAACAACCGCGTCAAGTCGCGCGTCCGGTAGCGGATCACAGGCAGCGCTTGCTTGGTCAACGAGGTGAAAACCAGTTCGCCCTGCGATCCGTCCGGCAATGCTTCGCCGGTGACCGGGTCGATGATCTCCGGATAGAAGTGATCTTCCCAGATGCAGAGTCCGTCCTTGCTCTCGGCGCATTCCTGAGCCACGCCGGGACCCATCACCTCGGACAGGCCATAGATATCGAGCGCCACCAGTCCGAGTCGCCGCTCGATCTCGGCTCGCAGCGACTCGGTCCACGGCTCGGCACCGAAGATGCCGATTTCCAAGGAGCATGCCCGCGCGTCCACTCCCTGCCGCTCCATTTCGTCCGCGATGGTCAGCATGTAAGTCGGAGTTACCATGATGATGCGGGGTCGAAAATCTCCGATCAGCTCAACCTGCCTCTCGGTTTGCCCGCCTGATATCGGGATTACCGTGCAACCCATACGCTCGGCGCCGTAGTGCGCCCCCAATCCTCCCGTGAATAGACCGTATCCATAGGCCACATGCACCATATCCCCGCGCCGTCCGCCGGCCGCACGAATGCTGCGCGCAACCAAATCGGCCCAGGTGTCGACGTCGCGCTGCGTGTAGCCGACGACCGTCGGCTTGCCCGTCGTGCCCGATGAGGCATGGATGCGGACGATGTGTTCTCGCGGTACCGCGAACAGCCCGAAGGGGTACTGCGTTCGAAAGTCCTGCTTGGTCAAGAAGGGAAAACGCGGCAAGTCCTCGAACCGCCGCAGATCGCTGGGATGCACCCCGGCCGCGTCGAAACTCTGTTTGTAATGAGCGACGTTGTCGTACGCGTGTTGCAGCGACCATTGCAGCCGCGTGAGCTGCAGCGCCCGCAGTTCGTCGATGGAGGCGCGCTCGATCGGATCCACGTCCGCCGGAGCCGATTGCTGACTCATCGCTCTCATGCTCCTTTGAAATCAGGGACGGGGTAAATGCTCACCATGGTCAACACGGTATACGATGCGACCGTTTCGTCATTCTGATTGGTGATCTCGGTATCCCAGCCAACTTCTCCCCAACCCTTGTCTGCGCGCAGGCTTTTCTCGGCGCACGTCAGGCGCACCTTGATCCGATCCTTGGGCTTGACCGGTTTGACGAATCGCAATTGGTCGATGCCATAGTTTCCGAGCACCGGTCCGTAAGCAGGATCCACGAACAGTCCGGCCGCCGCGGAAATCAGGAAATAGCCGTGCGCCACGCGCCCGCCGAAAAACGGGTTGCGCGCCGCCTCTTTCTCGTCCATGTGCGCGTAAAAATTATCCCCCGATAGAGCGGCAAATCGCTCGATGTCGAGGACAGTGACCTCGCGCTCGTCGGATTTCAGCGTGTCCCCGAGTTCCAGTTCGTTGAATGGAATCCGAAACGGATGAACGCCCGGATTTCGCAGCCGGCTGCCGCGCACCCAGCGGCCAGCGACGACGGTGATGGTCTGCGGCGACCCTTGCACCGCAGTTCGCTGCATGTAATGCAGCACGCCGCGGATCCCGCCCATTTCCTCTCCGCCACCGGCTCGGCCGGGGCCGCCGTGCACCAGCGGCGCCAGCGGCGAACCATGCCCCGTCGACTCCTTCGCGCAGCTGCCGTTAACGACCAACACGCGACCATGGTACGGCGCCAAGCCGAGCGCGAGCCGACCAGCGAGCGCTTCATCCGCAGAGAACACCGAGGCCGCAAGACTGCCCTGACCGCGCCGCGCAAGGGCAATGGCATCGTCAGTGCCGTGGTACGGCAGCACGGTGGCAACCGGACCGAAGGCTTCGACGTCATGCACGGCTCGCGCGGCATGTGGATCGCGGCACAGCAGCAGCAGCGGGGGAACGAACGCGCCGCGTTCGCGATCCGCATCCTTCAGAGCGAAACGCTCGAGATTGCCGGCAACCAGCTCGGCCTCGCGACACAGATCGGCAACCCGATGCAGCACATCGGAGCGCTGCGCCAGACTGACCAAAGGTCCCATGTGCACTCCCTCGGCGCGTGGATCCCCCAGAGTGATCTTCTGCAGGGCCGACTGCAGCGCTGCAACGACATCCGCGACAAAAGGCGCCGGGACCAGGGCTTTACGGATGGCCGTGCACTTCTGGCCCGCCTTCACCGTCATCTCCCGCGCCACTTCTTTGACGAATAACTCGCACTCCGCGGTGCCGGGCGCCGCATCCGCCGCAAGAATGCTGGAGTTCAAGGAATCGGTTTCCGCGACGAAGCGCACAGCCTGTCGAATGATGGTCGGGTGCACGCGCAGCCGGGCCGCGGTGTACGCCGAACCGGTAAACGAGACCATGTCTTGGCAATTCAGGTGGTCGAACAGGTCCCCGAGGCTGCCGCATACGAGCTGCAGCGCCCCTTCCGGCAAAAAACCCGACTCGATGATGCGGTGAACGACGAGTTCCGTCAGGTACGCCGTTGCAGTGGCCGGTTTGACGATGACCGGCACACCCGCAAGAATCGCCGGCGCCAATTTTTCGAGCATTCCCCACACCGGGAAGTTGAAGGCATTGATGTGCACCGCTGCGCCTTCACGCGAGACATACACGTGCTGCCCGACGAAAGAGCCGCTCTTCGACAGACCTTCCACGGCGCCGTCCACGTACACCCGGCTGTTGGGCAATTCGCGCGTGGCTTTGCCGGCGAAAGCGAACACCGTGCCGATGCCGCCATCGATGTCAATCGCCGAATCATTCTTGGTTGCGCCGGTCCGATAGGACAGCGCGTAGAATTCTTCCTTGAGTTCCGACAGACGTTTCGCCAGCCCTTTCAACAGGGCCGCCCGCTCGTGAAAGGTGAGCGCACGCAGCGCCGGGCCGCCCACGTTGCGTGCGTGGGATAGCATGGCGGCAAAATCGAGCCCCGTCGAGGACGCTTGGCCGACGATCTCACCGGTGGTGGCATCGCGCATTGCGATGCCTTCATCGCCTCCGGACCGCCAGCGTCCGCACGCGTAGCTTTGCATCCGAACAGCCTCAAACACGCTCGATCACCATGGCGATACCCTGCCCCACGCCGATGCACATGGTGCACAACGACCGCCGTCCACCCGTGCGTTCGAGTTGGTTGATGGCCGTGGTGATCAATCGTGCGCCGCTCGCGCCCAGCGGGTGTCCCAAGGCAATGGCGCCTCCCTGTGCATTGACGTGCGCGGCATCGTCCGGGATACCCAGTTCGCGCAACACCGCGAGCGCCTGCGATGCGAACGCCTCGTTCAACTCGATGACATCGATGTGCCGCAGCGTGAGCCCAAGTCGAGACGTGAGCTTGCGCGTCGCCGCTACCGGTCCCATCCCCATGATGCGCGGCGCGACCCCCGCAACGGCCGTGCCGACGACGCGGGCGCGAGGCTTCAGCCCATGGCGTTTCACCGCATCAGGACCGGCTACGATCAAGCCGCACGCCCCGTCGTTGACGCCGGATGCGTTTCCGGCCGTGACCGTGCCGCCGGAGCGAAACGGCGTCGGAAGTTTTGCGAGCGCTTCCAGGCTGGTCTCCCGCGGATGTTCATCGGCGCTGACGACCGTCGACTGCCCGCGCTTACCGGGAATGGATACCGGGACGATTTCCGGATCGAAAAGTCCGGCCGCTTGCGCCGCCAAGGCACGCTGTTGACTGCGCAAGGCGAATCGATCCTGATCCTCGCGTGAAATGCCGAAGTCCGCGGCGACATTCTCAGCCGTCTCCGGCATGGAGTCGGCGCCGTACATTTGTTTGAGCGCCGAATTCACGAAGCGCCAACCGATGGTCGTATCGAACATCTGTGCGTCGCGCGCAAACGGCGTCGCGCTCTTCGAGATGACGTACGGCGCCCGGCTCATGCTCTCGACTCCGCCGGCAAGCACCACATCGGCCTCGCCGGAAATGACCATGCGCGCGGCGTTCGCCACCGCATCGAGGCCGGACCCGCACAATCGATTGAGCGTCGCACCAGGCACGTCGACGGGTAGACCGGCCAGCAGGGCAGCCATGCGCGCGACATTACGGTTATCCTCGCCCGCTTGATTTGCACAGCCCAAGATCACATCATCCACCGCTGCCGGATCCAGGCCCGCGTTCCGCCGGAGTAATTCCCGCAGCACGATCGCCGCCAAATCATCCGGTCTCACGGCCGAGAGAGCGCCGCCGTAGCGCCCGATCGGCGTTCGAATGGCGTCGCAAATGAAAGCGTCACTCATCGAGTCCCTCCTGTGGTGCTGGATGCCGGCGGTAGGCGCAGGCGCGCGCACCGTCCGCGAAAATGCGCGATCGGCGCGCCGGACTGCCGGGCGATCACCACGTCATAGATGCCGTGGCGCTCGCTTCGGGAGGTTTCGGTGGCGCTTGCAATGACCCGTTCACCTTGGTGCGTGGGTGCGAGGAATTCGATGCTCGCTCCCGCTGCCACCATCGGCTCTCCGTGCGAGTTGCACGCAAATGCGAAGGCGCTGTCGGCCAATGTGAACAGGACTCCGCCATGGCAAATGCCATGGCCGTTCGCCATGTCGGAGCGCACCGTCATGGCGACGCGCACGCGTCCCGGGGCGACATCGAGCACCTCGATACCGAGGGCCTGAGACACGGAATCGCCCGCGTACAGCGCAGCCACCGCAGCGCGCGCGCGCTGCATGGCGTCGCCGGAAGTGGGGTTGAGGGTGCTGTTCATGGTCAACTCCCGGTAAAATGGGGTGTTCGCTTGCCGGCAAAAGCTGCAACGCCCTCGGCGTAATCCGCCGACTTACCGAGGTCGCGCTGCGCGTCCCGCTCTACATCCAATTGTTCCGCGAGAGTGCGCTGCGAGCTGCCGCGAATGGCTGACTTGGTCGCCGCCAGACCCCGGGTCGGCGCCATTGCGAACTGTTGTGCGAGCGAGTGTACGGTCGCCTCCAATGCGGCGTCCTCGACGCACTGCCAGATCATTCCCCAGGCGGCAGCCTGCTCGGCCGATAGTTTATTCCCGAGCAAGGTCAGACCCAACGCTCGTGCCTGCCCCACCAGCCGCGGTAATATCCACGTGCCGCCGGAATCGGGCACCAGGCCAAGCTTCGAAAACGATTGCACGAAAACTGCCGAGCGCGCCGCGATGACCAGATCGCAGGCCAAAGCGATATTCGCCCCGGCGCCTGCGGCGACGCCATTCACCGCGGCGATGACCGGCATCGGAAGGGACGCCAGCGCCAGCACCAACGGTTTGTAGTATTTTTCGATCGACTCGCCGAGATCTATCCCTGCAGCCCCCGGCGCGACGGCCCTATCGCCCAAATCCTGCCCGGCACAAAAGCCGCGGCCTGCGCCCGTCAGTATCAAAACCCGCGCTCCGCCGTCAGGCAATTGCCCCAAGGCATGCCGCACTTCGGTGTGCATGGCGACGTTGAAACTGTTGAGTTTGTCCGGTCGATTCAGCGTCAGCCGAGCGATGCCCTGATCGATGCTGCAGAGGATGGTTTCGTAGGACACAATCAACCCCCGCGCCTGCCGATCATTTCTCGTCGTAGCTCAACTCGAGCCTCTCTGTCGTGGGACGCGCCTGACAGCACAGCACGAAGCCTGCATCGATCTCCCACGGCGCCAGCGCAATGTTGTGTGTCATGACCGCCGCCCCCTCAACCACGCGTGCGCGGCACGTCGCGCAGATTCCGGACCGGCAAGAGAACGGCAATTCAAGCCCCGCACGTTCGCCGGCCTCGAGCACCGACCCATCCTCGGCGCACATGGCAAAGGATCTTCTGCGCCCATCCATGGTGATCGAGATCGTGGCAAGAGGTTCGTGCGCTGCGGCGGCGACGGTCACGGCTCCGGTCGCCGGCGTGACTGCAGCGGCAGAGGTCGCGAACCGCTCGAACCGAACCGGGGCATTGCCGTTGATTTGCCGGAGGGCGCCCCTGACTTCCTCCGCCATCGTTCCGGGACCGCACACGAAATACTCGTCGGCAGTGGCGATGTCATCGATGTGGCGCGCCAACTCGTGAACCTTTGGGCCATCGATTCGCCCATTGAGCATTTCGGTCCGCTGCGGTTCGCGGCTCATCACGAAGTGCACCGCAAATCGGCCGAGATACCGGTTCTTGAGCGCCAGCGTCTCCTCGACGAACATGGTGCGCGACATGCTGCGATTGCCATAGATCAACGTGAAGCGACTCGCGGATTCCTTCGCCAGAATGTCCGCCGCCAAGGACAAGACCGGTGTGATGCCGCTGCCTGCGGCAAACGCGACATACGAGAACTGACGTGCCGGATCGACTTGCGTGCGAAATCGGCCGGTCGGCGTGCCGACTTCGAGCACCTCTCCGGCCCGCACCGCGCGTCCCAGCTCCGCGGACATGCGGCCGCTCGCTTGCACTCGTACGCCGAGCTTCAAGATTTCGCCGCCCGGGGCGGTCACGATCGAATAAGTGCGGCGCTCCTCTCGTCCGGCGATGCGGCGCCGCACGGTCACGTACTGACCCGCGTGGAAAGCGAAGGCGCTGCTCAATGCGGGCGGAACAGCGAGCGAGATGCACACCGCGTCTTCCGCGACGCGCTCGATCGCGGCCACCGTCAACGGATGGAAGGACAGCATGGCGTCATCAGATGCATTTGAAGTATTCGAAAGGTTCCCGGCAGGCGCAGCACCGGTGCAATGCCTTACACGGTGTGGAACCGAATTCGCTGACGGTTTCCGTCTGCGTTGAGTGACATCGGGGACAAGCGACCGGGCGATTGCCGCGCCGCAGCTCGCGCAAGTCCGATGTCGAATGATCGGGCGGCACGATGCCGTAATCCGCGAGCTTTCGCCGTCCTTCGGGGGTGATCCAATCGCTGCTCCACGCCGGCGCGAGCACGCTTTTGATTCGAAACGAACCCACCGCTGCCTCGGCGAGCGCGCCCTCGACTGAACGCCGAATAACCTCGGTTGCGGGGCAGCCCGTGTACGTGGGCGAGAGGCCCACCTCCAGACCACCGTCGGATTGCGCAGCCACAAAGCGAATCACCCCGAGATCAACGACACTCACGCCGGGTATTTCCGGATCCTCGACACTGCCCAGCGCCGCCCACGTGCGCGCGATGCGGGCGGCGGCGGCGGCGGCGGCGTTCACCAGCGAGCACCCGGATACGTGCGCTGCAAATACTGCATCTCGGCCAGCATGTAGCCCAAGTGCTCGCTATGGTGCCCGCGCTTGCCGAACCACGAATACGGTCGGTCATGGGGGCGCTCGAGGGTTGCTTCTGCGAGCACGGCGTCGATGCGCGACATCCAACCTTCTTGCACTTCGGCCAATCGCGGTGCAATGCCTCTGTCGGCCATCGCGCGATCCACGTCATCCGCGGCGAACAATTCAACCGTGTACGGCCAAAGACGCTCGAGCGCCGACTGGACTCGGGTGTGGCTTTCCTCCGTGCCGTCGCCGAGACGCACCAGCCAGCCGCCGCTGTAGCGCAGGTGATAGCACGTTTCCTTGACCGCCTTGGCCGCGACGGCGGCCAGCCGTTCGTCTGCGGATGTGGCCAATCGCTCGTAGAGCTCCAATTGAAACGCATCGATGAGCACTTGGCGCACGACTGTCTGACCGAAATCGCCGTTCGGTTGCTCCGCCAATGTTGGATTCAAGTATTCGCCGTGCTCACGCAAAAACGCGATCGCATCCTCGTCGCGCCCGCGGCCCTCGATCTCTCCCGCGTAGGCCAGCAGGAGCCGCGCTTGTCCGATGAGGTCGACTGCGGTGTTGGCCAAGCCTAGGTCCTCTTCGAGCGCCGGCGCGTGCCCCACCCATTCACCCAGTCGTTGTCCGAGCACCAAGCTCAAGTCGCCGAGGCGCAATACATAGCGGAATAAGTCGTCGTCTTTGACACGCATCGCCGCGCTCATAGCGTCTTGACCTCGTCCGGGATATCGTAAAACGTGGGATGCCGATACACCTTATCCCGCGCCGGCTCGAACAACGAATCGGCGTCCGCGGGATCGGACGCGGTGATGTCGGTCGATCGGACCACCCAAATGCTCACGCCTTCTTGGCGCCGCGTGTAGACATCGCGAGCATGTTCGATGGCCATCGGCGCGTCCGCGGCGTGCAGGCTACCGGCATGTTTGTGATCGAGGCCGCCACGGGCACGGATGAATACTTCATACAGGGGCCACTGGTGTTTGTCTTCCACGCGTTCTCCCATCAAGCCGCAATGCTTGCCTTACGGCGACGCTGCTTCTCGGCATGCGCCATCGCCGCTTCGCGAACCCACGCGCCCTCTTCATGAGCGGCGCGCCGCGCCGCCAGACGTTCCACGTTACACGGTCCATTACCCTTGAGAACCTGATTGAATTCGTTCCAGTCGATCGGGCCGAATTCATGGCGCTCGGTTGCCTCGTTCCACCGCAACAAAGGGTCAGGCAACGTCAGTCCCAAAAACCGCGCTTGCGGTACCGTGAAGTCGACAAACTTCTGCCGCAGTTCATCATTCGAGAAGCGCTTGATCTTCCAGCGCTGGGAATCGCTGCTGTGGGTCGATTCCGCATCCGGCGGGCCGAACATCATCAACGCGGGCCACCACCAGCGATTGAGCGCATCCTGCGCCATCCGCTTCTGCTCGGCGGTGCCCCGGGCAAGCTGCAGCATCAGGTCGTAACCTTGCCGTTGATGGAAACTCTCTTCCCGGCAGATGCGCACCATCGCACGTGCATACGGCCCATAGGAGCAACGGCATAGCGGGATCTGATTCATGATCGCCGCGCCGTCGACCAGCCAGCCTATCGCGCCGACATCGGCCCACGTGGGTGTCGGATAGTTGAAGATGCTCGAGTATTTGGCCTTGCCGCAGAGCAGCTGCTCGACCAGTTGATCACGGCTCACCCCGAGCGTCTCGGCGGCGCTGTATAGATAGGCACCGTGCCCTCCCTCATCCTGCACTTTGGCGATCAAGATGGATTTTCGCAGGAGGGTCGGTGCGCGCGTAATCCAGTTTCCCTCGGGTAACATGCCGACGATTTCGGAATGCGCATGCTGCGAGATCTGACGTATGAGGGTATTGCGGTACCGGTTCGGCATCCAATCCTTGGGTTCGATCTTCTCCTCCGCGTCGACACGCTCGAGAAAGCGTTGTTCGAGCGAGGCTGCATCGATCGGCGCCGCGGGCTCCAATCCCTGAACATCAAGCGCTTGGGTATACATGCTCGCCTCCTGCTGGAACCGTGGATTCTGATACACAAAGTGTATCGATGCAATCGTTTCTGTGTCATATGGCGCGCCATATTACAATTACCGGAAAATGCACACCGACACCGCCACTGTCACGCACGCGTTGCTCACGCGCTTTCGCCGCCAACGACCCCTGCGCGGTGGATCCCTCATCGTCACGATATTCGGCGATTCCATCATGCCGCGCGGCGGTGCAATCGCCTTGGGCAGCTTGATTCGCCTGGCCGTGCCTTTCGGTCTCAATGAGCGGCTGGTGCGCACCGCCACCGCGCGCCTGGCGCTCGATGGTTGGGTAGAGGCGCGGCGCGCCGGTAAACTCAGCGAGTATCGGCTGTCGAAAAGCGGCCGCGAGCGCTTTGCGGAAGCGACCCAACGCATCTACGGCGGCGCGACGGCGCATTGGACCGGCCGTTGGACCCTGATCGTGTTGCCCGCCATGCGCGCCGCCGAACGACAACGCTTGCGAAAAGAACTTGCGTGGCAAGGCTTCGGCGAATTATCGAGCGGCGTATTCGCGCATCCCGAGGCACCGGCGGACGAGGTTGCCTTGCAGACCTGGGCATCACCTTTACCGGGAAACGCGCTGGTTTTCGATGCGAATCTCGCCAACACCCAAGCGCCCGGCGCGCTGATAAAAATGGGGTGGGATTTGGCCGAGTTGGGAAAGCGGTACCAGCGATTCGTGCAACGTTTCGAGCGCGCGCTCCACGCGCTGCAATTGAGCTCCATCGAGCCTGAAGCCGCGTTCATCTTGCGCACCTTGCTCATTCATGAATATCGTCGATTGCATCTGCGCGATCCGCTGCTGCCCGAAAGCCTGCTGCCGGCGCATTGGCCCGGCGCCCGCGCCGCCGCGCTCTGCCGCGACATTTATGTGCGTGTGTTCGTCCCCTCGGAAATCTACCTCTCCTCGGTCGCCACGCGATTGAGCGGCGCCTTGCCTCCGCCCGATCGGGCGGTCTTGCAGCGCTTCGACGGTCTCGAGCACCCTTGACCGCGGCGGCGCGCGCACGATCCGCACGCCGTGTTCCGCCATCTTGAATGCGGGTTCTTCATGCGCTAGCCCCCGGCGAAGTCCATTGATAGCATGCCGATATTTCGAACTGAAAACTCTTCTTGCCCGATTGCGAACCGGATGGACCCCACGACCACTCATCAAAGAACACGGTCCCGTGTTGATCGATCCGTATAACCGTGGAACTGCGCGTCCCGTATCCGGTCCCGCAAACGAACGCGCTCGACAGAAGCCTTTCCCACTCGAGGCTCACTCCCGTCCGCGGCAATTCGTCGTCGAGCGCCGGGCGGTCATCGCGCAGTAGTTCGAGCACAGCAGTCGGATCATCCAGGTTGCCGAGCGCCGCCTGTAATCGTGACTTCGCCTTTTGTACCTTCGGCCAAGGCGTATCGAGTAAATGATTGGACAAACCATAGATGCCGGGACCGAGCGTAAGACGCGCACCGCTCACGCTTTCATAAACGCCCAACTGTTCGCCGTCGGAAAAGATCAAGTTAAAATCATTGTAGGCAGCGCTAACCCGCTGCAGTTGAGCCAGGTCTTCCTCGACGGAGCCGACGGACTTCAACATGCGGGTTACCAGCAAACCGCGGCTGGGTGCGTCCGTATGCTTTTGTTGCGGCGCCCGGTAATTCGTCAGCGCAGCGAAGCGCCCCGCGCGCGTGACTCCGAGCCAGGTGCCTCCCGCCATGAGATCGCACCCTGCGAGAATCTGCGCAGCGTCGGACCACCAATGCGCAGCCTCGGTCGGCCGCTCGAAAAATTCGTCCCGGTTCGCTGCGATGATGCAGGGATACTTGGGATGAGTCCGCCAGGCAACGAGAATCAGGCACATCGGCAATTAGCCTCGGCGACAACTAAGGCTTAACATTATTGCAGAAGCGACCTTCGCCCTGCTGGACCAGTTGGCCGGTGATGGCAAACCTATTGGATATCGGGTATCCGCTGCAAACGCGTGCGCAGCGTATCCGCCAATCGCAGGGCGAGCGTGACCAGGGCAAACGTCGGATTGGCGTATCCGCTGGTCGTGAATACCGAGCTGCCGGCCACATAGAGGTTGGCGACCGAATGGACCCGGCAATCGGCATCGACCACGCCGTCGCGCGGATCGGCCGACATGCGCGTGGTGCCCATGTGGTGCGGCCCTCCGATGACGCCGTTCTCCCATCCCTTTGAAGGACGGACCACTCGTCCCAACCCGCGCTCTCGCAGGTCGCCATCGAGAACCTCGAGCCAGCCGGTAACGCCGGCTGCATCGACCGGATTTACGCACCAATTGAGCCGGGTTTGCGGTATGCCCAAAGCGTCCCGCTGGGTAGACAGCAATACGCGATTTTCCGGGTCAGGCGCTTGCTCCGATCGAAAGTACAGCGAATAAACCCGCTCCGACTCGGCGAGCGGACCGGCCTGATTCCGTGCCGCCCGGGCGGCGTTCCACGTCCGAATCCGCTTCGGTATGGCTTGTGCACGTTCGGCAGTTTGTTTCAGACGTTCGACCACGCCTTTCCAACGTCCGTGCCGAAGCACTCGATAGCGCCGTACGGGCCCGAACGTCACCCGGGGCGGCCAGCCGCAGAAAGGCGTACCAAAAGAATAACTCGCTCCTTCGATGGCGATCGACGTCGAGAGGAGGTGAAACCGATCCTGCGCGGCCGCGGTCGGTGTGATCACCCCTCGAAGCCGAACGTCGCTATACACCGCCTTCAAAAAGAATTCGCGATTCCATGGGCCGCTCGCGGCAATCATATGCCCGGCGGGCACGTGCAGATGTTCCATGAAAAACCGCCCCACCCTGTCGAACTCATTGCCGAGGCCGGTCGGCCGATCGGTATGCGATGCCAGCAACAATCGCGCATTTTCGATGCCGCCGGCGGCAAGTACCACAGCCTTCGGACGAACCGTGAAGCTGGCGCCACTCAAAGTGTTCACGCGCAGCAAGCCCACCCGCTGCGAACCTGGATCCAAACGGATGGAGGTGACATTGGCATACAGCATGGTCGTGACGTTGGCCGCGCCGATGATGCGCCCGCGCCACAATTCACCGAAATTCGTCTCAGGACTGTGTTGAAAAACCGTATTGTCGAAATTCGAGCCATCGAGCGCCAACGGCGTCGGCAGTCGGTCCCGCCAGGCCGCCAGATCGAATCGGGCGTTGGGCAATTCGAACAGCTCGGCGGCATCAGCGTGGTAGGGTTGCAGCGCCTCCGCCTCGATGGGCCACCCGCTGTAAGGCAGCCAGTCCCGCCGTGCGAAGTCGACCGTCTCGAGCGGGCGACACCAGCCGCCCCAGCGATTGCTGGAGCCTCCGAACAATCGCCAGCGGCAGGCGTCGAGGCGAAAATAGTCGTGACCATGAATCTCGCCCCGATACAGTTCTTGGGTCGGAAGCTCGAGATTGAACCCGCCGCTTTCGAGCAGCACAACCGACAAACCTGAGTTGCGTAGCCGGTCGACGATCGCGATTCCCGCCGGCCCCGCACCGACCACGCATAAGTCGCAGGCAAACTCAGCGGCGGTAGGGACGGAGCGGGCATCGATCAACATCGCATATTCCCGCCGATCATGATCCGTCGTCCGTTCGATGTTCGTGCTTACCAGCTGCTTACCAGCTGCTTACCAGCGATATCCGACACCGACCGCGACCAACACCGGATCGACACGCACTTGCGCCAAGGTTTCAGAATCGAACTTTAGGTGAGCACGCAGCATCGCCCATTTCACATCAGCGTTCGCGAACCAGTGATCCGCCATTTTGTAGTCGAACCCGCCTTGCACCGCCGGACCGACGCTGGTGCGGCTCAATTCGAGCGCCATCGGGGGCGCTGTCGGCACCGCAAGCCTGACATCTGAGAGCAGCGTGAAGTTGACGCCCGCACCGACGTACGGACGGAAGTCACCGCCCGGAATGAAGTTGTACTTCACGGTGAGGATGGGCGGAAGATGTTTGAAGCTGCCGATGTTGGCGGGGCCACCGAGCGCGCTCGATTCGACGGTCACGGTCTGATGCTGCGGATAGGTGAGGATCAATTCGCTGGACCACGCCGGAGTGATAAAATACTCGAAATCGATTTCCGGAAAGGTCTTGGAATTGATGTGTATCGCATCGCTGGGCACGGCGAGCGCGGGGATGGCATCCGATTTGTTTGCCGGACTCAAGTACACGGCGCGTATGCGCATTTCCCAATTACTTTCACCAGTGTCATCGGCCCTTGCGCCGTGCGCGGCGAGAGCCATGGCGAATCCAGAGGCAACAACTAACACGGGAAGGAACTTCATGATTTTCTCCTTAAGATTGAGCCGTGTTGCGAAGCATCTAGATAATCGTCATGAAGCACCATGCGTAGTCGCCGCAACCGGTTAAGCATTAACGCCCACGCCGCGCGGCGCGGCGGGTAATTGCGTAAGGCACTGCGTATATTCCCTCTATCGGCGGGTGCGCGGCACCGGCTATCCTTTGCGCCGCGCCGATGCTCCGGCGCCACCTTGGCCCCGCGTCTTACCAGCGTATTGCCGTGCTCGTGCGGTAGCCCTATCCTGAGCCGGGTGCCCGCCCCGTTCCCGCCGCTGCTCACGTCGAACGAACTCGAGAAGATGCTTCTCGCTAGAAGCGTGGGGACTCGTACGCTCGAGTGCTCGTTGGATCTACAACGTTCCACGGCCACGGTTGAAATACACGAAAGCGATTGGGCGTGGAACGGCACACGATATCCCTACCCGGCACGCTGTAAGGAACGGACCATCTATTATTGGGCCGACATCGACTATCGTCCGGTCGCTCGCTACGCATCATCGCTCATCAAACTGGTGCCTACTGATTGGGGCGCACCGACCTTCGAAATAGACGGCATAAAAATGCTGCCGACCGCACGGGTGTCGCCCTACGCGGATGCCGAACGCAAAGTCGCCTTGATTCGGCCGCAAGGAAAAATCATCCTGGACACCTGCGGCGGCCTTGGCTATTTCGCTGCGTGGTGCCTCAAAGAACACGCGACGCATGTCCACTCGTTTGAAAAGAATCCCGACGTCATTTGGCTTCGCAGTATGAATCCTTGGTCGCCGGCCGCCAGTGCGGCATTGACCCTCACTCAGTCCGACGTCACCGCTGCAGTCACCACCCTGGCCAGTAATTCAATCGATGCCATCCTGCATGACCCGCCGCGCTTTGGCACCGCGGGCGAGCTCTACTCGCAGGGCTTTTATGATCAGCTAGCGCGCGTGCTCAAACGCAATGGCAGGCTGTTTCATTACACCGGAACTCCCAACAAGTTGACCAGTGGACGGGACGTGCCGAACGAAGTGATCGGTCGATTGCGAAAAGCCGGGTTTGCAACCGAAAAAATCGGTGACGGAGTACTCGCCGTAAAACGATGAAGCCACCGCCGCGCCCCAGCGGTCCGTGCATTGCCGAGTTTGGGCTCCAAGGGGAGACATCATCGACTTCGCAGGTTGCCGATGCGAGGGCCGACCAATCGGCCGGCCCTCGCCTCATCAATGGCGGTCGACGCTTGTCATGCTCACTTTCGCCGAATCACTCGCGCTGATGCTGTGAACCCTTGACTTTTTTCTTGACCGCTTCCTTGACTGTTTCCTTGACGTGTTCCTTCGCATCGCCGAACGCGGCCTGCGTTGCACCACCGACCTGATTAGCCAAGCCCTTCAGTTGTTGGGCTGCGCTGCCCACCGCCTTCCCGGCGACCTCTTGGACTTTGCCCGCGGCTTCCTTGACGCGACCTTCCACCTGATCTTTGTTGATACCCATGAGATGTTCTCCGATATAGCGTCGGCAAATGCGGCCGACCCGCGACGCTGCTGTTCCGATTCGCCATGGGCTGCTTCTGCCCCCGCACCCGAACAGTTTCAGCCTGATTACTATCGCATCCGGCACGGCTCCGCGCTCGCCGCTCATTTCGCCCGACGCCTACGACCGCACAACGGCCGTACTAGGGAAGGCGAGCCCCTCCAGGAAATTGCGCTAGACACTATTGACACTATTGACACTATTGACATTATTGACATGATTTACTTAATTGACAATATTGTGCTATTTTGTCTACTATGCGCCCATGCAAATCGATCATGTCGCCGGGATCGACGCGGCTGAGCCGAAACACGAAGCGCTGTTGGAGGCTGCGGTTGGGGTCTTCGCGCGGTATGGGTTTCGCAAGACATCGATGGACGAAGTGGCGCGCGCCGCAGGCGTGTCCCGCCAAGGCCTATACCTGCTGTTTGCAGATAAGGCAGAGCTGTTCCGCAAAGCAGTCTGCTTTACGCTCACCAAGCAATTGACCGCGGCCGTCCAAGCGCTCGCGAACCAGCAGGTCCCGCTCGAGGCGCGGCTGATCGCTGCCTGCGATGAATGGGCTGGCCGCCATGTCGGCATGATGGGCGCCGATGCCGCCGATCTCATGTGCGCAAGCACCACGCTGGCCGGCAATACACTGACCCATTACGAAGCGCAATTCGAAAAAGCATTGGCGCATGCCATCAGTGATTCGCCGCTCGCGAATTTTTGCGCCGGAGCCGGCCTATCGCCGGCGGACGTCGCGCGGGCGCTGCACGCCACGGCACGCGGCCTCAAACACAGCTCTACATCCCGCCAGGATTTCGTACAGGCGATGACCGCGGCGGCGCGGATGTTTTGTGCACCTCTCAAACCGCGCGTCGCGCGACAGGAAAAGAAGTGAATCAGTCCACCCCCTTCGGCGCTGGGTCAACGGCCGATGAAGTGCTGGCCGGAATCGATCTCTCCGGCAAATGCTTCGTCGTCACCGGCTGCAACTCCGGGATCGGTTTCGAGACCGTGAACGCGTTGGCGGCCAACGGCGCACACGTCATAGGCCTCGCAAGATCATTGGCGGCCGCCGAGACGGCGTGCAAGCGGGTGGGCCCGGCATGCTCGCCAGTAGCCTGCGACCTGTCGGATCTCGAGTCCGTAGCCGGCGCCGCCGCTGCGATTCGCGCGCGGAATACGCCGGTGGATGCCATCGTTGCAAACGCCGGAATCGCCAACCTCCCATCGCTGCGCACGCGATACGGGGTGGAAATGCAGTTTTTGGTCAACCACCTTGGGCACTTCGCCCTGGTCAATGCGTTATGCGACCGCATGCGCGACGGCACCGGCCGCATCGTCGTCGTCAGCAGCAACGCGGGCATCACGCAAGCCCCCGCCGAGGGCATCATGTTCGACAACTTGGATGGACGCCGCTCCTACGCGCCCGGCGCTTTCTACGGCCAGTCGAAGTTGGCCAACGCACTGTACGCCAAGGAGCTGTCGCGGCGGCTGAACGGCCGCGGCATCGCCGTCAATTCCGTGCACCCCGGCGCAACCCGGGGCACCGGGATCAATCGGCATCAAGAACAATCCTGGGTCCGGTCCGTTGCGGCATTGTTCATGCGCAATGCACAGCGCGGCGCGGCGACGCAGGCGCTGCTCGCAGCCAGCCCGCGCGTCGCCGGCATCAGCGGGGAATATTGGGCCGATTGTCGGATCGCCGATGGCCATCCCCTGTTGGGCGACATTGAACTCGCGAAACGCCTCTGGGAAGTCTCCGATCGCATCGTTGCGGCACGGACCGGACCCGCGGAAAAGCGCTTACAAGCGGCCGCTTGATGGCGCCCCGTCACTGACGGCGACCGTCGCGCGCGCATCCATTGTCCTTGCGGCCGAGTTTCGCGCTAGAATACGGGCATATACCCATGATTGACGCCGCAAAACAAAAGCGACCCGCCGCGGCCCTGCCGCGCGCTGCCTGCACGTGCGGAAGCCTCCGCAAGGCATCGCGGCGCATATCGCAGTTCTATGACGCGGCGCTCGCGCCTGTCGGCATCAAGTCCACGCAATTTTCGATTTTGGCCGAGGTGGAACGCGGCAGCGCCGCGGGATCGCTCAGCATGTGCGAACTCGCCGCTGCAATGGTGATGGATAGATCGACCCTCGGCCATAACCTGCGTCCGCTGGAGCGCGACAAACTGCTGATTCTGCGGCCCTCCTTGGACGATCGGCGCAAGCGCTACGTCGAACTCACCCGAAAAGGGAAAACCCTGCTGCAGCGGGCCAGACATTCATGGCGCCGCGCAGAGAGTCGCTTCGAGAATATTTTCGGCAAGAAGGCTGCCGCGGAACTGCGCGCGGTTCTCTTGAATATCGCCAACAATAGGGAATTGAATTCGCAGCCAATGCGTTGATGCGAACCGATTCGATTCAGGCGTGTGCCCTGTTGCGCGACCTGACCGGAGCACATCATGTGGATTGTTAAAGTAGCGCTACAGCGGCCATACACGTTCATCATGTTGGCGGTGCTGATCGTGCTGATGGGCGGCTACGCCATTCTCAACACGGCCACCGACATTTTCCCCAACATCAAAATCCCGATTGCCGCGGTGATCTGGCGCTATACCGGCATCTTGCCGGAAGAAATCGCGAATCGCATCGTCTTGTTCTCCGAGCGCATCGCACAAACGACGGTCAACGATGTCGAACATACGGAGTCCCAGTCGGTCAACGGTACCGCGGTGGTCAAGTATTTCTTTCAACCCGACGTCGATCAGGCTCTCTCGTTCGCCCAGATGACGGCCGTCTCTCAATCCCAGCTGGCCTACTCGCCGCCGGGAACGACGGCCCCATTCTTGCTGGCGTACAGCGCCTCCAGCGTACCCATTCTTCAGTTGGCCCTGTCGAGCGATACGCTGCCGGAGGCGCAGATCTACGATTTGACCAACACCATTCTACGCACTCAACTTGCCACGGTTGCCGGCGCCTCGACGCCGTATCCGTTCGGCGGCAAGCAACGTCAGGTACAAGTCGATCTCGATCCCCAGGCGCTGCGGGCGAATGGCCTGTCGGCCAACGACGTGGTCAATGCCATCGGCGCGCAAAATCTCATTCTGCCCGCCGGTACCGAAAAGATGGGTGAGCTTGAGTATTTCATCAAACTCAACGCGAACCCGTCGCAGATCGACGACCTGAACAATGTGCCGATTCGCGCGCACAACGGCACGCTGACCTACATTCGCGACGTGGCGCACGTGCGCGACGGATACTCCCCGCAGACGAACATGGTGCGGCTGGACGGCCGTCGGGCCGTATTGCTGAGCGTGCTCAAAACGGGGAAGGCGTCCACGATCGACATCATCAACAGCATCAATCAAAAGCTTCCGCAGATCCGCGCCTCCCTGCCGAGCGCGTTGACGATAAAGGCGATCAGCGATCAATCGGTGTTCGTACGTGCGGCGATTTCCGGGGTGATCCGCGAGGCCGTCATCGCCGGCGCCTTGACGGGTCTGCTGATCCTGCTGTTCTTGGGCAGCTGGCGCAGCACGCTCATCATCACCATTTCCATTCCGCTGTCGATATTGGCATCGATCGCTTGTTTATCCGTACTGGGTGAAACGATCAATATCATGACCCTCGGCGGCTTGGCGCTGTCGGTCGGTATCTTGGTGGACGACGCGACGGTCACGATTGAAAACATCAACTATCATCTCGAACAAGGCAAAGAGGTCGAGACAGCGATTCTCGACGGCGCGCACCAGATCGCCCTGCCTGCGCTCGTCTCGACTCTGTCCATCTGTATCGTCTTCGTTCCCATGTTCCTCCTCGCCGGCATCGCGAAATTCCTGTTCATTCCGTTGGCCGAGGCGGTGGTTTTCGCCATGCTGGCCTCGTACGTTCTCTCGCGCACCTTGGTTCCCACTCTCGCCAAATTCTGGTTGAAGAAGCATGAGCATCACGCCGACACGACCGGTGGGAACGTGCTCAGCCGCTTTCAAGAACGATTCGAGCGCGGCTTCGCCAAGCTGCGCGATGGCTACCGCGATTTACTGCTTGCCGCCTTGCAAAGCGGGGCGCGATTCGCGGCGATTTTCTTAGGATGCATGGCTGCCACCGCCTTGCTCGCGTTTCCCTTGGGCCCCTTGCCGGGGCTCGGCCAGGACTTCTTCCCCAGCGTCGACGGCGGTCAGATCAAGTTGCACATGCGCGCTCGCACGGGGACGCGCATCGAAGAAACCGCGGCGCTCTGCGACGCGGTGGAGGCGACGATTCGCGAGGTCATTCCGGCCAAACAGCTCGTCAACATCGTCGACAACATAGGCCTGCCCTATAGCGGCATCAACCTCGCCTATAGCACGTCCGCCCCGGTCGGGCCGGGCGACGCGGATATATTCGTGAATCTTTCGGAGCAACACACACCGACCGCCGAGTACGTGCGCACCTTGCGTTCGAAGCTCATCGCCGCCTATCCGTCGGCCAGCTTCGCATTCTTGCCCGCCGACATGATCGGCCAAATCCTGAATTTCGGATTGCCCTCCCCCATCGATATTCAAGTGACCGGCTTCAACGTCGATGGCAATCGCACTTTTGCGAACAATTTGCTGCAAAAGCTGCGCGCTGTCCCGGGTGCGGTCGATTTGCGCATTCAACAATCCGGCGATTACCCGCAATTCAACGTGGACGTCGACCGCAGTAAGGCGCAGCTGCTGGGTTTGACCGAGCAGGCTGTGGCCACCAACATGTTGGTGTCCCTGTCCGGCAGCTTCCAGACGGCGCCTTCCTTCTGGGTGGATCCGAAGAGCGGAACCCAGTACCAGGTAACGACGCAGACGCCCCAATATCGAATGGAAAGCCTCAATGATCTCGGCAATACGCCGCTCAATGGTCCTAACGGGGCGTCGCAGATTCTCTCGAGCGTGGCTAGCATTCATCGTAGCGTGGCGCCCGCGGTTGTCAGTCATTACAACGCCACGCCGGTCATCGATATATATGGCTCGGTGCAGGGCACCGACTTGGGCTCCGTGTCCGCGCAAATAAGCAAGATCATCACCGAAGCGAAGAAGGACCTGCCGAGGGGCTCCAACGTGGTCATGCGTGGACAAGTGCAGACCATGCGAGCCTCGTTCAACGGCTTGTTGATCGGCTTACTCGCGGCTGTCGTGCTCGTCTACATGCTGATCGTCGTTAATTTCCAGTCGCTGCTCGACCCATTCATCATCATAACCGCACTGCCTGCCGCGTTGGCCGGCATCGTCTGGATGCTGTTTCTCACGCATACGACGGTCAGTGTGCCGGCCCTCACGGGGGCGATCATGTGCATGGGAGTTGCCACGGCGAACAGCGTTCTGGTCATCAGCTTCGCGCGCGAGCGCATGGATGCCGGCGACGATGCGTTCGAGGCTGCCCTGCAATCAGGCTTTACTCGACTGCGCCCGGTGTTGATGACCGCCCTGGCGATGATCATCGGCATGATCCCCATGGCGTTGGGTTTGGGCGACGGTGGCGAACAGAATGCGCCCCTCGGCCGCGCCGTCATCGGTGGCTTGATCTTTGCCACGGTGGCGACCTTGTTCTTCGTGCCCACGGTATTTTCCATCATCCACGGACGCGGTGCGGCGCGGGTCCTTAATTCTCCGGAGACTTCACATGCCTGAGCAATCCTCGGTGGAACCGGACAAGAAGTTGGCCCGTAACATTCGTCGCTACTCGCTGCTGTTGCTGGTGACCGCCCTGGCGCTGGCCGCATGGGGGGAAATCAGCCGCGTCATGGCGCGTGACGCACTTCGTAAGGAGGCCGCCCGAGATGCAGTGCCCACGGTCGTCACGGTCACGGCGAACCGCACCAGCCTGGGCGAGGACTTGGTGCTGCCTGGAACCGTGCAGGCCTTCGTGGAGGCTCCCATTTATGCGCGGACCAGCGGCTATTTGAAGACTTGGTATACCGACATCGGGACGCCGGTCAAGAAGGGACAACTGCTGGCAGAGATCGAGACTCCGGAAGTGGATCAACAGTACGCCCAAGCACAAGCGGATCTCGAGACGGCGCGCGCCAACGAAAGCCTGTCGAACAGCACCAACAGACGCTGGCAGGGATTGCTGTCCACGGAATCCGTGTCCCAGCAGGATGCCGACGAGAAAGCCGGCGATGCGGCCGCAAAGAAAGCAGCGTTGGCATCTGCGGCAGCGAACGTCGCGCGGCTGCGCGATCTCGAATCGTTCAAGCGCGTGGTGGCGCCGTTCGACGGCGTCGTGACCGTCCGCAACACCGATATCGGGGCACTCATCAATGCCG
Source organism: Steroidobacteraceae bacterium (assembly GCA_052143815.1). GTDB lineage: Bacteria > Pseudomonadota > Gammaproteobacteria > Steroidobacterales > Steroidobacteraceae > Bog-1198. The sequence goes on along the minus strand of JBKQSA010000033.1, from coordinate 37,787 downwards.
GTCAAAGCTCGGGCAGCGAATTATTCAGGGTCGCCGATACGCATAAATTGCGCATATACGTACAGGTGCCCGAGACCTATGCCGCTGCGGCTCAACCAGGACTGGAAGCTGACCTTCGGTTTGCCGAGCAGGCCAACAAGAAATATGTCGCGCAAACCGTTCGCACATCGAATGCGCTGGATCCCACATTGCGGACCTTGCAGGTGGAATTGCAGTTGGATAACACCAGTCACGAGGTGTTTCCGGGCGCCTATGCCGAGGTGCATTTCAAGATGGCGGGGAATGCCGAATCGCTGCGATTGCCGGCGAGCACGGTCCTGTTCCGCGCGGCCGGACTGCAAGTGGCTACCGTCGATGGCACCGATCACATCAAACTGAAGAGCATCGTTCAAGGACGTGACTTCGGAAGCACGATCGAGGTTCTCTCGGGAATCGAAGCCAATGACCGCGTGGTCGTGAATCCGCCCGACTCCATCACCGACGGCGTGCCGGTCCGCGTCGCCGCCCCGGCGGCCGAACAATCGAAGGACGCGGGCAGGGCATCATGAACGGCTCTAGGTCGGCGACACTGCTGCTGATCGGCACGTTGGCCGCGTGTTCCTTCACGCCGACGTATACGTCGCCACCGAGCAGCCCGCCGCCGGCGAGCGCCTACCAAGAGGCGGGCGACTGGAAAGTCGCCGAGCCGATGGATGCCCAATCGCGGGGTGATTGGTGGACGGCATTCAACGATCCGCAGCTCGATGGGCTCGAGGCGAAGGTCGGCGCCGCCAATCAGGACATCAAGGCTGCCATAGCCCGCTTGCAACAGGCCCGCGCGGAAACGCGGATTCAGCGCGCAGGCTTATTTCCAACTTTGAGTGTCGGATCCTCCGCCGCCCGCGGACGCGCCTCCCCGAACTCTCCCACATTTCCGCGCGGCGCGGAGCCGACCTATGGAAATTTCGATCTGCAAGCGGATTTCTCGTACGAACTGGACGTCTGGGGCCGCGTCCGTAATTCGGTGAATTCGGCCAAAGCCAGTCAACAAGCGAGCGCTGCGGACCTGGCAACTCTCGATCTGTCCATGCATGCCGAACTCGCCACGGACTACTTCAATCTGCGAGGCGAAGACGCGCAGCAGATGCTGCTCGAGAAAACCGTCGAGGACTACTCGAGATCTCTGCAACTGACCGAGAACTTGTATAAGGGCGGCGGCGCGGCATTGGCAGACGTGGAGCAAGCTCGCGCTCAATTGGAGACGGCACGCACTCAGGCCGCCGACACGCGGCTGCAGCGCGCTCTTTCGGAGCATGCCATTGCCGTATTGATCGGTGAGAATCCGTCTGTCTTCCATCTCGAGGCCAAGCCGCTATCGTTGGACGCCTCGCCGCCGGCCATAGACCCCGGTCTGCCCTCTGCATTGCTCGAGCGTCGGCCGGATGTTGCGGCCGCCGAACGTCGTGTCGCGGCAGCCAACTTCAATATCGGCGTCGCCCGAGCAGCGTATTTCCCCCAGTTCAGTCTGGCAGCGTCGTTCGGCTACGATAGTACTCGCTCCTCGAACTGGCTGACCGCACCGAGCCGGACATGGTCGGCCGGTCCCACGGGGGTGCTCACCGTGTTAGATGCCGGACGTCACCGCGCTCAATCGGACCAGGCACACGCCGTATTCGATGAACAGGTGGCGGACTATCGAAACGTCGTGCTGGCTGCCTATCAAGAAGTTGAAGATAACCTCGCAACATTGCATCACCTGCAAGAGGAGAGCGTGAGTCAGGCCGCAGCCGTGACGGCGACGCGCAGCGCATTGCAGCAGTCGCAATACCGTTACAAAGCCGGCTTGGTGACCTACCTCGACGTGGTGACGAACGAAACCACGAATCTCCAGGCGCAGCTCTCGAACATGAACATACAAATTCGGCGAATGAGTGCCAGCGTTCTGTTGGTTAAGGCATTGGGCGGCGGGTGGCAAAGCACCACCGCGCCTTGACCCGGGAGTCCCGTCGCCTAACGCCTGCGGACCCTGTATGGTGCGAAGCAAGTCACGACGAGGTTCCGCTACTTGAGCAGCACAGTCATCGGCCTGACGCGATCTCAGGCTCCCTCTTCCGTGGAGCGCTGGTACGTGCTCGTCATGACCTGTTTGATTTATGCCATCAACATTGCGGATCGGTACGTGGTGTCGACCGTGCTCGAGCCCATCCGGCTCGAATTGCATCTGACGGATAGCGGAGTGGCGTTTCTGACCGGGTTTCCGCTCGCCCTGTTTTACGTGACTTTCGGCTTGCCGATCTCGTGGCTGGCCGATCGCTCGAACCGGCGCAACATCCTGGCTGCAGCCCTGGTGATCTGGTCCGCATTCACGGTGTTTTGCGGACGGTCCCAAACGTATTTGCAATTTCTGCTTGGACGGATCGGGGTCGGCGTCGGCGAAGCCGGTGGGCTGCCGCCCTCTTCCTCGATCTTGTCCGATTGTTTCCCGGCCGAGCGCCGACCCATGGCGTTCACGGTGCTGGCCCTGGGCGCGCCCATCGGTGCCTGGTTGGGCGCCGATATGGCGGGTGCAGTAGCCCATGCCTACGGCTGGCGCGCGGCCTTTATCGCGTTGGGTCTGCCCGGACTGGTCGTCGGCATCATGGTTTACTTGACCATTCGAGAACCGGTTCGCGGACGCTTGGATGCCGTCACTGATTCACGGAAGCCGTCCATGCTGGATTCACTGCGGTTTTTATTGAGTCAGCGCGCAGCGTTTCATGTGCTCATGACCACCGGCGTGTGTACGCTGTGGGGCTGGGGGCTGATTTGGTGGACGCCCACGTTCCTGATGCGCACCTACGGCCTGAATGTGGGGGAAGCCGGCGCGGTCACGGGCAATATTCACCTCATCGGCGGAATCGTCGCATCGCTGGGCACCGCATGGCTATTGTCCCGGCCCAGGATGCGCGACCCCCGCCGTGTACTGTGGGTCTTGGTGGCCGGCGTGGGATTCACGACCGTTCCGTCCTTTCTGGCCTACTGGACGCACACGCTGTGGTTGGCAAAGTGCATGTTTTGGATTTTCATTCCGGCCATTTATTTCTACATAGGACCATGCATGGGCCTCTTGCAGAATCTCGCGCCGCATAATATGCGGTCCATGTTCATCGCATGGTCGTTGTTGGTGGGAAATGTCTTCAATCTGATCGTCGCGCCGCAGGCCATCGGAATGATGAGCGATTGGTTCGCGGGCAGCCACGGCGCCGACGCGGCGTCGCTGCGCATGGCCTTGCTGGTGCTCGCGCCCGCGGGATTTTGGGCCACCTGGCACGCCTATAGAGCGACGAAGACCGTTATCGGAGATATGAAACGCGCGGTGGGTTACGCAACCGTCGCAGAGCCAGATCGATGTGCCGGCGCCGCGTCCTAAGTGACCTGCACCGCGGCGCCAGCCCACCGGACACGACAGACTGAAACGGGCATTTGATGCCGCAGCATGAACTCCAAACATAGCCGTTGGTTGGTCTGGAGCCGGTCGCCCTGGGCTTTGACCTCGATCAACCGATAGCGACCCGATCGGGGGAAGAACTGAACGAGATCCGGAAAGCCGGCGCGATTGGTTCTGATATCGCGCACGATATATTCGAACCAAAGCCGAAGATGTTCGGCCGGAAAACATGCCAGCGCCGTGCACAACAGTGGCTCGTCGACGAGTCCCCATGCGACGAACGGCGAGGCTATTCCATGACTTTCCGCAAAGCGCCGCAAAATGGTGTCCCGGTAGGCGCCGCTCTGCAATTGGGCAAAACAGGCGGCAAATTCTCGCCGGCGGCGTTCATAAAATTTCGCACTCGATAAATCGGCAGGCCCGCGATGAAAAGGATGGAAGAACGCGCCCGGGACTGGGGCGAATACCGCTGACCAGCACAGAAGGCCGAACAGAGAATTGATGAGGGCATTTTCGACGTAGAGAACCAACGTCTCCTCGTCCGCCGCTGCCGACAAATGATCCAGCACCACGTGTTCGACCGAGCGCTCATCCTCCGGTCGCTGGAGCGTCAATTCAAAAGCGGGCACGCTCACCGCATCGCATGACCGGCGCCGCGGGAGCCCGCCCGCAGCCGCGCTCAATCGTGCAGCTCGCGCCCGTGCTTCCGGGTAAGAACAGGTCGAATAAATGCTGGCCGCTCGATCGGTTTTACCGGCTCGTTCGTAGGCGCGGGCGATTTGAAAGCGAAGCTTCTCGCGCCGCTCCTCGAGCCAATCGCAGTCCCCAATGGACGGCGGGAGGGCCGCTTCGATCTCGGCGGGCTCGATACCGTCATGGAGCATTTCCCGGCATCGGTACAGTCCATGAAAATCATCCACGTGGCGACGTGTACGGAAGGGGCGAGACTCGGCATGCAGCCAGATGCTTTCGTATTTGAACACGCCGAGATCAGCCAGAACGAACTCGGTCAAGTCTTGGCGAAAGTTGCCGAAAAACATTAGTCGCAGGCGAAGACACACCGGACCCACGTCGAGGCGATACACCGTATCGGGCTCTGCGCACCAGTTGTGCAACGGCTGCCGTTCGGGAAGCGCATCGTGCAAACCGGCGAGCAGCGCCGACTTGGGCTCCTTCAAGCGGCGTTTGGGCAGACCGAGATATCCCGCCACTTGCGCTTTGCCGAACAGTTGGAATAGATCCGCCAACGTCAAATCGGGGCGATCATCGATCCATCGCAGCGCGAGCAACGGCAGTGCCGCAGCGCCGACGTCGGCAATCTCCGCATACGCCAGCCGGCTTGCGCGAAACAAGGGCCCTTTACGCATGACCATGCGGACCAGCAACGCTCGAGCCTCCCTCGGCAAATCGTAGAAATCGACGATGAACCGTCGCTCCTCCGGCGCCAGAAGATCGCCGTCGCGTCGCTGCAGCGTCTCGATCATCGCCTGAAAATTCGCGAGATAATAGAAAGGATCCCCTGCGCCCGACGGCTCGCCTAACTGCATCGGATCCGCCACCACCGCGGAAGCAGCTCTCGGACGCGCGAACCCATGTACCTATCGTCGATCAGATACACGGTGCCGCGATCCGACGCGGCTCGAATGACTCGTCCGGCCGCCTGCACGACCTTTTGCAGGCCAGGATATAGGTACGTGTACTCGTAGCCCGCATCGAACAGCAATTGCATTCGGCGTTCGATTTCCGCATTGACGCCGTTCACCCGGGGCAGTCCCAGCGTCGCGATGAACGCGCCGATCAGGCGCTCACCGGGCAGGTCGATTCCCTCCGCGAATACGCCTCCCAAGACGGCGAAGCCGATGCCGCGACTCGCCGGCGTGAACCGCGCCAAAAAAGCATCGCGCTCCGCGCCATCCATGCCGCGTACTTGTGCCCAAGTCGCCACCTCGGGAAACCGCTCTTTGAAAACCGCAAGCACTGCCTGCAGGTAGTCGAAACTGCCGAAAAACGCCAGGTAGTTGCCGGGCTGGGACCGGTACTGCCGTGCGATCAATTCTGCGATCGGGAGCAAAGACTGCTGCCGGTCGCGGTAGCGCGTCGAGATCCGCCGTTCCACGCAAACGTCGAGTTGCTGCTCCCCGAACGGCGAATCGACATTGATCCACGACGCCCCCTCGGGCAAGCCCAACAGCCGCCGGTAAAACCCCGGCGGACTCAAGGTTGCGGAGAACAGAATGGCGGTGGCGCAGGCCGCAAAGCGCGGCGCGAGAAACGGCGCCGGACTCACGTTTCTGATGCAAAGTCTGGCTTCCGACCCCGCCTGAGTCACGTCGAACAGCGAATGGGCTCCAAAGGCCTCCGCCATGCGGCAGAAATGCAGCGCGTCGAAGTGAAATCGTAGCACCGGTTCGGCGACGTCGGCTTCCTCGACGATATCATCCGTGATTGCCGTGATCAGCCGCTGCAAATTGACGATGAGAGCCGCGGGAATCACCGCTTTCGCAAAGTAATCCTCCGGCCGATCGCAGTGTGTTGCGCGCCACGTGCGTTGCACCTGGTTGAGTTGCGCTTTCACGCGGGCGGAGGCGAACGGCATGGCCGCCTCGAGCGTCTCAGGATCGAGCGCGGCCGAATACATATCACGCGCCCGGGCCACCAAATTGTGCGCTTCGTCGACCAACAAACCGATTCGCCACTGATTCTGCGCAGTCAGACCATGCAGGATGGCGCTGGCATCAAAGAAATAATTGTAGTCGCCGATGATGATGTCGCACCAGCGCGCCAGCTCCTGCGTGAGGTAGTAAGGACACACCTCGGCTTGCGCGGCGAAGTTGCGGACGGCGTCTTGATTCAAGGTTGCGCCCGCGAGCGCCGCCATACGTGCTCGCGGCAGCCGATCATAGAAGTCCCTGGCGAGCGGGCAGCTCGCCGCTTCGCATGACCGCCCTGGGTAGCGGCAAGCGCTTTCCTTGGAGACCAACTCGAGCACGCGCAGCGGAGTCCGACCGGCCGGAACCTCGAGTCTTTTGAGGGCATCGAGCGCCAGTACTCGACCTGAAGTTTTCGCCACCAGAAAAAATATCTTGTCCAAATTCTGCGTGGGCACCGCCTTCAGCACGGGAAACAGGCTTCCGATCGTCTTACCGATGCCGGTGGGCGCCTGGACCATCAGCGAACGACCTCGTCGGGCGGCTTTGTAGATGGCTTCCGCCATCTGCCGCTGGCCCGACCGAAGTTCCTCATGCGGAAACTTGAGCGCCTCGAGAAATCGATTGCGGCGCTCGCGATGCCGCACTTCGCGCCCCGCCCAACTGAGGAACGACTCGCAATGAGACTCGAAGTGTGTCTGCAGATCGGCGGCAGAGAAGCGCTCCGGGTAGGCGGTTTCCTGCTCGCTCTTGATGTCGAAGTACACCAGCGCCAGTTCGATTTCATGCAGAGCACGCGCCAGGCACAGCAGAGCGCCGTAAATCTTGAGCTGAGCCCAATGCAAATTGCGCTGGTTGGCCGGCATTCGCTGCAAATCGCCGCGATGAGTTTTAAATTCCTCGAGCCGGTTGCGGTCCGGGTCGTAACCGTCGGCGCGGCCACGGACGGTCAGCGTCTTGTAACGTGCCTGAAGCGCCAATTCGCGCTGGTAGTTCGGACCGCGACGCCCGGCCACGATGCCGTGTCCTGCGATCCCCTGCTGCGCGGACGGGGATGGGGTGAATCGAAAACTGAGATCGCCGCTTCGAGCAGTAAATTCGCACATCGAGCGGACGGCGACCGAATACTCGGCCGTCGGGTTGCGGCACTGGATCAGGGTATCGTCGACCATGACTGTATGTTTATCCAGTCATGGATGCAATGCAAGACTCCCAACAGACCTTTGGCGCTAACGTAAGAAACCGATCACCTCGGCGGCGATGAGGTCGAGCATTTGTGCGACGCGCGGAACCAAGCACTCGCCCTGCTCATCGAAGACGTGTTCGCTGGAATTGATCGCCGCACCCAAGGGCGTCGGCCAGCCGCGCAGCGCATGCACGATATCGCGCAGCGCGCCCAACGTATTCACCGCTCCCGGCCAGCCTCCCGCGGTGGCGATACAGCCGACGGCGCGGCCGCTGAAATAAGGGCGTATGTCCTTGCGCAAGTCTTCGGCGTAATCCAGGGCATTCTTGATGAGTCCCGAAATGCTTCCGTGATAACCGGGCGACCCCAAGATGATTCCATCCGCCAGAGCGAGTTGCGCCACCAAGTCGCGGGCGGCCTCGCTGCGATCGGGGTTTTCCGGCTGATACATGGGAAGCTGCAACGCCGGACCGCTGATGAGCCGGGTGCGGGCACCGGCGCGCTCGGCGGCCTTCAGCACGTGCTGCATCGCCTTTTCCGTCGATGACCCGGGGCGCAGCGTTCCGCCGACCGCAACGATATAGGGTGAACTCACGTCGCGCATCCTACACGGTATGGGTACTGGGTCGCCGCTCGGCCGCTCAATGCGCCGCGCCACCGCGCCCTCCCGTGAACGGCGGTCTGGCGAACCAAACGAAGGGCACCAACAGAATGAACATGCAGCCGAGTGCGAAAAACACATCGTTGACGGCGAGCGTCGCCGCCTGCCCGCCGATGATCCGGTCCACGTACTGGAATGCAGCGTCGCCGGTGATGCCGTGCGCACTCAGGTCCGTTTGATACTGCGTCCAACCGTTCGACGCATTTCGTACGTGTTCGACCAAGATGGAGTGGTGAAAATCGGTCCGCCGATTCCACGTCCAAACCGTCACGGCGGTTGCGATACTGCCGGACATGGTGCGAATGAAATTGCTCAATCCCGATGCCGATGCCAGATCGCTGGGCGGCACACCTGACAATAGAATCTGGTTAAGCGGCAGGAAAAAGAATGCCAATCCCAATCCCTGAAAGAACCGCGGCGTGGCGAATTGCGCGAAGCTGGCTTGCTCGTTCAATGTCGAAGCCCAGAACACCGCGGCCCCGAACACGCAGAATGCGAAACTGGCTGCCAAGCGCAAATTCAATCGATTCATATTGCGGCCGACCAGGGGCGACGCCACCATCGCCAACAAGCCCACCGGCGCCACCGCAAGGCCGGCCCACGTGGCCGTATAGCCCAGCGTGGTTTGCAACCACAGCGGGAAAATGATGTTGACCGCCGACAGCCCGAAATACGCCACCCCGACGACCACGGTACCCACTCGAAAATTTCGCCGGCTGAATAAATGCAGATCGATGACCGGATGCTTGTCCGTCAATTCCCAGGGAATTAGAAACGCGAGGCTGACCACGGAAATGACGGCCGCTGCGAGGATGGTCGACGAATTGAACCAATCTTTGTCGTTGCCGTTGTCGAGCATGAACTGCAGACAGCCCACGCCGATGACGAGGAGCATCAGGCCTACCACGTCGATGGGCAGCTTGATTGTTTTCGATTCGCGGCGCCGCAGAAGGGTCCAACTTGCGGCCGCCGCGAACGCGCCCACGGGCAAGTTGATATAGAACAGCCATGGCCACGATAAATTGTCGGTGATCCAACCGCCGATGATCGGTCCGAATATCGGCGCAATGATGATCACCATGGCCCACAACGCGATCGCCATGCCGCGCCGCTCTATTGGATAATTTCGCAGGAGAATGGCCTGAGCCACCGACATCATCGGCCCGGAAACCAATCCCTGGATGAGACGGGCCGCGACCAACATGGGCATGCTGGTCGCAAGTCCGCAAAGCGCGGAGAACACCATGAACAGGCAAATCGACGTAACGAACGTTCTGACTTCACCGAAGCGCCGCCCTATCCATCCGGTGAGCGGCTGCATCACGGCAGCCGCCAGCATGTACGAACTGACCGCCCACGTGCCTTCGGAGGTACTGACGCCGAGGCTTCCCGATATGGATGGAACCGAGACATTGACGATGGTCATGTCGAGAATTTCCATGAACGACGCCGTGGCGACCGCGGCCGTCAGGAACAAGAGTTTGCCGCCGCGCAGCGGCGGATACTCGTAGGCAGCGGCGGCCTGGGGAGTGTCGGCCATTGACGATGCGGACGGCTATTGTTGAGCGCCGAGATTGAGGCGGATCACGGCGTCCGCTTCGGCATTTGCTTTTTCCAGATCCTGCGCATAGACCTGCGTATCGCCCACCGGCTGTTCCGCCGACTTCCCGGCCAGTACCGGTCCGTTGCGGTCCGTGGTATCCACCGTGACCGTCGCCGAGAGTCCGACGCGCAGCGGCGACTTGGCGAGATCGGCATCGTCGATCTTGATTCTCACCGGTACGCGCTGCACCACCTTGATCCAGTTGCCCGAGGCATTTTGCGCAGGAAGCAATGCAAACGCCGCACCCGTGCCGGCCGACATGCCTTGGACATGCCCGTGGTAAAGGTACGATCCGCCATAGAGGTCGCTACGTACTTCGGCCGCCTGCCCGATACGCAGATGGCGCAACTGCACCTCCTTGAAGTTCGCATCCACCCACAAGGCATTCAATGGGATCACCGTCATGAGCGCCTGACCGGCTTGGACGTGCTGACCCAACTGCACACTGCGTTCGGCGACGTAACCCGTCACAGGCGCGACCACGGCATTGCGCTGCGCCGTTATCCAGGCATCGCGATAGGCAGCTTTGGCCTGCAGCACCGCCGGGTTGTCCTCCACGCTGGCACCATCGACCAAGGCATGGGAGGCGGTAGCTTGCCGCTCGGCTTGCGTCAGCGCGGCGCGGGCCAGCGCGACGTTCTCACGCGCATGCCGCACCTCTTCCGGGGCGATGGCGCTCGCGGCCACCAAGGGCTCGCGCTTCGCCAGGTCGGCCTCGGCACGCGCCAGCTCCAATCGGCGTGTCACGATCAGAGAGTCGTATTGATCGGCCGTCAGTTTTTCCTGCCGGACCTGGCGCACCGTCTGACCCAGCGCGCTGGCACTGCGCGCCAACGCCGTTTGCGCGTCGATCGGATCCAGTCGCACGAGCACTTGCCCCGCCGTCACAAGCTGCGTGTCGTCGGTGAGCACGGCAACGACGGTCCCCGAGACCTGTGAGGAAATCACCACTTTATTGCCGTTCACGTACGCATCGTCGGTACGCTCGCGTTCGGCAAGCACAAAGAACCAGAACAGACCCCAGAGAAGTCCGATGACGAGGAAGACCACCGCGATGAGGGTCAGAATCCTGCGCCGCTTACCCGTCGGCGCTTCTGGAGCGGTGTCGATGGCTGCATTCATGGTGCCGTTTGATCCCTTTCATATCCGCCGCCGAGGGCGCGCTGCAATCCGATATCCGATGACAAGGCGGCGGCGTCCAACTGCAATAACGCATCGCGCTGGTCGATCCAGGATTCGGTGGCCGTCAATTCCGCCCGCAAATCCGTGACTCCCTGTTTCACGCGGGCGGCGGCGCTCAGTTTCAAACGCGCCGCTGCGTCAACCTCGATCAGTCGCTGCGCCCGCTGCGCCGCAATCTGCGCGCGCGACGTCGCCTGCGTCGCCACATCGCGCGCGGCGCCGATCAACGTGTCCTGATAGTTGGCAACGGCAGCAGCAATGGCGGCCTGCGAAGCTCCGTAGCGCGCCTGCAACCGGCCGGCATCGAAAATCGGCAGATGAATGGCAGCCCCGAAGTCAGGCACCCGGCTGCCGTAGAGCAGCAGCGTTCCGAGGTCGCGGCTCTGCAAGCCGATCAACGCATTGATGCTGATGTCAGGGTAGAACTCAGCGCGCGCCCCTTCGCGGTTCTTCTCGGCCGCTTCCACGCGCCAGCGACTGGCCGTCAGGTCCGCCCGACGTGCAATCAGATCGATTTTGACGTCGTCCGGCAAACCGTTGCTGATCGCCGGCAAGGGTTTTACCGTCAATCCCGGCAAATCGGCGCTGGAGCGCCCCACCAATGCCGCCAGAGCGACGATGCGAAGTTTCGCGGAGCCATCCAGCACGGCAATCTGTTCGCGTACGGCGGCCAGGCTCGTTGCGGTGCGATTCACCTCATCCGCCGCATCGACCTCCGCGCGGACACGGGCCGTGGTGATGCTGTCTTCGCGAACAATGGTCGCCTCATGCTCGCGCGCGAGCGTCAGACGGCTCTGATCGGTCTGCCAACCGTAGTACGTATCGGCTACCGAACTCGCCAGCATCAACGCCGCCGCGGTTTTGTCCGCCTGGGCCGCGTGCGCTTCATCGATGGCGGCTGCCACCGAGTCTTTCTGTTTTCCCCACCAATCGAAGGTGTAGCTCGCCTGCAGGCCGAGGTCATACTGGTCGTACCAGTGAAAGCCGAGCAAGTCGGGCGGAAACAGCCCGTTGTCGCTGAGACGTTGTCGGGAGGCATCGCCCACGGCTTGAACGTGGGCGCCGGACTCCGCGCCCGCGAGGCGCACCGACTGTCGGGCAGTATCCAAGCGGGCGTGTGCCGTCGCCAATGTTGGCGAGTATTCGAGCGCCATCTCGATCAGCTTGTCGAGGTCGGGATCCTGATACCGTTTCCACCAATCCCGGGCGGGCCATACGCCGCCGCCCGCCGCGAGATCGCTCAATGGCGCGTCGGCCGGCAATATCACGGGCTGCGGCTTGGGCGGCAGACCCGCACAGCCCGCTACGCATGCCGCCGCCAGCACGAGCAGCGCACGCAATCGAATCATTCCGCCGGCTCCGGGACGTGATGCGACAGCGCCAGTTCCAATTTCGCGCTCAAATGCTTCAATTGCGCGACCAATCGTTGCTGATCTTCGTCCGAGAAATCCTTGAACATGTCACGCAACGGGACGTACAACATCGGCAGCAGACGCCGCACCAGATCCTCGCCCTGCTCCGTGATGCGCAAGACCATTTTGCGGCGATCATGAAGGCTGGAGAGCCGCGTGATGAGATCGCGGCTCACCAACGCATCGCTGATGCGCGACATGTTGGCCGGACTCTGCGACGTCTTGGAACATAAGTCGGTGGGATGAGCGACACCATCAGGCTGCGAGAACAAGGTCGTCAGCACCCGAAACTCCGCCTCATTCAATCCGAAAGGTCGAATTTCATGCTCCAACATCGCCGACATGCCTCGTCCCAGGTGCTGGAGCAGGCGGCTCAGCAGCACGCACGACGTCGGCAGATCGGGCATGCGGCCCCGCAAACGCTCGAGATTCGCTTCGAGCTTCTGAAATTGCAGCGAGGTATTATTCATTCGATATCTAACGATTTAATATTGTATATTTTAGCAAATGAATATCTGATTCGTAAATACTTCTTGCTCTGGAAAACGACACCTGTCATTTTAAGGCATGGATAAGAATAAAGAATCCACCGCTGAAGCCGCCGCTAAGCACCGCGTGGGACGCCCAAGGCGCGGCACGGAATCGGCGCGGACCGACACTCTCATTGGGGCGGCAACCCGGGTGTTCCTGCGGGACGGTTACGGCGGCGCGAGCATCGACAAAGTCGCCAGCGAAGCCGGCGTGTCGACCCGCACCATCTATGAGCGCTTCAAAAACAAGGCCGATCTGTTGGGGGCCGTCATTTCGCGACTCGTGGATCGCGACATGGCCACGGGACTTGCGACCGAGGAACTCGATCGGCTCGAGCCGCGGCAGGCGCTGACCGTCATCGGCCAGATCATCACCGGCCGCGCCTGCGATCCCGAGTCCGCTGCATTATTCAGAATCGTGGCAACCGAGGCCCAACGCTTCCCCGAACTCGCGGCCAAGATGCGCTGCAGTGCCAAACAGCGTGTCGACGATGCGGTGGCCCGCTATTTCCGCAAACAGGTCCATCGGGGCACGTTGACGCTAGCGGACCCAGAGCGCGCGGCCTCGCTGTTCCTCCAGATGGTGTGCGCCGAATTGCACCAGTGCCTGTTATTCGGTACGGCCGACGACATGGCCAAACTCGATTTCACCGCTCATTTGAAACAAGTTATTGACATATTCTTGAATGGCGCCGTGCCGCGCAGCAACGGCTGCAGCATCGCCGCATTATAAACAGGCATTTTACCTTAAATATAATGTATACACGACAGATATATATAGCTTTTTTTTCCGCATTGATGCTATCGGCCTGCGCGGTGGGCCCCAACTACAAAGCACCGGCGGCGCCGCAAACCTCCGGCTTTGTTCTGCCGGGCTCCCTGCCGGCGGCGACGGCGGCGGCGCCCCTCCCCGGCGGCGAGGCGCAGCGCTTCATCGACGGCTTGGATATCCCGGGCCAATGGTGGACACTGTTCAAGTCGCCCGAACTCAACGCCCTCATCGAGCGCGGCATTGCCAACAGCCCGACGCTCGAGGCAGCGCAGGCCGCCCTGCGACAAGCGAACGAGAGCACTGCAGCACAGCGCGGCAGCTTCTTCCCAAGTGTTTCGGGTCAGTACCAGGGCCAGCGCGCCAAGGAAGCCGGCGCTGAGATCGGGCTGCCCCAGGAGGGCTCGTTCCTCTACACGCTCAACAGCGCGTCGGTGAACGTCTCCTATACTTTGGATGCCTTTGGCGGCATCCGGAGACAAATCGAAGCGCTGCAAGCCGAGGCCGACTATCAACGCTTCGCATTGGAAGCCAGCTACCTCAGCCTCACCGCCAACATCGTCACCGCCGCCGTCGCCGAAGCGTCTCTGCGTGCTCAGATCGCGGCCACCGAGGACATCGTCCGTTCCCAACAGGCGCAGCTCGACATCACGCGACGCCGCGTCACCGCCGGCGGCGCGTCGCAGGCAGATGTGCTGCAGCAACAAGCCACGTTGCAGAGCACCTTGGCGACCCTCCCCGTTTTGCGCAGTCAGCTCGCGCAGGAACGCAACCAGCTCGCCGCTTATGTGGGCGCGTTGCCTGCCGACTACGACGGCGCGCAAATCAACCTGGATTCGTTGACGCTGCCCGCCGATCTGCCGGTGAGCTTGCCGTCGAAACTGGTCGAGCAGCGCCCCGACGTCCGCCAATATGCGGAATTGCTGCATCAGGCCACCGCACAAGTCGGTGTCGCCACGGCGAACATGCTGCCGCAGATCACCTTGACCGGCAGCTACGGGGGAGCTGCCACCCGGTTCTCGGACGTTTTTTCGCCATCGTCCGTGGTCTGGAGCCTGATCGGCGGCGTTACTCAGCCGTTGTTCAAGGGCGGCCAGCTCACCCACCAGCGCCGCGCGGCCATTGCCGCTGCGCAGGAAGCGGCCGCCAATTACAAGAGCACCGTCATCACCGCGTTTCAGAACGTGTCGAATACGCTGTATGCGCTGCAAGCCGACGCGGACGCATTGGCGGCCGAAACCCTGGCTGAGCGCACCGCCGCCGACAGCCTGAAATTGGTGCAGGCGCAATACAAGAGTGGCGGCGCGAGCTACCTGCAAGTGCTGACCGCCGAGCAGAGCTATCAAACGGCGCTCGTTGCGCTCGTCAAAGCACGCGCGCAACGCTACGCCGATACCGCGGCGCTGTTTCAAGCACTGGGCGGAGGTTGGTGGAACCGCACCGATCTCGCCGTCAATTCATCGGACTGCTGCAAGGGAACACCGTGAGCACTATGGATACTGGGATAGCCGACGATGGCCGCATGACCGCGCAGCCGCGTGCAATGATAAAGCCGCTGCTGATTTTGCTCATCGCGGTCGCGGTGATCATGGGCGGCATCTTTGGTTGGCAGCGGTTCATCGGCAAAATGATCGGCAAATCCATGAGCGGCATGGCCACCGCGCCGCAGACGGTATCGACTGCCGTCGCCGCTTCCTCGGCCTGGCAATCGCGTACGCAGGCATTGGGTACCGTCCGCGCCGTTCGCGGGTCTGACCTCGCGGCGCAAGCCTCGGGGGTGGTCGATAAAATCCACATCGAGTCGGGCACCGAAATCCCCGCCGGCACCGTGCTTCTCACCCTCAAGCCCAATGACGACCCCGCTAAGCTGGCGCAACTGCAAGCGCAGGCCGAGCTCGCAGCGATTACCTTGAAGCGGGACCAGGAGCAATTGGCCGCACAGGCCGTCAGCCAGGCCACCGTCGATGCCGATGCATCGAATCTGAAATCCGCGCGTGCGCAAGTGGTGGCGCAGCAGGCGCTCATCGAGGAGAAAACCGTGCGCGCGCCCTTCGCCGGCACGCTCGGGATTCGTCAGGTCGACGAAGGACAGTATCTGGCCGCGGGCACGACCGTCGTCACCTTGCAGGCGCTCGATCCGATCTTCGTCGACTTCTATGTACCGCAGCAGGCGCTTAGCCATTTAAAGGTGGGGCAAGTCGTGAGCGCGACGGTGGATGCCTACCCGGAAACCCACTTCACCGGCAAGATCACCTCGATAAACTCCAAAGTGGACGCGTCCAGCCGCAACATTCAAGCCCGTGCCTCGTTTGCCAACCCGGACCGACGCCTGGTTCCCGGCATGTACGCGAACGTGGAAATCGACAACGGCGACGCGACCTTGCAGATTACGCTCGCGCAGTCGGCGATTACGTATAACCCCTACGGCGACACCATCTACGTAGTGCAAAAGAACGGCGCTGATAAAGACCATCAATCGTTGACCGCGCAGCAGCGCTTCGTAAAACTTGGGCCGACGCGCGGCGACCAGGTTGCCGTGATAAGCGGCGTCGCGGCCGGCGAAGAGGTGATCACGGCCGGACAAGTGAAGCTGCGCAATGGCGCGCCGGTAGTCATCAACAACAAGGTCGTTCCCAGCAACGATCCGAATCCGACGCCGCCGAACGAGTAACCCTTAAGATCATCGAGCGAGGCTCCTTGTGAACTTCACCGACATTTTCATCCGCCGCCCCGTCCTGGCGAGCGTCGTCAGCCTCGTGATCCTGGTGGTGGGTCTGCGGTCGTACGGTTCGCTGCAGGTACTCGCATATCCCAAGACCGAAAACGGCATTGTGACCGTCACCACCGCTTTTCCGGGCGCCGACCCCGATGCGATTGCGGGTTTCATCACGACGCCGATCGAAGCGGCGGTCGCGCAAGCGAACGGCATCGACTACATGACGTCGGTCAGCCAAAGCGGTACCAGCACCATCACCGTCAACCTGCGGCAGAACTACGATACCTCCAAAGCCGCTGCCGAGATCAACATCAAGGTCAACTCGGTCCTCAACCAGCTCCCCACCGGCTCGCAACAGCCGGCGATCACCGTGAAGGTCGGCCAAACCACCGACGCCATGTACATGGGCTTCGCGAGCCCGACCTTGGAGCGCAATCAGATCACCGATTACATCCAGCGCGTGGTGCAGCCCAAACTGCAGGCCGTGGCCGGTGTGCAAACCGCCGAAGTCTTGGGCGGTCAGTACTTCTCGCTGCGGGCGTGGCTCGATCCCATCAAGCTCTCGGCCTACGGCATCACCGCGGCCGATGTGTCCACTGCCCTCAGCAACAACGACTTCGTCTCCGCCGTGGGCAACACCAAGGGTCAGATGGTGCAGGTGACGCTGACCTCGACCACGAGCCTGCACAACCTCACCGAATTTCGCAAATTGGTGGTCCGCCAAGTCAACGGCGCCAACATTCGCTTGAGCGATGTCGCCACCGTATCGTTGGGCGCGGATTCTTACGAGGCGCGCGTGGCCTTCGACGGCAAACCCGGGGTGTTCGTCGGTATCCAGGTCGCGCCCAGCGCGAATCTCTTGACCGTGATCAACGGCGTCAAAGCCGCCTTCCCGCAGATAAAATCGCAATTGCCGCAGGGACTTAACGGCGAAATCGTCTACGACTCCACGGACTTCGTGAACAGTTCGATCCATGAAGTGGCGACAACGCTGATAGAAGCATTGGTCATCGTCATGGCGGTGATCTTTTTGTTCTTGGGGTCGCCGCGCTCGGTGTTGATTCCGATCGTCGCCATACCGCTGTCCCTCATCGGCACCTTAGCCATCATGCTGGCGCTCGGATTCTCGATCAATTTGTTGACGCTGCTTGCCCTCGTTCTCGCGATCGGTCTCGTGGTCGATGACGCCATCATTGTGGTCGAGAACGTCAACCGGCATCTGGAAGGCGGTATGCCCGCCCTGGCCGCGGCCAGCCTTGCGGCCCGAGAACTCGCCGGTCCCATCGTCGCCATGACCGCCGTTTTGCTTGCTGTGTTCATTCCGATTGGATTTCAGGGCGGCCTCACCGGCGCGCTGTTCGTCGAGTTTGCCTTTACGCTCGCCGCAGCCGTGACGGTTTCGGCCGTCATTGCGCTGACCTTGTCGCCGATGATGTGTTCTCGTCTGCTCAAACCGCATCGGCCGGATGCGCATGATTGGGAGACGCGGCTGGTGAGATTCATCGACTCCCGCTTCGAGAAGCTGCTGCACTGGTATCAACGAAAACTGGAACGCAGCCTGCGCTATACCCCGGTGACGGCGGTATTGGTATTCCTGGTATTAGGCAGCATCTACTTCATGTACTCCACGGCCAAGAGCGAACTGGCGCCGCAGGAAGATCAGAGCTTCATCCTCGCGCAGGGTACTTCTGCACCCGACGCCACACTGCAGAGCAAGTCCCTCTACGATACACAGGCCTTCGATATTGCGACCGCCATCGCCCATCCGGATCACGTCTTCCAGATCGACGCGCCCGGCCAGTCCGTCATGGGCTTGGTGCTGCCGCCGCGCAACAAGCGAAAATCGGGCGCCGATACCCTCCAACGTCAGCTGTCACAAGGCCTTGCCGCCATCGCCGGCCAGAAGATTGCCGTCTTCCAACCACCCTCATTGCCGGGAGCGTTCGGCTTGCCCATCCAATTCGCGATCACCACGACCGAGCCGGCGGCACGCCTCAACGAGGTTTCGCACGAATTCCTTGCCACGGCCGCCAAGAGCGGCATGTTCATCTTCATCGATACCGACCTGAGATTCGACTTGCCGCAGTCCGTGATCGAGATCGACCGTGACAAGGCCGCGCAACTCGGTTTGAGCATGACCCAGGTCGGCAATGCGCTGGGGTCGCTGCTCGGCGGCAACTACGTCAATTACTTCAGCATGGACACGCGATCCTACAAGGTCATTCCGCAAGTCGAGCGGCTATCGCGCTTGAACGTGGATCAATTGTTGAACTATCCCGTGGCCAACATCGCCGGAGTGCCCATCCCTCTGTCGAGCATCGCCACCGTTCGCTCGGTGACGGTGCCGGAAACGTTGAATCATTTCCAGCAGTTGAATTCTGCCACTCTCGCGGGAGTCATGTATCCCGGGGTCTCTTTGGACGATGCCTTGAAGTACCTCCAGGGTCTCGCCGCACGCACGCTGCCTCAGGGCTACTCTATCGACTACGGCGGGCAGGGCAGGCAGTTCGTTGCCGAATCCGGCGGCATCATGGCAACGTATGCGTTTGCCATCATCATCGTGTTCCTGGCGCTGGCCGCCTTGTTCGAAAGCTTTCGCGATCCCTTGGTCATCCTGATCTCGGTTCCGCTGTCCATCGCCGGTGCTTTGATCTTCATCGCTCTGGGAATCGGCGGCGCGAGTTTGAACATTTACACCGAAGTCGGGTTGGTGACGCTCATGGGCCTCATCAGCAAGCACGGCATCCTGATCGTCGAGGTGGCGAACACTGAACAGCAAAGCGGGAAGAGCAAACATGCGGCCATTGTGGCTGCGGCCGGCACTCGACTGCGCCCGATCTTGATGACCACTGCAGCGATGGTGCTCGGCGTCATGCCCCTGGTGTTCGCCAGCGGCGCCGGCGCCGCCTCGCGCTACGCCATCGGCCTGGTGATTTCGACGGGGCTCGCGATAGGAACCCTGTTCACACTATTCGTCGTTCCCGGCGTATATGTACTGATAGGCGCCACCCATTCTCGAGAGGATCTCGGCGACTCAATGTCCGGCACCGCGGAAATAGCGCAATAATGGTTTTTGATAATATCAAAAATATCAATAAGTTATAATTTATTGTGAAGTTTTATTCTAGAAAAAAGACGTCATTACCCTGATGACTGGTTGCTATTCAGGCCTCGCTCAAGATGCGCAATTCCGCGTTGCGTTTTATCGATTGTCTTGTATATTCCAAGTGCAGAGTCTTGATTTGACAAGATTCTACAGGGGGTGTTTACCTCGAAATCACCTTAAGATTTCAACCTTGCCATACATGGGGCCCGAATGATTAGCGCTTGGGAAAGCTTGCACCTTGCGACACTCGAATTAGTGCGTTCGACACCGATCAAGCAACGCTTGGTCTGCGCCTACCGAAGGCATCTCGTCACCCTTCCTGAGGATCAACTTCCAAGCGAAGTTCGGGAATCGTTTTCTCGACTCATGGACTCGATGCGGGGTGTTCAACCGCTTCGCGGCGAAGATGCGGTGGCAGCATCGGTACGCAAGATGTCGAATCAAGAAGCCGACGATTCTGCCGCGCTCATCGTGGAAATCTTCGGCATCACCTGCCGAGTTCTTCTGAACGCCGCCCGCGCCAGCGCGGCCGTTGTGCAACTGCACAGCGCGGATCGCGAGACCAGCCCCGAGCGCGAATCAAGCGATTTTGAAGTGCCGGCGTTGATCGCCAGTCATTGATCGGCCGGTCGGTGATCGGACTGCGATTGCTCTAGTCGAGCTTGAACTCGATGGTATCCCAACGCGTCGTCTCTTGATGGCGGGCCTGCCGGCGCAGCGCATCGATCAAATTCCGCTCGTTCCAGGCGCTCACTTCGTCTGCCATATCCAGAATGGCCTTCGGCAGCGGCACCGAGGATCCGAAATTTTCCATGGCCACGATCGGCCGATCCGCCGCCTTCGCAAAGGTCATCTGGAACAGCACCAATTCCGGGGCGATGAAATAGGCCCCAGGTACGACCACGACCACCTCGCAAGGAGCGATCTGGCGCCGTAAATCTTCGCGCTGGCTCTCCTTGTCGATCGGCCGTTTCGCCTGCGGCTGGCTGGTGTTTTTGTAATAAAAATTCCCCGACGCCTCGAGGTATTCGAAGACCCGCGTGTAGTCTTCGTTATCGGCCCAGGCGTGGGTGACGAATAGGCGAATGGGGTTGGCAGGGCTCGACATGGGTCTATTGTAACTTGACGATGGTCGTGCGCGAAGCACTGCGCGTCGATACAATCGGGCCAGTGCGTCTGCTGATCTACAACATCCGTTATGCCACCGGCACCGGGCCTGCGTTCCATCTCCCCCTCCCGGGGGCTGGATACTTGCGCTCCAGCCGGCAGGTGCTGTCGCAGATTACCGACTTTATCAAGCGCCAAGATCCGGACGTCGTGGGGCTCATCGAGGTCGACACCGGCAGCATTCGAACCGGCATGGTCAACCAGGCTGATTACATCGCACGCTCGCTGGGCCATTACTCCACGTTCGAATGCAAGTACGGCGTCTCCTCGGTCAATCAGCTAGTCCCTATCGTACGGAAACAGGCCAACGCGTTTCTGGCGGCGCCGCGCGTGCGCGGCGAACGGTTCCATTACTTCGATACCGGGATCAAGCGGCTCATCATCGAGCTGGAATTGGATGACATCGCCATATTCCTGGTGCATTTGTCATTGAAATTTCGGCATCGTCAGTACCAGCTACGGTATCTGTACGATCTGGTGCGCAAGACCACCAAGCCGGTCATCGTCGCCGGCGATTTCAATGCATATTGGGGCTACGACGAACTCTACCTGTTCATGCAGGCCGCGGGCTTGAGCAATGCCAATGCACGCGGCCTGCCCTCGTATCCCAGCAACAGCCCGCGCAAGGAGCTCGATTTCATACTGCACAGTGCCCAAATCGAGGTGAATCGGTTCGAGATTCCAACCGTGCAATTTTCCGACCATTTGCCGCTGATTTGCGATTTCACGATCCACCAGCGCGCGCAACAGGCAGCCTGACGGGTGGCGGAACCGGCCGCCCGAACCTGCGAACTCGGCGCAACCGTGAGGTCCGTACCCTTGGGTTGAACCCGAGGCGTAGGCGACGTCCATCAATGTGACCTATTACAGGGTCGGACCTGCCTGTACGTGTGATAGCATTCGCAGCCAAAATCATAGGGTTGTAAACGAAGGCGCCGGCAATTTCTCGATGGATGACAGACCGATCGATCTCGCAATACTGAAGACTTTCTCGCCTCTCGACGGGCTGAAGGCTGAGAACCTGCATGCGCTTGCCCGCAAGACCCAGATTCTTGAATTGGGTGCCGGCCGGGTTCTATTCAAACAGGGCGACACGGACAAGCGCACGTTCTACCTGGTTGCGGGCCAGGTGGAACTTCGTGCGGACGATAGGGTCATCGGCGTGGTGAGGGCCGGCAGTCCGGAGGCGCGCGCGGCCCTGGCTCCGGGATTGCCGCGAAAGTTTACCGCCCGCGCCGCCACCGATCTCGAATACATCATGATCGACAGCGACTTGCTCGACGTGCTGTTGACTTGGGACCAAACCGGCCAATACGAGGTTGCTGAGCTGCGCGGCGACGGGCTGGACGTTTCCGGCGATTGGATGACTACGCTGTTGCAGACCAAGGCGTTTCACCGCATTCCGCCGGCAAACATCCAAGCCATATTCATGCGCATGCAACGGATCAACTACCGGGCACGCGACGTCGTCATCAAGCAAGGCACCGAGGGCGATTATTTCTACGTCGTCGTCGCCGGCAAGTGCGTGGTGACTCGCGAAACCCCTTTGAACAAGGAGGGAATCAAGCTCGCCGAACTCGGACCCGGCGATAGCTTCGGCGAGGAAGCCTTGATTGCCGAGGCAAAACGTAACGCGACGGTTACCATGGCGACCGACGGCACTCTAATGCGGCTCGGCAAGGCCGACTTCCAAACGCTGCTGAATGAGCCCCTGCTGCAATGGGTGGATTACGACGCGGCGCGAGAAATCGTGGCCAAGGGCGGTAAATGGCTCGATGTCCGCCTACCCAGCGAATTTCAGAATTTCCGCATCGACGATGCGGTCAATATTCCCTTGTACTTCATTCGCCTGAAGCTCAATGCGTTGGATAAGAAGACCCAGTATGTCGTTTGCTGCGACACGGGCCGGCGCAGTTCCGCGGCCGCTTACATTTTGAGCGAGCGAGGATTCGATGCCTACGTGTTGAAAGGCGGTCTCGCCGCGACCGAGGCCGCACGTTCACACCGGGGCTAGCGGAACGGTCTGCCGCAGGCGTCGAACTACATCGAACGAGAGCGAAACCGAGACAATGCCCCATAATGGGCATGAAGCTACATCGTATGCGTGGGCTTGTCGCCTCCGAGGGCGCCCGCTAGATAATTCTCGATTTTCTTTTGGGTATTGCCCCGATCCTGGTCGCTGAATTGCACGCCGATCCCGGCCGTGCGCTTGCCCTGTGCCCCCTTCGGCGTCATCCATATGACGCGACCTGCCACCGGCAGCTTTTCCTCTTCGCCCATGAGATTGAGCAGCATGAAAACTTCGTCGCCCAAGCGGTAATTGCTGTTCGTCGGTATGAACAAACCGCCATTTTTGACGAACGGCATGTACGCGAGGTAGAGCGCGCTCTTGTCCTTGATCGTGAGGGTCAGCAACCCCGGTTTGTTACTTGGACTTCGCACAGCTTGGAATTCCCAAAATGGACTCATGCCGAAAAAGCGGTTCGACCGCCGAGCAGCAAGGCCTCCAACGCCAGTTGTTGATTAATGCCGGTCGACGCCAACCGCCGCATGTCCCGCGCGCCGTCCAACAGCTCGAATAACGCCCTTATCTTGGGCTTAAGTAAAGCGGCAGGCAAGCGGACGCGTTCCGCACTTTGATTCGAATTGGCCTCGCCAAGGCACGTATGTACGCGTCGTGTGATCCAGTTCTCAAGCCATGCGAGCCGTAAACCAAGATTCGACCTGACCCATTGATCGGCCACCAGGGTCACGTCGACGGCACCCGCCGCAATGGCACGCATATCGTCCTGCATCTCTTTTTCGAGCGTCGCAATACCCGCATTGCCCAATTCCAAGGCCAGCAACGGCGCCCCGCCGGCCAGCGCCAGCGCGGCATTCCAATTCTGATCGGCGGCGCTACCGTGCGCTTTGAGCCAAGCGATGCCCTCATCCGCAGGCGGCGGCCGCAACGAAAGACGCAAGCATCGACTCGCGATGGTCGCGGGTAAGCGGTGCGTGGGCCGCGCGATGATGACCAACATCGTGGCGTCGAACGGCTCTTCCAGCGTCTTCAAAAAAGCGTTGGCGCCGTTCACGTTCAGGGTCTCGGCACCCTCGATGATGCCCACCTTGTACCCGCGGCGGTAACTCTTCAGGGCCAACGAACCAATCAGGTCCCGAACCTGATCCACCTTGATCTGCTTCGCATCCTCCTCCAATCGCACGACGTGAAAATCCGGGTGGCTATCCGATCGGAGCAATGCGCACGAAGGGCAGACTCCGCAGGGACGCTCTGATTGCGATTCGCACAAGGCGAGAGCGGCCATCCAATTCGCCAAGTGCTCCGCGCCCAGGCCTGGCGCGCTCAGCAACAGCGAAGAATGCGGCAATCGATGAGCCAGCAGGGAGTCGCGCAGCTGCTGCTGCGATCGGCGAAGCCATGGAAGCGAATCGGCGCTCAGGAAATCCATGCTTTGAACCTCAACACTTCCGTGATGCGTGCCGCGACGTCGTCCATCGACGCCGTGGCGTCGATTACCGCCATACGCTCCGGCTCGGCGCGCGCACGCAGCAGATAGCCGCCTCGCACACGTTCGAAAAATTCCGCGCGCTCACGCTCGAAGCGGTCGAGCGTCTTACCCGCATCACGCTTTCGCGACCGTTCCAACCCCACGTCGACCGGGACATCCAGCAGCAAGGTCAAATCCGGGCGCCGCGCACCTTGGACGATGGTTTCCAAGTATCGAATGTCGTCTTGATTCATGCGTCGGCCGGCTCCTTGGTAGGCATACGTCGCGTCGGTGAACCGATCGCACACCACCCACAAACCGGCGCGCAAATTCGGCTCAATGTGATTGGCAAGATGCACCGATCGCGCCGCGAACATGAGCAGCAGTTCCGCCACCGGCGGCAACGACTCTTCACGTGGACTTAAGACCAGCTCGCGAATTTTTTCCGCCAGCGGGGTGCCGCCGGGCTCGCGGGTCACCACGTGCGCTATGCCGCGTTCGGCAAGAGTTTTCGAAAGCCGCGCCACCTGGGTGGTTTTACCCACGCCTTCGATTCCCTCGATGGTCAAGAAGCGCACTGCAGTACTCGTCATCGCACCGACTCCGATGCGGCCCTTTGACGTTGCCGCGCAAGGTACTGTGCAACCGCAGCGTTGTGTTGTTCGAGGGTCGCGGAAAATACGTGACTACCATCGCCCTTTCCGGATGCTACGAAGTATAACGCGTCGGTCTTTTCAGGACGCGCCGTTGCCGCGATCACGGCGGCGCCGGTCAGCGCAATGGGAGTGGGCGGCAAACCCGTGCGGGTATAGGTGTTATAGGGACCATCGGTGCGAAGATCGACGGTGTGCAGATCGCCGTCGTAAGCGTCGCCCAGTCCGTAGATCACCGTCGGATCCGCCTGCAGGCGCATGCCGATGCTCAATCGGTGCAGATACAGGCCGGCAATCTTCGGCAACTCCTCCGGCAATCCGCTCTCCTTTTCCACGATGGATGCCGCGATCAACAGCTCATTGGCGTTGCGCAGCGGTATGCTCGAGTCACGGCCCTCCCAAGCAGCGTCCAACGCTCGCGCCAGCGCGGCATGCGCCTGGCGCAGCAACTCCACATCGCTGGTGCCGCTGGGAAAGCGATATGTCTCGGGCAAGAACTGGCCTTCGGCGTTCATGCCGGGGAACCCCAACTTGTCCATCAGATCCATCGCCTTGTCGGGAAGCGTGGAGAGAATGTCGGGATTGCGCCGCATGGCGAGTAGGAGGTCCTGCACTCGCCACCCGTCCACAATGGTCAAGGAATGAAGCACCACCTGACCGCTCACGATTTTCCCGAGCAATTCGCGCGGCGTCATGCCGGGTTCGATTTCATACTCTCCGGCTTTGATGGCGGTATCGAGCCCCTTCCACCGCGCATACAACACCCACGACCGCGGACGCGCGACCACGCCCTGTGCCGCGAGCGCACTTGCCACGTGCGCAAAGCGGGCGCCTACGCCCACCTTGAATCGCAGCGGCGCCGCGACATTCAGCGGTGCATCGAGACTACGCCATCCCGTCCATATCTCGAATCCTGCGGCCGCCGACAGCAGCAGCACGACCACGAGCAACACCCTGCGCATGGAGCGGTTCACAGCGTCCCCAGAAGCCGATTGAGCGCGCTCGACGCGTCCCGTTCTGCAAAACGAACTCGCGATCGGCCGTGCTGAATCACCGCAAGCGGCACGATTCCGACGACCGCGTTCGTCATGAACGCCTCGTCCGCCGTCGCCAGATCGCTCCAGCGCAACCGAACTTCGCTCGCGCGCAGCTGCATAGGGCTTGCCTGCTCCAACACCCAGCGCCGCATCACGCCGGCGATCCCGCAGCGGTCCAGCTTCGGCGTCATCAAAGACGACCCGCGCCTCATGAAGAAGTTCGACATCGTGCCGCAGATGATGTGGTCATCGCGGTCGCGCATCAATCCTTCCCAGATGCCGGCGTCCGTCCATTCGGCGCGCGCGAGCACGGACTCGAGACGATTCAGCGTCTTGAGGCCCGCGAGAGCTTCGTTCACGCCGAGTCGCATTGCGCATATCCGTACGCGCGCCGGACGGGGTGTCGCGAGTGCGGCGTGTTGCGAGAGCGGCGACAGGGAAATCACGCGAGTGCAACGCTCGCGTCCGCTTAGGCTGTAACCCCGCGGACCTATGCCGCGCGTGACGATTAATTTCAATACCGCCTCGGGTCGCTGCGCCGCGATGCGCACGAGTTCATTGCGCAACCGCGTCGCGCTCGGGCCCGCAATCTTCAAACGCCGGCAGGCATCGTTGAGCCGCTCCAAGTGATAGTCCAAGAGGCGAATCGAATGGCGCCGCACCCGCATGGTCTCGAATACGCCATCGCCGTAATTCAAGCCGCGATCCCGAAAGTCGATCATGCTTCCCGCCCGACCGTCGATCCACGACTTCAAGGACCAGCCTCCAAGGCGCGCAGCAACCCCAACGCCTTGGCGCGCGTCTCTGCAAGCTCCTGCAATGGGCTCGAATCCGCAACGATGCCGGCGCCCGCCCGAAACCGGAGCGCTGCAGCGTCCGCGGTCAAAGTGCGGATCAAAATATTGAGGTCACAGCTGCCATCGCGGTTCAAATAGCCCATCGAGCCGGTATAGGCACCCCGCCCCGTACCTTCCAGTTCAGCGATAATCTCCATGCAACGCACCTTGGGACAGCCGGTGATGGTGCCGCCCGGAAACAATGCGCGAATCACTTGCACGGGGGAAACGTCATCGCGCAGCCGCCCGCTCACGTTCGACACGATGTGATGCACATGAGCATACGTTTCCAACACCATGTGCTCATCGACTCGAACCGTACCACCCACGCAGACACGGCCAAGGTCATTGCGCTCCAGATCGATCAACATCACGTGCTCCGCGCGTTCTTTCTCGTTGCTCAACAACGATTCCACCAGCGCCGCATCCGTCTCGGGCGACGTCCCGCGCGGCCGCGTACCGGCGATCGGCCGGGTGGAGACGATACCCTCGCGAATCGACAGCAGCCGCTCAGGCGACGAGCTCATCAAGGAAAAATTCTCGTAGCGCATCACGGCTGCGAACGGGCTGGGATTGGTATTTCGCAAACGTGCATAGATCGATATCGGATCGAGCGGCTGGTCGGAGCTCACCTGCCACTGCCGCGATAGATTGGTCTGGTACACATCGCCTGCAGCGATGTACTCGAGCGATCGGGACACGGCCTCGAGAAACCGGGCCGGATCGTCCTCCTGAATCTCGAACTTGCTGGCGGCCGGCAGCTCGGCCGGCGTACCGAGCACGCACACCTCGCGGACATGATTTTCGAACGTCTCGAGCAGCGGTTCGAATTCGGGCTCGGCCACCAGCCACGCCTGCAGGGTCGCGCGATCACGAATCCACGCAGCCGGCGTGCGGATAGCCAGCGCAATCACGGAATCCGGGCTCGGGGGCAGCCGCAAGCGCGGTTCGATTTCTGCCGCCAGCTCGTAACCGAGATATAAGAGCCATCCGCCGGTGAACGGCAATGGAGCAGCAGCGCTCGGTGACCGTAGTGCCTTCCACCAGGCCTCCAGTGCGCCCAAAAAGCCGTTCGCGCCGGCGGCGTGGGGCCCGGACAATTCGCCATCTGCGCCTAAGCGCAACCGTTCACCGGAACTGATGGGCAGGATATCGAAGCGGCCGCCGCCCGTAACTTGTGTGCCGATGGGTGCGCTGCTCTCGAGCAGCCCCGGATACTTCTCCGGAAACCGCGCGACGAGCCGCAGAGGCTCAAAGTCGGCGGAAAATGAGCGAACCGTTGGTACCACCGAAGCCAAAGGAGTTGGACAACGTGTACTCGAGACGCATCTGTCGAGCGTGCTTGGGGACGTAGTCGAGATCGCAGCCCTCACCCGGTTGGTCCAAATTGATGGTCGGCGGTGCGACCTGATCGCGCAAAGCAAGCACGCAGAAGATCGCCTCCACGGCGCCAGCCGCGCCGAGCAAGTGACCCGTCATGGATTTCGTGGAACTCACGGCCAATTTATCGGCGGCGGCGCCGAAGGCGCGTCGGATGGCCGTGGTCTCGGCCCGATCGCCCAGTTCCGTGGATGTGGCGTGAGCATTGATGTATTGCACTTGGTCCGGATTGATCCCGGCATCGGCAAGGGTTCGAACCATCGCCTTGCGTGCGCCTTCGCCATTCTCGGGCGGCGCGGTCACATGAAAAGCATCGCCGCTCATTCCGAACCCCAAGATCTCGGCATAGATCTTCGCGCCGCGGGCTTTGGCCGACTCGTACTCCTCGAGCATCATGGCGCCGGCGCCGTCGCCCATCACGAAACCGTCGCGATCCTTGTCCCACGGGCGGCTCGCGCCTTGCGGATCGTCGTTGCGCTGGGACAGCGCTCTGGCCTGCGAGAAGCCGCTCATCCCGGTGACGCACGTCGCCATTTCCGATCCGCCTGCCAGCATCGCATCGACTTCACCGTATTGAATCAGCCGCATGGCCAAGCCCAATGCATGAGTCGACGTGGTGCAGGCGGTGGCGACGGCCAAGTTCGGCCCGGTGATCTTGAACTCGATGGATAAATGGCCGCTGACCAGGTTGATGATGCTGCCGGGAATGAAAAACGGCGACACCTTGCGCGGAGAATGAGTTTCCAGAAATTTGCTGTAGGTTTCCTCGATGGACTCGAGTCCGCCCATGCCGGAGCCCATGAGTACGCCGATACGATCCGAATTGGCCTCGGTGACCACGAATCCGGAATCGCGCATGGCCTGGATCCCGGCGACGACGCCATATTGCATGAACGCATCCATGCGGCGCGCATCCTTTGCGCTCAAATAGGGTTGGAGATCCAGCTCGCGTATTTCGCCGCCGAAATGGGTGGCGAAATTCGTCGTATCGATCCGCTTCACGGGGCCTATCCCGCTGCGCCCCGCCAAGATCGACGCCCATGCGGACGCTACATCATTGCCCACCGGCGAGACGATTCCTAGACCCGTAACCACGACGCGTCGTTTGCTCAACGGCGACTCCTCAACGGAATGGATTCACGGCAGCGGAAGTCACCAGCGGCACCTCATGAGCGCTGCTGCACATAGGCCCGATGAGCTTAGGCCTTGCTCTTGTGCGAATTGATGTAGTCGATGGCCTGCTGAACCGTCGTGATTTTTTCAGCATCCTCGTCCGGTATCTCCGTCTCGAATTCCTCTTCGAGAGCCATCACCAGCTCAACCGTGTCCAGCGAGTCTGCGCCCAGATCGTCAACGAACGAGGCATCATTGGTGACTTCTTCTTCTTTGACGCCCAACTGTTCGGCCACGATCTTCTTAACTTGCTGCTCAACAGTACTCATCTTTTTGGTGTCCTTTCGGGAAAGCTATATGAAAATGCGCCGCTCGATAAAGGGCCCGCGGCCAGCCTCCGATATCGGCAGGGCGCGTATTTTATGTGAACGCGACCGCGGCGGCTACCGTGAACGCACAATTGATTGACGGAAGCAATTGATCGACCGAAGGTCATGGGTACCTTGACAACAGCCTGAATTTAGGGGCTCAACATCCGCGCCATGCCGGCGGCCTAGGCCATGTACATGCCGCCGTTGACGTGCAGGGTCTCGCCCGTGATGTATGAGGCTTCGGCGGATGCCAAAAACGCTACCGCTGCCGCAATGTCGGCCGGTTGGCCCAGTCGAGCCAGCGGGATCTGGGCATTCAGCGACTCGCGCGTCGCCTCGCTGAGCGCCCGCGTCATGTCAGTATCGATGAAACCGGGCGCCACGACGTTTACCGTGATGCCGCGCGACCCGACCTCGCGGGCCACGGATTTGGTGAATCCGATCATGCCTGCCTTCGCGGCCGCATAATTCGCCTGGCCGGCATTGCCGGTCAGGCCTACGACGGACGCGATGTTGATGATGCGCCCCTTGCGAGCTTTCATCATTCCGCGAAGCACCGCTTTCGAAAGCCGGAACACGGCGGCAAGATTGGTCTCGAGCACCGCGTCCCAATCGTCCTGCTTCATGCGCACCAGCAACATGTCGCGGGTGATACCGGCATTATTGCAAAGGATTTCAATGGCGCCTTCCCTGGCATCGATGTCGGCAAGGAGCGCATCGATCGATTCTTGACTCGTCACGTCGAGTACTGCGCCGCGGCCGCCTCGGGCCCCGAGCTTCTCCGTGATGCGCATCGCCCCGTCGAGCGTGGTCGCCGTGCCGATGACGCGCGCACCATCGTCAGCCAACCGGGCGGCGATAGCCGCGCCGATCCCGCGCGACGCGCCGGTCACCAACGCTACTTCTCCGTTTAACATGTGGAAATCCTCGTCAATGGGCCATGAGCGCAAGCGCGTCGTTCAAGGATTGCGGATCCTCGAGCGCAACCATTTTTAGATCACGATTCTTATCGATCCGGCGATTCAAAGCCGTCAGAATCTTTCCCGGGCCGCACTCGACGAGCCGGGTCGCGCCGGCGGCTATCATCGTCCGTACCGTCGCCGCCCAGTAGACCGGCGTATGCAGTTGCTTGACCAAGCTCTTGCGGATCTGGTCGGGTTGCGTGTGCGTCTTGACGTCCACGCCATACACCGTGACGCCCTGCGCAGCCGCGACCGCAGTACCCGCCAGCCGGTCCCGCAACCGTTCGGCGGCGGGCAGCATGAGTGAGCTGTGGGCCGGGACGCTGACCGGCAAGCGCAATGCTCGCCGGGCGCCCTTGGCCGTGGCGGCTTCGATGGCGCGCTCAACGGCCGCGGCGGTCCCCGCAATCACGACCTGTCCCGGCGCATTGAAATTGACGGCTTCGACGACGTCGCCGTCGGCCACGTCGAGACATACGGCCTCCACATCCATGTCTTCCAGGCCGAGAATTGCGGCCATCGCGCCCTCCCCGTGGGGCACAGCCGACTGCATGGCTTCGGCGCGAAACTTGACGAGGTCGACGGCGGTCCTGAAATCAAGGCAACCCGCGGCCACCAGGGCGGTGAACTCGCCGAGACTGTGGCCGGCCATCAATGCGGGAACCGCGCCGCCTCGTTCCCGCCACAATCGATATGTCGCCACGCCGGCCGTCAGCATGGCCGGCTGCGTGCATTCGGTGGCGTTCAGCGCTTCGGGTGGTCCCTCCTGGCAGCGTTGCCAAAGATCGTAGCCCAACACACCCGACGCCTCCGCGAATGTCGCCTCGATCACAGGCGAGACCCGTGCAAGGGCATTCATCATGCCGACGGATTGCGACCCCTGGCCGGGAAAAACGAACGCAAGTGACATGATTGATGGCCCTCAGGACCCTAAGCGCTGGAACGGTGCCGGATTATAGCGGTACGCCAGGAGAGTGCAGCTCCGACTACAAAGCCACAGACCGCGCCGTACAGATGAGCATCCACGACGACCAGGGGAGGCTCGCGTCCGCCGAGCTGCTCATACGTCAGCTTGGCACTCAAAAGCACGAGCAGAATCCAGCGATCCCAGACGCGCCCCGCCAGGTGCTTGGCCGTTCCAGCGGCCACGACGGAGTGCAGCACGCCGGACGCGCCCACGTACCAGGCGACACGCGGACTGAGCCACCAAAGACCCGAACTGATGGCCAAGGCGCCCGCAAGGACGATGATGGACCACTCGATCGCATCGTAATCGGTAGCGAACAGCGACCACATCAACACCAAACCCAGTGCGTTCAAGGCTAGATGATGCCCATCCAAATGCACGATGTGGGCTGTGAGCAACCGCCACCATCCACCGGCCGCAATCGCGCTGCGATCATAGCGCAAGAGTTCACTCACGTTGTCGCCAAGACCCAACACGGCGCACAGAACCAGCAGAATCAAAAGCAACCAAACCCATCGGCCGCGATCCAATTGCAGAGCGGCAACGATCTGCAGCAGTCGATCTGCGCCGTTACGAAGCATGGGCGCTGCCTATTTTGGTATCATTGGGAGAATTTTCGAGGACATTATGCGTAATCGGCAAAGCGGTTTTACTCTTATTGAGATCATGGTCGTGGTCGTCATTCTCGCAGTGCTCGGCGCCCTCGTGGTGCCGAAAATTCTGGAGAACGTCGACAAGGCCCGCGTTACGCGCGCGCAAAGCGATATTCGGGCCATCCAGACTGCGTTGGATCTTTATCGTCTGGATAATTTCAAGTATCCGACCACTGAGCAGGGCCTGCAGGCGTTGGTCAAGCAGCCTTCGGACCCGACGATTACCAATTATCGGTCCGGCGGCTACCTCCCATCGTTGCCGAAGGATCCCTGGAACAATCCATATCAGTATGTCAATCCAGGTCCCGATGGACGAGATTACGAGATTACAACCTACGGCCGCGACGGCAAGCCCGGTGGTGAGGGCTACGACGCCGATATCAGCACCAGCACCCTCGACCAAAGATAATCCGCCCGCATGCGGGCGTTGCAACATGCGCAGCAAAGGTTTCACGCTCGTCGAAATCCTGGTGGTCGTGGTCATCATGGCTGTCGTCATTTCCTTGGCGGTGTTGTCGATCGGCGTCACCGGTCGCGATGCACAGCTGGATACGGAGACTCGGCGCATCGAGGGTTTAGTGGGGCTCCTGCATGAGCGTGCCCTGCTCGAAGGGCGCGACTTCGGTCTTCGCATCGAACCCACGGCGTACGAGTTCGTGGTGTATGTGCCGGCTCGCGACCGCTGGGAGAGGATGAACCAGGATCAAGAATTCCGGCATCGGGAGCTGCCCAAAGGATTGAGCTTTCAACTGCAACTCGATTCGCAGACCGTGGTTCTGAAACCTGTCGACAAGAATCTCTCGTCCGGTCAGTTGCCAAACCCCCAGGTTGCCATCGCCGCCAGCGGCGAAGGGACGCCGTTTCGCCTGACGTTGCAGCGCGACGCGACCAACGCGAAGGCCTCCGTGGACGGCGATGCGCTCGGCAAGATTTCGCGCGAAAGTTCGGACCAGCCGGAAAAGCGCTCGTGAGTCGCCGGCGCGCGCGCGGTTTCACGCTGGTGGAGGTTCTGGTCGCGCTGATGATCGTGGCGATGGGCTTGGCTGCATTGATGGTGGCAGTCAGCGGCGCCGCCCGAACCAGCGGCTACCTGCGCGATAAGTCACTGGCGCAATGGATCGCCCTCAACCGGCTGTCCGAAGTGCGCTTGAACGTCAACAAGTCAGCGCAGAACATGGATACGGGCGAACTCAAGTTCGCCAACCGCACGTGGCATTATGACACGCGCTACTTCGACACCAGCATCACCAGCATGAAACGCATCGTGGTGCGCGTCTATGCGGGCGACGCCAAAACCAAGGGAAATCCCTTGGCAGAGTCCACAAGCTTTTTCGGCACCGCGCTCGGCGCGCCGGGTGGCTCCAATGCCGTGGACTGGACGCAGGGCAGCACGGCAATCCCTACGGCAAACGGCGCGGCCGGCGTAGGCACGGCCGGCGTAGGCGCGGCCGGTACAGGCGCGGCCGTAGCCACGGGCACCAGTGCGACGGGAACGGCGGTAACGCCTACCCCTCAGGCGACGCCGCAATGACGGGGCCGGCGCGCAGGATCGTTCCCCGGCGAGCGCTGCGGGGTTTCACGTTGATCGAGGTTTTGGTCGCACTCTTGATTCTCGGCATCATGTCGGCGTTGGGCTACGGTACGTATCGAGCCGCTCGAATTTCCGCCGAGCGCACGGAGGAGGCGCTCAAGCGCTCGCGCGAGATCGAGTTCGGCATGCGTGTGTTGGTCATGGACTTTGCGCAGATGATGCCGCGCCCGGTCCGAGATCCGATGGGTCAAAGCCGCGTGCCGGCACTGCGCGGCAGTCAAGGGAACGGTACGAGCGCGGGCACCACGTCCGGTGCCAATTCATTGGGCGCGAATTCGAGCATGCATTTCGATTCCGGGCCTGGATTCCAATCGAGCTTCAGCAGCACCAGCAAGACCAGCTTGCCGCTCGCCGACCTCACGCGCGGCGGATGGTCGAACACCGCCGGTCAACAGCGCAGCACCCTGCAGCGTGTGTCCTACGCCCTCATCGACGATGTCCTCAAGCGAAGTTACACGACCGCGCTCGATACCGTACAGGGCACCAAGCCCATCGTGCAGGACCTGTTCAGCGGCGTGAAAACCATTCAATTTCGCTATCTCGATGCCAATCAGACCTGGCAAAACACTTGGCCGCCGGCCGGAAGTTCGCTGCCCGAAAACTTGTCGATCCGGCCGGCCGCGGTGGAAGTCACCATCGAGTTCAAGGATTGGGGCCAAATCCGGCGCGTGATCGAGGTGGCAGGGTGAGGCATCCCATCGGGCGCCCCATTGCCCCCCGCCGGAAACAGCGCGGCGTGGCGCTGATCATTGCGCTCATCCTGGTGGCGCTCGCGACCATTCTCGCGACCAAACTGAGTTTCGACGGCTGGCTCGAACGGCGGCGTACGATCGGCGTGCTGGCGGCAGAACAAGCGCTGCAGTTCGGCATGGGCGCCGAGGCATTGGCGGCGGACGTGTTGACCCAGTCCACCGGCACCGCCCAGAACCAGCAGGTGACCCTGGCGCAACCGTGGGCTCAACCGACGCAGCCCCTGCCGATCACCCCTGAGAACAATCCCGAAGGTGAACCCATCGGGACGCTGCAGGGTGCGCTCGAGGATATGCAGGGCCGTTTCAACCTCAACAACCTAGGCCACATGACGACGACGGGCGGCGTCACGACGGGCGGTGTCACAACGGGCACTCTCGATCCAGAGCCGCTCAAACAGTTCCAGCGTCTGCTCGTCTCCCTGGGGCTGGAGCCGAAATGGGCTGGAATCGCCCGCGACTGGATCACCGCCACCGATCAGCCCAGCTCTCCGGACGGCGCCAAAGACGGGATCTATACATCACAAACGCCGCCGTACCGCACCGGCGAATGGCCCATGACCAGTGCCAGCGAGCTGATGAACCTGCCCGGTTTCGGCGCCGATCGCTACCGCAAGATCGCCCCCTATGTGACCGCCCTGCCGCTCGCCAACTCCAAGATCAACATTTGCACCGCCCCGGGGGTCGTCCTGGAGAGCCTCGCGGACGGTCTGGGCGGCGAGTACTCGAGCAATCCGGAGGTGCTGGTGAGCGGGCGCAAGACGGGGTGTTTTCCCGAAGTCGCCGCATTTAACAACATTCTCGGTAAATCACTGTCTGCCGCTCAGCCCTGGTTCGGCACGACCTCCTCATATTACCGGTTGACGACCCGCGTCACGCTTGGCACCACGGAATTCACCTTGTACAGTCTTTTGAAACAGACGGGCGGTGGTAAGGTTATCCCCTTGCTGCGCACGTTCGGAACGCCCTGACCCCATGCCCCATACGATATTGCTACGCCTGCCCGCCCCCGGCCAAGAAGACGCCGAGTGGCTGAGCATCGACGACGCGGGCGTACCTGCGACGGCGCGACAGCGTGGTCCCTTGAGCCTTGCGGCGGCAGTTGCGCGGTCGGCGCGCGTCGTCGTGGTTGCGCCCGCCACGCAGATCCTGCTGGCGGAGCCAGAGCTTCCCCCCGGCAGCGGCGTAAAGCTGG
This sequence comes from Steroidobacteraceae bacterium, assembly GCA_052143815.1. GTDB lineage: Bacteria > Pseudomonadota > Gammaproteobacteria > Steroidobacterales > Steroidobacteraceae > Bog-1198. Next base: position 2,403 of record JBKQSA010000033.1, on the reverse strand, counting down.
CGCGCGCCGTCCCGTTCGCTCTCGAGGAACAACTGACCGAGGATGTCGACCACCTGGTGTTTGCGCTGGGCAAGCGTCGTCCCACCGGCGGAACTCCGGTTGCCGTCGTGTCGCGCAGCGTTCTGCAGGGGTGGCTGGCGCAACTGACCGCCGCCGGCATCGAGCCCGTGGCCATCTATGCCGACATGTCGCTCTTGCCGGCCAACCCGGCACAGACCGTATTGTGGCTGGAGAGCTCGCGGCTGGCGGTGCGGCGCCCCGGCAAGCTGCCCTTCGCCGTGGAACTTACGCCGGTGACCGAGGCGTTGATCGTGGCGGGAGTCATCGCCGATCCGCTTGCCGAGCACAGCGCTCCCAAGGTCCCGGAAAGCGCCATTCTTTACGTGACCCGCGAGGACTGGGCCAACGTACAGGTTGAAGTCGAGAAATTGGTGGATCAATTTGAATCGCTCAAGATTCAGTTACTTCCCGACGGACCGCTGCCCTGGCTAGCGCGCAGTCTTGCCGATACCGACGCCGTCAACCTCCTACAAGGCGAGTTTGCGCGGACCACGGACTATGGCGCCCGGTGGCGTCGCTGGCGAACGGTGGCCGCGTTGGCGGTCGGCTTGCTGGTGGTGCACGTGGCTGCCGAGGCGGTCCAGCTTCGGCAGGCCAAGCGCGAGACTGCCGCGCTCGACACTGAAATCGCGCAAGTTTTTGCGGCGGCGATGCCGGGCGAACCGATGCAGAACCCGCGGCGGCAAATGCAAACGCGCCTCGACCGCATCCGGAATTCCGGGCCGGGTCCCGAATATTTCCTGCGAACGCTGCAGGTCTTGAGCGGGGCGCTGGCGGCCACCCCGAAGACCGGCATCGATTCGATGAGTTATCGGGAAGCGGCTCTCGATATGAAAGTGACCGCGCCCGGTCTGGCCGAGCTTTCGCAGCTGACGCAGCTGGTGGGCAAACAAGGGTTGACTGCCGAGATCGAATCCTCGACCGCGGTCGGCTCAGGGGTCGAGGCCCACCTGCAGGTGCGCACCGCTGGGTCGAAGACCCGCCGATGAACAAGCTCAACGATTGGTATTCGGGTCTCCAGGCCCGCGAACAGCGAATAGTGCTGATCGGCGCCGTTCTGGTTTGCTTAGCTGTCGTGTTCGGCGGCATTTTACTGCCACTTGAATCGGCGGTTTCAACCGCAGTGAAAACCGAGGGAACCCGTCGCGAGGACTTGGCGTGGATGCGCGTGAATGCGCCCGAGATTCGAGCCGGCGGCGCATCGCTGGCGCCGGACACCGGCGAAGCGCCCGTGGTGCTCGTGGATCGTGTCGGCCGCGAGGCCGGTCTTGGCAACGCAATGCGCGGCACTCAGCCGAGCGGCGCGGGCGTCCGGGTCCAATTGGAGGCGGCGCCCTTCGACACGTTGGTCACTTGGCTAGCCACGCTCGAGGAGCGCTATGGTCTCGCAATCGAATCCATCTCCGTGGATCGCGCTGCGCGGCCTGGACTGGTGAATGCCAATATCACGTTCACGCAAGCAAGGCACTGAACCGCCGGCAGCGGCGGGCGCGCGCTTCCTGCGGCCACTGCTCTTGATCTGCGCGCTGGCCGCGCTGACGGTCGTCGTCATCGCGTTGCCCGCCTCGACGGTGAAGCGATTCCTTCCAGCCTCCGTTGGCGCGGAAGATTTTTCCGGCAGCCTATGGCACGGTTCTGCAGGAAACGTCACGGTGAACGCGCGCAACATCGGTGCGATCGAATGGCATCTTCATCCGTGGTCGCTGCTCAAGCTGGCCGTTGCGGCCGATCTGCATTGGGTAAGAATCGGTTTCCTGGCGGATGGCACGGTGGACTTCAGTTCCCATGGCTTGACATTGCGCAATGTCCAAGGAGGCGGTCCCATCGAAGACCTGCGCGATCTCGGCATCGCGGAAGGTTGGCGTGGTACTGCGAATTTCAATTTCACCGAACTCAAGGTGGCCTTCGCAAACGGTACGGCCGGTCCAGGCACGGCCGGTCCAGCCGCCGCCGGCAACGGTTCCGTGACCATCACATCGGCCGTCGGCGATGTCAACGTATCGAACCTCGCGTCACCGCAGGTGGCCGATGGGGCGGATTTGGGTGGATATACGCTACACATCGCCGATGCTACAGTCACTCCCGGTGCCGACGCCACGGCGGATCTGATGGATACGGGCGGTCCGTTGGAAGTCCAGGCAACCATCCACTTTTCCGCGGATGTCCATACCGGCATGCTGTCGGGCACGATCAAGGCGCGCCTAGGAGCGCCGCCGGCGCTGCTTCGCCAGTTGGACAATCTCGCGCAGTTGCACGCGCGCGACGCCCAAGGCGCCATTCCCGTGGAACTTGAATTCACGCTGTGAGCTGTTTCTCTAAATTGCAGAGAACTTGACCCTGCAG
>JBKQSA010000032.1:0-2792 GCA_052143815.1 Steroidobacteraceae bacterium | reverse complement strand
GCCCCTTTTTGGTGCAATTGACCGGCTGCGATGGATCAAGACCCAGAAACGCAACCCATTGAATCGTTGTTGTTTAATGAATGGGAGATTAAATTCTTCCCATTTTTCCACAGGAACATTCACAGGTGCTCGAAGGCGTGAGCAAGAACTACAAGGAGTGTGCGCAGGAATCAGGTAAGCATCTTGACTCCGGAAGATAGGTCAGGCATGGTTAGTATCAGCTCACCACACAATGTCAGATCTCGTGGCCTACGTCGATGGCGGCTCTCTCGGGAATCCCGGCCCGTCTGGCATTGGAGTGATAATCGACGGCTCCGCCGACGGCACAATCAGAATCGCCAAATGGATCGGACACCAGGACAATAATGTCGCCGAGTACGTTGCTCTGCTTGAGGCACTGCAATGTGCCCTGCGGCTCAACGCCAATGCGCTTCACGTGTTTTCAGATTCCGAAGTAGTGGTCAGGCAGATGAAGGGCGAGTACAACTGCCGCAGCCCGCGGCTCTATTCTCTGAATTGGATCTGCCGGAAATTGGCGCGGTCGCTCGATTTCTCTATAGCCCACGTTCGTCGTGAGGACAACGCTGAGGCCAATGATCTTGCCAGTTCGGCTGCCCGCAACGCGGAAGCTCCTGCTAATGTTAACTCCGAGGAGCAAGAACTTGCCGGTATCGGGAACTTACACATCCACCCCTGACATTCACCCGCCCTATCGCGAAGCAGACTCGGCCGGGCCTTCGCCTCGCTTCGCCGTCGGCGTCATGGTCACGCTCTGCGCCGCCAAGCTCCTGCTACACCTCTTCACCAGCGTCCGCCACTACGGCCACTTTCGCGACGAACTTTACTACCTCGACATGGCCCGCCACCTCGACTGGGGATATGTCGATGCCGCCCCACTGATCGCCGTTTACGCCAAGATCGCTTTGTGGATGGGCGGTTCGCTGGCGGCGCTGCGCATCCTACCGGCGCTGGCGGGCACGGCACTCATTGCGCTCACCATGCTTATCGCTCGTGAATTCGGCGGCGGACGGTACGCCCAGTTCCTTGCGGGTCTCTGCATACTTCTGTGCCCCGCCTTTCTGGAGATCGATAGTCTTCTGACCATGAATGCCTTCGAGCCTCTGTTCTGGATGGGAGGCATTTGGGTCATCGCTCGCATCTTGCGCACCGGGGACTCGCGGCTTTGGCTATGGTTCGGGCTGCTCGCCGGTCTCGGTCTTGAGAACAAGCATTCCACGCTGTCATTCGGGTTTGCGGTCACCGTCGCTCTGCTTCTGACCGGGCATCGCCGCGAGTTTGCGCAACGGTGGATCTGGATCGCCGGCGCCATCGCGATTGCGCTTTTCCTGCCCAACATCATCTGGCAAATCCGCCATCACTTTCCGACCATCGAAGACCTGGCCAACGTCCGCCGCGAAGGCAAGAACGTCGTGCTTGGACCGCTCGCGTTCGTTAAGGAGCAGATCTTCGACCTTCGCCCAGTCGTGGCGCCAGTCGGACTTCTGGGGCTGGTCTGGTTTCTCCGCGAGCGTCGTTGGCGCCTGCTTGGCCTGATTTTTGTCGTCTTCTTCGTATTGATGGAGGTCGCGCACGGCAAGAATTACTATGTGTTCCCGATTTATCCGATGATTTTGGCCGGCGGGGCTGTGGTCATCGAGCGCTGGCTCGGAAATCGCGCTGCCTGGATGCGCACGACGATGCGCGCGGCCGTCGTCGCCATCGTCGTGCTCGGGACGCTTCCCGCCGTGCCGGTGTCGACGTGGTTTCTGCCGCCGGAGCGTCTCCTCGCTTATGAAGATGCTATAGGCATCAAACCCTCGAAGGCCGAGGTGCACCACGAGTCGCTGTTGCCGCAACCGGTTGCCGACCAGTTCGGATGGCCCGAGATGGTGAGTGAGGTCGCCGCCATCTACAACTCGTTGCCGCCTGACGAGCGCGCCCAGACCGGCATCTGGGCCGGCAACTACGGCGAAGCCGGCGCGATAAATTTGTTTGGTCCCGCGTACGGACTGCCGCGCGCCTACTCTCGCCACCAGAACCATTGGTATTGGGGTCCGCCGCCACAGGTCTACAAGAACCTCATCGTGATCGAGTGGAGCCTCGACGACGTGCGCGACAACTGCACTTCATTTCAGGCCTTCGACCACTACCAGCGCTTTGGCATGGGCGAGGAAAATACCCAGATGTATCTCTGCCGCGGTGTCCTCTTCGATATCCAGAAAATCTGGTGGCATTCCCACCACTGGAATTAGGAAAGTTGGGGTGCGGAAGAAATAAACTGGCGCGCCCGGAGAGATTCGAACTCCCGACCTACAGCTCCGGAGGCTGCCGCTCTATCCAGCTGAGCTACGGGCGCGCTGCGGTAATGCAAGTGTACATCGTGGGTCGGCCTGCCTCAACGGTTGCGGACAGTCGGACATTCGATGCCCGGCACTCTAAGAAGTGTGCGTGAGAACTGGGCCGTCCTCCGGCTTGAATCATGCTTCACTTTGGGACACCGCCCGGAGCAGCCTCCGGTTGCACGTGAAGTACCCTTGTGATAACTTAAATAATTGTCCCGGACTTCAGGAAGGGATCGGGGAAGTATTGTGCCCGAGGGGACTTGCTTCCACCTGCTGGCGTAGCTCAGTCGGTAGAGCATCTGATTTGTAATCAGAGGGTCGGGGGTTCGAATCCCTTCGCCAGCTCCAGAAAAACAAGATTCCGGAAACAGACGAGGTTTGCGCGGCGACGCGCACTGGCGGCGCAGCTTTAGGGCACTCCATCAGAGTATTTTCCGGCGAGTGATAGGT
>JBKQSA010000031.1:0-94311 GCA_052143815.1 Steroidobacteraceae bacterium | reverse complement strand
TCGAATGGGTTGTTGGGGATCGGCAGAATCGCGAGCAGCCCGGCTTTGATCTCCAGCACGCAGGTGTGCAGCGACAAATACGCGGGCCCGAAACCCGCCGCGCACATCTGCTTGATCGACTCATTGCTCGAGAGTTCCGAACCGATGCGCAAGCGCAGCCCGGCCTCCCGAAAGAGCCGCTCGACGGTCGTGCGCGTACCCGAGCCGGGCTCACGCACCAGCAGGCGCGCATCGGCGAGCGCTGCCATGGTCAAGTTCGGCTGCGACATCAATGGGTGTCGCGGCGCCGCCAGGAACCCGACCGGATTCTTGGCGAAGCCGGATGCGCTGACCGCCAAATCCTCCGGCGGCTGCCCCATGATGGCGATGTCGAATTCCGCGGCGGCAAGGCCGCTGACGATCTCATCGCGTTTGCCCACCTGCAGCTTGATCTTGACGCGCGGATTTTCGTTGACGAACGTCACCAGCAGCCGCGGCAGCCAGAACTCGGCGGTCGTGACGGCGCCGACGCGCAGAATCCCTGAAAACTGGCCAACGAAGCTCGCCATCTCATCGCTGGCTTCAGTCCATAGATTCAACATTCGATCCGCATAGCCTTGCAGGACTTGGCCCGCTTCGGTGAGGCGCACTCCACGGCCGGTTCGCGTCACGAGCGGTGCGCCGATCGAGGCCTCGAGTTCGCCGATTTGGATCGAAACCGCGGATTGGCTCAGATGCAGCTCGGCCGCGGCCTGCGTGACGCTGCCGAGGCGGGCAACCGTATGAAATGCATGCAGTTTCCGCAGCGACACGATTCGCTTGGTGCTCCCCATGCGGTCGATATTAGGAAAACGCTGGATCGATGTCAAAACAATCAATTTCAATTCAACGGGACCATGACATAGATTGGCATGCGATTCCGCGCGGCCAAGAACCTAGAGTCATGATCCAGCTCGCCTACTTCAGCTCCGTAACCGTTCACTTGTCGCCGGTCGACATTGAGCGGATCTTGACGACCAGCCGCGAGAGCAAGCGGCAGCGCGGAATTACCGGCATGCTCCTTTTCGACAGACGCAATTACTTGCAACTACTCGAAGGCGTAACAGATCCGGTCCTCAGTTTATTTGCCGTGATCAAACAAGACTGCAGGCACGCCGGCGTAGTGAAAATTCTGCAGCAACCCATCGTTGACCGGGATTTTCCGGATTGCGCCATGGAATTTCGTGATTTGAGTCCGGTAGGAAGGGATTATCCGGCTGGCTTCGGAGAATTTCTGGAAGAACATTTCGATTTGGGGGCTCTCCACCCCGGAGGTGCCGCACGATTATTCGGTTTATTTAAAAAACGCAGCGATACCTTGGTCTAGTCGTCAGGGCGAGATTCAGGATCATCGGAGGTACTATGTCGACACGCGTAGTAAGCGAACTCTTGGCAAACAAGAACCACCAGCTATTTACGATCTTGCCGGAGGCGACCGTGCAAGAGGCCCTCGAAATCATGGCCTCCAAGCGGATCAGCTCGTTACCGGTGACGCGGGGCGCGGAGCTGGTCGGCATCCTTTCCGAGCGCGACTACATCCGGCAATCGGTGCCGAGACGCATTGCTCCGTGGGATGTCCTCGTCAAGGACATCATGACCGTGGACGTCGTCTGCGTGACCTCGGATACTACTATTCGGGAGTGCATGGAGCTGATGTCCAGCCACCGGTTCCGTCACCTGCCGGTCGTTGATGGCAAGACGCTGGTCGGAATGCTTTCGATCAGCGATATCGTTCGGGCGCTCCAACCTGCGCGCATAGACTTCCCGCCCGATTAAGCCGCTCGTTACCTCGCGCAACTGATGTCAAAAATCGTCGTGGGCGCAGGACCGATTTATCGCAACAGATGATGCTGATGCATCCAATCATCCATCCACTTGCGTAGATCCGTATCCACCACCATCGCCCAAAGCGCCAACACGGCCACAAGAAAACCTGTGATGATCGAGTTGGATCGCTCCGTCACGTGAGCCGCAAAACCGAGCACCCAGGGTGAGACCATCAACCAAAGTCCGAGCGCGGCAGTGGTTATATCTTCCCAAGGACTCCGCATGTCGACGAGGTAGCGGCTGACTGCAACCACCAGAATGATGGCAACCCCAACCAGCCAGGTATTCCACACCGCATCCAAATGACCGGGCGAGAAGTGCAAAACCCGCGGCGACAGCATCAGCCAAAACCCCAGACCGCCAATGACCCAGTCGCGCAACCGTTTCATGTCCATAAGCCCCCCTATTCGGCCCATGTGGCCCAGAGAGCCAACGGGTCGATTGACCTGCCGATCGCTCCATCTTTCCCGGTTCGACACTATAGATCACGCAATGTTCCTGGACGGGAGTTCGCGGTGCAGCGCCGCAATCGACCCACTTCCGCTGCAACCCGATCCGCGACGACGCGCGCCGCCGCAGCCACGGCGGGCGTCAACGGCGTGCCGCCTTCGAATGAACCACCCTCGACCGCGTAGACGATGAGCCGTCGCGGCGCGAGGGCCAGCGCGCGGGCAAGCTCGATCGCCTCGGGCAGACCCAAGGCATGGCTCGAGGTGAAGGTGGCGTCTCTCGGCAGTTCTGCCGAGTTCAGATCGATCCGGCAAATGCGGCCAGGGGCGCCACGGGGCGCAGCGGCATCGATGCACACCACCCCGTCGAAGCCGGCCCAATCTTCGATCAAGGATAACAAGTCGCCCCGCCGGGCGAGTACCGTGACGTCCGGCGGCAACGTGCCGACGAGGTCGTGGACCACCCTCGTGCCGATACCATCGTCGCCCCGATCCGGGTTGCCGAGGCCGATCACCAGTACCCTGCGCGGCGCCGTGCTTTGGTCGCCGGACGCGGTCATGTTCGATGCAGGGATAGTTTGAGGAAATGAGCGGAGCACGAAATGCACGGATCATGATTTCGAATGGTTTGTTCGCAGCGATCGCGGATGAACTCGTCAGGCTGATCCAGTGCGGACGTGGCAACCGCCGCCAGATCCGCCTCGATGCTGGGCTGGTTCTGGGAAGTCGGCGGTACGATGCGGGCTGCGTGGATCGTGCCTTCGGCATCGAACTCATACCGATGCCAGCACATGCCGCGGGGTGCCTCGGTGCAGCCGAAGCCGGTAGCAGCGCGCGGTCGGACGGGCAGCGCCGCAAGCGCCGGTGGCTGGTAGGCCGCGATCAGCTTGAGCGCCTCCTCGCAGGCGTAAACGATTTCGAGCGCCCGCACCACGATGCTCTGGAACGGATTCCGGCACGATGGGCCGAGCCCGGACTCTCGGGCAAGGGCCTGAACCGATGGGGGAAGGCGGTCGAAATTGAGTGCGTAGCGTGCGAGCGGCCCGACCAGATAGGCGCCACGCCGCTTCAGCAGCGAATGCAGCGCGGTTGAATGCGCGACATGCCGCTCCTCGAACTGTGTCTCATAGTCGGCGATATCGATATCGATATCGCGATTCGAGACCAACCGCCCCTCGTTGAACGGATATTCGTCCGGATGCCGCAGCGCGACGAACTCATAATCCCGCTCGACGTGCGGGAACGGAAAAGCCGCGACCCAGCGCACCAGGCTGACCGCAAGCTCGTGCGCGCGCGTGAGGCTTTCAGCAACGGGTGCCAATTCCGCGCGGCTCGGAACCCGATAGAAGCCACCCGCCTTGACATTGACGGGGTGAATTTCCCGGCCCCCGAGCACACGCATCAGCTCGTTGCCGGCCTTCTTCAAGGCCAGTCCGCTGCGTACCATGTCGCCGTGCTCGCGCGCCATCTGGATGGCATCGGGAAAACCGAGAAAATCCGGTGCGTGCAGCATGACCACATGCAGCGCATGGCTCTCGATCCACTCTCCACAGTAAATCAGCCGTCGCAGCGCGCGCAGTTGCCCATCGACCGTGACGCCAAAGGCGTGCTCGATCGCGTGCACCGCGCTCATCTGGTACGCGATTGGGCAGATGCCGCAGATGCGCGCTACGAGGTCCGGTGTTTCGACGTAGCCGCGGCCGCGTAGAAATGCCTCGAAAAAGCGCGGCGGCTCGAAAATGCTGAGCTGCGCCGAGGTGACCCGGCCATCGCTGATTCGAAGATCGAGCCCGCCTTCGCCCTCGATGCGCGTGAGGTAGTCGACGCGGATCGTCTTAGTCGCCAAGGGCTTCGCTCGCGGCCGCAAACGGCTCGGCGGCCGCGTTAAAAGAGCGAAAAACACGCCGCAGATCGCGCGGAGTGGCGCCCAGCGCGCGCCACTCGCGCGCCAGCGCTGCGGTGTTCGGCGTGTCCATCGGACCGTAGCAGCCATAGCAGCCACGCCGAAACGAGGGGCAAATCGCGCCGCAACCCGCATGCGTGACGGGACCCAGGCACGGGATACCTTGAACCATCACGCACACCGTGCCGTTGCGCTTGCACTCGATACAAACGCTGTGCGCGGCAATCGCGGGCTTGCGACCGGCCAGGAACGCAGAAATCACCTCAATGAGCTGCGCCTTGTTGATCGGGCAGCCATGCAATTCGAAATCCACCGGCACGTGCGCCGAAATCGGGGTCGAGGTGGCCAGCGTCTTGATGAATTGCGGGGAAGCATAGACAGCAGCGATGAAGTCATTCACGTCGGCGAAATTGCGCAGCGCCTGAATGCCGCCGGCGGTGGCGCAGGCGCCGATGGTGACCAGGTGCTTTGATTGGCGCCGCACCTTGAGGATGCGCTCCTTGTCATGCGCGGTGGTGATCGATCCCTCTACCAGCGACAGGTCGTACGGGCCATCCTCGATCGCGCTCGAGGCTTCGGGAAAATTGGCGATCTGCACCGCACCCGCGAGTGCCAGCAATTCGTCCTCGCAATCGAGCAAAGACAGCTGACAGCCGTCGCACGAGGCAAATTTCCAGACCGCGAGTCGGGGGCGCTTGCGCTCACTCATGTCAGATCTCCCGCACGGCGAAAATCTCAGCGATTTTGTCGAATCGCATGATCGGCCCGTCCTTGCACACGAAGGCGGGTCCGAACTGGCAGTGACCGCACAGGCCGATGGCGCATTTCATATTGCGCTCCATCGAAAGATAGATCCGTTCGGGTGCAATGCCGGCGGCGCGCAGGGTGCTCACCGTGAATCGCATCATCACTTCCGGTCCGCAAACCAGCGCGATGGTATCGTGAGGGTCGAACGCCACACGGCGGATCAATGCCGGCACGACACCGACGTTACCGCGCCAATCGGCATCCGCGTGATCGACGGTGATTTCGATGTCTACATCGAGACGCTGCCGCCATTGCTCCAACTCGCGGCGGTACAGCAGGTCCTTGGGGTGACGGCTGCCGAAAAGAATGGCCACACGGCCATAACATGCCCGGTTGGCCAGAACGTGGTAGATCGCGGGACGTAGAGGCGCCAGGCCTAGGCCGCCCGCCACAAAGATCACGTCTGCCCCTTGCGCGGACGCAACCGGCCAACTGGTGCCGAAGGGCCCGCGCAGCCCGATCGTGGCGCCGGCTTTGAGCTTCGTAATCGCTGCGCTGACGGCGCCGACGTTGCGGACGGTGTGGATGAAGCGGATCGCATCCGCCGCGCCGCTGATGCTGATGGCCACCTCACCGACGCCGAACGCATACAGCATGTTGAACTGGCCGGGCTCGAATGCCGGGCGCGAACCGTCCAACGGCGCAAGCTCGAGCGTCGTGGTATCAGCGAGCTCGCGGCGCACTCGATCGACCCGATAGAGCTTCGGGACGAAGGGGTCCGGCTGCGGTGCCGCGGCCAAATCAGCGCTTCCCGTAAACGTCGAGCATCTGCAGCCGCGTCGCATGCAGGCGCTGCACGAGGATCGGCAGAAAGCGCTTCATCATCTCATAACCGAGATGATGGTCCGCTTCGCACTTGGCGCGCAGACACGCCGCGTCGATGCCGATCGCCCGCGTCAGTACGACGGCGCGCGCGTCGTACATCCAACGATAGGGCGGGACCAACCATGACGCGCCGACGAGCTCCCCTTCGCCGAGTGTCGCAAACACGATCGGCGTCTGCGCCGGGGCGACGATCTCGAGGGCCACCTGACCGTGGCGGATCAGGAAAAACTCGTTGGCGGGTCCGCCCTCTCGAAACAGGTACTCGCCTGCATCGTAGCGATGATTGCGGGCGCAACCCGCCACCAGTTGGCTGTTTTCCGTGGAAAAACCGGCAAAGAAAGGATGCTCCGCCAGGATATGCTCAAGATCCTTCATGTTGTATTCCCTTCCGCGCATTCGGGGTCGACCGGATGGCGGCAGCTTCCTGTGTGATGTCGATGCCCACCGGGCACCAGGTGATGCAGCGCCCGCAGCCGACACAGCCCGAGGAACCGAATTGATCGAACCAACTCGCGAGCTTGTGCGTCATCCATTGCCGGTAGCGTGAGCGGGCCGTCGAGCGCACGCTGCCGCCATGCAGGTATGAGAAGTCCATGGTGAAGCAGGAGTCCCACGTGCGCACCCGCTCGGCAGACGCTCCGGTCAGATCGCTATGATCTTCCACTGTCGTGCAAAAGCAGGTCGGGCACACCATCGTGCAATTGCCGCACGTCAGGCAGCGCTGCGCGACGTCATCCCATCGCGGGTGATCCAGATTGCTCTGCAGCAGTTCCTTGATGCCGTCGGTATCAAGGCTCCGCCCCATATGGTTGGCCGCGCGGGCGACGGCCGCGGCCGCGGCCGCATGGTGTGCTTCCGCTGCCGGATGATGCGGCACCGAGTCGAGCAGTTCGGCGCCGGCCTCGCTGCCAACCTCAACCAGAAACTGGTGGCTGTCGCCATCGAGCAGCTCGGTCAGCGCCAGATCGAAGCCCGAGTCCGCCTTCGGTCCGGTGCCCATCGAGACGCAGAAGCAAGTGCCTCCTGCCTGTGCGCAATTGACGGCAACGATGAAGGCGTCCTGCCGCCGCATAGCATAAGCTGCATCCGGATACGGTCCGTCGCACAACACCCGATCCTGGATCGCGATGGCGTGAAGCTCGCAGGCGCGCACGCCCAAGAACGCGAATCTGGGAGTCGTCGTGATGGCGCTTGAAACCGTGACACCTTCACCCTGGCGCATCGTCCAAAGGGTTTCGACCGGCGGATGCAGGAATCGCTTCCAGGATTGCGGGCCGACCGCAAATCCGAATAATGCCGCATCGTCGCGCCGCTCAAGCCGATAGCGTCCCGCTTCCTGATGATCCGTCCAGCCGGCCGGCAAATCCGCAACGCGCGCAATGGTGTCATAGACAATGGCGCCATCCCGCACGGCGGGGCCGAGCACCTGATAGCCGCGGCCGGCAAGCGCATCAATGAGCGCCTGAAGACCCTCGCACGTGATCAGCAATCCTGCTCGCTTGACTGATTCCATGATCATCCGTACTCCAACGCACCGGCTGAGTGCATTGCCCAAGAACCAGCCGCATTATTTTGATTTTCGGCGCATATCGAGCCGCGAACAATCCGTATTTGTCCGCGATAGCGTCGTGGAAGTGCGCAGCGCGCCAAGTTCACGTTGTCGATCCTCTCCCGCGCGGGCTTCGGTCAAACTCCGTCCGTGGAGCGCTCGAGTAGGAGTACGACGACTATGAGCAGACATCCGATCGCTTGGATGGCCAGGGTCAGCTCGATCGCTTGCTTCAGCCGCGGCCGTGCCGCGCGGTCCATTGATATGCGACCGGCCGCGAAGATCCCGAGGCCGGCTAATACCAGCGCCGGCAGCGCATACCACGAGGGCAGCACGTGGCGCAGTATGGCCGCGCACGAGGCAGCGAGAGCAAGCATGGTAAGGCTTCTATAGATTGCGCGAGCACCATCCGCTCCCCAGCGAACAACCAGGGTGCGTTTTTGCGCGCGACCGTCGGCTTCTGCATCCGGAACCTCATTGACGATGAGGATGGCGGCCACCCAACAGCTCACCGGTACACAGAGGAGTATTGCGCCGGAATCGACGAATCCCGTCTGCAGCCACGCGGCTCCCAATACGGGCAGTACACCTAGGCCGACCGCAACCGCCGCCTCGCCTACGCCGCGCGCCGAGAGCTGCGCGCCGGGTAACGAATAGAGAAGTCCCAGGGCAAGGCCCGCCACGCCAAGCAGAATGACGCCGGGCCCACGCAGAACCGCAAGTATTGCTCCGATGAGCAGCGTCGCCCCGCATAGCGAGAGCGCCAGACGCGTCATCTCGACCCGGGATAACAGGCCCGTTTGAATGAAGCGTGAACCGCCCGTGTATGGGTAGATGCGGTCGGTGTTGGAGGGATCCGCGCCGATGACATCATCGCTCACGTCGTTATAGACATTGGTTGCTGCGTGCGCGAGCATCGTGGCGGCGAGCGCGAGCCCAAACAGTAGACCGTCAAAGCGATGAAAGGCTGCGCTCGCCCAAGCGGTGCCGACGAGCACGGGCAGCGCCGATGCGACCAAGAACGCCGGCCGCGTTGCAAAAAATGCGCGGCATATTGCGTTTGCCAATCCTGGTCCCGCCAGTGCCGGCGAGGGACGATCAGCCGGCGGGCGAGTTTGGGGCATGTATCATCCTCTTTTGCTGAGTTCGGATCGAACGGCGTATGCTCTGCCAATGCTGCGCAAAGACGAAATGGAAACAACGGATGCGGCGGGGGCTGTTGCGCTCGTGCCTGAGCGCGACTGGTGGGAGCGTCTTTTCGCGACCGTCGATGCTGGCGACGCAAGCGGCTTCGTGAAGTTTCTCACCCCCGATGCGCAGTTTCGATTCGGCAACGCTCCCGTCATCGTCGGTGAGACGGCCATCGGCGTCGCGGTCGCAGGATTCTTTGCGGCGATCACCTCGAGCCGGCACCGCCTGCTGCGCACCTGGAATGGTGCGGCGTCGGCAGCTTGCGAGGGCGAAGTGACCTATACACGGCATGACGGATCGGTGGTCAGCTTTCCATTTGCCAACGCCTTCGAATTTCGCGGCCAGAAAATCGCAGCCTATCGAATTTACATTGATAACTCGTCGCTGTTTGCGCCTTCCGCTCAACCCTGAACTCATTGCGATTTGGGTGCAGCGGCATCGCGCCCAAATTGATAGCGTACCGTGATGCCGAATAGGTTCACGTTGTCGCGATAAGGTTGAATTCCCAACGCCAGCAGGTTAGGTATGGTCGAAGGCCCGACACCGTTGAGCGCCCAATCATTGGAATTATAGGTCTCGCGGGTGTAGCGAAAGTGGATCTGTAGTGCTGACGTCCATTTGTAGGCGAGGTCGAACCGCGTGGAATCGAGTTTGGTCCAATTCTGCGGGAACGCTTGCGGCAGGCCGCCCGCCGTGGTGTCGGTGTTGTCGTACGAGGGCGCCAGTAAGTAGTCCAAAGACAGCGTCCAGCGCTCCTGGGGGATCCATCGTCCTCCGACGCTCAAGTTCCAAAACCGTTCGGTGTCCGCGGCAAGCCACGGTGTCGTGTCGAGTCCGGAATATCCGTTCTGCAGATTCGACAAGCGCTCGTAGCCGCCGTCGATATAGGCGCTCAAGGTATCGCGCGGTGTCCAAGTGAGGGTAGTGGACGCGCGCTGCTCGTGCACGGCCAGCAGACCCAGTAGCGATGATCGATAGTCGTCTTTGGCGAGAAACCCTTCCACCGACCACGTCAGCGTCGACGTTGCAGACCACGCGCCGGTGAGCGTATAGAAAACCCGATCGCGCGGTGCATAGTCGTACTGGCCGATCAACGGATTCTCTCCGGACGGCAGCGCGGCAGTGTCGAAGGAAGAGGCTTTGCGCAGGCCATTGCCGATTTTCAGCGTGAAGCTCAAGGACGCGATGGGCGTGATCGTACCGCGACCCCAGCTTTCCGCATTTTGGGTCCATGTCACAACCTGTCCGGGCCCGTAGTGGATGTCGTCGAGCTTACCGCCGACGCCGACCTTCAGCCAGTGAGCCACGGCGTAGTCGGCGCCGCCGTTGAGGCGCACGCGATCCTCACTGTAGCGGGGCGTGATCGCCGTGCCGCCGGGGAAGGTGTCGGTGACGACATAGGCGACGGCGAGAGGCGAGGTTTTATCGTCGCGGCCGTCATAGGTCGCGCTACCGCGGACGCTCAACTTCGGCAGAGGCCGCGAAGCTAATCCAAGCGCATAGTGGGACAGATGGACATCGCCGTCGAGCGAGCCTAAGGCCGGAAAAGCTGCGCCGGGCAGAGTGCTCACCGGAAGGAACGCGGCGTTTTGTTTGAGCGTGCCGAGCGACGCGGTATACGTCAGTGTCGTGAACCATGGCAGTTGAAAATTGCCCGTTGCCGCCAGCTGTTGCAGCGTGTTGCCCGGTGGCACTCCGAGCTGTCCCTGCGTCGAGCCCGGCACGATCGGTAAGTAGGGATTCGCGAAAGTAATCGACTCATAGTCGTCGTCGAACCAGGAGCCTAAGTAGCTCAAGCGAAAACTCGCTTTGCGCCCGCTCCAGGCGACACCGGTCTCGAACGAGTTCGTGACGTAGTCGAACGGTTGGGGCAGCTGCACGGCCTCGGTCAGGAAGCTCGCGCTGGTGAGGCCGGTGCCGTCATGCTCTTGGCGCCGGAACTCGCCGAAGATCGTCCAGCTAGGACTTGCGAGATACCGAGCGAGCAGCGCCACGGTGCGACGATCCGACTCGATCGTGATGGGGGTGAGACTTGCGCCGAGTGCGCTCATACCGGCGGTGCCACCCGCCGGCACCCAGCCTGCCGGCAACCCAAGGTTCGAGCCGCTGGCTTTGAACGGCGTCGCGCCCGTGTCGAAGAGCTGGTTTGGCTGGCCCTGGTAGCTGACACGGAGGTCATAGTGCCCCTCGCTGCCTCCCTCGACGTATCCGTCCCGAGAGGCGAGCCCGAGGCGTTCGAGATCATAGTCCGCGTAGGAACCGTCGCCGCCGCGAAATTGTCCGGCCGCTCCGGCGTCCGCATACGCACCGCCATGATCGATGCCCGTATAGCGGCCGAAGGCCGCGTTCGCGCCGCTGGCGCCGAGTACACCGGCCTCTGCTTCGGCCGTGTAGCCTTGCAGGAACGGACATTGCGTGCACTTCCAGTCGCTCGTTTCCGCGGTGCTCGCATCGGTGTCCGCTGTCGCCGTCGCAAAAGCGAGGGCGGCCGGGATTCCCAAGCAGAGCCATGCGTAATAAGAACGAGAAATGAATTTCATGTCGTGCGCCTTACCGCATCAACGCGCGGCCCGACGGGTGGTTCGAGCCGTGAACCTGCGAGTGACAATTGATACAACCGCCGGCAAGGAGAAACGCGCTCGGGGCTCCGCCGCCCGCCAATCCCTGCGGCGTGTTGGCGATCGACGGATGGCCCGCGCCCTCATGGCAGGTCTGACAGAGAAACGGCGGGCGCATTTTAAGGAGTGCCGGCTGCGCCGAACCGTGCGGGTCATGACAGTTGCTGCAGTCCTCGGTGACGGGCTGATGTTCCCAGAGAAATGGTCCGCGGTATTCGGCGTGACAGGTCGTGCAGGTTTCGTTGACGGTATTCTTGACGAGCTGCGCCGGTGCGGTCGAGCCATGCGGTGAATGGCACGACGTGCAGACCATCGTGCCCTCGCGCAACGGGTGATGAGACGGTTTCAAGAGATCGGTGTGCTGCGCCTGATGGCAGGTGGTGCACACCTCGACCTGGGTCGCCGCCGCACGCACCGGATCCTTGGCCGTATGCAGCCGGTGGCAGCTCGCGCATGCCACATCGTTCGCGGCATGTGCGCTCGACGCCCACTCGTGCGCGGCGTTTGACTGATGGCAGCCCAGACATTGGGCATTTTGCGCCGCCGCTGACGCATGCGCCTTGGGACCGAAGTCAATGATTTTGGCCGGATCACCCATTGCATTGACGTGGGCCCCGCCTGGCCCGTGGCAGGCCTCGCACTGCAGACCGCCGTGGCCGAACGGGCCGCGCGGATCGTTCGGACGGGCGTGCTTGGTGTGGAAGATGCCCGTGACGGTGGCATCGCTGTGGCACCCGAGGCAGGTATCGGCGCCGTGCGGGCTGTAGGCCGAGGCTGGCGCCGCCGCACCGTCGGAAGCGAACGAGGGTGCGATCCCGGCTGTCATCACGCTCAACGCAACCGCTGCGAAGTGGCGCCTAACCTTGCTCACTCAATTGCTCGCGGTGGGGGCGGGCACGTTGTGCACGACCTGGACATCCGCAACTCCGCCCGCACCGTGACACACGCTGCAGGTCTCGATGTTCGCCGGGACGGAGCTGAGAATCGTTCGACCCTCCGCGTCTTTCGCGACCGTGAGCGAACCACCGTTTTGCTGCATGTGGGTTTGCGTGAGCGCATCCACATGACAGGCCGAGCACACTGACATGTTGGCGGACGTTGCAATCGGGTTGCCCACCGTGGTCGGATTCGGCGTTTCCTGGGAGAGTCCGGTGAAGTGAGTCGTCGCCTGCACCGCGGTGTCGTCCACCGGGTAATAGCTGGTGCCGGTATGGCAGGCGTCGCAGCGCTTGATCTGGCCCGGATAGACGACGTTTGTGAAGTTGGTGATCGAACCCATATAGCCGTAGATGACGAACGGCGAGCCCGCGGCGCCGCGCACGCTGCCGTCATGGATCGCGTGAATCATGTACTTGAAGTCGATCGACTGTTCCCACAGGCCATCGATGCCCGGCGTCGTGGCGGTCAGCGTTTGCCGCTCACTCACATCGGTGGAAGCCGGGTTGTGGCAGGCCGCGCAGACCTGGGTGTTGTTGTTGCGATTGCTGCCGTGCTCAGCGAGATCGCTGTGGCAGACATCGCACTTGGCAATGTCGACCACAGTCCGTCGCGGGACGGCCGTGCCGCCTGCCACGTTTGCGTAGCCGATCGCGCTCGTTACCGGAATGGACGTGGCGCCCGGGCCGGTCGTGACGATACCCGGGTGTCCCTCGATGGCCACGCCGACGTTGGCGATGGCCGGGCACGCCGTGCCACCCGCCGGCGGACAATTGGCGGCGGGCGGGTTCGGCAGCGGGGTGGGCGAAGTCATGGTAAACGCGCCCGTGGCATCTGGCCCGGTCAGTCCGGGGGCGGGCGTCGCGGTGCCACAGCCCGCAAGGGGGTTTAGCGAAATCGGCTGGCCCCAGGTGGATGGCGTCGTGCCGCTGCCCCAATTGGTGTAGTCGCTGGTGTCCCAGGCAATGTCGATCGCGAGGCGCGCGGTATCATCGGCGCAGACTGGTTTGCCGGTACCCGGATCGGTGCCGGCAAACGCCGCGGCGGTGAGAATGTTGTATGGCGCATTGCCGTTGGTCGGATCGACCACCGAGAAATTCACCACGGGATAGATACTGCTGCCGGCAGTCTTGAAGGAGACGCTATTGACGATGTACTGGAACTTGGTCGCCGCCACCACCTCGGGAATGATGTGTGCGGCCACGACCTGCAGTTGGCCATTGTCGATGGTCGAGGTTGGGCCATGGCAGGTGGTGCACTGCGAGTCATTGGCCACGATGTTCGCCGCGCTGTGGTTCACACCGGTGGCGAAGTTCACGTTGTCATGGCAGGCACCGCAGGCCTCAGCCGTCGGCACGGTCTCGTAGTTGATCGCCTGCGTCAACGCCGGGATGGTCTGCACATGGCAGGTCTGACAGTTGCGCGTGTCCTGCGGGTAGAGCACGGTGTTGAAATTGTTCAGCGACTCCATGTAACCGACGATCCAATAGCCGATGCCCAGCGTCGGTGTGGTATTCGGCACGCTCGCCGTCTGAATGCTGGGCAGCGCGTTGCCGGTGTGGATCTTGTGGACCATCACCTTCATGTCGAGCGCATTACCGCTATAGGGGTCGGTGGTTCCGGGGTTGTGGCACATCACGCAGTACTGCACCTCGACACGCGCACCGCCGTGCGCGGTCAATGATGTATGACATGTGTCACACGTGGCCGTACCGACGATCTCACGGCTGAAGATGCCGGTGGTGGCGCCGGTTGACGGCTGGAAGGTGTATGACGCGTTGTTCGCTTGGGCGAGGCCACGGATTTCAAAGCCGACGCGATGGGTCAACGCCGCGTTGTAAACCACGTTCGGGACTTTCGTGATGTCGGTCTTGAACGTGTACTGATAGGTGCCGTCGCCATTGTCGACCAACGCGCCGCTCGTGGCGCTCTCGACGCTGGCCTGTGTCGCCGGCGTGGTGTCGCAGGCCGGTGCGCCGGACGGGCAGCCCGCAGGCGTGACGGTGTTGTAGATGTAGGAATTCCACTGGCTCGACATGCCATTCTGGCCCGGCACGAGCTGTGCGATGGCAACGCCGAGGTCGGCCGCCGGCAGGCCTTTGAGAGGCGCGCCGTTCTGGTTGACGAGCTCGAATTTGACGACTGGCGGCCCGCTGATCGCTACGCTCGTGATGGTACCGGTGATGGTCGTGGCCGTGGTGATATCGAGCGCCGCCACGCCCGCGCCTGTTGGACCCGCGGGTCCGGTCGCGCCGGTTGCGCCTGCGGGACCGGCGGGACCCGTGCTGCCGCTGCAAGCCGCGAGCAGTAGACTTAGCAGTAGCGCGCCCGCGGCGCTTGCGCTCGCACAAGCGCGATACGCGCAGGATTCATTTTTGTTTGGCATATCCTAAAGTCTCCCGGCAACTCGATGTCCACAGCTGCTAACCCACGGCCTGGCACCGCTCGGCGACTTTAAGCTAACCTGCCGCGTTGGCGATATCTGTACGGCAACGCACAGAAGACGGCCAACTGAGTGGGTAATCTTTTTAACATTGCTCGGGAAATGAGCCGGCGCAGTCATTGGCCGCTCGCTTTGGATGAAGGATTGTCATGGCCGTATCGGGTTTCGGGTGAATATGCCGCCGCCAGCTAACCGGGGAATTGCGGCTTGGCTATGGCGGCGCCCGCAACGTTGGTTCTTGCTCGGCATACCGGCCGGCGGCTTGCTGGGCTTCATCCTCGGCATCGGCTTTATGGGCAGTTTTCTCGGTGGCCTGAAAATGGCCGAAACCGATGCATTCTGTACTTCCTGCCACGAAATGAAGCAGCCCTATCAAGAGCTGACGCGCAGCGTGCACTCCTCCAATGTATTCGGCATTCAGGCGAGCTGCGGCAACTGCCACGTACCACCAGCATTCCTTCCAGGCTTGTGGACGCACATCCAGGCCTCTGCCGA
Organism: Steroidobacteraceae bacterium; assembly: GCA_052143815.1. GTDB lineage: Bacteria > Pseudomonadota > Gammaproteobacteria > Steroidobacterales > Steroidobacteraceae > Bog-1198. The sequence continues at coordinate 79,250 of JBKQSA010000031.1, read as the reverse complement.
GGTGTGGGGTCACCTGAGGGGCGAACTCGATACCCCCGCAAAGTATGAGGCACTTCGGCTGCAGCTCGCGCAAAAAATATGGAAGGAGCTGAAATCCAACAACTCCGCCGAGTGTCGCAGCTGCCATACGCCAAGCGCCATGGCCTTCGCGAAGCAGACACCCATGGCTGCCGATGCGCACTCATCGTTGGCGAAAAGCGGCATGACGTGCATCGATTGCCACCGGGGTGTTGCGCACACGCTTCCCGCCGGCGGCTGAGCGCCGGCGTGCGGGTGATCAATGAGTCAAGACGCTTGCCGCTGCGAACGTCCGCTGAGATAGCGACCCAGGATGCGCGTGATTTCGGTCAGCTTGAAATTAAATAAGCGCCGCGGCCAGAACAATTCTCGCTTGTCGCAGACCGTCGAGATACTGAAGCGCGATATTTCCCCCATGAGTGCGGCATCCGCGGTTGCCTCGCCGCCTCGCGCCATGCCGGCGTCGAGCCGAGCGCGCAGCGCACGCGCGGCGGCAATGCCCCGGGCAACACCGCGACCGCGCCGCTTCGAAAGGCGTCCGTGCTGCACCTTGAGCTCATTCAGCCGCTCCGCCGCGTCGTAGGTCGCATCCACCAGTTCGCGGCGCGTCATCCACTTCGTCTCATAATTTAGGATGTGTTCCCAAGTGGGCTGGACCAGCAGTTGGCGGTGTTCCTCCAACGTGCGCGCGAACAACCGGTAGCCGAACCGGTCGGGATCCTCGAAGCCGCGGCTGCCCGGGTCGATGAACGGACCCATCGGAGAAATGAAACAAGAAAGCCGCCTGTCTCCCAGTTGAAACAAATGCCCGCAATACTCGACAGTTTCGCGAACCGATTGCGCGGTCTGCGCCGGCAAACCGATCATGAAAAAAATATCGATGCGCGAACAGCGCAGGCGTACCGCCTCCTTGATGATCGACTCCATGTCCTCGGTGGTATAGCCCGACTCGCCTTCCTGGGCATCGCGTACCGCTTGGCTATGGCTTTCCGGGCTGAACTCCATGCTCCAGTGGCGCACGCAGCGGTCGATGTCCCGCAGGAACGACGCCGGCGGCAGAGCGAAGAACTCGAACACGATCTCGTTCTGCAAATCCGCTGCGCGCAGGCGCTCGAGGACTTCAGCCGCGTGCTCGGAACCGGCCATGAGGAGGTCGCCGACCAATACGATGGGACCATCCGCCAAGCGGCAAATCGCCTCCATATTGGCAATCAAACTGGCGGGACTGCGATAAACGGGTTTCTGACGCTTGGTCACATGGGTGCAAGTGGTCTGCGAACTGCCGCAGGTGACGCATTCGAAGGCGCAGCCCTTGACGGTGAACACGGTCGTGATCGGATTGTTCCACCATCCATTGAAGGGCAGGGTGCTTTCCAGATCGCGATAGCGCATCACCATCTCGACCATCAAATCGGGTCGCAGATCGACGTAGTCCAAGCTCATCGGCAGATACGTGAGCGGATTGACGTGAATTCCCGCGGCATCCTTCCACGTGAGATTGGGAATGGGAGCGACGGGCGCGCCCTCCTGGAGCGCCACGAGCAGCTGATGCAGCGGCGGCTCGGTGCTGTCGCCCCGCAGCACATAGTCCACCTGGGGGTAGCCGATCAATTCGCGGTGAAAGTAGCTCGATGACAGCCCGCCCATGATGACTGGGACATCGGGATGCAACTCCTTCACGATGCGCGCCACTTCCAAGGCGCCGTGCGCGTGCGGCAACCAATGCAGATCGATGCCGACGGCTTTTGGTTTCTGGCGCGCGAGGAAGCGAGGCACGTCAAACCGGCGGCTGTTCATCATGCGCAGCGCGAGATTGACGATGCGCACCTTCATGCCGCGATCGTGCAGGAAGCTCGCTATCGTCAGAAACCCCAACGGGTACATCTCGAACACGGTCGAGGAGGGGACCATGTCGCTCACCGGACCGTAGAGGATTGCCTTTTCACGGAAATCGTAAACGCTCGGCGCATGCAGCAGCAGCAGATCGATTTCCGAACGCGGTGACCCGAACACAAGGCGGATCAGTCTACGCGAAACTAAGTCATTGTACTCGAATGCGAATCAGCTCCTCACCGTCCGGATCGACCACATGGACGGCGCAGGCAAGGCAGGGATCGAAGCTGTGGATCGTGCGCAGGATCTCGAGCGGCTGTTTCGGATCCTGCACGCTTTGGCCCTTGAGCGCTGCCTCGTACGGACCCTCGATGCCGGCCGCATCGCGCGGACCCGCGTTCCAGGTGCTCGGCACCACCGCCTGATAGTTTGAGATCTTGCCGTCGTCGATGACGACCCAATGCGCCAAAGCACCGCGCGGAGCCTCCGTAAAGCCTACTCCTTGGGCATGCCGCGGCCACGTCGAGGGCTCCCACAGAGTCTCGTTGAAGGTACGCACATCGCCGGCCTTGATGTTCGCCATGAGGCTGCCGTACCACTGCGGCATCGCATCCGCGAAGATTTTGCATTCCAGCGTACGCGCCGCGGTACGGCCCATCGTTGAGAACAGCGCCTCCAGCGGCAGGTCGAGTTGCGTGAGCGCCTTATGAGCGAGTTCCTTGGTCGGCTCGTTCCCGCTGGCGTACAGCATCAGCACGCGCGCCAGCGGTCCGACCTCCATGGCGTGGCCCTTCCAGCGCGGCGACTTGAGCCAGGAATAACTGGCCGTTGTATCCAGGTTCTGGTACGGCGGCTGGGGCCCCGAATAGTTCAACTTCGTCTCGCCGCGGTAAGGATGCAAGCCGGTATCCTTGCCGCCGCCGTAGTCATACCAGGAGTGGGCCACGAATTCCTGGATGTCCTGCTCCGCATTGAGGTCGACCTCCTCGATGTGGGAAAGATCGCGGCCCAGAATCGCGCCGCGCGGCACCAGGAGGGTCTTCGCGTCCTGGCTGCCGGATTGCGGAAAATCGCCGTAGGTCATGAAATTGCCGACGCCTTCGCCGGTTTTGAACCAGTCCTTGTAGAACGACGCGATTGCCAGCGTGTCTGGCAGGTAGACCTCATCGACGAAGTTGCGCATTTGCTCGATGATCTGCGCCACCTGCTGCAGGCCGACTGCATTGACCGCAGTGCTGCCGGTCCCTTCACCGCTATGTACGCTGATCGCCGAGGGCGCGCCGCCGACCAGGAAGTTCGGGTGCGGATTCTTGCCGCCGAAGATCGTATGCAGTTGCGCAACCTGCCGCTGCCACGCAAGCGCATCGAGATAATGGGCCACGGCCATGAGATTCGCTTCCGGCGGCAGCTTGTATAGCGGATTACCCCAGTAGGCGTTGGCGAAAATGCCGAGCTGTCCCGATTCCACCAGCTTCTTGACGCGATTTTGCGCATCGGCGAAATAACCCGGCGAGGAGCGGGCGTAGGCCGAGATCGATTGCGCGAGTGCCGAAGTCGCCTTCGGATCGGCCTTGAGCGCCGACACCACATCCACCCAATCAAGCGCATGCAGGTGATAGAAATGCATCACGTGATCGTGCACGAACTGCGCGCCGATCATCAGATTGCGGATCAGCTGCGCATTGGCGGGGATCGTCATTTTCAAGGCGTCTTCGACCGCGCGTACCGAGGCGATGCCGTGGACCAGCGTGCACACGCCGCAGATGCGCTGCGCGAAAGCCCAGGCATTGCGTGGGTCGCGGCCCTGCAGAATGATCTCGATGCCGCGCACCATCGTGCCGGAACTCGACGCGCGGGTGATCACCGAGCCGTCGAATTCCGCCTCGATCCGCAGATGTCCCTCGATCCGGGTGACGGGGTCGACGACGATGGTCTGTGCACTCATGTTCGGTTCCCTGCCCCCGCCAAGTTCTTGGCTACCAGTTCCAGCAGGCTGTGCGTCGACTTGTTCCAGCTGAAGTGGGCCTGCGCATCGTCAAAAGTGCGCCGGCAGTCCGAGCAGCTCGTCAAGAAAGTCTCGGCGCCGGTGTCGTCGATTTCGCGCAACTTGTTCTGCATCGTGCGGTAGCGCAGGGGCGCCGCGCGCTCGATGTCGAGCACACCGCCGCCGCCGCCGCAGCAGAAACTGAACCCGCCGTGATTCTTCAATTCATCCAGCTCGATTCCCATCGCTTTCATGAGGGCCCGCGGCGCATCGTTGACGCCGCCCTTACGGACCAGCTGGCAAGGATCGTGGAAGGTAGTCTTTCCGGTGGCGGCCTGCGCCAGTTTCAGACGGCCTGCCTGCAGCTCGTCCGCCAGAAATTCGGTGACGTGGCGCACCGTGAACGGCAGCGGCTTGCCGTACAAATCGGCCGCCTCCCAGCGCAAGGCGGTGTAGGCATGACCGCATTCCGGGACCAGCAGGGTTTTGGCCTTAACCAAAATGGCCTGTTCGATCAGCCGCAGGCTGATGTCGCGCTGCCAGCTCTTGCCGCCCGCATAATAGCCGTAGTTCTCCGCCACCAGTCCATCGCTGCGAAATGTGCGCGAGATTCCCAAATGTTGCATGACTCGCGCGAGGGCAGCCACGGCACTCGGATAGTGCTCGATGTCGGTCCGCGGCACACACAACATGACTTCTGCTTCGGGTTTATCGAGCGGTATCTCGACGGCGAAGCGTGTGCCGATTGCCAGCAACTGCTCGCGATAGGGCTCGGTGCTCGCCTCCGGCTGGCCGGTCGCCCGCTGATGCGCCGCCTTCTGATAGAGCTCTTTCGGCGCGAGTCCGGCGTCGAACATCGCGTGCCGTGCCTGTTCGATGAGCGCCGCCACATCGATGCCCATCGGGCAGATCAAGCTGCAACGACCGCACATGTTGCAGCTGTCGAACAGCAGATGCTGCCACTGCACCAGCTGGTCCGCCGTGACTGCGCGCTTCAGGCCCAGCAGCCGATAGAGCGGGGCAAATGGGCTTGCCTCGCGCTTGTAGGCCTGTTTGAAAGGCTCCACCTTCCAGACCGGCGTGTACTGCGGATCCTCGGTCGCGATGTAGAAATGACAGGCGTCAGCACAAATGCCGCAGTGGATACAAGACTCGAGTCGGAAAGCACTGAGCGCGCCGATTTCCTGCGCAAAGCCGTGCATGGCGCCGGCCACGCGAGCCTCCGGAGTTTTGGCCTGCTCAGGCGCGAGATCGGCGGCGAGTACGCCCGTGGCATCGCTCATGAGACGGCCCCTTTGCGTGCAAGTAGTGCGCCATTGATGGCGCGGGAAGGAAAGATATAAAAAGCGTGCATCAACTTGCCGAAGGGGAACCAGATCAACAGCACATCGACGCTCAGAATGTGCACGCCGAGAATAATCTGGTAGGGCCCGCCGATATGAGCGGTCGCGGCAAGCCCCGTGACCATCACCAGCGCCGTGATGAACCAACTGAAGTAGTCGTCGAAATTCGACAGCATGCGCATCACAGGGTTCGTCACACGGCGAAACAGCACGGCCAAAAACAACGTCAAGGTCAATACCGAGATCATCGTGATGAGACTGCTCGGTAAGCCCGGCCACGTGACGCCGAACAAGCTGCCGAGGAAGAGTATGTGCGGTGTAAACAGCAGCACAACGGCGAATAGGCCGAGGTGATAGCTGTAACCGAGAGCCTCGCCCGCGCCGGTGCGGCCGATGAATTCTCGGTGCGGCCACGAGCGAGAGCCCACCGCCACGAAGCCTTCGCTCAAGAATTTGAGTACCGAGGCGCGCGGCTTATTGAGATTACGGCGGTGGCGCAGCAGCCAAAAGCCGACGATTCGCCACCCCACTCCCAAGCAGAATACCGCGAGTGCCACCTTGAGTGCCGGCCCGCGCGCGAAGCTCAAAAGATCCATGAGTTCAGCTCCCCTTCGGTTCGTTGTCGGTGTGCTGTTCGCCGTGCCGTTGACGCAGGCGACTCACACCGGCGGATGCCAACCCCAGGACGGCGCCGGCTGCCACGGCGGCGCCGGCAAGTTCCCCTACCTGGCGCGGTGAAACCTCGCCCGCCTTGCCCCATGCGGGGGCGGACAAAGGCGAATAGAAACTTCCTTTGTCCCAAAATCCGGGCTCGGAGCAGCCGATGCACCCGTGTCCCGATTGGATCGGAAAACTGGTGCCGCCGTTCCACTTGATCGTTGCGCAGGCGTTGTAGGTGGTCGGCCCCTTGCAGCCGAGCTCATAAAGGCACCAGCCGTTGCGTGCCCCCTCATCGTCGAAGGTCTTGGCGAATTTGCCCTGGTCATAGAACGGCCGCCGATAGCAGCGGTCGTGGATGGTATTGCCGAAGAAGACTTTGGGGCGCCGGTGTTCGTCCAAATCCGGTACCCGCCCGGTCGTGACGAATTGCAGCAGCGTGCCGGTGATCACTTCCGGCATGGGCGGGCAGCCGGAGACATTGATGAGGGGTTTGTCTCCCACGATGGCGGACACCGGCCAAGCGGAGGTCGGGTTGGGATCGGCGAAGGAAATGCCGCCGAAAGCCGCGCAGGTGCCGACGCAAACGACGGCGGCTGCGCCCTTGGCCGCCTCGCGCAGGGTATCCTCGGCGCTGCGGCCGCCGGCCGTGCAGTAGGCGCCGCCGGCTCCGGTGGGTACCGATCCGTCCACCACCAACACATATTTACCGAAGTTGTCTTGCATGGCCTTGGCGCGGGCCGATTCGGCGGCCTCGCCGGACGCGGCCATCAGCGTGTCGTTATAGTCCAGCGAGATGGTGTTGAAGATCAGGTCCTCGATGGTGGGCGCAAAGGACCGGGTCAAGGACTCCAGACATCCGGTGCATTCTTGGAACGACAGGTACACGACGGACGGCCGCGGCGAATTGCGCAACTGCTCGGCCATGGCCGGTCCCATCCACGGCGGCAGCGCCATGGCCGATGCCGTAGCCGTACAGAACTTGATGAAACTGCGCCGGCTGATGCCGTGTCTCAGCAGCATCTCGCCCACGGTGAGTTCGGATTTTGCGTGGGTCATCGAATTCTCCCTAACACGGGCGCCCGCGCGTGCTCATGTGCTCACGCAGCGCGCGCGCCGCAGCGGCGATTTCATCGGATGCGGTCGCCAGAATCTCCGGAAAACGGGTCACTTCGAGCAGCTCGGCCGTCAGTGCGCCTCGGGCATCGCGATGCTCCACCCACCAGACCCCGGAAATGCGCGTTTCTCGAATGCTCGACAGCCCGTCTGCAGTGACCGTTGCCTGAACTTCGCCTTCGCCGAGCGCACGCCGCAGCTCGATCCGGTCTTGCGGGCTCATCGGCAGACTGCGCAAATCGATGGCGGCGGGGATTTGACTCTCGGCGAGGCGCTCGAGCGAACCCGCGAGTTCCATGAGAATGGCCGCGACGCCGCCACCCAATCCAAAGGCCGGCGCCGGCGTTGATGCCCCCTTCCCAGGCGCACCGCCCCCGGACGGGGCTGCTTCGATGCGGATCGGGATATCGGTGAGGCGGCTCACGTGTTCCGCCACCGTTGCAGAAGTGCCGCCGCTTCTCGAGCCGCCTCCGGCACAGCGTTCGCAACCGCTGTGGAAAGCGTCTCGCTCCAATCGATGCGGTTGGGCTGGATGCATAAGAGGGCGCGGCGCTGTGGCAGGCAGTCCCGCAGCCGCGCCATATCCAGAAGATCGATCAAGCCCACTTCATGAACCGTACGGCGGCGGGCACTGGACAGAAATTCATCCATTGCCGCGCCATCGAATAGACCTATGGTCCCCGGCGCACCGTTGATATCAGCGGCATCGACCATCAGCATTGAATCCGTCGCCTCGATATAGGGCAGCAAACTGAAGCTCAAGGTGCCGGCGTCGACAAAATCGGCCGCATCGGCGCCGAGCTCCGAGCGCAGCCGCTCCACCACATGTACGCCCGCACCATCGTCGCTCAGCAGCACATTGCCAAATCCGAGCACCAGGATGAGCGGCGCGGCTGCGGGACTGCGCGCGCCCTTACTGTCACATTCGGATGCAACGCTCCCGGGCGGAACGATTTCCGCTGGTCGTGGGCCGCCCTCCACTCCAAGCCATGATCTCAAGCTCCGCCCTCATTGCTCTTTTCTAAATCAAAGCACCCTGATCGGCCTACAGTCTGTGCGTTTGCGTACATACAGAGTCTACAACGCGGCTTTAGGATCCGCGATGTGCACGAGCTGTCAATCTGCCAAGCCCTCTTGTCCCAGGTCACTGACATCGCGAGTGGCCACGGTGCAAGTCTCGTCGAGCGCATCATCATAGAAATCGGACCGCTCTCAGGCGTTGAACCGACGCTGGTCGCACAAGCATTTGCATTCGCACGCGCCGGAAGTTGTGCGGCAGAGGCTATACTGTCGATCGAAACGACCGCGGTGACCATCCGCTGTATGGGTTGCGGTGCGCAATCGGTAACTACGCCCAGCCGCTTGCTTTGCGGCGTCTGCGGGGGATACCGTACACAGATCACGGCGGGAGACGAATTGCGCCTGCGGCGCGTTGAATTGCGAGCGCCGGAGCTGCAGCCAGCCGCATCGGCCACCGCCTAGTGCCACCTGAGCGAGGATTGACCCCAAATGTGCGGAACCTGCGGCTGCAACATTACCCCCGGCAATGCCCACCTGATTCCCCCTCGGGGGGAGGCCGGCACGGTCGTCGAGGTGCTGCAAGATCTGCTCGCCGGCAACGATCGGATGGCTCTGCATAACCGCGAGCATTTTGACGCCCACGGCGTGCTCGTGATCAATCTCATGTCCTCGCCGGGCGCCGGCAAGACCTCCCTGCTCGAGGCGACGATCGTGGCGTTGCGCGATCGCTATCGAATCGCGGTCATCGAGGGGGACCTTGAAACCGACAATGATGCGGCCCGCATCCGTGCCCATGGCATACCGGCGGTGCAGATCACGACCGGGACTGCCTGTCATCTCGACGCGCACCTGGTGCATGGTGCGCTGCACCAACTTCCTCTGACGGGACTCGACCTACTATTCATTGAAAACGTGGGCAATCTTGTGTGTCCCGCCAGTTTCGATCTCGGACAACACTTGAACGTCACCTTGCTCAGCGTCACCGAGGGCGACGACAAACCGGCGAAATACCCGGTGATCTTTCGCGCCAGCGATCTGGTCGTATTGAGCAAGACGGATCTGCTCGATGTGTTGGACGATTTCGACCCCGCTCGCGCGGCCGCTGCATTGCGCGCGCTCGGTGGCGGGACGCCGATGGTGCGCACGGCCGTGCGGCGCGCGCCGGCGCTTGGGTCCTGGCTGGATTGGCTCGAGCAGGAGCTGGCGCGACCGCGGGCAGTGCTTCGCAGTTCGTCGTCGCGGCTCGCTGCCGCCGCAGCGAGCGGGGCGTAATTCATGTGCTTGGCCGTCCCAGTGCGGGTCGTGACACTCCTCGATGATCAGTGGGTGGAGACCGAGGTGGGCGGGATCCGCAGCCGCGTATCGATCGCACTGATCGACGACGTCGCGCTCGGCGACTTTCTCATCGTCCATGCCGGCTTTGCCATCACGCGTCTCGATGTCGAGGAGGCGGAGAAGAGTCTGGCGTTGTTCAATGAGATTGCGGTTCACCTCAACGGTCCCGTCAATGCGCTACGTCCGCGGTTTTCGTGACGGTGCGGCGGCGGCGGCTCTAGCGGCACTGCTCGAGGCCGAGGTCGACCCACAACGCGAATATCACTTGATGGAGTTTTGCGGCGGCCACACTCACGCCATTTTTCGCTATGGAGTCGAGGATTTGCTGCCCGCCAATGTCCGGTTGATCCACGGCCCCGGCTGCCCGGTCTGCGTGCTCGCGGTGCCCCGGCTCGATGCGGCCATCGAATTGGCGCGCCGGCCCGACGTCACGCTGGTCAGCTACGGCGATATGTTGCGCGTGCCGGCGTCGCGTCGGCGTAGTTTGCTCAAGGCGCGCGCGCAGGGCGCCGACGTGCGCATGGTGTACTCAGCGTCCGAGTCCTTGGAGATTGCGGCAACTCACCCGGATCGGCAGGTGGTGTTCTTCGCGATCGGCTTCGAGACGACGACGCCCGCGACCGCGCACATCATCCGCGAGGCACAGCGACTGAACTTAAGCAACTTCAGTGTCTATTGCAATCATGTGGTGACCCCGGCGGCGATCCAGAGCATCCTCGATTCACCGGAGGTGCGCGAATGGGGGCAAGTGCGGGTCGACGGCTTCATCGGTCCCTCCCATGTCAGCGCCGTGATCGGCAGCCGGCCGTACGAGTATTTCGCCGAGGAATACCAGCGGCCGGTGGTGATCGCCGGCTTCGAGCCGCTCGACGTGATGCAGGCAATCTGCATGCTGGTGCAGCAGCTCAATACCCGCCGCAGCTGCGTCGAAAATCAGTTCACGCGAGGCGTCACCCGCGACGGCAATCGCAAGGCGCAGCATCTGGTGGCGGAGGTATTCGAACTGCGGCCGAGCTTCGCGTGGCGCGGCCTGGGTGAGCTACCCTACAGCGGCTTGCGTATCAAGGCTGCCTATGAGCGATTCGACGCCGAACGCCGCTTTGCCATCGAGGTGCAAGCGGTGCCGGAGAACGCGGCATGCCAATGCCCGGCGATCATCCGTGGGGTCAAGAAACCGACCGATTGTGCGATCTTCGGCACGGCGTGCACGCCGCGCAATCCCATCGGCTCGTGCATGGTATCGGCGGAAGGCGCCTGCGCCGCCTACTATAAATACCGTCGCGGCGCGGTGCAGGCGGTCGGCTGATGCGCATCCTGCTGCTGGCGCACGCCTTCAACAGCCTGTCGCAACGCCTGTATGTCGAGTTGACCCAGGATGGTCACGAATTGTCCGTGGAACTCGACATCCACGATCGCGTGACGAGCGAGGCCGCGCAGCTATGGCAGCCCGAGCTCATTCTTGCGCCGTTTTTGAAGCGCGCGATTCCAGCGTCGCTCTGGCAACGGTACCTCTGTCTCATCGTGCATCCCGGGCCGCCGGGTGATCGCGGCCCGGCGGCGCTTGACTGGGCTATTTTGCGCGGCGTGAAGAGCTGGGGAGTGACGGTGCTGCAAGCCAAGGCGACATTCGACTCCGGGCCGGTCTGGGGCAGCGCAACCTTTCCCATGCGTGATGCGCGCAAAAGCAGCCTATACCGCAATGAGGTCACTGAAGGGGCGGTCAGTGCCGTGCGCGCGGCGCTCGCCCGCGTCATGTCCGGCGCCGGGCCGCTCATCGATGCCGCGCGAGGAAATGAGCATGGCTGGCAGCCGCCGCTGCGCCAGACCGAGCGGGCAATCGACTGGGCGCGCGACGACACGGCGACGGTACTGCGCAAGATCCACGCAGCCGACGGCTTCCCGGGCGTGGAAGACGACTTGTGGGGTCAGCGCTACCGGCTCTTCGATGCGCATCCGGAGCCGGTTCTGGCCGGCGAACCCGGCGTGCTCATCGCCCGCCGACACGGCGCCATTTGCCGCGCCACGACCGATGGCGCCGTCTGGATCGGCCAGTTGCAGCCCGCAGACGGCGACAAGCGCAGCTTCAAACGTCCCGCCGTGCTCGCACTCGGCCCGCTCGCCAAGCGCGTGCCCGAGACTGATGAGGACTCGCCCGAGATTCGCTACGAAGAGGCCGGCGCGGTCGCTTATCTGCATTTTGATTTTTACAACGGAGCCCTCTCCACCGTGCAATGCGACCGGCTGCGCGCCGCCTACGCCCAAGCCTGCCGGCGGCCGACTCGCGTCATCGTGTTGATGGGTGGAGCGGATTTTTGGTGCAACGGCATGCATCTACACTGCATCGAAGCCGCCGCAAGCCCCGCCGATGCCTCGTGGGCCAACATTACCCGCATCGACGATCTGGCAAGCGATATTCTTCAGACCGATACGCATTTGACGATCGCGGCGTTGCAGGGCAACGCCGCTGCCGGCGGAGTATTCTTGGCGCTCGCGGCCGACTGCGTCCTGGCACGCAGCGGTATCGTGCTGAATCCACATTATCGCAACATGGGCAATCTGTACGGTTCGGAATACTGGACGTATCTGTTGCCGCGACGCGTGGGCGCCGCACATGCACAGTCGATCATGGGTCGCCGCTTGCCGCTGGGCATGCCGGAAGCGCGCGTCCTCGGGTTGATCGACGATCATGCCGGACCGGATACGGCGACGTTCCGCGCGCTCGTCGATGCGCGCGCTGCCGCCCTGGCGGCGAGCGACCAATTTGCCAACGCCTTGGCCGATAAATGCCGGCGCCGCGCGTTGGATGAACTAAGCCGCCCGCTCGCGGATTATCGCACCGACGAGCTGGCGCGCATGCGCATGAATTTCTACGGGTTCGATCCGAGCTATCACATTGCACGCCATCGCTTCGTTTACCGCACACCGCACGCGTGGACACCGCTGCACTTGGCGCGGCACCGCCGTCCGGCTGCATGAGCACCAGGCTCGCAGACGGTTTGGCACCTGCCGTTTCCATCGCAGCGCCGGCGATGCGCTGGCTCATGGGCGGCCGCGTGCAAGGCGTTGGCTTCAGACCCTTCGTCTATCGCCTCTCCCAGCATTACGAACTCAGCGGGTGGGTGCGCAATTGCGGCGGTGAGGTGCAGATCCACGCAGAAGGGCCGGCGGAGCGACTGCAGCTCTTCGGCAACGCATTAGTGTCGCGAGCGCCGCCGGCGGCAGCGCCACGCTTACTGGAGGTGCGATCGACGCAGAGTGAACGCAGCGAGGGGTTCCGAATTCTCGCGAGCACCCAGGGTGAAGCGCTTCACGTGCACGTTCCGGGCGACCTGTTCACTTGCGATGAGTGTGTGGCGGAACTCGGTGACCCTACGGCGCGGCGCTACCGTTACCCGTTCATCAATTGCACGCAGTGCGGACCGCGCTACACGCTGATTCGCGCAATGCCCTACGATCGGCCGAACACCACACTCGATCAGTTCACCCTGTGCCCACAGTGTGCCGCCGAGTATACCGACCCCCTCGATCGGCGCTTCCATGCGCAGCCCTTGGCGTGCGCCGTCTGCGGTCCGGTTCTCACCTGGCGCGAAGCAGGCTTGGTGATCGATGGCAACGCACCTGCGCTGGCGGCGGCATTGGCCGCACTGCGCGGCGGGCGCATCGTCGCCCTGCGCGGCGTCGGCGGTTATCATTTGCTTTGCGATGCCGCCAACGAACGCGCGGTCGCTCGGCTGCGAGTTCGCAAAGGCCGACCGGCGAAGCCGCTGGCGGTGATGGTCCCGTGGCGCGGCGGCGATGGCCTGGAGTACGCACGCAGCGTGGTGCAGCTGTCGGCGCTCGAGGCCGCCGCGCTGTTGAGCAGCGCGCGTCCCATCGTGGTCGCAGCGCGCACCGCGCATGGCTCGCTCGCCGAATCGGTAGCTCCGGGATTGAGCGCGCTTGGCGTGATGCTGCCCTACAGTCCGTTGCATCATTTGCTGCTCGCGGATTTTGGCGGCGCGCTGGTGGCGACTTCCGGCAATTTAAGCGGCGAGCCGGTGTTGACTGCGCCCGAGGCAGCGGCGGCGCGGCTCGCGGCGGTGGTCGATGGCTTTTTGCACCATGACCGACCGATCGCCCGGCCCGCGGATGATCCGGTGGTTCGGCAGATCGCGGACATGGTGCGGCCGCTGCGCCTGGGACGCGGCACCGCACCGTTGGAACTCAACTTGCCGGTACGCACGCCGGTGCCGATTCTCGCGGTCGGCGCCTACTCGAAGACAACGGTGGCGCTGGCGTGGGATGACCGCGCGGTCGTCTCGCCGCATATTGGCGAACTAGCGAGTCCGCGAGGGCGGGAGGTGTTCGCTCAGGTTGCTCACGACTTGCAGCGGTTGTATGGCGTGCGCGCCGAATGCATCGCGCACGACGCGCATCCGGACTTCCCCAACACTCGCTGGGCGCGCGACTCGGGGCTGCCAACCCGTGCCGTTTGGCACCACTGCGCGCATGCGTCGGCCGTCGCGGGCGAGTATCCGAGCGACGCGCCGCTGCTGTGTTTCACCTGGGACGGCGTCGGCCTCGGTCCGGACGGGACGCTGTGGGGCGGCGAGGCTCTGTTCGGGCAAGCGGGCGCGTGGCAGCGCGTTGCGAGTTGGCGTCCATTCCGCTTGCCCGGAGGCGAGCGCGCCGCGCGAGAACCCTGGCGTACCGCGCTCGCCCTGAGCTGGGAGAGCGGACTCGAGTGGCCGGCGGGGGCATCGCTGTCCGATCCCTTGCTGCGCGCCGCCTGGGACGGCGGGCTGAACGCTCCGACGACGACCTCGGCCGGCCGCCTGTTCGACGCTGCCGCCGCTTTCCTGGGAGCGTGCTTGCACGCGAGCTACGAGGGTCAAGCGCCAATTCGCCTAGAGCAACTTTGCGCCACCGCCGTCGTGCCCGTGGCGCCGGTCATGCTGCCGCTCGATCTCGATGCTGGCGGCATTTGGCGCAGCGATTGGGCCGCGCTTTTGCCAATGCTGTTGAATATGCGCATGGACGCCGCCGCTCGTGCCGCCACGTTTCATGCGAGTCTCGCGCACGCCTTGTGCGCGCAGGCGCTCGCGGTGCGCACGCAAACCGGGGTCGGTCGCGTGGGGCTATGCGGCGGCGTGTTTCAGAATCGGATTTTGACCGAGCACGTGCGGGCGCTGCTGACGGCATCAGGATTCGAAGTCCTCATCCCCATGCAGCTGCCGGTCAACGATGCCGCGATCAGTTTTGGCCAGGTGATCGAGTCCGTTGCCGGCCTGCGGAGGACACTCTGAAGTTTCGGGACACCCACATCAGTCTGGCACACGGCAACGGCGGTCGGTTGATGCGCGAGCTGATCGACGAGCTATTCGCGCCGGCTTTCGCCAATCCGCACCTCGACACCCGGGCTGACGCGGCGTCGCTGCCGATACCGAACGATCGAGCGCTGGTCGTCACGACGGACGGGTTCACGGTCCAGCCGCTGGAGTTCCCGGGCGGAAACATCGGTTCGTTGGCCGTTCACGGCACTGTCAATGATCTTGCGGTCAGCGGCGCGGAGCCGCGTTATCTCACCTTGAGCGTCTTCCTGGAAGAGGGGCTGGACATTGCACTATTGCGGCGCGTGGTCGATGCCCTGGCGCGAGCCGCGCGCGAATGCGATATCGCGGTCGTCGCGGGGGATACCAAGGTCGTCGGCCGCGGCGATTGCGATGGGATTTACCTGGCGACCACCGGAATCGGGTTCCGGCGGCCCGGGGTGGGGCTTAGCCTGGACCGCGCGTGCGCCGGTGATCGCGTCTTGGTGAGCGGCCCGATCGGCAATCATGGCGCTGCCGTCATGCTGGCCCGCGAAGAGTTCGGGCTGCGCGGCGATCTGAAATCCGATGCGGCCAGCGTGCTACCCGAGGCGCAGGCGCTGCTGACGGTGCCCGGTCTACGCTTCATGCGCGATCCGACACGCGGCGGACTGGCAACCGTCGCGCATGAACTGGCACGTGCGACGGCTCTCACCGTGCGCCTTGCCGAAGCACAAATCCCCGTCGAGGACTCGGTGCAGTCGGTGTGTGAGCTGCTGGGCTTCGATCCGCTGTATCTGGCCTGTGAAGGGCGCCTCATCGCGGTCGTCGCACCCGAGACGGCCGAAACGGCCTTGACGGCATTGCGCACGGTGGCGCCACGGGCGATGCTGATCGGGGAGCTCCAGGAAGGCCCGCCACAGGTCATTTTGCTTACGGCGTTTGGCGGCCAGCGGGTGCTCGATGAACTCGAAGATGATCCGCTGCCGCGCATATGTTGAGGCGAAGCGCATGCGCTCGGTCGGTATCCGTGCGCTACCGAACAGACGCGAATATTGCCGGGATGGCTACATCGGTGCACGCCCGCATTCTGCTCATGGCGCGGAGTTCGATTTATGACGAAGACGCGAATCATTGCTGCCGCATCGCTCATCGCCTGGTTTGCGTCCTGTAACCCGGCGACGGCCGCGGACAGCGCGGCAGGGCAAAAGATTTTCGAGGGAGCTTGCGCCGCCTGCCATAAACTCAAGATGGCCCCCTACGCCGGCAAATCGGAGCCCGAGCTCGAAACGGACGTGAAAGGCATCGTCGGCGGCACAATCAAGCACCCGACGAAGCTCACCTTGAGCGCCGCTGACATTGCCAACGTCGCGACATATATTTCGAGCAACAATTCGAAATAAGCGTCGGCGATCAGCCGGGCAAGTTCAACCGGCGATGAGCTCGCTGGTGCGGGCGAGTCCGTTGCCGGGCGCGGCGTGATCTAGAGCGAGGGCCGGTGTGTGCGGCATCCTGGGCAGCGCACCGACGGACGGACTTGGCAGGCGATCAAACTCGCGCCGCACGACGCGATAGCACTCGCAACAGTCGGCTTCCACGCCCACACGATCCATAACGGTTATGCGACCACGCCTATAGGTGATGAGACCGGCTCTTTGCAAGTTATGCGCCGCTTCCGAAATTCCTTCACGTCGTACGCCCAGCGTGTTGGCGAGCCGTTCGTGCGTCATCCGCAGCTCCTTCGAGCCCAGCCGATCGACGGTCTGCAATATCCAGCGGCGCAGTTGCTGATCAATGGAATGGCGCTGATTGCAAATCGCACTCTGTGATATCTGCGTCAGCAGCGCCTGCATGTACCGAAGCAACAAATGCTGCAATGAGCCGCCTCGGCTGAATTCTTCCTGAAGCATTCCGCTCCTTAGGCGGAACATCCAGCCCGTGTTCTGAACCACCAGGCTATATGTGGTCGAGCCACCGGCCAACAACAGATTAACCCCCGCGAGACCCTCGTTGCCGATTGCGACGACCTCGGTCGAGGACCCATCGTTCGCCACGTACTGTAGCGAAACGATCGCCGTGAGTGGAAAGTAGCAGTGGTGAAGCGTCACGGGCGATTCACCGAGAATCTCGCCGGTCCGCACCTCCACTAACGAAAGATGGCGTTGAACGCGCGCCAATTCTTCATAGGGAAGAACCCCGAGCAGCTTGTTCTGCGACGCAGGGCCAACGAAGCTCGTGCTCGCCATTCCTCAAGGACTCCCGTGTTGGCCCATGATCTACACTAACTCGCTGACCGAGCATTACTCCATACGCAAAAGCCACTTTCTCTACGGGAAAATCATGTGGGCAGAGTACTTCCTTGAGGTGTAGTGTGCCCGATCGGCACCTACTGCACAATCATCGCTAGCAATCGGCGGTATGCGTTGCCATCAGTGACCGCCACGAACAGCAGACCGGTGATCGCACCATCGATGTGCGCGGTGTGATTGATTCCATCTTGCCCGTGACGTGACAAGTACCAGGCGTACGCCAGATAGCCTACCGCGAATAGCGGAGCGGGAATCGGAATGGGAAAGGGCAGAATGAACAACGACTGCGTTGGGAAATACACGATCGATGCAAACAGCACGGCAGATACCGCTCCTGATGCGCCGAGGACCGCGTAGCGAGGGTCGTCGCGGTGCTGAAAATAAGTGCGTGCTTCACTCAGGATCAGCGACACAACGTACAGCAGCACGAAGCGTGCAGTGCCTATGACTCGCTCCAAAGGCGGCCCGAAGAAGTAGAAGGTCACCATATTGAACAGCAGATGCGTGGCACTGCCATGCACCAAGCCGCTGGTCAACAAGGTGTAGTACTGCTTGTTGCGAATCAAATAGTAGGGCCGGAACAAGCTCGCTTCGATGAGGCTCGGCTTCGCATACAAGCCCACCAGGCTGACCACCACGGTCAGCAGCAAAATGGCGATACTGGCTGGTGTATGGGCGTTCAAGGGACGTATCTTTACTACCAGCCGCCGCCGAGCGCTCGATAGAGGCCCACCAGATCCGAGGCCACGGCGGTGGTGCTGTCGGCGAGCGACAGTTGATTCTGCTGCAGGGTGCGTTCGGCGTCCAGAACGTCGATGAAGTTGGCGATCCCATGTTCATAGCGCTGCCGCGACAGTGTCAAGGTTTCGCGATTCTCGATGACGGTGGCGTCCAGCCAAGTGCGGCGCTGCTGGTCGGCACCATAGGCTGCCAGTGCGTTCTCGACTTCGTGCAACGCATTGAGCACGGTGCGTCGATAGGCGAGAGCGGCTTCCTGTGCCCGCACATCGTACAAATGCACGGCCGTCCAGCGGCCGCGATCGAAGATCGGCAGGTCCAGCGTGGGCCCAAGCGAGCCGAAGCGGCTGGCCCATTGCAGCAAATTGCCGGCGGTCTCGGACTGAAAGCCGCCGTTAGCGGCGAGCGTCACTCGGGGAAACAGATCTGCGACGGCCTCGCCGATCTGGGCGGTGGCGGCATGCAGGGTTGCCTCTGCTTCGCGGATGTCGGGCCGGCGGCGTGCAAGTTCGGCGGGCAGACCGATCGACACTTCGGGCGGTACGGCAGGCACCGCCGCGGGGCTGTCCAATTCGCCGCGCAGCGCCTCGGGCTCGCGCGCGAGGAGCTGACTCAGCTGATTGATGTTCTGCGTGATCTGCAGTTCGAAGGCGGGCAGCTGGGCGCGAGTCGCCGTAGCCTGTGCAGTTGCATTGCTCACATCGATGTAGGTCGTCAGGCCCGCCGCGCGCCGTTGTCGCGTCAATTCCAACAGCTCTTCGATGGTGGCAAGATTTTCCTTGGCAATTCGCAGCCGCGCCTGCGCGCCACGGAGCTCGAGATAGCTGCGCGCCACATCGGCAAATACGGACACCAATACCGCATGCCGATCTTCCACTGAGACCTGCACGTTGGCATCCGCGGCTTCGACCGAGCGGCGCACGCGCCCGAACAGATCGATCTCCCAGGAGGCATCGGCGCTGAGTTGATACTGGCTGTAGGGATTCGGCACGCTGATGCTCGCCGCGCCGGGCAGGTGCAGCGTGCCGACCGAATTGAACAGTGAGCCGGTTGACGTGGTGTCGCTGAAGCGTTCTCGACTGTAGGCGGCATCGAGCGACAGCGTCGGCCAAAAGGCCGCGGCCGAGATGGCGCGCTGCGCGCGGGCTTCGTCGATCCGCAGGACCGCGGTGCGCAGGTCTAGATTTGAATCCTCGGCGCGTTCGATCAGCGAACTGAGCAGCGGATCGTCGAAGCCGCGCCACCAGGTACGCAGTTCCGTCGATTGCTCCGTCACTCTACTCGGCGGCGGCGCTGCCGCGGATGATGTCTCGCCCGGCGTGGCCGGTATCGCCCGGGGCGACCAATGCGCCGGCGTCTGCGGCGTTGGGCGCACGAAGTTTGGGCCCACCGTGCACGCGGCGCACAGCGCCGCCATCGAGATGATGCTGCTCACGGTCGATCGCGTCGGATTACGGCTGATGTACATGCCGGTCATTGCATGCGGTGGCTGAACATCCACGCGGCGGCGCTCAGGGTCAGCGCGGCGAGCAACGCCAAGGGCCACAGATCGGAGGTCAGCAGGTCAAGGCCCGCTCCCTCGAGATACACACGTCTCGTAATATCGATGGCATAGCGCAGCGGATTGATTGCGGTCAGATATTGCACGGCGCTCGGCATACTGCTGAGCGGCGTAGTCAGACCCGAAAGCAACGAGAACGGCATGATGAGCAGCATGGAATAGAGCATTGCCTGTTGCATGGTCGCGGCCACCGCCGACACCAGCAGGCCGATACCGACTGCGGCCAGCAGAAACAGCAGCAGCCCTGCGTAGAGGGACAGATACGACCCCGCAAAGGGAATGCGGAACCACAGCTGCGCGACCAGCAGCACGCCGGTAGCCTGGATCATACCGACTACTATCGAAGGCAGGGATTTGCCGGCCATGATCTCGAAGGGGCGAAACGGCGTCACCAACAGTTGATCGAAAGTGCCTTGCTCGCGCTCGCGCGCAACCGACATCGCTGTGAGCATCATGGTCTGGATCAAAGTCAAGGTCCCGATCATCCCGGGAATCATAAACCAACGAGTCTCTAGATTCGGGTTGTACCAGGCGCGGGTCACCATCTGCACCGGCGGTGCCGCAAAGCCATGGTCGTGACCCCAGGAGGAATTGAATTGCTGAACGATGCTGGTGACGTAGCCCATCGCAGTGCCGGCAGTGTTGGAATTGCGGCCATCGGCGATGAGCTGCAGGTCGGCACTCTGCCCGGATAGCAGACGCCGCTCGAACTGCGCGTCGATTTGCACGATCAACAGCGCTCTCCGCGCATCGATCAGCGAGTCGATGTCACTCGCTCGTTGGAGGTTCGCGACGCGCTCGAATACGCCCGATCCATCCAGTCCGGCGAGCAGTTGCCGCGACGCCGCGGTGTGATCCTGATCCAGCGCCGCGTAGGTAACATGATTGAGGTCGTAGGTGGCGGCGTAGCCGAAAACCAACGCCTGTACCACCGGCGGGATGAGCAAACTCATCCGGCTGCGCCGATCCTTCAGTACCGCGAGCAGTTCCTTGCGCGTCAGGGCCGCAATTCGCAGGAGCGCGTCGAGCATCCCAGTCATTCCAGGTTCTTGCGCACGACGGCGCGGCTGGCGAGCGCCAGCATGACTGCCATCGCTGCCAGAACCAGCGTATTTGGCACTATCACCGACCAGACGTTGCCGGCCAGAAACACGCTCTGCAACAACGCCACGTAGTAGCGCGCCGGCAGCGCATACGTGATCATCCGCACCACGGTGGGCATGCTGCGCAGATCGAACAAAAATCCCGACAGCATGAATGCGGGCATGAAAGTCGCGAGCATCGTGAGCTGACTGGCGACGAGCTGGTTCTTTGCCCATGACGAGATCAGCAGTCCGATGCCGAGGGCTATGAGCACGTACAGCATCGAGGCGCCGAACAAAACCCAGATCGAACCACGCAATGGCACGTGGAACAAGAACTTGGCCGATAGCACGCAGAGCACAAAACCGAACAAGGCGAGCACAAAGTAGGGCAGGGTCTTGCCGAGCAGGATCTCTTCGGTGCGCACCGGCGTGACCAGCAGGGATTCGAGCGTACCGCGCTCCCACTCACGCGCCATGACCATGGCCGTCAACAGGGCGCCAATCAGCGTCATCACCAGCACTACGAGCCCGGGCACCAGAAAGTAGCTACTGTCGTTGGCCTCGTTGAACCATAATCGCGACTGCACGTTGACGGGTTGACTCAAGGTCGCCTGCCCCTGCGCGGCGAGTCGTGCCGACCAGACGCCGACGATGCCTTGAACATAGCCCTCGATGATGCGCGCCCGATTCGCATCGCCACCATGCACAATGAGCTGCACGTTGGCATCGCCGGCGGCAATGTGCCGGGAGAAATCGGCCGGAATCCGGACGATCCCGTCCACCTGGTGTTCGAGCAGGAGGTGCTGTGCCGGCGGCATGGATCGCGTCATCGTCGGATGAAAGTACGGGGAGAGCCGAAACCCGGCTTCGAGTTCGATTGCCTCGGGCGTGGGGTATTCAATCACGACCGCGATGGGAACGTTCTTGACGTCGAGCGACAGGCCGTAGCCGAACAGTAGGATCAGAATCAGCGGCAGCACGGCGCCAATCGCAATGCTCGACGGGTCGCGCACGACTTGATGCGTCTCCTTCAACACCAGGGCGCGAATGCGACGAAGTTTCGCGGGCCACGCGTTGGAACCGGCCGTCGGCGCGACCTTCTTCATGGGTGCTTGAAGCTCATGCGGCGGCAGGCGACGCGTTCGCCCCTCGGTGTTGACCGTCACGCGACCGCTCGACGACGGCAATGAAAGCATCATCCATGCTAGGTTCGGGATGGGCATCAGTTCGGGCCAGCGCCCTCACTTCCGCCGGCGAGCCCTGCGCCAGCACCCGGCCGGCGTCCATGATCGCGACATGATCGCAGTATTCCGCCTCCTGCATGAAGTGCGTGGTAACGATGATGGTCACGCCCTGTTCGGCCAAGGCGGTAATCCCCCGCCAAAACGACCGGCGCGCCAGCGGATCCGCGCCGCTGGTCGGTTCGTCGAGGAACAGGATCTCCGGCTCATGCAGCAGCGCCGCCGCCATTGCGAGACGCTGCTTGTACCCCCCCGGCAGTTGCGCGCTGGTGGTGCGGGCGTGCGCGCCGAGCTCAAATTGTTCCATGGCCCAGGCAATGCGGGAGCGCTTGCGATCACCGCGCAAACCATAGGCGCCCGCGAAGAAATCGAGGTTCTCGGCGACGCTCAAGGGACCATAGAGCGAGAACTTCTGGGCCACGTAGCCGAACCGGGCGCGGGCAGAGGCCGCGGCTTTACGCACGTTGGCACCCGCCACAGTCAACTCCCCGCCGCTCGGGGCAAGCATGCCGCACAGCATTCGAAACGTGGTGGTCTTGCCGGCACCATTGGGTCCGAGCAATGCGAAAATCTCGCCGCGGCGCACCTCGAAGTCGATGCGATCGACCGCCGTGAAGGCGCCGAATTTTTTTACCAACTGCGTTACTCGTACCACCGGCTCATCGTCCTGTCGGCCGAGCGGGTGGGCGATCACCATGGGTTTCAAGCGCTCTCGATCGGAATGCGCCCGAAGCAATATCATGAAGCCATCCTCGAAGCTCGGCGTCACCGGATCGACACGCGCGTCTTGCAACGCGTCTGCAACCGCGGAATCTTGCGCATCGGGCGGCACAGTCGCGGCCGCGACCCGAACGAAGCGGACTCGCCCACCGTCGGGCACGGCGTCGACGATCGCCGGTTGATCGAGCAGGCGAGCCTGCAGTCTCCGCGCTGACTGGTTTGACGACGGAGTGGCGACGAAACTGCGTCCGCGGGCTTGATCGGCGACCTGCTGCGGTGAACTCTGCGACAGCACCTTGCCGTGATGCAGGATGATTACGCGACTGCAGCGCTCCGCCTCGTCCAGATAGGCGGTACTGAGCAGTACTGTCAGACCGCGATCGGCCACGAGGCGAAGGACGATGTCCCACAACTCGCGGCGCGACAACGGATCGACCCCGACGGTCGGCTCATCGAGCAGCAGCAGTTCCGGTGAGCGCACCAATGTGCAGGCAAGCCCGAGTTTCTGCTTCATGCCGCCGGACAGTTGACCGGCAAGACGTGCCTTGAAGGACCCCAGTGCGGTCATTTCCATGAGGTCGGGATAGCGCGTGGCGCGATCCTCTGCGCTCACGCCGTGAAGGTCCGCGTACAAATCCAGGTTCTCGGCAACCGTCAGATCCTCGTAGAGGCCGAAACGCTGGGGCATGTAGCTGATGCGATCCTGAACCTGTTGCGGATCCGCTGTCACATCGACTCCCAACACGGTCAGGGAACCCGCGTCCGCACGCAGCAGCCCCGCGGCTATTCGCATCAGGGTGGTTTTACCGGCCCCGTCGGGCCCCACCAGCGCGGTCAGTTCACCGTGACTGGCCTCGAGCGAGACTCCATCGATCGCGGACACCGGTGCTTCACGCTTGTGCGCGAACCGCTTGCGCAGGCCCTGCGCGACGACGGCCGGTGCGCGTGGTGCCGTGCCGCTCATGCGCCACGGGGCGCAATGCCCGACTTGCGTGCGCTCGGCAACGCGCTGCCGCCACCGTTGTGCAGCGGCAAATGTGCGGTCGCCGGCATTCCTAAGCGTAGCGCATCGTCCGGATCGCGTACGAATACACGGACTTCGTACACCAAACTGGAGCGCAACTCGGTGGTCTCCACCGACTTCGGCGTGAATTCTGCAACGGATGAGATAAAGCCGACCCAGCCCGGAAAACTGCGACCGTGAAACGCATCGACCGTAACGGCTGCGTTCATGCCTTCATGCACCGAGCCAAGATCCGTCTCGGCGACGTATACGCGGACCCATTTCGGATCGGAAATAGCGAGCGTAAATGCCGTCTTTTGGGGAGAGGCGATTTCGCCCGGCTCGACGATGCGCGAGCGCACCACGGCATCGAGCGGCGCCAACAGATCGGCGTCCTTGAATTGCTGCTGCACCAAGGCGAGTTGCGCCTGATCGGCGCGCAACTGCGCTTCACCCTGCGCGATGTCCTCCATGCGCGGACCGGCGAGTTCGAGTGCCAGAGCCTTGCGGTTTACCGCCAGCCGTGCCTCGGCGGTATCGAGCGCAGCCTTGGCTGAATCCATGTCTTGGCGGCTCACTGCGCGACCCGAGGAGCTATCGGATAGGGAACGTAACCGCGCGAATTGCGCGCGAGCATTCTCGGCGTCGGCCGCCGCGGCATCGCGGTTGGCCCGCGCCTGAGCAATCTCTTCCGGCCGATTGCCGTGGTGCAGCCGATCCACGGCCTGCGTCTGTGCGGCCAGGTCGGCCTCGGCCTTCGCCACTTGCGGCGCCAGCCGACTGGTGTCCAGTCGCGCCAGCAGTTGCCCTTGCGTGACGTGATCGCCCTCCTGCACGAGGACCGCGGCGATGCGCTCGCTGCCATTGAAGGGCAGTTCCACCTGTCGCAGATCCACGTTGCCATACAGGAGGAGTTCGGTGGGGCTCTGGGGGCGGCCCAGCCACCACCACAGCACCGCCCCGACGACGATGGCTCCGACGAAAGGGACAGCGAATCGCGCAAACTTTGGCATTCGAACAGTCTAACAAGCCGCGCTCAACGCGCACTCCGATCCGCAGCGTCAGCTCGAGGTTTTTTTAGGAATCAGTGCGCAGGCCGCCGTGACCAGTCCGGTGGCGCAGACCTGGGCGGCGCAGGGCATATCCCCCCACGAGAGGCTCCTAAGGCGAGAGCTTCGTCGGGGCGTCGAAGAGGCGGTATTTCAGGGTTTTATTATCCCTGGCGATGTACCGCGGGTGCCGAACGGCGTCTCGGAGTCCTCTTCGATATCGAGACCATCGTTATACAAGGTATCTTCTTCCCCATCGAGATCCAGTTCGGTGTCGGGATTATGCGCCTTTTCGTAATCGGTATGGTCCGCGGCGTCCCTCTGTTCCGATCCCATCAACGCACTGCCCCGTAGTTTGCGTTCCGCGGCGGTATCGGGAGTCGATTTGTCATCGTCCGGAGAATTATCGTTGCCCATAGGGAGACTCCTCGTGAGATATCCTACAGGCCTAGTTTAAGCGCAACCCGCGGCGTCTGGTAGGGCTTGTGGAAGAATTCGGGTAAGGGTTTCCCGATGGGCCGCTTCATTGGCGCTCATCGCGGCTCAAAATCCATAACGCAGCCGGCAACGCCGTGAAGTCGGCGATCAGCGCCAGAACAAACGCCGACGCGGCGACGGTACCGAACTGGCGCATCGGCGGCAGGTCCGAAAGCGCGAGCGCCAGAAAACCGCTGGCGTTGATGAGAGTGGCGAACAGAATCGGGCGCCCTGCAACCAGTAGTGCGTGACGCAGGGCGGCGGCGGTCGAGCCGCTCGAAAGGCCCTCCTGAAAATGGTAGAAAAAATGCACCTGATCGTTCTCGGTCGCGCCCAGCACGGTCGAGCCGATGAGGATGGTTGCGATATTCAGCGGAATGCCGGCGACGCGCATGATGATGAACACGGACAGTATCGCGAAGAAGGACGGAATCATCGTCATCAGCCGCGCGGACGGGCTGCGAAACACCAGCAGAAAGGCGAAAAAAATGACGCTCGCCGTGAGCGCGAAGCTCTCGGTGAGTGTCGGCAGCAGGCGCTCGGTGATTTCCCCGGCAAGCACTCCCTTGCCGGCGAGGCGGCCGCGGACCTCGCGCAGCGCGGGGTCATTCGCCTGCGCCGCTGCCCAGGTTTGTTCGACGAACTTGCGCATCGCGCCGGCTGGGCCGAAAAGCTCCCCGCGCCCGCGGATACTGAGCCGCACACTCGCGAGGTCCGCCACGTCGACATAGTTGCGCGTACTGGGTTCGGTGAGCATGATCTGCTCGAGGTCGGAAGCCAGCTTCGGCCAGTCGGCGGCTGCCGTGGGCAACTGATCGGAGCCCGACTCGATATATCGCGCCCACCGCAGCACGGATGTGGGACCGTCCACGGCGTCGACGCCCGGATGCTGCTCGAGGCGGCGCGTCAACAGTTCCACCGCACGCAAAAAGTCCGGGTCCAATGCATGGCCGGGCGGCGTCTGCAACCAAAGGTCGATGACATCGAGGCCGTGGGACTGCTCGAAGCGCCGAGTATCCTGCGCCACGCGTTCGCTGGGATTGACGTACGTCAACGCATCGGTTTCGAGCTTCAGAGGTGGGAATTTGCCCGGGATGCCGAACAATGCGGCCGCTCCGCACAGCATCAAGATGACCGCGCCGGCAACCAGCGGCCAGCGGTAGCGGCGCGTCGCGGGGACCAGCATGTCCACGAAAGCAGGAAACCACTTGCGGGCGGGAACCGAGCCTGAGCGCATCGGAACACGCAGCAGCGACTGCAGCGCCGGGAACAGAGTAAAACAGCTTACCCACGCCACGATCAGTCCGCACGCGGTCCAGAGGCCCATTTCACGAACAGGGCGAATCTCCGACACCGCGAGTGCGGCGAAGCCGACCGCGGTGGCGAACATCGAGGCGGTGCAGGGCAGAAATTTATTGGCGAGCACCCGTGCTTGATGCTCGAAAGGAGTCGGCGCGTCGTCCGGCTCCATGTACCGAGAATGAATGTAGACGAGCGTGGCGGTCGTCGTGACCATGACGGTAAGCGGGACAATGGTCGAAACCACGGTATTCGACCAGCCGAAGAGATCGGCCAAGCCCACGGCCATCGCGACGACGGCACCGAGCGTGAGGACGACGGCAGCCAACGTGCGCCACGAACGGTACACGAGCAGCACCAACGTCATCAGGAAAATCCCGAACAGAGGCATGAACTTCTTCGTGGCAGTGCCGGTTTGCCGCTCGAGCCACGCATCGAGCCACGGGCTGCCGACGCGCCGGATGGCGCTGAATGGGTGGCCGGACTTCTCGAGAGGCAGCACAAGCGCGTCAATCGCCGTCAGTGCGCTGTCGCGTTCGGCCGCGGAGTCCACGCGCAGTTCGAGCGCGACTCCTAAGTAGTGCTCGTCCACGAGCCCGGCGCGGCGGAACAGCGTCGTGCCGGTCGCGAAGACCCGCAGCCGCGCGGCATCTTCCGGACTGATGGTCGCGGCCGCGCCCGCGCGACGGTAGAGGGTCAGAACGCTGTGAGCCGCAACGTGCGGGATTTTGTTGAGTTCGCGCTCGAGGCGGTCGGCACCTTGCAGCGCATCGGGAGTGAATGGATCCGGGGCTTCAAGCATGAGAAGCGCCTGTTCGCCTTCGGGGAACACGCGCTCGAAATCGAGCGTTGCTTGCGCCACGGGATCGCGGGCCACGACCAGGCGCTCGATCGCCGGATCGGTGGGTATCCGTGCAGCACCATAGAGGCCGGCCACGGCGAGCATCGCGAAGGCGGCGACGATCCAGCGCCGCGCATGCAGCACGCGGAGGAAAATTTGCACCAGCCTGGGGGAGATCAGCATATTCATGATAAAGGGTCGCTCACCGCCACAGTAGGTCCTCAGCGCGTGAGAATGATAGCCTACGGCCATGAGCACTTTACTGATGGCTGCGGTTGCGACTCTCGTATTCTGCGCTCCGGGATACCCAGGCGGAGCGGGAGACGCTCAGCAGTTTGTTGATCAGTTCGCCATCGCCACCGCCGCCACAGCCGGTTGGCCTGCGGGAAGCCTTGCTGCCGTCTACGACCCGACCGAACAGGGGGGCCTGGCGAAACTCGGCAGTTCCGATGCGGCGCTCGCCTTCGTGCCGTATGCTTTCTTCGTCCAGCATGCGGCGGAACTGCATCTGATGCCGCTTGCGCAAGCGGACGTGGCGGGCGTCGGTCCGCAGGAGCGCTGGACGCTGGTCGCGAAAGTCGGTGCGGTGACCGGCCCGACATCCCTCGCGGGGTACACCATTGTCAGCGTTGCTGGCTACGCCCCCGAATTCGTGCGCCACTCGGCTCTCGAGGCGTGGCCGCTACCGCCGGACGTCAAGATCGAGTCGACGGGACAAATATTGAGCGCCCTGAGACGGGTTGCCGCCGGCGAACACGTGGTCGCGTTGCTCGACCAAACGCAGGCAGCGGCGCTGCCGACATTGCCGTTCGCCGCCCAGCTCAAGGCAGTGATGCAATCTGCGCCGCTGCCGGTTGCCATCGTCGCGGTCGTAGACTCCCGGCTGCCCGCGGCCCGCGCACGGGCCTTGCAGGCGGGACTGCTCAGGATGGGACATGCAGCCGCGGACGCCGATGTTTTGGGGCAGCTGCATCTGCAGGGCTTCGTGCTGCCGCAGCTTCCTAAGCCCACCGCCGCGCCGTGAAGAGGTGGCTGGGATGCGCGCTCCTCGCGCTCATGGTGGTTGGGTGCGGGGCGCCGCTGCGGCCAGCGGTACCTCGCCCGCTCCCGACTGGCTCAGTGGAGGAACTGGCCGCAGCCATCGCCGCGGACGCGAAGCGCAGCGATCATGAGCCCGACTCGAAGATCCGCGGCGAGCTGGCGGCAGAGGCGAGCCGCGATGCAGAAGCCTGTCTCGCTCGCGAGCCGCAAGCCGCGGCCTGTCTTTACGGACGCGCGGTCGCTCTGGGTCTCGAGGCACGCGCACACCCGATGCGGGCCGGCGAACTGCTCAATACCATGCTCGGCTGCTTGGCAAATGCCGACGCGGCGGATCCCAACTACGACCAGGCGGGTCCTGCGCGCGTAAGGGCGCTGGTGTTGATTCGAGCGCCGGGATGGCCGCTGGGCCCGGGCGACGCCGAGGCAGGATTGGTTGCCGCGCGCCGCGCCGCGACGTTGCGGCCGCAGTATCCCCCGAACCTCTTGGCGTTGGCGGAGGCTTTGGCGAAGACCGGAGACTCGAACGGCGCTCGGGAAAGTTACGAGCACGCGCGTGACGCGGCGCAGGCGCTACCTGCCACGGCGGATCGAGACGGCTGGCTGCGCGAAGCCGACGAGGCACTGCGGCGCCAATAGGAGCGCTCAGAGGTTGTTCGGCCGCGCCGCGCGCCGGCTGGTGGTGCGGCGCACGTTGGCGCCCGGGGCGGCGCCAGCCTGCCGGTCCAGGTCACCTCTGAGTTGGGCAGTCGCGCCGGTCGAGATCGCGCCCAGCTTCGATTCGATGGTGGCGAGATCGGGCCGGGGTCCGCGGACGTGGCGCTCGAGTGCCTGGCGCATGACGCGTAAGTGCTCGGGCGTAGTGCCACAGCACCCACCGATGATGCGTGCGCCTGCGTCATAGGCAAGGCAGGCGTATTCGGCCATCAGCTCCGGCGTGCCGTTGAAGCGGATCGCGCCGTCGACGAACTGCGGGATTCCGCAGTTGGCCTTGGCCACGAGTACAGCCGCGGGCTCCGCCGCGGTTGCCAGGTTGACGATGGACGCCACGAGTTCCGCCGGGCCCGTTCCGCAATTGCTGCCACAGCCGGCAAGATGATGCTTACGCTGCAGCCCGGCAAGGTCGACGGGCGTGATACCCATCATGGTCCGGCCATTGGTATCGAAGCTCAAGGTCGCGACCACCGGAAGCCCGGTAGTCCGCGCACCGGCGATCGCCGCCTCGGTTTCCTCCACGGATGACATGGTCTCGATCCACAGCACGTCGGCGCCGCCCCTCGCCAGCGCCGCGGCCTGTTCCGCGAAGGCCTCGCGGGCGGCATCGAGGCTGAGCGGACCCAACGGTTCGAGGATTTCGCCGGTGGGACCCATGCTGCCGCCGACCAGAACCACGCGGCCCGAGCGGGTCGCCTCGCCGCGGGCGATGGCAGCGGCACGTTCATTCAACTCAGCGACGCGGCGTTCCGCGCGGTGCAGCTTCAGCCGGTGGCGGGTACCGCCGAAACTGTTGGTCAAAATAATGTCGGCTCCAGCTTCGATGAAGCTGCGGTGCAGATCGGCGATACGGTCCGGGTGGTCGACGTTCCAGAGTTCGGGGGCGTCGCCTGATTGCAGGCCGCGGTCGAATAGGTTGCTCCCGGTTGCGCCATCGGCCAACAGCCAAGGACGTTCTTCCAGCAATGAATGTAATCGATCTGTCATTTCGAGGCGTGCAATCCTGTCGGTCGGCGAGCGTGAACATCGACGATGTCTTTCATTTTACGCCGTTCGGCAATACGGGTTGTCGTTATTTGCTTCTATTCCGCATCGGCCAGCGATCGAGTACATTAGCGCCGGCCGCACGAGGATTGTGCCATGACCAAAGCCCGCGATGAGTTGCGATGCGCCGTGCTCTGGATAGAGGCGCTGACCGATGGAATGCTCATGCCGCAGAATCGGCGGGCGCGCTTGGCGCTCGGTTGTCTCGATATAGCGATCGAACACCAGGCCGCCATCTCGGTACTTGCGGAACGACCCCTGTGGGGCCCCGCCTACGCGCTGCTCAGAGGCCTGCTCGACGCATTGGTTCGCGGCGTGTGGTTGGCGCGTTGCGCGACGGACGAAGACCTGGATTCATTTGAATTGGCCGGCCTGCGTCGGAAGTCCTTCGAGGACATGGTGGGCGACGTTGAGCGCGCGTTGGGCCACTCGCGCGGCGCGTTGTCCAAGCTTCGGAAGTCTTCTTGGGCAATGTTCAGCGACTTCAGGCACACCAGTTTCGAGCAAGTGGGGCGCCGCCATGGTCCGATCAGCACGGAGCCCAACTACCCAGCGGCAGAGACGGACCAGGCGCTGCGGTTGGCGGCCGCGCTCGGTCTCCTCGCGGCCACCGAACTCGCCGATTTATCGGGACATCGGGGTGCGGCGCTCGCCTGCCGCGAGCGAGCTTTGAAATTCGCGGGCGCGCGGCACGAGTAGCGGCTGACGCGGTACTGAGGCAAGTTCATTGGTCGCCGTCCGATTTGGTTGACGCCGCCGGCGTCATGCCGGCGCTCCCTCTTCACCGACGTTGTAATATGCTGGCCGACGGAGTGGCGGTATTTCGGCTGATACCGCCGCCCATGATGCCAATTTGGCAGCGGCAGACTAAGGAAATCGCATGCATGACGAAGCGGAGATTACGATCAACGGCGCCAAGCTCACGGATTCGGAATCCATGACCATTCGCGTCGCTGTCGACACCCTGGCAAATGTCCTTGCCGAAGATGTCGGCGAGGGCGAGGGTAAAATTCTGGCCGATCGATACATGACCGCGCTCAGTCGGATTCAGGCGCTTCTCGAAAGCCGTCAAACGCGCAAGCAGTAGCCACTGCCGGTTACACACGACCATGTTCAACACGATGCGAAAACGGCTATTGGCGGCCGCCTGCATTGGCGCAGCCATTGCATCTCCGACAACATCCGATGCGGACGAACCGTCCGGAATTAGATCCGCAATCGACGACACGAAGGAATATTTCACTGCTCCGCTAAGATGGGATCTGGAAGATTGGGCGTACTTCGGGGTAACTCTGGCGGCGGTGGCTGCGGCTCATCAGTTCGACTCGAACGTCCGCTCGCACTTTGCAACGGGCTCCAATGCGATACTCAATGGCGGCAAAGACAAGAATAGTTTGCGGGATGCGATTCCCGCATTGGCGCTCATCGGGGGGACCTGGGCCACGGCGGGATATCTCGGCGACTCGGATGGTTATCGCGAGACGTGGCGGTTGGTCGAGTCGGGCGTCTTCAGTACGGTAACGGCCGAGGCTTTATCGCTCGCCGGAGGCCGCGAGCGGCCCGACGGAACGACGTCGCCCAATCAATGGCGAAAAGGCGGCGATTCGTTTCCATCCGTGCATGCGAGCGCCGCTTTCGCAATCGGAATGACGTTTGCGGAGTCGGGCAACGATGAGTACCGGTGGATACGCCGGATCGTGGGGTATGCCGTTGCCGGCGGCACTGCCTATATTCGCATAAAAGACAACGTGCACTGGGTGTCGGATACCGTCGCCGGTGCCGCCATAGGCATAGCCACAGCCCGCTTCGTGCTCAATCGCGAGAACGGCACCCATGGCGACATCGCATTCGCGCCGCAGAAGGGCGGGTGGATGCTCTCCTACAACGTGCCTCTGCGTTAGCCGGCGGGCTCTCAAATTCTCCGCGCGATCGATGAGAGGAGTCGTACCCGAATGGACGTTAAGGCATCTCGAACACACCCGGGGATTCATCGATGACATTGCGTTGGCTTGGCTTTCTATTGCTGGCCGCGGCGCCGACGCTCGCTGTGCACTCCGAGTCAGGGGCGCCGTCGCCCATCCTGGGATTCAGCAACCAAGGCTCGGGCCTCCAAGAGCAATGGGAAAAGAAGTTTCGTGACGGCATCTCGCCGGCCGATATCCGGGAGAACATGCGGCGATTGAGTGCGCGCCCACACCACGTTGGGTCTGCTTACGACAAAGACAATGCAGAGTGGATTCTGGCAAAGTTCAAGGAATGGGGTTTCGACGCGAGAATAGAGACCTTCGACGTGCTGTTCCCGACGCCCAAGGTGCGCGTCCTGGAGATGTTGAAGCCCACCCCGTTTCGAGCCGCTCTTCAGGAAACGGTGGTACCGCAGGATCCGACGACGGCACAAACCAGCGAGCAACTGCCGACCTACAACGCCTATTCAGCCGACGGCGACGTGACTGCGCCTCTGGTCTACGTCAATTATGGTAATCGCGAAGATTACGAACAACTCGATCGCTTCGGGATATCCGTGAAGGGCGCCATCGTGATCGCCCGATATGGGCATGGATGGCGTGGAATCAAACCCAAGGTGGCCGCCGCGCACGG
The DNA here is from genome assembly GCA_052143815.1 of Steroidobacteraceae bacterium. Taxonomy (GTDB): domain Bacteria; phylum Pseudomonadota; class Gammaproteobacteria; order Steroidobacterales; family Steroidobacteraceae; genus Bog-1198. The sequence continues at coordinate 46,939 of JBKQSA010000031.1, read as the reverse complement.
TGCGATCGGGTGCATCATCTACTCCGATCCAAGCGGTGATGGATATTTCAAAGGCGACGCGTTTCCCGGCGGCGGCTGGCGGCCGAGCGGCGGAGTGCAGCGCGGCAGCGTCATGGATACCGATTACCCGGGCGACCCGCTGACGCCCGGAGTCGGCGCGACCGCGAACGCCAAACGTCTGCAGCTCAAGGACGCGAAGACCATTACGAAAATCCCGGTACTGCCGATTTCTTATGCCGACGCGCTCCCGCTGCTATCGGCGCTGCAAGGACCGGTTGCGCCCGAAGAATGGCGCGGGGCGCTTGCGGTCACGTACCACGTGGGACCCGGTCCCGCCGTCGTGCACTTACGGATGAGTTCGAACTGGGATATCAAGACGATCTATGACGTGATCGCCACGCTCAAGGGAGGCAAGGCGCCGGACCAGTGGGTGATCCGCGGCAATCACCATGATGCGTGGGTGAACGGCGCCGATGATCCGATATCCGGACAGGCGGCAATGCTCGAAGAAGCGCGCATGCTGGGAGTGCTGCACCACCAAGGGTGGTCGCCCTCGCGTACAATCATTTATTGTGCGTGGGATGGCGAAGAGCCGGGATTATTGGGTTCGGTCGAGTGGGTCGAGACGCATCTCGACGAGTTGCAAAAACACGCCGTGGCCTACATCAATTCCGACGGCAATGAGCGCGGCTACCTGTCGGCCGGCGGGACGCAGGACCTGCAGAATTTCATCAGCGGCGTAGCACGCGAGGTTCAGGATCCGGAGACGTCATTGTCGGTCTATCAGCGATCGCACTTGGTCGGCATCGCGAAAGCCAAGGATGCCGAAGAGCGCGGCGATCTGCGCAAGCGAAGCGATTTGGTATTGGAGGCGCTCGGGGACGGGTCGGATTTCACGGCGTTCCAGGATTACGCCGGCATCTCGACGCTCGATCTTTCCTTCGGCGATGAAGACGACGGCGATCAGTACCACTCGATCTACGATGATTTCTATTGGTATACCCATTTCGTCGATACCGACTTCGCTTACGGGCGCGCGCTTTCTCAAACCGCGGGCACCGCCATCATGCGGCTGGCGGACGCGGAACTCGTGCCCGTCGATTACGCACCGCAGGCCGAAGCCATTGAGAAATACGAAACGGAACTCGAAAAACTGCTGAAAGATAAACAGGATGAATTTACGGAGCGTAATACCCAGCTGAAAGAGGGTGTTTTCACGGCCACCAACGATCCTCGCAGGCCACTGGTGCCGCCTCCGGTCGAGACCGTCCCGCCGTACATGAATTTTGCTCCCATGAAGAATGCCATCAGCCTGCTAGAGAAGAGCGCCGAGCATTTTTCAAAAGCGCTCGCAAGCTTCAGGGAAAAAGGATCGCCGGACCTGCCGGAGAAATCACAGACGCTCATCAACGCAGATCTCATTCATGTATCGCGGCTGTTTCTGAACCAACAGGGACTTCCGGAGCGTCCTTGGTTCAAGAATCAGATTTATGCGCCGGGCGCCTATTCGGGCTACGGCGCAAAGCCCATTGCCGCCGTTCGCGAATATATGGACGAGAAAAAGTGGGCGGAGGCGGAGGCTCAGGTACCCCAAGTGTCCCGAGTCATCGAGAGCGTCGCGGCTGGAATCGACAAGGCAGCAGCAGACATTGAACACGCGATGGCCGACACTCACTGATGGCGGCTGCGACATCGCGGAGCTGACCTACCGCGTACGTCATGCCGCTGGAAGAATGGCAACAGGCGTCGTTGCGAGCGGCGCTCTCATGTTCATGCCGGCGTCCGCGACGCTCGCGGATGACCAACCAGCGACTGTCATCGCTGCGCCGGTGGCGAAAGGGCCGGCCACCGGCCTGGCGGATTCTTCAGCTCTGCGCGCGACGCTCTTCGGGACACCGCCTCAAGACATGGCGCCCATGCCGGCCACGGTGCCGCTGGTGGAGATCAATGTGCGCATGCCCTGGGCGCGGCCAGTGCCGGCTATTTTCTGGTTCGACGGCAAACTGCGCGTGTATTTTTCGGCGCAGGACAAGCCCGCGCCGCTGGCGATCGTGATCGCCGGCACCGGCGGCGACGGCAACACGACGTTACTGTCGACGCTGCGGGGCGCGCTGTACGGCGCGGGCTATCACGTCTTGACGCTGCCGTCGCCGACCTATCCTGGTTTCATCGTCTCGACCTCGAGCACCGGCGTGGCCGGTTATCTGATGCAGGATGGGCAGGACCTCTATGCAGCCATGCAGCGCATCGTCGCGCACCTTCCGGGCAAGGTGCAAATCACCGACATCGACGTGCTGGGCTACAGCCTCGGCGGCGCCAATGCCGGTATCGTCAAATCGCTCGACGCGAACGAGCACAAGCTCCATATTCACCGAGCAGTAATGATCGAGCCTCCCGTCAGTTTGTTCGATTCGGTCGCGCGGATGGATAAATTATTCGCACTGAGCATCGGCTCCGGGGACGCCGGGGTGGAGCGTCTCTATCAAAAACTCTATGCGCAGCTTGCGAATCTGTACCGCGCATCGGACCGTGTGGAAATCGACACGAATTTTTTATTGACTGCCGCCGCCGCGGTATTGAATACCGATGCCGAGTTCTCTGCGGCAATCGCGCTGATCTTCCGGATCGACTTGATGAACATGTTTTTTGCGGGCGACCTGTATGCCAAGACCGGCGTCGTCGTGGATCCGAAGCATCCGCCAAAGGTCGGCGAACCTTTGGAACGCATCGAACGCATACTGCGCGGCAAGCCGTTCGCTGAATATTTTGCGAAAGTGTTCGCGCCTTATTATTTGAAGCACCGTCCGCAGTCGACCACAGAGTCGCTGGTCGCGGCGAATCGGCTCGACATCATCGGCGACGCGTTGCGCAACGACCCGGATTATTACGTGCAAACCAACAGCGACGACCTCATTCTGAACAAATCGGAGCTGGCGTGGCTGGAATCGACGTTGGGTTCGAAAATTGTGGTCTACGACCATGGCGGCCATCTGGGCAATCTCGGCGATCGGCAGCAAATAGCCGACATGCTGGATATGCTTGCGGGGCGTTGGCGTGGTGCAGCCCAATGAGAATCCTCCACGTGGTCCTCGCATTTGCTTTGGGCCTCGGCGGCTGCGCGTCGCAGGACTTCGTCATTCATCGATTGCCGCCGGAAACGCCGGCGGCCGATAACGCGGCGGCAATCGCAAGATCCGAAGCCTTGGCGAAAGACCAGCAGGAAGTCAAAAGCGAACAACCGAGCGGTGAGGCACAGGCGCCGGCGTTGACGCCGGCGGATGCACCGTCGATGAGAACGTACGATCCCTGGGAGCGCTTCAACCGCTTCAACTATCGATTCAACGCAAGATTTGACGAAGCGGTGTTCCTGCCCGTTTCGAACGCCTATCGCCGGCTGCCGTCGCCGATTCGCTCCGGCGTGTACAATTTCTTCGGAAACTTGTCGGAAATCAACAACCTCATCAATTACACGCTGCAGGGGCGATTGGGGCGGGGAGTACGCAGCCTCGGTCGGTTCGTCATCAACAGCACCATCGGCATCGGCGGTTTGTTCGATTTCGCCGCGAAATTTCATTTGGCCAAAGCGCCCACGGGATTCGGCACAACCTTGTCCAAATGGGGCATGCATCCCGGCCCGTATTTGGTCATTCCCATTTTGGGGCCCTCGACACTGCGTGAAGGGATCGGCCTGCTCAGCGACTATGGGGTACCGTACGGGGTCAACATCGCCGATCTCTATCGCGGCGACCAGTCGTGGGGTTTGGGGGTGGCCGACGCCGTCGACACGCGCGCGAACATCCATTTTCGGTATTACTCGAGCGGCTCGCCTTTCGAATACGACGACATCCGCTTCCTCTATGTGCGCAGGCTCTTGCTGGAGGATGAAGGACTGCACAAGAAAATTGTTAGGAAAAGACCCGCGCGTGACGTGCCTGCGGGGCGGTAGCGGCGGCCGCGGCTCCTGCGGGAGCGGTGCGCCGGGGTGAATCCTCGGCAAACAACGCCGCGGCGATATGCGAAAATGGCGCATGGACCTTCCAGCGCCTCGCGAACCGGAGCCCCCGCCGGTAATTTCCCTTCGCGATCGTGCCGGCGGCATCGTTGCCACCGCCACGGTGCTGGCGCTGTTGTACTTCGGGCGCGACGTGCTGGTGCCGGTCACGCTCGCCGTGATCTTGAGCTTGGCTATAGCGCCGCTGGTGCGCGTGTTGCGACGCATCGGCCTCGGTCGGTCGTTTTCGGTACTGGTTGCCGTTCTTGCGTTGGCGCTGTCGTTCACTGCGGCTGCGGCCATCATCGGCGTGCAGGTCGTCCGGATGACGGCGAGCCTTCCGCAGTACGAGCAGACGATTCGGCACAAGCTTGCGACCGTCAACGAAATGACGCTCAGCACGCTGCAGGCGTTCAGCGTTCAAACGGAGCGAATCATCGACCGAAACGCTGCGAAGCGCGCGGCCGCGGCGGCGCAATCGCTCGGACAAACCGCTGCATCGGTGGCTGGATTGCCTGTCGCCGCGCCTCTTCCCGTCGAGATCCATAATCCGCCGCTGAACGCGCTGCAAGTTCTGCAGAAAGTGCTGAGTTCGATTTGGGTACCGCTCGAAACCGCAGGAATCGTGATCGTCGTGCTGGTGTTCGTTCTGCTCGAGTACGAAGCCGTGCGCGACCGCTTCATCCGCGTCGCCGGTGGCACCGATATCCGTGCATCCACGCTCGCGCTTAACGACGCCGGTGAGCGGTTGTCGCGATTTTTCGTATCCCAGTTCGTGGTCAACGTAGGGGTCGGCTGCGCGGTTGCGATCGGTCTCACCATCGTCGGCCTGCCGTATGCCGTGCTCTGGGGAGCTTTGGCAGGCGTGCTCCGCTTCGTGCCCTACGTCGGCGTGTGGATTGCCGCGCTCTTCGCTACGCTGCTTGCCGCCGCGGTTGATCCCGGCTGGACTCTGGCCGTCGTGACCTTCAGTCAATTCGTCATCGTGGAGTTGATTGCCGCACAGCTCGTCGAGCCGCAGCTGTATGGCCATACCACCGGTATGTCGCCGTTATCGGTCGTCATTGCCGCCATATTTTGGAGTTGGCTTTGGGGTCCGGTCGGGCTCATCGTCTCGACGCCATTGACGCTGTGCCTGGTGGTCGCGGGTCGTCACATCAAGGCCCTGAGCTTGTTGGACATCCTGCTGAGCGACAATCAGGCGCTCACCATGCCGCAGCGCTTCTATCAGCGCGCGCTGTCGGCCGATTCGGATGAGATCATCGCCAGCGCGCGAGCATTTCTCAAGCGTAACTCGTTCGCGACGTATTGCGATGTCGTTTTGATGCCGGCGCTCTCGATCGCTCGCCTCGACCTAAAAGCCGGCGCCATCAGCGCTGAACAGCAAGTCCGCGTACGCAACGTCATCGCCACGGTCATCGGCGCCATCGGCGGAGAGGGGCGAAGGTTCAGGTGGAGGCCGTCGCGAGGCTCCGTCCTCGATCAATCGAGCCTGGGGCGTCGGTTGCGCACGCAGCGGGAACAATTAACCGGTCCGTATCAGGGACCGCTGACCGTGCCGCCGGGTTCCGTGATGCTCTGTGTCGGCCTGGGATCGACCGCCGACGATCTGGCCGCGGAGCTCCTGGTCCGCATCTTGCGCGACGAAAAAATCGATGCCCGTCATGTGTCGATCGAAGATTTGCATGCTCCGCCGCCGGCCGATGCCTCGGCCGGCAGTATCTCGGTGGTGTGCGTGGTGAGCGCCTTTCCGAGCGAGGAGCGCCAGCGTGGTGATTCGGTGGCCGAGACCGTGCGCCGGCGCTTTCCCGGCGCCTGCCTGGTAACCGTGTTCCTACCCGGAATATTGTTGCAGCCGGGCCCTACGATGGACAGTATACGAAGCGCCGACAAGGCCGCGACCTCTTTTGGCGACGCGGTGCAGATCTGTTTGAGTATGCAGCAAGACAAATTCAAGACCGGCGCAGTGCGCGAAGCAACTTAAGGGATCCGATGGCAGCCAGTTTTTGGCCTATAGCGGTGCGAATCCGCTGGCGAATTTTCTCATTTCTGTTCGGATTCGGGTTTTTGGCGTACGTGCAGCAGAAAACCATCACGGTTGCCGCTGAACGGATGATGCCGGAGCTCGGCTTGAGCCAGCTGCAGATTGGCTGGCTCGAACAGGCCTTCGTTCTGGGTTACGCCATTTTTCAGATGCCCGGCGGCATTTTCGGGCAGCGGATCGGCGCCCGCCGGACTTTCGTCATCATCGGTATGACCGCGTTCCTGGCAACCATTGCCACGCCGCTGGCGCCCGAGTTTTTCAGCGGACGAGGGCTGTTCCTGGCGCTGTTTGGCGCACAACTGCTGCTGGGCTGTTCTCAGGGAGCCATTTTTCCTGTTTCGGCCGGCGTGTTCGAAGCTTGGTTCCCCGCCAATCGCTGGGCATTCGTGCAGGGCTTGCAGACCATGGGTCTGCAGCTCGGCGCCGCGCTCACGCCGCCGCTCATTGCTTCGCTCATGACGATCTTGGGTTGGCAGCGCGCGCTGTTGTGGGCGAGTGTGCCGGCGCTCGGGCTCATCGCGTCGTGGGCTTGGTACGGCCGCAACACCCCCCAAGAGCACCCGTCGGTATCGGCACAGGAACTGGCCGAGATCGGCACCCCCGACTCTCAAGGCGACGCGACTGTACATGCCTCGATCACCCTAGGGCAGCTATGGGGACTGATTCGCAATCGCAACGTCTTGCTGCTCGCGATTTCCTACATGTGCATGAATTACACCTTCTATTTGCTGTCGAATTGGGTGTTCCTCTATCTCATTCAGGAGCGCAAGTTTTCCCTGCTGGAAAGCGGTTGGCTCGCCACGGCACCGCCGCTGGCGGCAGCGCTGGGCGCCGGTATCGGCGGCGTGGCGACCGGCCTATGTTGTCAGCGCTTCGGCGACCGCTGGGGCTTCAGATTGTTGCCGTTGCTGGCCTTGCCGGCGTCCGCCGTGTTGTTGCTGCTCGCCGTCAACGCGAGCAATCCCTACCTGGCGGTGGTTGCGCTCGCCACGTGCTTCGGGTGCATCGAGCTGACGGAAGGTGCGTACTGGGGCGCCGGCATGTCCGTGGGCCGCGGCGATACGATGGCCGTTTGCGGGTTCATGAACACCGGCGGTAATCTCGGCGGGATCATCGGCATACCGATCGTCGCGTATCTGTCGAGCCAGCACCTGTGGCTCGGGGCCTTCTTGGTCGGTGCCGGTTTCGCGCTCGTCGGCGCGGCGGCTTGGCTGGGCATCGACGTCGCACCGCCGATCGACGCAACCGCACAGCCGATGAATGCCAACGTCAGCCGGGCCGGGGCCTACTAGGAGATGTCATTGAAGACTGAGATGGATGCAGCCGATCAGAGCAGCGGCGCCTACTCCGATCAGGACATCGTTGATCGCGTGCCCATGGCCCGTTTCGCGCATGCCGACGATGTCGCCGAAGCGATTGCGTTCCTGTTGGATCAGCAGCGAGGGGGGTTCATCAACGGGGTAAGCCTGCCCGTCGACGGCGGCTGGACGGCCGACGCGAGTTGGGAAAGTTTGCGCCTGCGCACTCGCTCGTAGCAATCCCGTGTGATGCGCTGGCAATTCTGGGTGGATCGAGGCGGAACTTTCACGGATATCGTGGCGTGCGCACCCAGCCGCGAGCTGCGCGCGCTGAAATTGTTATCGGACAATCCGCATCAATATCGCGACGCGGCCGTCGAGGGCATTCGACGCATGCTCAATCTGTCGGCCGACGAGGCTATCAGCCCGACGGTGGTGGAGTCGGTGAAGATGGGGACCACGGTCGCGACCAATGCGCTGCTCGAACGGCGCGGTGAACGCACGGCGCTCGTCATCACTCGCGGTTTCCGCGACGCGTTGCGCATCGCCAATCAGGCACGGCCGCGCCTGTTCGATCGCCACATCGTATTGCCGGAATTACTGTACGAGAGGGTCATCGAGGCGAACGAGCGTGTCGGGGCACGCGGCGAACTCATCACAGCGCTGGACGAACTTGCGTTGGCGGGCGACTTGCAGTCGGCATACGACGCCGGGATTCGCGCCTGTGCGATCGTGTTCGTTCACGGCTTTCGCTATGCGGCGCATGAGTTGGCTGCGGAAGCGCTGGCGCGGACGATCGGATTCAGCCACATATCCGTTTCGCATCGGGTGAGTCCTCTCATCAAGCTCGTGCCGCGCGGCGATACCACCGTGGTGGACGCGTACCTGTCGCCCCTCCTGCGTCGCTACGTCGACGAGGTCTCCGGTCAGATGCCCGGCGTGCGACTGCTGTTCATGCAGAGCTCGGGCGGTCTGATCGAAGCGGGCCGATTCCAGGGCAAGGATGCGATCCTCTCCGGTCCGGCGGGCGGTATCGTCGGCATGGTCGCGAGCGCAAGATCGGCCGGGCACGATCGTCTGATCGGCTTCGACATGGGAGGCACTTCCACCGACGTGAGCCATTTCGCCGGGGAATACGAACGTGCCTTCGATGCCGAGGTTGCGGGCATACGTGTGCGCGCGCCCATGATGAACATCCACACCATTGCTGCCGGCGGCGGTTCCGTCATCCGGTTCGATGGCGCCCGGTTGCGGGTCGGTCCTGAGTCCGCCGGCGCCAATCCCGGTCCCGCCAGCTATCGGCGCGGCGGTCCCCTGACCATCACGGATGCGAACGTGCGGCTCGGTCGCATTCAGCCGGCATGGTTTCCGGCCGTGTTCGGACCCCAAGGGAATGAACCGCTGGATGCAGCCGTGGTCGCGCGGCTATTCGCGGACTTGGCGAAGCAAGTGTCAGCGACGGTCGGCAGACCGGTCGGTCCCGAAGAACTCGCGGCCGGTAGTCTGCAAATCGCGGTCGGGAGTATGGCCAACGCGGTCAAGCGCATTTCGGTTGGGCGCGGCTATGACGTCACCCGGTACACGCTGCAGTGCTTCGGCGGCGCCGGCGGTCAGCATGCGTGCCTGGTGGCGGATGCGTTGGGAATGGAACGCGTGTTTTGTCATCCGCTGGCGGGTGTGCTCAGCGCCTACGGCATGGGAATGGCCGAGCAGATCGTGATGCGCGAAGCGTCGCTCGAAGTCGAGTTGAGCACTGCGGGCATTGCGCAGGCGCACGCGCTCGCTGCGCACCTGCAGGCCGAGGCGATGGCGGAGCTGCAGTTGCAAGGGATCGCTGCGCAGAGTGTGCGTACCCTGCGGCGCGTGCATGTGCGGTATGCCGGGACCGACACGTCGTTGGCGCGCGACCTGCCGCCAAACGCCTCAGCGGCATTCGCCGCGTGCGCCGCGATTCGGGCCGAGTTCGAACACGCGTACCGTCTGCGCTTTGCCTTTCTGATGCCGCACCGCGCGTTGGTGCTCGAAGCGGTCTCGGTGGAATGCGGCGCAGGCGCGTCCGTGCAGCACCCCGACCCGTCGACCGGCGTTGCGCCGGCTTACGAACCGGACGCCCAAGCCGAGGTCCGCATGTACTGTTTCGCCGACGACGCACCCGCCGGCGTGCGCATGGGCAAACTCTATGTTCGCGATAGCTTGGCGGCCGGAGCATCCATCCACGGTCCCGCCGTCATCGTCGAGCGCAACGCCACGACTGTGGTCGAGCCGGGTTGGCGCGCGCGCGCAACGGCGGCCGGAAATTTGGAGCTGTGCCGAATCGTTGAACGAACGGCCGTGAGAGCCATCGACACCCGCGTCGACCCGATAATGCTCGAAATTTTCAATAATTTGTTCATGAACATCGCTGAGCAGATGGGTTTGCGGCTGCAAAACACCGCGTACTCGGTGAACATCAAGGAGCGTTTGGATTTCAGCTGTGCCGTGTTCGATGCGTCCGGTTCACTCATCGCCAATGCACCGCACATGCCGGTGCACTTGGGATCGATGAGCGAATCGATCCGATCCGTCATGCAGCGCAACTCCGGGATGCGGGCCGGCGATGTATACGTGCTCAACGACCCCTACCATGGCGGCACCCATTTGCCCGATGTGACGGTGGTGACGCCGGTGTTTCTGGATGGCGGAGAACCCCGCTTCTTCGTGGCGTCACGCGGTCATCATGCCGACATCGGCGGGATCACGCCGGGTTCGATGCCGCCGTTCTCGAACGACATCGGCGACGAGGGCGTACTCATCGATAACTATAAATTGGTCGAGGCAGGGGTGATTCGGGAGCAAGGGTTGCTCGACTTGTTGACAGGCGGCGTGCACCCGGCGCGAAACCCAGAGCAAAACATGGCCGATCTGCGGGCGCAGATTGCCGCCAACGAAAAAGGCGCCGAGGAATTGCGCCTGATGGTGGGGCAGTACGGCCGCGACACCGTCATGAGTTACATGCGCCACGTGCAGGACAACGCGGAGGAATGCGTACGCCGCGTGATCACGGCGCTGCACGACGGTAGTTTTGTCCTGGCGCTGGACAATGGGGCGCAAATTCAGGTCGCCGTTCGCGTCGATGTGCAGACGCGCAGCGCTTGCATCGATTTCACCGGCACCAGCATGCAGTTGCCGAACAATTTCAACGCACCGCGAGCCATCTCCGTGGCCGCGGTTCTGTACGTGTTTCGCACGCTGGTGGAGGATGATATTCCTCTGAACGCCGGCTGCTTGGCGCCCCTCGAGATCATCGTCCCGGAGGGGTGCATGCTGAACCCGCGGCCGCCGGCGGCGGTGGTGGCGGGAAACGTCGAGACCTCGACCTGCATCACCAATGCGCTCTACGGCGCACTCGGTGTGATGGCCGCCAGCCAATGCACCATGAACAACTTCACCTTCGGCAATGCTCGCTACCAATACTACGAAACCATCGCCGGGGGGTCGGGCGCGGGTCCCGGCTTCGCCGGTACGAGCGTGGTCCAGACGCACATGACCAACTCGCGGCTCACCGATCCCGAAGTGTTGGAGCTGCGGTATCCGGTGCGCGTGGATTCATTCGAAATTCGTGCGGGATCCGGCGGCGCAGGGCGGTGGCGGGGCGGAAACGGCGGCGTGCGGCAGATCCGCTTCTTGGAGCCGATGACCGCGGCGATTTTGAGCAATGGCCGCCACAGCGGCGCGTTCGGGATGGCGGGCGGCGCCGCCGGTGCTCCGGGCGAGAATCGCATCGAGCGGGCCGATGGCAGGCGGGAGATGCTGGGCGCGATCGGGCAGGCCGAGATGGCGGCGGGCGACGTGTTCGTCATCAGCACGCCGGGGGGCGGGGGCTATGGGGTGGTGTGATTGTGGGACGGAAGACTCCTAGCGCGGCTGCATCCTTATTGCACCGTCCAGCCGAATGGTCTCGCCGTTCAACGTCGGTATCTCGACGATGGATTGAACCAATTGCGCGAATTCTTCCGGTTTTCCCAGGCGAGGCGGGAAGGGCACTTGCTTGCCCAACGAGTCTTGTACGTCCTGGGGCAAACTCGCGAGCATCGGCGTCATGAATATCCCCGGAGCGATGGCGACGCAGCGAATCCCGAACTTCGCAAGCTCTCGCGCGATGGGCAGAGTCATGCCGGCAATGCCGGCCTTGGTGGCCGAATAGGCAACCTGGCCGATTTGTCCTTCGAACGCCGCAACCGATGAGGTATGAATGATGATTCCACGTTCGCCTTCGCCGTTGGGGACATTGCCCTGCATGATGGCCGCCGCGGCCTTGTCGCACAGGAAAGTACCGATCAGATTGACGCGAATGACTTTCTCGAAATAGTCGCTGGTCATGGGGCCCTCCTTGCCCACCAATTTTCCAGCGCCGACGATGCCGGCGCAGTTCACCAGTACATTGACGCCGCCCATCGCCCGGCGCGCGGCTTCAATCGCGGCGACGACGTTCGACTCGACGCCAACATCGCAGGCGAAGAAGGATGCCCCTATCTCTCGAGCCACGGCCTGACCGAGCGCTTCCTGCAGGTCGAGGATGGCGGCTTTCCCGCCTGCCGCTAAAACGCGCTCGGCAACCGCTCGGCCCAGACCCGACGCGCCGCCGGTAATGACTGCCAACGTTTCATTGAACCGCATTTTCGTTCCTTTAATGAGACTTACTTGAAGGGGATCAGACGAGCTCGAGCGCAATCGCGGTGGCTTCACCTCCGCCGATGCAAAGTGCGGCGACGCCGCGCTTGAGCCCGCGCGCCGCGAGTGCATGAATCAACGTCGTCACCAATCGTGCACCAGTCGCTCCGATCGGATGCCCGAGCGCGCACGCGCCGCCGTTGACGTTGACCTTGGCGTGATCGAGATCGATGTCGTGCATCGCGGCCATGGTGACGCACGCAAATGCCTCGTTGATCTCATACAAATCGACGTCCCTGGGCTGCCAGCCGGCTTTGGCGAGAACCGATTTGATCGCCGTTACCGGCGCGGTGGTGAACCACTCGGGCGCGTGCGCGTGGCTGGCGTGCGCAACGAGGCGAGCGAGTGGTTTTGATCCGTGTTCTTTCAACCCAGACCCGCTCATCAGCATGACTGCGGCGGCGCCATCGGATATGGATGAGGAACTGGCCGCGGTGACCGTACCGGTTTTGGAAAATGCGGGACGCAAGGTGGGGATCTTGGCGAGATCGCAGGTATAGGGCGTTTCGTCACGCTCCACCGACCGCGTACCCTTGCGGTCTTGCACGGTCACGGCAATGATTTCGCGGGCAAAGGAGCCGCCATCCGAGGCAGTCAACGCGCGTTTGACCGACTCGGCGGCGAAGGCATCCTGTTGTTCGCGGGTGAATGCGTACTTCGCAGCGGTCGCGTCCGCGAAACAGCCCATGAGCTGATCGTCGTAGGGACTCAGCAATCCGTCGTAAAACATGTGGTCGTAAACCTTGTCATGTCCCATCCGATAACCCTGACGAGCCTTGAGCAACAGGTAAGGGGCGTTGGACATCGACTCCAAACCGCCGGCAATCACCGCGCTCGCCGAATCGGAGCGAATTTGATCAAAGCCCATCATGATGGCTTTCATCGCGGAACCGCATAGCTTGTTGATGGTCGAGGTGGGCACGCTCGCGGGGATCCCGGCTGCCAAAGACGCCTGCCGTGCAGGGCCTTGGCGAACCCCGGCTTGCAAGACGCATCCTAGAGTCACTTCACTCACGTCGGCCGCCGCCAGTCCCGAATCGGTGAGCACCGCGTGCACCGCTGCCGCCCCCAGTTGAACTGCGGTGACTGAGCTGAGCGCGCCTTGAAACGCGCCGATCGGAGTTCGCCGCGCCGCGATAATGAACACTTCTTCCAACATGTCACGCCGTCCTTTCTATATTGCCGAGCGGATGCGCCGCCCCGCGCCAGCGCTCGCGGAAAAATGCCTCTATGGAGGCATCCGATACCTGGTCCAGGCGACTTGGGTTCCAGCGGGGCGAATTGTCTTTGTCGATGATGACGGAGCGCACGCCCTCGAGGAAATCGCCCTGTTCGAAACACTGCTGCATCATGCCGAGTTCCACGCGGAAGCAATCGGCGAGGCTCATGGACCGACCGCGCTCCAGTTGACGCAGAGTGACGCAAAGCATGGTGGGCGACCGGCTGCGCATGAGCGCGGCAGATTGCTGCGCCCACTCGCGGTATTCGGTTCGAACTTCCGCATCGAGGCCCGCGAGAATCGCTGCCACGGAGGTCCGCGAGAAATGGGTGTCGATGGCCGGACGCAACAGGCTCAAGGAGGGGGCGGGCAGCCCTTGAGCCGCGCGGGCATGAACCAGGCGACGTACATCCGAATGGCAATCGTCGCTCCACGGCAAGGCCGCCAAGTCATCGCCCAGAGAGGCGACGGCTGCCGGCGCCAGGTAGACGTCTGCCAACCGCGTATACAGAGCGTCGATGCCGCGGATCTGGATGCCCGTCAAGGCGAGATAAGTTCCCAAGGATCCCGGCAATCTCGATAGAAAGTAGCTCGCACCCACATCCGGAAACAAGCCGATACCAACCTCCGGCATGGCGATGCGCGTGCGCTCACCGACGATGCGCAAGGTCGACCCTTGCGCAAGGCCCATGCCACCGCCCATGGTGATGCCATCCATCAACACGATGTAGGGCTTCGGATACGAATACAGCAGATAATCGAGCGCGTACTCTGCAATGAAAAAATCGCGGTGCAGCGTCCCCGAGTCCTTGAAGCTTTGATACAACGAGCGAATGTCCCCACCGGCGCAAAAGGCTTTATCGCCCGCACCTTGCAGCAGCACTGCACGAACCTCCGAATCAGCGGCGCAGCGCGTGACCAGCGCACGCAGCTCGAGGATCATGTCGTAGGACAGCGCATTGAGCGCAGCCGGACGATTCAGCGTGATGAACGCCACGTGATTGCGAATCTCGCAAAGAATTTCCGCCTCGCTCATGCAATCAGTCCGCTCAAGCATTCTTCCAGACGGGTTTGCGCTTCGCGAAAAAGGCCTTCACGCCCTCCCGTTGGTCCTCGCCGTCGAACAAATCGACGAATCGTTCGCGTTCCAGCGCCAATGCAGCGCCGCGCGGAGTACCCAGCCGCGCCTGATGGATCAAATTCTTGCTGAACGTCACGGCGCGAGGACTCAAGGTACAGGCGCGCTGGGCTATTTCCATGGCCGTCTGTCGGCTCTGCCCGCGGGGAACCACTTGTTCGACCAGACCTATGCTCAAGGCGGTCTGCGCGTTGACTCTCTCGTTGGTGAGAATCATGCGCTTCGCCCAACCTTCGCCCACCAACCAGGGCAGCGTTTGAGTGCCGCAGCCGGCCGGCAACAGCCCGACCGACGGTTCGGGAAGCGCCATCTGTGCGTGTTCTTCGGCGATCCGCAGATCGCAGGCGAGCGCACACTCGAGTCCGCCGCCCATGGCGTAGCCGTTGATGGCGGCGATCACCACCGGGCGTGCTTCCTGCAACGCCTCGAACGCCGCGCCAAAAAGCTGCGCCATGAGGCGCGCTTGGACTTTGTCGCCGTCCGCGAACGTTTTCAGGTCGGCGCCGGCGCTGAAGAACTTGTCGCCCTGACCGGTCACGACGGCCGCGTACACGTCCAGATTGTCGTTCAACTCGCGGATCAGATCTTTGAGCTGCCGCAGTCCCGCGGCGGTGAAGGTGTTGGCGGCAGGATTATTCAGCGTCAGGAGGGCGACGTGCGCATCAATGTTGCAATCAATCATGGGAGTCGTTTCCAGTGGAGGATTTCTTGAGCAAGTTGATGATGGACGAAAAGTCTTGGGCCCCGGCGCCTCGAGAACTCCACAGCTGATAGAGCTGTTGCGCCATGGCGCCCAGCGCCACCGCTTGCTTTGCCTGTTTGGCCGCATCGGTCGCCAACCCAAGATCCTTCAGCATGAGGTCGGTGCCGAAGCCGCCGGTATAGCCCCGGGCGGCGGGGACGTTGTCCATGACCCCAGGGTACGGGTTATAGGTGTCCGAACTCCAACACCGGCCGCTCGATGTGTTGATGATGCCGGCGAGTACTTTGGGATCGATGCCCAGCGCTGCCCCCAGATTCATGGCCTCGGCGACGCCGATCATCGAAATGCCCAGCAACATGTTGTTGCAGATCTTGGCGACTTGGCCGGTGCCCGCTGCGCCGCAGTGCACGATGTTCTTACCCATGTGGGCAAGAAGCGGTCGGATCCGCTCGAACAGGGCCGACTCCGCGCCCACCATGAAGGTCAACGTGCCGCCTTCGGCGCCCCCGGTGCCGCCGGAGACCGGCGCGTCGGCCATCGGATTGCCGTGCTTGGCGGCGGCGGCGGCCACCTCGCGCGCGGTATGCGGATCGATGGTGCTCGAATCGATGAGCGGTATCCCGCGGGGTACGCCGGCAAGCACACCGTCCTCGCCCAGGTACACGCTCCTGACATGCGGCGAGGAGGGCAGCATGGTGATGACCAACTCGCCTTGGCTCGCGGCCAGCTTGGCCGACGTGGCCGCCGCGGCGCCCAACGTCGCCAACGCGTCGACGTTGCGTTGCACCACGTCGAACACCACCAGCGCATGGCCGGCTTTCAACAGATTGCGTGCCATCGGCGCGCCCATGTTGCCGAGGCCGATGAACGCTATCTTCATTTCAGGCTGATGGTCGTGTTGACCCCGGTGGAGACGCTGCTGTCGTCGAACCAACGCGAGGTGACGGTCTTGGTCTGCGTGTAGAACTGCACGACCTGTTTGCCATACGGTCCCAAATCGCCGAGCTTGGATCCGCGCGATCCGGTGAAGCTGAAGAAGGGCACCGGCACCGGAATGGGGACGTTGATGCCGACTTGGCCCACGTCGATTTCACTCTGGAACTTACGCGCCGCGGCGCCGCTTTGAGTGAAGATCCCGGTGCCGTTGCCGAACGGGTTGTTGTTGATGAGCGTGATGGCCTCATCCAAGGTGTTGACGCCGAGGATCACCATCACCGGCCCGAAGATTTCGCTGGTGTAGATCGACATCTCCGGCTTCACGCCGGAAAAAATCGTGGGACCGATGAAGTTGCCTTGTTCATAGCCCGGGACTTTGACGTTACGGCCGTCCAATTCGAGTTTTGCACCGGCGTTGACGCCTTCCTCCACCAATCCGAGAATACGGCGCTTCGCAGTCTTCGACACCACCGGACCCACATCCGTGCCTTTTTCGATGCCGGCGTTGACCTTGAGGGTCTTCGCCTTGGCCACGATGTCCGGTATCCACTTCTGAGCTTCACCCACCAGCACAGTGACCGACGTGGCCATGCAGCGCTGCCCCGCAGCGCCGAAGGTTGCGCCGACCAGCGCATCGAGCGATTTTTCCTTGTTGGCATCCGGCATCACGACGGCGTGATTCTTCGCACCCATCATGCATTGCACGCGTTTGCCGTGCTGCGAAGCCAGGTTGTACACATGCGTGCCGACATGCGTCGAGCCGACGAACGACACAGCGACGATGTCCGGATGCGCACAGAGCGCGTCGACCGCGCGCTTGCCGCCGTGAACGATATTGAGCACGCCGGGCGGCACACCCGCTTGCAGAGCGAGTTCCGCCAACAGCATGGGTGTCATCGGATCCTGTTCGGACGGCTTGAGTACGAACGTGTTGCCGCACACGATGGCCATCGGGAACATCCACAACGGAATCATCGCCGGAAAATTAAAGGGCGTGATACCGGCGCACACGCCGATGGGCTGACGCAGGGTGTACGTGTCGACGCCGCCGGCGACGTTTTCCGCAAATTCACCGAGCTGCAGGCTGCCGATGGAGCACGCATGCTCGACGACTTCGAGCCCGCGAAACACGTCCCCCTCGGCGTCGGCCAGCGTTTTACCCTGCTCGGCGCTCAAGGTGTGCGCGATGCGGCTCATATGTTCACGAACCAGCGCTTGCAGCTTCAGCATGACGCGAGCGCGGGCTGCAATCGGGGTATTTTTCCAGGTCTTGTAGGCTTCTTTGGCCGAGGCAACCGCCGCGTCGATCTCGGCATCCGTGGCGAACGGAACCTGCGCCAGCACTTCTTGGGTCGCGGGGTTGACCACATCGTGCCATTCCGTGGTTTTCGACTCGATGAATTTACCATCGAGCAGCATTTTCACCGTGGGAGCCTGTTCGGCGAACACTGCGGGTTTGGTCGTCATGAGAGTTCCTCTTGTTTCGTTAACGTTCTGGCGATCAGCAGACGTTGAATCTCGCTGGTGCCTTCGTAAATCTGGGTAATGCGCGCGTCACGGTAATACCGCTCCACGTTGTAATCTTCCAAATAACCGTAGCCGCCGTGAATCTGAATGGCTTTGGAGCACACGCGCTCGGCCATCTCCGAAGCATATAGTTTAGCCTGACAGGCCTCGGAGAGGCAGGGCAGAGCGGCGCTGCGCATGCGGGCGGCATGATGCGTGAGCATGCGGGCCGCGTTGATGGAGGTTTGCATGTCGGCCAACATGTTGCCGATGCTGCCGAATTCAGCGATGGGTTGATCGAATTGCCGGCGCGTCTTGGCATAAGCGAGAGCCGCCTCGAGAGCTGCCCGAGCGATGCCAATGGCCTGCGCGGCAATACCGATCCGTCCGCCCTCCAGGTTGGACAGGGCGATGGAGAGTCCCTTGCCGCGCGCCCCCAAGAGGGAATCAGCCGGAATCCGGCAGTTATCGAAGGTGATGGCGCAGGTATCGGAGCCTCGGATGCCGAGTTTATGCTCGGGTCGACCGACCACGAAACCCGGAGTGCCGGTAGGTACAACGAAGGCGGAGAGGCCTTTTTTGCCCAAATTCGGATCCGTCACGGCGAACACGATGGCGACCTTGGCGCGCTTGCCGTTGGTGACGAACTGCTTGGCGCCGTTCAACACCCAGCCGTCGCCGTCCGGAATCGCGCGGGTCTTGAGATTATGGGCTTCCGAGCCGGCTTGCGGCTCGGTGAGACAAAAGCAGCCGATGACCTTACCCTGCGCCATGTCGGGCAGATAGCGCCGCTTCTGCTCCTCGGTGCCGAATTTCAGGATCGGCCCGCAGCCGACGGAGCTGTGCACGCTCATCAGAGTCGAGGTGGCGGCACAGCCGACCGCGATCTCCTCGATGGCAAGCGCATACGCAACGTAATCCGTGTAAGAGCCGCCCCATTCGTCCGGCACCATCATGCCGAGCAGGCCGAGTTCGCCGAGCTTGGCGACCGCGTCGTCGGCAATCCAACCCGCTTTGTCGAAGGCTGCGGCGCGCGGTGCCAGTTCGGCACGGGCAAACTCTCGCGCCGAATCGCGAATCATGCGCTGTTCTTCGCCGTAGAAGTCTGCCGCCATCGTTCTTGTCCCGCCAGCCTCGCGTATCGCGTAAACTATAGTGCTTGGGCGGCCCCTGATTGGTGCCCAAACCATTCAAAATGCGTGAGCGAAAATGCAACAGTCGCCGGTCGCCGTAGGTGCGGGGAACGTACTCCCGGTCGGTCGAGCCGAACCCGGCACGGTCGCCATCTGCTTCGTGGCGGCGGCGCTGGAAAGCGTTCGTGCCCGCCATATGGACACGGATCGCTTGCTGACCCAGGTGGGGCTGTCGCCCGGTCTGCTGCAGGTGCCGCAGGCGCGAGTGTCGGCCAAGCACTACGGGCAATTGTGGCGCCTGGTGGCTCTTACCCTGGATGACGAATTCTTCGGGCAGGACTCCCGGCGCATGAAGTCCGGCAGTTTCGCCATGTTGGTCCACGCGGTGCTCGGTTGCAAGAATCTTGGGGCTGCGTTGGATCGAAGCCTGCGCTTCTATGGCCTGATCCTCGATGACATCTCAGGCGCGCTGTCGCGCGAGGGCCAAGAGGCGACCATCAGT
The DNA here is from genome assembly GCA_052143815.1 of Steroidobacteraceae bacterium. Classification (GTDB taxonomy): domain Bacteria; phylum Pseudomonadota; class Gammaproteobacteria; order Steroidobacterales; family Steroidobacteraceae; genus Bog-1198. The sequence goes on along the minus strand of JBKQSA010000031.1, from coordinate 27,759 downwards.
TTGCGGGAGCGCGCCGCCGGGACGCCCCCACGCATCTTTGGGCATGAAGTGCTGCTCATGTTGCTGCACGGGGTCGCCTGCTGGCTGGTGGGGCGGCGAATCCCCATCCTGCGCGCGGAGTTCAGTTATCCGGAACCCGCGCATAGCGCGGAATATCGACTCATGTACTGCACCGATTTGACCTACGGCAAGCCGAACACCGCCATTGTCTTCGCCGCGGACTACTTGAGTTTGCCCATCGTGCAGAACGAACGGTCGGTCAAGGATTTTCTACGGACCGCACCGGAAAGCATCTTGGTCAAGTATAAGAACGGCAGTAGTCTGAGCGCGCGGATCCGCCGCCGCCTACGGCAACTGCTGCCCGGCGAAGTGCCGGATTTCGACCAATTGGCCGCTGAACTTAACTTGACCACCGCCACGCTGCGCCGTCGCCTGCATGAAGAGGGTGCGTCGTATCAAGGCATCAAGGACCAATTGCGACGCGATTTGGCCATCAGCTATTTGAGCCACTCGGACCGAAACGTCATGGATATCGCGCTGGAGTTGGGATTCTCGGAGCGCAGCGCCTTTCACCGTGCGTTCAGGAAATGGACCGGCGCCAGCCCTGGCGAGTTTCGCCGCGGTTTGCAACCATGAGCGGTGCTTTGCCGCCGACCGCCCGGCGCGCGCCTGATGTGGCAATTTCTTTCAGATAATTTGATCGCTTTTGTCATCCGTACGCGATCGCCTTGCCTCTATAGTTTTACGCCGAAGGAATCCATTGTGACGCGATCGAGTTTTGCCGTGGGGGACGTATGAGCGCAGCCGTACCAGCATCAGCCGGTGCGCGCTTGCGTGCTGCGGTTGCGGAAGAACGACCCCTGCAAATCGTCGGCGCGATCAACGCCTACGCAGCCCGCATGGCGGCCGCCTGCGGTTTCAGAGCGCTGTACGTGTCGGGCGGCGGCGTGGCTGCCAATTCGTTGGGAGTGCCGGACTTAGGGATCAGCACCATGGACGATGTCTTGATCGACGTGCGGCGCATCACCGACGCCTGTTCGCTGCCCCTGTTGGTGGATGCCGATACCGGCTGGGGCGGCGCGTTCAACATCGCGCGCACGGTGAAATCGTTCATCAAGTTCGGCGCCGCCGGCTTGCACATCGAGGACCAGGTTCAAGCCAAACGCTGCGGACACCGGCCGGGAAAAGAGGTCGTTTCGCAACAAGAGATGGTGGATCGGATCAAGGCGGCGGTCGATGCACGCACGGATCCGCAATTCGTCATCATGGCGCGCACCGACGCCTTGGCGGTGGAGGGGATTGACAAAGCGATCGAGCGAGCCGTCGCCTGTGTCGACGCGGGCGCCGACATGATCTTTCCCGAGGCGATGACGGAGCTTGCCATGTACCGCCGCTTCAAGGATGCCGTCGCAGTGCCCATTCTCGCCAACATCACCGAATTCGGGTCGACGCCTTTGTACACGCGCGATGAACTTGCCACGGTGGGCGTCGACATCGTATTGCACTGTTGCTCGGCTTATCGGGCCATGAATGCCGCGGCGCTCGCGACCTACGAGGCCATTCGCCGCGACGGCACTCAAAAGCATGTGGTGGAGCGTATGCAAACGCGCGCCGATCTGTACAAGTATCTCGACTATCACGCGTACGAAGCCAAATTGGATCAGCTCTTTGCCGAGGGGCGGGAGAAATGAGCGATACCTCGCCGCATCGGATCGACAACTCACGGAGTGACGAAAAATGACGGAACCTCAAGTTGTCGCTTTCAGGCCCAAGAAGTCGGTCGCTTTGTCGGGCGTTACCGCCGGCAACACCGCGTTGTGCACCGTCGGCAAGACCGGCAACGATCTGCACTACCGTGGGTACGACATCCTCGATATTGCGACTCAGTGCGAATTCGAAGAGATTGCTCATTTATTGGTGCACGAGACCCTGCCCAACAAATCCGAACTGGCTGCATACAAGGCGAAGCTGAAGTCGCTGCGCGTGCCGCCCTCCGCCGTGCTCACCGTGTTGGAGCAACTCCCGGCCAGCAGTCACCCGATGGACGTGCTGCGGACCGGCGTCTCGGCGCTGGGGTGTCTGCTGCCGGAAGCCAGCGATCACCCGATCGAGGCCGCGCGCGATATCGCCGATCGGCTGCTCGCCTCTCTGGGATCGATGCTCTGCTACTGGCACCACTATTCGCACGACAAGCGCCGCATCGCGATGCAAACCGACGATGATTCCATCGGCGCGCATTTCCTGCATATGTTGCATGGCCGTAAGCCACCGGCGTCCTGGGTGCGCGCCATGCACACGTCGCTGAATCTGTACGCCGAGCACGAGTTCAACGCGTCGACATTCACGGCCAGAGTCATCGCAGGCACGGGCTCGGATATGTATTCCTGCATCGCGGGCGCCATCGGGGCCTTACGCGGGCCGAAACACGGCGGCGCCAACGAAGTGGCTTTCGAAATTCAGAGCCGATATGCAACGCCGGACGAGGCCGAGGCGGACATCAAGCGGCGGGTTGCCGCCAAAGAAGTCGTCATAGGCTTCGGCCATCCCGTGTATACCATTGCCGATCCGCGCAACCAGATCATCAAGGAAGTCGCGCGGGCGTTGGCGCGCGAAGCCGGCGACGAGCGGGGATTCGACGTCGCCGCGCGTATCGAGTCCGTGATGAAAGAGATCAAGAACATGTTTCCGAACCTGGACTGGTTTTCGGCGGTGTCCTATCACCTCATGGGTGTGCCGACCGCGATGTTCACGCCGCTGTTCGTCGTCAGCCGCACCGCCGGCTGGGCGGCGCACATCATCGAACAGCGCGTCGATGGCAAGATCATTCGCCCGAGCGCGAACTACACCGGTCCCGAGAATGTAAAGTTCATTCCCCTGGCCGACCGACCTTAATCATTTCCAAGGAATCCATCGCTCTTCCATGTCACACGATATCAAATCGGCCGAACGGCCGGCTCCCGATCAGGTTCTTACCGCGATCGCCGACTATGCGTTGAGCTACGAGATTTCGAGTCCGTTAGCCTATGAGACGGCAAGCTATTGCCTGATGGATACGTTGGCGTGCGGCTTTCAAGCGTTGAAATATCCCGCCTGTACCAAGCTCATGGGACCCGTCGTGCCCGGCGCCACGCTCACCGGCGGTGCGCGCGTTCCCGGCACGTCATACGAACTGGATCCCATCAATGCGGCGTTCAACATCGGCGCCATGATTCGATGGTTGGACTTCAACGATACCTGGCTGGCTGCGGAATGGGGGCACCCGTCCGACAATTTGGGCGGCATCTTGGCGGTTGCGGACTATCTATCGCGAGGCGGCAAGCCAGTCAAAGTGCAAGATGTGCTCACGGGCATGATCAAAGCGCACGAGATACAAGGCGTGCTCGCTCTGGAGAATAGCTTCAATCGCGTCGGCTTGGATCACGTGTTGCTGGTGCGAGTGGCATCGACGGCGGTGGTGACCGCCATGCTGGGCGGCACTTGCGATCAAATCATCAATGCCGTGTCGAATGCGTGGATCGACGGCGGCGCGCTGCGGACCTACCGCCACGCGCCCAATACGGGGTCGCGCAAGAGTTGGGCGGCCGGCGATGCGACCAGCCGGGCGGTGCGTCATGCGCTGTTCGCGTTGAAAGGCGAGATGGGCTATCCCTCGGCGTTGTCGGCGAAGACCTGGGGTTTTCAGGATGTGCTGTTCAAAGGCAAGTCGCTCTCGTTGCCGCAGCCGTTCGGCAGCTACGTCATGGAAAACGTGCTGTTCAAGATTTCCTATCCCGCCGAATTCCACGCGCAAACCGCGGTGGAGGCGGCGATGACGCTGCATCCGCAGATCGTCGCCAAACTCGACCAGGTCGATCGGGTGGCGATCGAAACGCAAGAACCCGGCGTGCGCATCATCGACAAGACGGGCCCGCTCGCCAATCCGGCCGACCGCGACCACTGTATCCAGTACATGGTCGCCATTCCGCTGTTGTTCGGCAGGCTCGCCGCTTCAGATTACGAGGACGCGGTTGCCAACGATCCACGCGTCGATGAATTGCGCGCGAAGATGCAGGTGAAGGAGAACGCGACCTTCACGCGAGAGTATTACGCGGCCGATAAGCGCTACATCGGCAATGCGGTGCAGGTGTTCTTCAAAGACGGAAGCGCCAGTCCGCGAGTCGAAGTGGATTATCCGATCGGGCACCGCAAGCGGCGCGCCGAAGGCATGCCGGTATTGGTCAAGAAGTTCGAGGCCAGCGTCGCCGCGCATTTCGGCGTCAAACAGACCGAGTCCATCAAGAAAATGTTCGCCGATGCAACCGCGCTCGCGGCCATGCCGGTAAGTGATTTCGTTGCCAAGATGGTGAGCGCGATGTAGGGCTGCGTTAGGACTCGGGCCGCGGGGTCACGTTACGACCGCCATTTGGCAGCGGCGACCTCGTGCGGCTGACGCGGAATCACTCGGTGGCCGGGGAAGTCGGATCCGCGGCGAGCGACGCCGGACTGCGCGGCGGCCAGCCAAAGCCTCGTGGCGCTGGCACTCGAGCGCGGCGGCGGGGACAACGCGACGGCCGTGGTCATCGCGGTGGGTCGCAGCGAGGCGTGAACGCACGCACTTCGAATAACTATTTCAATTGATATAAGTGTTTTACGGCGTGGCGAGTTGGAAAATCCATTCCGGTTTGAATAAGGCGTTAACAAGCCTATGATTCCGGAATGAAGAAGCGATCGCGCGGTCGAACACCTGCAAGGCTTCGCTACATTGCGGAAGCGGCGTACCCGCGAGGAAGCGAGACTCGAGCTCGATTGATCGCCGCGGCGATACGTGTCTTTGGTGAGCGCGGGTTCGAGGCGGCATCGACGCGGGAGATTGCAGCCGCTGCCTCGTTGAATACCCCGGCATTGCAATATTATTTCAACAATAAGGAAGGTTTGTACGTCGCGTGTGCGGAACACATCGTCTCGCAGGCGTGGGCGGTGATGAAAGAAGCCGTGGTTGGCGCGGAGCGATTGCTCAACGGTGTCGCGGACGATGAAGAACTGATCGAGGCGTTTTGCGCGGTACAGGATAAATTGGCGGATTTCTCGAACGGTGCGAGCGGCGACTGGCTGCTGTGGCTGGCGCGGGAGCAGACGGGGCATGGAGCGGCTTCGGGTTTTCTTCTCAAGCATCGTAAAAGCAAGCGGATGACGCACGTAGGTAGGGCGATGGTTGCGCGGCTCATGGGACGTTCAATGCGCGATCCGGAAAGCCTCATTCACGAATTGGCTTTGAACGGCCATTTGCTGCATTTCCGCCTCATGCGAGGCAACGCGTTGCGCGCGCTCGGTTGGAAGGACATCGACGCGGAGGGGCTGGTGCTCATCAAGCGCGTGGCGCGGCAACATTCCGTTGCCTCTTTACGCGCCATTATCGCCGCTCGCAAGCAAGGCTCCGCCGGTTCGGAGGGGCGTTCACGCCGGCGGAAGGTGGCTGCTAGCGCAGGGCTTGGTAAACCAGCCCGCGCAGCAGCGCGCGGTAGCGGGTCCTGATCTGCACGTTGAGTTCTTGCAGCATGAAGACCACGGTCAGTTTCTCGGCCGGGTCCGCCCAGAAATAAGGCCCCAATGCGCCGCCCCAGTAGAAATCGCCGCTGGACCCCGGCACCGGCGACAAGCCAGCATGCGTGCGCACCCCGATCCCCAGCCCATATCCCTGGCCGAGTTGCGGGAGCGGAGCGGCCACACCAAGGTCCGCCGTGTGGCGACCGTAGTTCAAGGTGGCGGGCAAGTGGTTTTGGATCATCAGGTGCACCGTCTTGCGCGCGAGCAGGCGCACAGCGCCGAGTTCCCCCTCGTTGAGGAGCATTTGACTGAAGCGCGCATAGTCGGCGGCCGTCGAGAGCAATCCACCCCCGCCGGAAAACCATCTGGCCGGCCGAGCAGGCTCGTAGGTCACCACCGCCGGGATGTTGGCTTGCGCCGCTTCGCGTTGCGGTTCGGCCAGCCGGTGCAGTTCGTTCGGGGGGATGCCGAATGCGGTATCGAGCATGCCCAATGGTTGCGTAATGTGCTCGGCGAAGAAGCAGTCCAACCCCGTCCCGGAGACGACCTCCACGACATGCCCCAGCACGTCCGTGGACATTCCGTACTCGAACGTCGTTCCAGGCTGATGCGACAGCGGCAGCTGCGCCAATTTGCGGACCATCTCGGCATTGGTTTGTTGATTGTCCATGAGCTGCGAAGCGCGGTAGGATCGCTGCACGAGTGAATCGCCGAACTGCCCATATGCGAAGCCTGCCGTGTGGCGCATGAGATCGTGCACGGTGATGGCGCGACGGCAGGGTTCCAGCGTCAAACGGCGTTGGCCGGTCGAGGCGTCCATATCCTCGACACCGACCTTTACATCGCGCAGCTCCGGCAGATAACGCCAAACCGGATCGGTGAGCAGCAGTTTTCCCCGTTCCATCAACATCAACGCGGCCACTACTGTCAGGGGCTTGGTCATGGACGCAATTCGAAAAATGCTGTTCCGCTGCATGGGCCGGAGAGTCGTGCGATCGGCATAGCCGAAGGCGTCGAAGTACGCCAATTTTCCATCGCGCACGATGAGCGCTACCGCACCGGGAATTGCGGCGTTGTCGGTGTCGGCACGCAATACGGCACTCAATCTCTGTAATCGAGAGGGCGAAAAGCCCGCGGCCTCGGGGTTCGGGGCAGCGCTCGCGTCGTAGACATGTGGGGTGGGGATCGACATGCGGACGATTATGACGGCGGGGTGCTTGCTCGCGAAAAAAATACTGCGTTGCAAAGACACATTATGACGCATCGAGCTTGCCGATGCCCCCTGCGTATCTGGATAGTGTGGGCGATGAAGCCCAGCAACCATCGACGAGAGCCAATGGACTGGGCCACCGCGCAATTGCAGGGAACCGCTCGCCACGTGCCCGAAGCCGGCTGCGAGCGACGCGATCGGCCGGATCGCCGCAAGCGGGTGTTGTGGTCTCTAATTTACGGTAGCTTCAATCCCCGGCGCCGGCGGCCGGCACGCCGTCTGGACGACTCGCGCTTCCACTCGCTCGATTGGCACTCGGCGCATCTCTTGGCAGTGTCGATCGGCATCTTGTTATTGAGCGTCGCGGACGCATTCATGACCGTGACGTTGTTGGCCGGCGGCGCCGTCGAGGTGAATCCCATCATGGCGGCGGTCATCTACAAGAGCGCTGCCTTGTTCGCCGCGCTCAAAATGGCGATGACGGGCTTCGGTGTGATGCTGATGGTGATGCTTGCACGGTATCGCTTCATGCGATTGGTGCGCGTCGACGTCGTGATGTACGGCTTGCTCATCGGCTATTCGATGCTGTTAAGTTATGAATTTTGGATGTTGCGAGAGCTCATTTCTCCCTTCGACTTTTAAGATTGGCGGCCTGCGTCACATTCCATATTACGTCGCATTGGGCTAAACTATCGGCCATTGCGCATTCTAGGCTAGTCGTCCCATCACCTTGAGTTGCTTGAGGTTTCCGCAGTCACGTTGCACTCATGAGCCAATCACTTGCAGACCAGCTGGCCACTACGGCTCTGTCCGGCGGAAATGCCGGTTTCATCGAGGATCTCTACGAGAAGTTTTTGAAGGATCCGGCGGCGGTTACGCCGGCTTGGGCTGAATACTTCAGCGGGCTTCGAGGCAGTTCGACCCATGAGGTAGCCCACGGCGATGTCCGCGAGCGCATAACCCACCGCCAAGAGAATCGGCCGGGCGCCGTCACGTCCGGAGCATCGGACCTCGCCAGCGCCAAACAGGGTTCCGTGTCCCGCCTGATTCAGGTGTATGCGAATCGTGGTCACTTGATCGCCAATCTCGATCCTTTGGGACTGCAGGAACGGCCGTGGCCGTACGTGCTCAATCTGGACCACTTCGGGCTGTCGGATGCTGACTTGGATACGGAGTTCTTCACCAACAGCCGTAATGATGCTATCCCGAAGCGCAGCAAGCTCAAGGATATCTTGAGCACCCTGAAGTTTATCTATTGCGACACCATCGGCGCGGAGTTTGCGCACGTTTCGGACAGCGACGAACGCCTCTGGTTGCAGGACAATTTTCAATCGGCGCGGATGCGGCGACGCTTCACGATCGAAGAGAAGAAAAATATTCTGTGGCAGTTGACTGCGGCGGAGGGACTCGAGCGCTACTTGCACACGAAGTACGTCGGTCAAAAGCGCTTTTCGCTCGAGGGCGGCGACAGCCTCATACCGTTGTTCGACGATTTGGTGCAGCAGGGCGGCAAGGCCGGTATCGAGGAGACCATCATCGGCATGGCACACCGCGGCCGGCTGAACGTGTTGGTGAATCTGCTCGGAAAATCGCCCAAGGACTTGTTCAACGAATTCGAGGGTCACTACGACCTCGCCAACTTGCGCGGCTCGGGCGACGTCAAGTATCACAAGGGATTCTCGTCGGATCTCAAAACGACGTCGGGCAACGTCCACGTCGCCCTGGCGTTCAACCCCTCGCATCTAGAGATCGTCAACCCGGTCGTCGAAGGGTCGGCGCGTGCGCGGCAAGAACGCCGCGGCGATGCGAAGGGTGACAAGGTGTTGCCGGTGCAAGTTCACGGTGACGCGGCCTTTGCGGGTCAGGGCGTCATCATGGAGACGCTGCAACTGTCGCAGGCGCGCGGCTTCTGCACCGGCGGCTCCGTCCACGTCATCATCAACAACCAGGTGGGCTTCACGACCAGCGATCCGCACGATGCACGTTCGACACTGTATTGTTCCGATGTGGCGAAGATGGTGGAAGCGCCGATTTTCCACGTCAACGCGGATGATCCGGAGGCGGTGTGCTTTGTCATGCGCTTCGCGCTCGAATACCGGATGAAGTTCCACAAAGACATCGTTATCGATTTGGTGTGCTACCGCCGTCATGGTCATAACGAAGCCGACGAGCCGGCCGCGACTCAGCCCTTGATGTACCAGGTGATTCGCAAGAAACCCACGGTACGTCAGATCTACGCGGAAAAACTCGAGGCGGAGGGTGTCCTGACGGCCGCTGAGGCGGCGGCGATGATGGATCAATACCGCAATGGCTTGGACGAAGGCAAGCCGCAGGCGCGCGCCGCACTGGGTCTCATCGGCAACAAGTACACCGTCGACTGGAGCGAGTACCTGGGCGCAGATTGGTCCGAGCCGGTCAAGACCGCGGTCGATATGGGACGCTTGAAAGCGCTCGGGAAAGCGATCACCACCTATCCGACGGACTGGAATCTCCATCCGCGCGTGCTGGCCATCATGCAGGCGCGCGAGCGCATGGTGGCGGGCGACCTCGCGCTCGATTGGGGTTGCGCCGAAAATCTCGCCTATGCCAGCCTGATCAAAGAAGGCTATCCGGTGCGGCTGACCGGCCAGGATAGCGGCCGAGGCACCTTCTTCCATCGACATGCGGTGCTGCACGACCAGACCACCGGACGTCGCTTCGTGCCTCTGCAGCATCTGGCCACCAGCCAACCCACCTTCACGGTGACCGATTCGGTGTTGTCCGAAGAGGCGGTGATGGGCTTCGAATACGGATTCTCCTCGACCGAACCGCACTGCTTGACGATTTGGGAAGGTCAGTTCGGCGATTTCTGCAACGGCGCGCAGGTCATCATCGATCAGTTCATCAGTTCCGGCGAAGCCAAGTGGGGCCGGTTGTCGGGACTGACGCTATTCCTGCCCCACGGCTATGAAGGCCAGGGTCCGGAGCATTCGTCGGCCCGTCTCGAGCGTTTCTTGCAGCTCTGCGCCGAATACAACATTCAAGTATGCGTGCCCTCGACTCCCGCGCAGATGTTTCACATGCTGCGTCGGCAAATGGTGCGCGCATTGCGCAAGCCGCTCATCATCATGACGCCGAAAAGTCTGTTGCGTCACCCCTTGTCGGTATCACGGCTCGAGGAGCTTGCTTCCGGCAGTTTCCGCAACGTCATCGATGAAGTGGACGACGTCAAGCCATCGGCGGTGACACGCGTCGTTTTGTGCTGCGGCAAGGTTTACTTCGACTTGTTGAAGGCGCGTCGCGAGGCGAAAATCGACAAGGTCGTGATCGTTCGCCTCGAACAACTGTATCCATTTCCGGCGGACGAGTACGAAGCCGTCATCCGCAAGTATTCCAATGCGCGCGAGATCGTTTGGTGCCAGGAGGAGCCGCAGAATCAGGGCAGTTGGTACCAGATTCGCCACCGGCTGCAGGCGCCGCTGAGCATCAAAGATGAACTTCTCTACGCCGGCCGTGCCGGTGCCGCGGCGCCCGCCACGGGCATTGCGGCATTGCACGAACAACAACAGAAAAATCTGGTCACCACGGCCCTGCAAGGCACGCCACCGGAAGAGTCTTCCCGACAAACGATGCGCCTACCGGTGCAAACTAGGACAGGTTCTTAATGACAATCGAAGTGCGCGTGCCCCAGCTGCCGGAATCGGTGGCTGACGCTACGCTCGTGTCTTGGCATAAAAAGCCCGGCGATGCCGTGACTCGAGATGAAAATCTGGTCGACCTCGAAACCGATAAGGTGGTGCTCGAAGTTCCCGCGCCGGTCGCCGGCATACTGACCGAAATCAGGCTGAGCGATGGCACGACGGTCACGAGCGGCCAGGTACTGGCGGTGATCGAGGAAGGCGCAGCGGCGGGCGTGATAGCCGGGCCGAACGGCGCCGGCGCGCCGGCGGCCGCCAAACCCAGCGCAGCGGCCGGTTCTGCGCCTGTCGGGGCGGCCAAGTTGAGTCCTGCCGCGAAGCGGGTGGTCGAAGAGCACAAGGTCGACCCGACAGCGGTGGCAGGCTCCGGGCGCGATGGCCGGGTGTCGAAGTCGGACGTCGTGAATTACTTGGCCGCCAAGGACACGACGCCGGCAGCCAAGGCGCCGCCCTCGGCCCCGCCGAGCGCGCCGGCCGCGCGCGGCGCGCGCTCCGAGCAGCGCGTGCCGATGACGCGGCTGCGCGCGCGCATCGCCGACCGGATGGTGCAGGCGCAAGCCACCCAGGCTCTACTGACATCCTTCAACGAAGTGGATTTGAAAGCCGTCAACGACTTGCGAAGCCGGTACAAGGATCCATTTGAAAAGCAATACGGCGTAAAGCTCGGCTTCATGTCCTTCTTCACGAAGGCCTGCGTCGAAGCGCTGAAGAAATTTCCTGCCGTGAATGCCTCCGTCGAGGACAACGACATCGTGTATCACGAGTACTTCGATATCGGCGTGGCCGTTTCGACCGATCGCGGATTGATCGTTCCGGTGCTGCGCGACGCAGATCAGTTGAGTTTCGCGGACATCGAAAAGTCGATTGCCAATTTTGCAGGGCGTGCGCGTGCCGGAACCATCACGATGGAGGAACTGACCGGCGGCACGTTCACCATCACCAACGGCGGCACTTTCGGATCGCTGCTATCGACGCCCATCGTGAATGCGCCGCAAAGTGCCATCCTCGGCATGCATAAGATCCAAGACCGCGCGGTGGTCATCGACGGCCAAGTGGTCGTGCGTCCCATGATGTACGTCGCGTTGACGTACGATCACCGGATCATCGACGGCCGCGAAGCGGTGCAATTCTTGGTGACGGTCAAACAATGTCTGGAAGATCCGGCACGCATGGTGCTGCGCGTATGAGCGATGTGTTCGATGTCGTGGTGATAGGCGCCGGCCCGGCTGGTTATCCCGCCGCCATTCGTGCGGGTCAGAACAAACTCACCGTGGCCTGCGTCGATGAATGGAAGAACGCCGACGGTACCTATGCGTTCGGCGGCACGTGCCTCAACGCCGGATGCATCCCGTCCAAGGCGCTGCTGGAATCGTCCGAACTCTTCCAGCGCGCCAAGGACGAATTCGGTATTCACGGCATCAAGTTGGGCGATATCAAACTCGACCTCGCCGCGATGCAAAAGCGCCGTGCGTCCATCGTCAAGACCATGACCACTGGTATTACAGCGTTGTTCAAGGCCAACGGAGTGGTCGGTATCCAAGGGCACGGGCGGCTGTTGCCGGGCAATCAGGTGCTGGTGACGGGCGCGGACGGCTCGCAAAGAACCTTGCAAGCCACGAACGTCGTGTTGGCATCGGGATCGACGCCCATCCGGCTCAAGACCGTGCCGCATGATGGCCGGTACATCGTCGATTCATGGAACGCGTTGGAGTTCGATGCCGTTCCGTCACGGCTCGGCGTCATCGGCGCGGGCGTGATCGGACTGGAATTGGGCAGCGTGTGGCGGCGGTTGGGCAGTACCGTGACCGTACTCGAAGCCGTGGAGCAGTTTCTGCCGATGGTGGACCAAACCATAGCAAAAGAGGCCCAGCGGCATTTGAAGAAACAGGGCCTGGACATCAAGCTCGGCGCCAAAGTACTGAGCGGCGCCGTGAACGGCGGCGCCGTCGACGTCGTGTATGCGGACGCCCAGGGCGAGCACACCCTGCAGGTGGATAAATTGGTGGTCGCGGTGGGGCGCCGGCCATTCACCGAGGGGTTATTGGCGGACGGCAGCGGGGTGCAACTGGACGCGCGCGGATTCATTCAAGTGGACGAGCACTGCCGTACCAATGCGCCCAACGTCTGGGCGGTGGGCGATGCCGTGCGCGGACCCATGCTCGCGCACAAGGGCAAGGAAGAAGGCGTGATGGTGGCCGATCTGATTGCCGGCCATTTCGGCGAAGTGAATTATAAAGTGATCCCGTCGGTCATCTACACGGCGCCGGAAATCGCCTGGGTGGGACAGACCGAAGAGCAGGTGAAGGCCGGCGGCCGCGCTTACAAGGTGGGTACGTTTCCCTTTGCCGCAAGCGGCCGAGCGCGGGCGATGGAAGCGGGGCAGGGCATGGCGAAGATCGTGTCTGCCCAAGACGACGACGAAGTCCTAGGCGTCCATGTGATCGGACCCATGGCCGGCGAACTCATCGCCGAGGCCGTTCTCGCCATGGAGTACTCGGCGAGCACCGAAGATATCCAACGCACCATCCACGCGCACCCGACGTTGTCGGAGGCCATTCACGAGGCGGCATTGGCGGTGGACAAGAAGGCTATCGACAGCATCAATCGCTAGCGCAACGCGCGCCTGCTTACTTCCTGCGGCGCGCGCTGACGACGTTCGGCACCTGGGCGATGCGGGCGAGCACCCGCGACAGTTGCGGCAGGCCGGTAATCGAAATGCTGATCTGCATGTGCGCGACGTTATCGCGCTTGTCGGATACGGTATTCATGCCCTGGATGCTTATTTTCTCGTCCGCCAGGGCAGCGCTCACGTCGCGCACCAGTCCTCGCCGGTCGAAGGCTTGAACCTCGATATCCACGGGGAATTCGGTTGCACCCGTCTTGCCCCACGTTACGCTAAGGATTCGTGCGGGCGCTTTGCTGCTGAGACGCGCGAGGTTGGCGCAGGCGTGGGCATGGATGCTGACGCCGCGTCCTACGGTGATGTAGCCGACGATGGCTTCGGGCGGTACAGGCTTGCAACAGCGAGCGTAGGTCGAGAGGAGATCGCCGATGCCCTGCACCTCGAGATCCGGTTGCCGCTCGACCGCGGGCCGTGGGCGCGCCGGCTCGACGCGCGCCTCGCGAGCGTGCAGCCGTTGAATGGCCCCCGCCACTTGGCTGCCGCTCACCTCGCCGAGACCCAATGCCTCATGCAAGGCTTCGGTGCTCGGCAGTTTCAGTTCGCTCAGCAGTTCAGGCATGGGTGGACTGTTGACGCCCAGGCGCTGCATCTCGCGCTCGAGCATCGCCCGGCCTTCGATCTTGTTCTGCGCTTCGTTTTGCTTGCGGAACCACGCACGAACTTTGTTGCGATGCCGGGGGCTCGCGAGAAACCCGGATTGGGGCGAGAGCCAGTCGCGCGACGGCTGCGGCGACTTGGCGGTGATGATTTCCACCGTATCGCTGTTCTTGAGTCGATAATCGAGCGGCACCATGCGGCCGTTGACCTTGGCGCCGCGGGTGCGGTGCCCGAGATCCGTATGCACTTGATAGGCGAAATCCAGGGGTGTACCGCCCACCGGAACATCGACGATTTCGCCCTTCGGCGACACCACGTAGATTCGGTCTTGAAATAAATCGACGCGCATGCGGTCGAGGAAGTCGCGACCCATCTCCGCCCCGTCGGTGGGCGTCAACAGCGAGCGTAGCTGGTCGATCTTGCGTTCGTAGGCCTGATCGGTGCGTCCGCCTTCCTTGTAGCGCCAATGCGCGGCGACGCCGCGCTCGGAATTGGCGTGCATGTCATGGGTGCGAATTTGGATTTCGACCGGCTGGGCACCCGGTCCAATGACGGCGGTATGGATCGAGCGGTAGAGATTATCCTTCGGGGTAGCGATGTAGTCGTCGAATTCGCCGGGTATGAATTGCCACAATGAATGCACCACGCCTAAGGCGGCGTAGCATTCGGCGACGCTGTTCACCCGTACCCGCGCGGCGCGGATATCCATGAGTTGCTCGAAGGCGAGTTGCTTTGCCTGCATCTTGCGCCAGATGCTGTAGATATGCTTTGGCCGGCCGTCGATGGTGGCCTCGATGCCGGCAGCGCGCAGCTCCCCCTGCAGCAGATTCTTCAATTCGTCGATGTACTTTTCGCGCTCGGAGCGGCGCGTCTTGAGAGCCGTCGCAATATGTTTGTACTGCGTCGGTTGCAAATAGCGAAACGCCAGATCTTCCAATTCCCATTTGACCTGCCAGACGCCGAGCCGGTTGGCGAGGGGCGCGTAGACCTCGCGGGTCTCGACGGCGAATTTGCGCTGAGTCAGGACATCCAAGGATTTGGCTGAGCGCATTTTCTGCAACTGCTCGGCGAGTCTCACCACGACCAACCGCACGTCCCCGATCACGGCGAGCAACATCTTGCGCAGCGACTCGGCTTGTCCCGGCTCGAGACCGCGCTCCGGGGTCCAGTCCGGCGGCAAGCCGAAGTGGCCGAGCTGGCTTAGGGCGCGGGCCAGCCTAACCGGCTCCGCGCCGAAGCGCTTGGCGGTGGCTTCGCGCTCGATGAAGTTGGCGTCGAGCAACGGCTGCAGCATCGCGGCCATAACGACGTCGTCGTCGGCGTCCAGGGTGCGCACGATCTCCGCCACGCTGAGCGCAACGCGACGCGCGGAATCGGCGGCGGGCGGCAGGTCGAGCTCGCGCAAGGCCGCAAAGCCCTCTTTGAGCCTGGTGGTGACCGTGCGGGTCGTCGCGGTGGTTTCCATGATCTGCAGCGTGTGCGTCCGGCAATGGCCGGTGGGTTTAAGTGCCTATTGCCGGTATCATACCCGGCGATGTCAATCCCCATGCTCAAGAGCGCGACCATCCGCGTGCTCGGTATCGATCCGGGCTCGCAGTGCACGGGATTCGGCGTCGTGGACGCCACCGGCCCGCGCTTGACCTACGTGGCGAGCGGCGTCATCCGCACCGGCCAAGGCGAATTCGCGGCGCGCTTATGCGAAATTTTCCGCTGCGTCCAGACGGTCGTTGCGCAATATCGGCCCCAGGAAATCGCCATCGAGCGAGTGTTCGTCAATCGTAATCCCGACAGCGCGTTGAAGTTGGGCCAAGCGCGCGGCGCGGCGATCTGCGGCACCGCCGATGCCAATGCCGAAGTGTTCGAGTATGCCACCCGCGAGATCAAACAGGCGGTCGTGGGCTCGGGCAACGCGGAAAAAACTCAGGTGCAGCTCATGATGAAGAGCATTCTGAAGCTCGAGGGCCCGATGGCTGCGGACGCCGCCGATGCCCTGGCAACGGCGGTCTGTCACGCACTTCGCGGCCGCGTTCGCACCTCGTTGCTGCGCGCCGGCAGCCGCGGGTGATCGGGTTTCTCAAGGGTCGGCTGGCCGTCAAACAGCCGCCGATGCTGTTGGTGGATGTCAACGGGGTCGGGTACGAGTTGGAGGCCCCCATGTCGACGTTCTATGGTCTGCCGACCGTGGGCGAGCCCGTCGCGCTGTTTACGCACTTGGTGGTGCGTGAAGATGCGCACATCCTGTATGGTTTCGGCACGGACGGCGAGCGTCGTCTGTTTCGCGCGCTGCTCAAGGTATCCGGCGTGGGACCGAAGATTGCCTTGGGAATTCTGTCGGGCGCCAGTGTCGAGGATTTCGTGCGCATCATCGAAGCCGAAGATGTCGCGATGCTGACCAGGATTCCCGGCATCGGCCGCAAGACCGCCGAGCGGGTGATCATCGAAATGCGCGACAGCGTGCAAAAATTTTCCGGCGCGGCGTCGGGCGGCGTGCAAACCGCGGCGACGACGGGGGCGGCGCCGACGCCGCAGAGCGAGGCCTTCGGCGCGCTGATCGCGCTGGGCTACAAGCCGCCCGAGGTGGTGCGTTTGCTGAAATCCGCCGATGAACCGGGCCTGTCCACGACTGAAATCATTCGGCGCGCGCTCAAAGCGGCCGTCAAGCCTTAAGATCCACCTATGGGTATCGAACAGGATCGCATCATTGCAAGCACCAGCGGCCGCGACGACGAAGTGGTCGACCGGGCCGTGCGGCCGAAAACTCTGGCCGACTACGTCGGGCAGCCGAATGTCAAGAATCAGATGGCAATCTTCATCCAGGCGGCGCGGCAGCGCGGCGAGGCGCTGGACCATGTGTTGATTTTCGGGCCCCCCGGTCTCGGCAAGACCACGCTGGCGAATATCATCGCCAATGAACTGAAGGTGAATTTGCGCCAGACTTCCGGCCCCGTCCTCGAGCGTCCGGGCGATCTGGCCGCATTGCTCACCAATCTCGAGCCGCGCGATGTCTTGTTCGTGGATGAAATCCACCGTTTGAGTCCGGTGGTCGAGGAAGTGTTGTATCCGGCCATGGAGGACTCGCAACTCGATCTGATGATCGGCGAGGGACCCGGCGCGCGATCGATCAAGCTCGATCTGCCGCCGTTCACGCTGGTCGGCGCCACGACGCGTGCCGGATTGCTGACGTCGCCGCTGCGGGATCGCTTCGGCATCGTGCAGCGACTCGAATTCTATTCCACCGCGGAGTTGACCACGATCGTCATCCGCAGCGCATCGATTTTGAAGCTGCACTTGCAGCCCGACGGAGCGGACCGCATCGCGGAGCGGTCACGCGGCACGCCGCGCATCGCCAATCGTCTGCTGCGGCGGGTGCGTGATTTCGCGGAGGTCAAGGCGGGCGGACTCATCAGCGGCGAGGTTGCGTTGGCCGCGCTCGACATGCTGGAGGTCGATCCGCAGGGCTTCGACATGCTGGACCGAAAATTACTGCTGACGGTGATCGAAAAATTCGAGGGCGGACCGGTGGGCGTCGACAGCTTGGCGGCGGCGATGAGCGAGGAACGAGGCACCATCGAGGACGTCATCGAGCCGTTCCTGATTCAACAGGGGTTTCTGATGCGCACCGCGCGGGGCCGGGTCGCGACGCGCACCGCGTACGCGCATTTCGGTCTGGCCGCTCCCGCCGTGGAGCGTGACCTCAACCTGCCGTTGTTCAGGGACGGCGTGTAATTGTGGGTGTAATTAGTTGACTAATGGCCAAAACAATTCGGATCGAAGTTACTTTTGTAAAATGAGAATCTATTGGGAGGATACCGACGCCGGCGGTGTTGTCTACTACGCGAATTATCTGAAGTTCATGGAGCGCTGCCGGACGGAGTGGCTGCGCGTCCTCGGCATCGATCAACAGCGACTGCGGCTGGAGCGGCAAATGCAATTCGCGGTCGTCAACGTCGTGGTCGATTTTATGCGCCCGGCGGTACTCAATGATGAAATTCTCGTCACTGCCGCCCTCGTGCGCTTGGGCGGTGCGACAATTTCGTTCAAGCAGACCATCCTGCGCGGTGACATGCAATTGATCGACGCGAGCACGCGGGTTGCTTGTCTCGATTCCGGCACGCTGAAACCGCGTGCCATTCCCAGCGATTTATTCATGGAGTGGCGTAATGGGCAATGACTTGTCGATCTGGACCTTGGTGCTCGATGCGAGCCCCATCGTGCAGGCGGTCATGGTATTGCTGATGGCGGCCTCGGTGGCATCGTGGGCCATCATCCTCAAGAAAAGCAGCGTGATCTCCCATTCACGGCGTCAAGCCGATCGATTTGAAACAGCATTCTGGTCGGGCGGCGATCTGTCGACACTCTATCGAAGCATCGAGACGAAAGGCCGCGAGGGTACCGGCGAGCAAAGCATCTTCGAGTCGGGATTCGGCGAGTTCAGCCGCCTGCGGCAACAAGGTGCGCCCACCGATCAACTGCTCGAGGGCGCGCGCCGTGCGATGAGGGTGGCCCAGATGCGCGAACTCGACCGGCTCGAACGCAATCTGGCGACGCTCGCCACCGTCGGATCCACGAGCCCCTACGTAGGCCTGTTCGGCACCGTCTGGGGGATCATGAGCGCCTTCCATAACCTCGGCAATGTGCAGCAAGCGACGCTCGCCGCGGTGGCGCCGGGCATCGCCGAGGCGCTGATCGCGACGGCGATCGGCTTGTTCGCAGCAATCCCCGCCGTGGTGGCTTACAACCGGTTTGCCGACCAGGTGAGCCGGTTGGAACTTCGGTTCGATACCTTCGTCGAAGAATTCTCAACCATTCTGCAGCGCCACGGTCCCATCCGGGCGCCGCAGGCTTAAAATCCGATGCCAAAGCTCGTTCGCCGCCGCAAGCTCATGGGGGAGATCAATGTGGTGCCGTACATCGACGTCATGTTGGTATTATTGGTGATATTCATGATTACGGCGCCGCTGCTCAAGGAAGGCGTCAAAGTCGATTTACCCGAAGCGGCCGCTCGACCCCTCGATCCCGCATTCCTCGCGAAGCACGATCCGTTGGTCCTGACCATCGACGGCGGTGGGCGGTTCTACATCAACTTCGGTCAAAACCAGGACAAACCCGCGTCCGAGGCCACCGTGAGTTCGCGTACGGCGGCGCTGCTGCGCCGGGATCCGGAGACCCCTATTTTGGTCAAAGCCGATACCACGGTGCCGTACGGCACCGTGGTACGCGCCATGGTGATGCTGCAGCAAGCGGGCGCCGCCAAGGTCGGATTCTTGACCGACCCGCCCGCGAGGCCCGCCGGCGGCGCGCGCTGAATGCCTGGCTTTCTGCGTGAAAACTCCTGGCCGGTGGTGGCGTCCGTGGTGTTGCACGGATTATTGGCGGCCGGCCTGCTGCTCACGGCGTTCATTTCCAGCAACCAGCATCTGCCCACTTTGCAGCCGTTGCCCATCGATGCCGTGGTCGTGGATTCGAAGGTGCTCCACGCCGCGCAGCGCGCGCAGGCTGAGCGTGCCGAACAGGAGGTAGCGCGCGCGCGCGCAGCGGCCGAAGCGAAGGCGGCAGCCAATGTCGAGGAGCGTGCCGCCGAAGACGCGAAAGTCGCCGCGAAGCAGAGCGAAGCGCAGGCTGAGGCACAGGCTCAGGCTGAAGCGCAGGTCAACGCAGCGCGCCAGGCCAAGGCGGCGAATCAGGTCAAAACAGCCGAGACTGCGAAAGCCATTGTGGATGCCCAGCGCGCGGCGGAGGCGCGAAAAATATTGGAAGCGAAACAAGCCATTGCCGAGGCCAAACAAGCGGCCGAGGCCCGGCAAGCCGCCGAGGCGAAACAAGCCGCCGAGGCGAAACAAGCCGCCGACGCCAAGCAGGCGGCGGACGCCAAACGCGCGGCCGACGAGCGCGCCAAGCAGGAGCGCGAAGCGGAATTACGGCGCCAATTGGCCGATGAGGAGCACGTGAGCGCCGTCGAATCGGGGCCGCTGCGCGACCGCTACATCACCTTGCTGCGCAATAGGATCCAGAATGCATGGATCAAGCCGCCGTCGGCCACTGCGGGGGTCGATTGCATGGTGCAAGTGACTCAGGTTCCGGGTGGAGCAGTCACCGGCGCCCGTGTCACGCAATGCAACGGCGATGCGGCGGTACGTCAGTCCATCGAGAATGCGGTGTATCGTGCATCGCCCTTGCCCGATCCTCCGGATCCGGCGCTCTTCGAAAGAAATCTAGTATTAAGGTTCAGGCCCAATGAATAGACAATTTGCCCTGGTGACATTGATCGGACTCGTGATGTTCTGCCCGCGAACGTGGGCGGAACTCGTCGTGGAAGTCACCCACGGCCAAGACGATGCCATCCCGATCGCGATCGTGCCATTCAACTCGCCCGAGGAAGCCGCGGCGTCGTTCGACGTGGCGCAGCTGGTGAGCGACGATCTGACTCGCAGCGGACGCTTCAAGACCATGGCTCGCAAGGACATGATCGATCAGCCGCACGTCGGAACGAATATTGGATTCGATGATTGGCGGCGGCTCAACAACGACTACATCGTGGTGGGGCAAGTGCAAGTGCAGGGTGCGGACCGCTTCAACATCGTGTTCGAACTCTACAACGTGCTCAATCGGCAGCGACTGCTCGGCTACCAGATCAGCGCAAACAAGGCGGGGCTGCGTCTGGCGAGCCATCAAGTCGCTGATATGGTGTTTCAGAAGATCCTCGGCGTGCGAGGTGCGTTTGCCACACGAATTGCCTATATTTCGGTGCTCGGGCATCTGCCGGACAAGACCTATCAGCTGATCGTCGCGGATGCCGACGGGATGAATCCGCGCGTCGTGATGGACTCGAAGGAGCCGTTGATGTCGCCGGCCTGGTCCCCGGACGGCCAAAGTCTGGCGTACGTCTCGTTCGAGGAGCGGCTGCCCACGGTCTACGTGCAAACCTTGAAGACGGGCGAGCGGCGCCGGGTGTCGGCCCGTGCGGGCGTGAACCAAGCGCCGGCGTGGTCGCCGGACGGCAAGACGCTGGCGCTCACGCTGTCGACACGTGACGGCAACTTGGACATCTATACGCTCGACTTGGCCACTCAAGCGCTCACTCGCATCACGGACGATCCCGGGATCGACACGGAGCCCCAGTGGTCGAACGACGGCCAGAGTCTGTATTTCACGTCCGACCGCGCGGGAGGACCGCAAATTTATCGGGTCGGTATTCACCCGGGCGACAAGCCGCGCCGGCTCACGTTTCAGGGCGCGTACAACGCCCGCCCGCGTCTGTCTCCGGATGAGTCGCAGCTCGCTTTCGTCACTCAAGAGGACGGGGCCTACCACATCGCGACCATGGATCTGCGCGGGCGCGGCGATGTGCAAGTGCTCACGCGGGGTCGTTTCGACGTCTCGCCGAGCTATGCGCCGAACGGTGCGGTGATTCTCTATGCGAGCCGCGATCGTGGGCGCGGCGTGCTTGCTTTGGTCAGCGCCGACGGGCGTGTCCAGGAACGATTGGTGTCGAGCGAGGGTGAAGTGCAGGAACCGGCGTGGTCGCCGTTCTAAGGCGGCGGCGCCGAACTAAAGTACACAAGTGGCAGTTTCGTCGGTAGGCTTGAGTTCAACAGAAATTTTAGACGGAGAATGATATGAAGCGAATCATTGCGATTGCCTGTTTGATGGCCGGGGCTGCACTGCTTTCGGGGTGTCCCAAGAAGGCCACTACGATTCAGCCGCCGACGGCCGGTTCGCAGGTAGGCGGGGGATCCTCGAACACGGCGCCCGCCGGGGGCGCATCGACCAGCGGTAGCGCATACGGCGGCGATGCCGGCGCCAACGGCATGCGCGGCGTCGGCGGCGATGCGAACGGCGGGACGCGCTCCGTCATCTACTTCGATTTCGACAAGTCTGATATCAAACCTGAATTTGCCGACATCATCACGTCGAATGCGCGCAACCTCACCGGCCATTCCAACCTCAGGCTGAAACTGGAGGGGAACACCGATGAACGCGGCACCCGCGAATACAACATCGGACTGGGCGAACGGCGTGCCCAGGCGGTGCGGCGCGCGCTGATGCTGCAGGGCGTGGCGGAGTCGCAAATATCCACGGTGAGCTTTGGCGCAGAACGGCCGGCCGCGGAAGGCGACGATGAGTCCGCCTGGGCGAAGAATCGGCGTGTGGAATTGGTATATCAGCCGTGAATGGGCGCGTATCGTTGGTGAGCGTCGCTTGCCTGGCCGCACTGGCGGTCGGCGGCTGCGCGACGACTCCTCCCGAGCAAGATCCGGTTCAAATCAAGCTGAACGATCTCGATACGCGGTTGGCAAGGATCGAACGGGTGGTTGCCAACCAAAGCTTGCTCGACCTGGCCAACCAAGTCGAAGCGCTGCGCAGCGACGTACGCGCCATGCACAACGATATCGATGTGTTGAATCACAACCTCGATTCGGCCAAAAAGCAGCAGCATGATTTGTACGCGGATCTCGATCAACGGTTGAAGAGCCTGGAGGCACGCAATGTGGCGGGCGGCGCAGGCGCGCCCGCCGCGCCGGGCATTGCCGGCACGAGCGGGGCGGAATCCACTGCGGACGGTGCGGACAAGGGTAGTTATCAGGCGGCCTTCGATCTCCTGAAGAACGGGCAATATGATCGCGCGATCACCGCATTCCAAGGATTTCTTAACGCGTACCCGAACAGTCAGTTGGCGGACAACGCCCAATATTGGCTGGGCGAGGCCTACTATGTGAACAGGTCGTTCCCCGAAGCATTGGCGGCATTTCAGCGCGTGGTGGAAAATTTTCCCGGCTCGCGCAAGCTGCCGGACGCGCTGCTCAAGATCGGCTATTGCGACTATGAATTGAAGGAATATTCTGCGGCGCGTGCCGCGCTGTTGCACGTGACGACGAAGTTTCCCGATTCTTCTGCGGCGCCTCTGGCGCAGCAGCGTCTGGAAAAAATGGCGGCCGAGAAGCATTGATCGAGACCACCCACAAGCCCGGGCGGCTACGCATCAATGAGATTTTTCACTCATTGCAAGGGGAAGCCGATGCGGTTGGTTTTCCCACCGTGTTCGTGCGGCTGACGGGTTGTCCGCTGCGCTGCCAATACTGCGATACCGAATACGCGTTTCATTCCGGCGACTGGCGCGATCTTGATGCCATCATCGACCAGGTTCGCGTTTTCGCTACCCGACACGTGTGCGTGACCGGCGGGGAACCGCTGGCGCAGCCGAATTGTCTGCCGCTGCTGACCCGCCTCTGCGACGCAGGCTTCGACGTGTCGCTGGAGACCAGCGGCGCCATGGATATCAAGGACGTGGATGCCCGGGTATCGCGAGTGGTCGATGTAAAAACGCCGGGCTCGCAGGAGGCAGCGCGCAATCGCGTGGAGAATTTCGGCTTCCTCACGCAGCGCGATCAATTGAAATTCGTGATCTGTTCCCGCGAGGATTACGACTGGAGCAAGTCCTACTTGCAGGAGCATGGACTGCCGGGTCGTTGCCAGATCTTGTTCTCGCCCAGCTATTCCCAGGTGCCGCCGGCCTCATTGGCGGAATGGATTTTGGCGGATCGATTGCCGGTGCGTTTCCAACTCCAGCTTCACAAAATCTTGTGGGGCGACGTCCCCGGAAAATGAAATCGGCCGTCGTCTTGTTGTCGGGCGGCCTCGACTCCGCGACCGCGCTCGCGATGGCACGTTCGCAGGGGTTTCGAACCTTCGCGCTCAGCGTGCATTACGGCCAACGGCACGCGGCGGAACTCGAGGCGGCCCGGCGGGTGGCGAAGGCGCTGGGCGTTCACGAACATCGCGTGATGGGCGTGGACTTGGACGGCATCGGCGGGTCCGCGCTGACCGACTTCAGCATGAGCGTCCCCGAGTCGCCGAGTACCGGCATTCCCGTAACGTACGTGCCGGCGCGGAACACCTTGCTGCTGGCGCTGGCGCTCGGCTGGGCGGAAATCACCGGCGCCTCGGATATCTTCGTGGGCGTAAATTCAATAGATTTCTCTGGATATCCGGACTGCCGGCCGGAATTCATCGAGGCGTTCGAGCGGTTGGCGCAACTGGCCACCAAGGCCGGCGTCGAGGGCACGCGGTTCAGGATTCAAGCGCCGTTGCTTCATATGAGCAAGGCCGACATCATTCGCGCCGGGCTCACGTTGGGGGTGGACTACGGCCTGACCGTTTCCTGTTATCAGGCCGATTCGGCGGGCAGGGCGTGCGGACGATGCGATTCGTGCCGGTTGCGCGCCGCGGGATTCGCCGAAGCGGGGGTGCCGGATCCCACGCGCTACGCCTGAGTCGCGATCCCGATGACCTGGCCGGCGAGTTCGGCTATGATGCGCGGCCCGCTGGGACGGTAGCTCAGTTGGTAGAGCAAGGCCCTTTTAAGGCTTTGGTCCTGGGTTCGAGTCCCAGCCGTCCCACTTTCCGTAGACTTCCGCTGATGTCCACTGACGTCCGGTAAGCACGAAAAATTCCAAGAAAACCCGAGAAAAATCATAGAAAAGCTGCATTTCGTCATCCAGTAACGTCCGGGGTAATTCGCTTACAGCCGCCGGACGGCATTGGGGGCCTTTTGAGAAAGCCGAAGGGCGAGGCCCCCAAAGCGATCGAATATCTCGGGAAAATGGCTCTCAGAACGACTTCGCTAGGGCCAAAAATGGCCGTTGGTTCGAGTCCGACTCGCGCCACCAAATGCGATCAACTCGTGCTAGCGGACTCACCGTCATGATGCTTGCGCGGCGGGGGAGGGCGGCAGCGGTTCGATCGCCACTTGGGTCCGCAGCCGCACGTTGAGCGCGTCCAAGATTTTGGCTGCACGTTCGAGCGTGATGGTCAGGGCGGCGGTCAGGACAGCGGTGCCGTGATCACCACCACCATGATGATCATGGCGCCGCCGGCCATCATCATGGTGGCGCTGCGGGCGTGAGCCGTGTGATCACCATGCTCACGCCGCAGCGGCTTCGGCTGTCTCGCGGCGCATGGTCTCCTCGGCCGCTTTCACTAAGAAAGCCGAACGCGAATCGACGTGATGACTGGCAACATAGGCGTCAATGCGTCGCAACGTGATCGCCGGCACCGTGATGTTGATTTTCTCAGCGGGTCCAAAGAAACGCTCGACCTCGACATCGACAATGCCCCATGTCCAACCTTTGTATTCCTCATCCGCCTGCCATTCACTCATGGCTTTTGCCACAGGCAGATCCTTTTTCTCTTCAGCCAAGATTTCACAGTGAACTTTGATGGCCTCGCGCGCGTTGTCGAAGGCTTCCTCGACCGTGTCGCCGGCGCTAAAGCAGCCCGGAAGATCCGGAACCACCACGCCGAACGCTGTCTTCTTCGCTCCTGCCTCGATTGCAATTGTGAATTTCATTTTAAACCTGCCTGCTTGAGTATCTTCTCTACCAAACCTGTGCCTAAGTCCTTTTTCGGGTGGGGTACCGATAGATGACCTGGTTTCGTTGCATGCTTGAAAATGTGATGGCTGCCTGCCACTCGATCCTCGTACCAGCCCGCATCCTTGAGCACCCGAACAAGGTCCCTACTGTTCATGGTGGGTATAATACCCACCGATGCGGGCGCTGTCAACACTATACCCACCGCGATCATGACGCCGAATTGCCTTCAAATTCTCCCTTTAGAGACCTAACTGACTGTTTTGATCGAAATCAGCGAATTAGGGCAGTTTCGCAGCCGTCAATGAACCATTCCCCCCCATTTCCAGCGACTTCCAGGGCCTACATGGGATATTTTCCCGATTTTTGAGTTGGGCGTGCCGGGCGCTGGCCGATATTTGTTATTAGGCACGTCATGAGCATCAAGGACCAAGTTAAGGGCCGTGTCGAAGAGGCGAAAGGAACAATCAAGGAAGCCACCGGCAAGCTTGTGTTTCCGGTTGCCGTCCAAGGGAGCGCTCAGCGACGCGCGTTCCTCATCGCCGGATTTGCCGGGGCCGTCAGTTGTGCGTTTCCTCGTGTCGCTCTTGCGGTGACAGCAATCGGTTCGGCGGGTGCAGCCGGCAATCGACGATTCTCGGTCTTCTATAAGGGTCATAGGATCGGCACCCATACGGTCCTTTATTCGTCGGAAAGCGAAGACATGCGGATCAACACAAGATAGCCTTTTTTACCGTGTTTGCGTTCAGTCACCGCTCCGAAGAGACCTGGCGCGACGGGCAGCTGATGTCGCTAAGAAGCGAAACGGTCGAACATGGCGAAAATCTCCATGTAGAGGGGGCGGCGACGCCCGACGGGTTTCGCGTGGTGAGCAGAGGCGGTCCGTTTATCGCTTCCGCCGCAACCTTGACGTCGAATAGCTTGTGGACCCCGGCGGTGCTGGAGCAGGAGACGGCGGTCGACGCGCAGCATGGTGGCATCATCGGTGTCAGCGCACGCAAGTTTGCCGACGAGGATATCGTGATCGGCGGCCGCCCAGTCCGCGCCACGCGCTTCGGCATCGGCAAGAGCGGCGCCGGATACACCTACACCCGCGATGTCCTCCTTGAATTGTATGGCTGGATGATACCGAGTGCTGAGCGTGTGCTGGAATTCGGGCCTGCCGATCAGAACGAGGCTCTTTGTAACAACAAGGTCGACGCAATCATTTTTGAGGCGGGTCATCCCAACGGGCTCACGCAGGAGGCGACGACGGGCTGCCGGGCGAGGCTGGTGCGCGTCACTGGCCCGCCGGTCGACCGGCTGCTTGCGACGCATTCCGATTACATCGCCTCTGTGATCCCCGGCGGCATGTACGCCGGCAACCCCGACGATGTCCCGACAATCAGCACACTGGCTGTGCTCGTCACATCGAGTGCTCAGCCGGACGAGCTGGCCTACGGTGTCGTCAAGGCGGTGTTCGAGAACCTCGCCGATTTCCGCCGCTTGCACCCTGCGCTTGCAACCTTGGATATCAAGGCCATGGTGCCCAGTGAGGCCGTCATGCCGATCCATCCAGGAGCGCTGAAATATTATCGTGAGGCTGCCCTCGTCCATTAGGACACACGGCGCAATCATTGAAACCCGCAAAGTCGAGCTTCGGACGGACCGAGGCCGGCCGGCAGTGCGGGCCTTTTCAACTATTGTTCAGCTTCCTAGCGTTATGTACGATGGCCTACAGACTCACGATGTCGGTACAGCCGACCATTCGAGCCGGCGAGGAGATGCCCTCGCCCGGAGCGATGTGCAGGCGGCACTCGCTTTATTTACCGAAGATGCGGTAATCGATTCCGAAAGTGGTTTCTGTGCGAAGGCCCCATGCGTGGGCAAGGCCGCTATTCAGAAGGATTTAGAGCGTTACGTGGCGGACAAGAGTCGTCACGCCACGCCGCTCAACACGTATGTCTCAGGCAATGTCCTGGTCACGCGCTTTGAAGCGCGCAGTGCGGCTATCCAGAAGGCTGGAGTCGACCGTATCATTCTCTGGAGCATTCGCGAGATGCGCGGGGACAAGATCGCGTCTACCCGCTGCTGTCTGCCGGAACGCACCGACCCGCAGACAGCCCGCTTTCTCGAATGGGATTATGCGCACCCGACCCAATGAGGCGGCCCAGCCCTGGTCTGTTAGTCCCACAGCTGCTTGTCATGTTAGAGGCGAAACACGAGATGAAGGAGGCCGGTGATGCGTAGATTTGCTGTTGCAGTCTTGATCCTCAGTAGCTTGCTGAGTGGGTGCATTGGGTTTGTCGGGCCAGGTGGTGGAAGGGGCGGCTACTATCATCATCACGATTGGCGCTAGAAGAGGTCTCCCTGTGACGGTATTCGTCCTGGGAACGCTTAAAATTTTTGCCTAATGGAAAAATATCATGCTGTATACCATTGCGGTCGTATTGATCATCCTCTGGCTTCTTGGTCTCGTCACCTCGTATACGATGGGCGGGGTCATTCATATCCTACTGGTCATCGCGGTGGTGATGATTCTGGTTCAGGTCATTCAGGGGCGGCGTTTATAAGCAGGCGGCATAAAGTAAGGATGATCTTTGGACACGTGACCAAGGGCGGCGTCGGTGTCGGGGGCGAATTCGGCGAAGGCGTTCTGCGCGTCCAGGGCCACACCGTCGATTACTACAACCTCGTCTCCGCCTCCGTTGGCCTCACGCT
>JBKQSA010000030.1:0-118623 GCA_052143815.1 Steroidobacteraceae bacterium | reverse complement strand
TTCGCTCAAGGCTTCAAGGTCCCGCTGGGTCATCGTGCTCTCCAGGTCAGCGGCAACAGCGCCGCGGTGGAAAGCTTCGCCGGCTCAGGTCACCATGGAAAGTACGGGGATGCTGGAGTGCTTACGCTCGCCTCATGCGCCGGGGATGCTGGAGTGCTTACGCTTCGCCGGCACCCTCGCGGATACCTGCGCACAGCTCGGGGTCAATGTGGATCGCTACTCCTTCATTGCGACGGACTCGCACCGTCTACTCCTTGCCGGTCTCCCGGCGCACAACTAGTTGATCCTAATGGCAAATCAGAACAATAGCGCATCATTCGTAGCGCAATGCCTCTGCAGGCTGTGTCTTTGCGGCCTGTAATGCCGGATAAATGGTGGCTACGAATGTCAGCGCCAAAGCGGACAGTGCAATGCTGATGACATCTGCGGAACGCGTTTCGCTGGGAATCGTCGAGATGTAGTAGACGTCGGGATCCATGATGTGAAGATCGAGCGCTTGCTCCAGGAAGGGCACGTTGAGCGCGACAGCCAGACCGAGAGCGACGCCGATGGCGGTGCCGATCCAGCCGATGAGCACACCTTGGGTCATGAAGACGGCGAGCACGCCGCGCGGACTCATGCCGAGCGTGCGAAGAATGGCGATGTCCGTGCGCTTATCGCTGACGACCATGACCAAGGTGGCGGCGATATTGAACACGGCGACTGCAACGATCAGCATCAGTATCAAGGTCATCATCGTCTTTTCGATACGTATGGCGCGAAAGTACGCTTCGTTGTCTTGTGTCCAATCGCGCAGCTGCAATCGCGGCTTGAGCCGCAGCGCCGCTTGCCGGGCCAGCGCCGGCGCCTTCAGTACATCATCGAATTTGAGTCGAATTCCCGTCGGTCCGGAAAGCCCGCGCAGCGCCTCCGCATCCTGCAAGTTGACGAGTGCCATGACGCTGTCGTGTTCTTGCAGTCCCACCTCGAAAATTCCGGAGACAAAGAACGCCCGCAATACCGGCACAATCGCATCTTGGGCGGCCCCTGCCTGGCCGCTGCCGGGGGTCATCACGGTCACGGTATCCCCTACCCCAACCTCGAGCTGGTAGGCCAACATGCGACCGAGCACGATCCGGTTCTTGCCGGGTTCGAGATCGCTTAGCTTGCCCTCGCGCATCGACTCCGCAATCGTGGAGACCTGCGGCTCCATATCCGGGTCGATGCCCCTGACGATGGCGCCGCTCATGGTGGGCTGCCGGCTGAGCATCGCATCGGTGTCAAGAAAAGGGGCGGCGCCCATTAAACCAGGAGCACCTTTAAGTTCTTGAATGACTTCCCGCCAGTCGGTTATGGACGCTCCGCCGGCGTTGAGGCTTGCGTGCGCCGATATGCTGAGCAGCCGGTCTCGAAGTTCCGTGCCGAGACCGTTCATGACCGACAACACGACGATCAAAATCGCCACGCCCAGCGCCACGCCGAGCAGCGATACCCAGGTGATGAAAGATACAAAAAAGCTGTGCTCTCGGGCCAGCGAGTAGCGTAGGCCCACGAAAACTGGAACGGGCTGAAACATGCGCGGCGATTAAACCACACAACGCGGTTGCCGGCCCGTTCCGGGCGCGGGTGGCTATCGTATTCTTCTTAAAAAAATCAATATAATCAAAATGTTAAATAGGTCAACTATTGCCGATTCCGGCCAATGTTATAATTTGACGAACGTAACGCATTCATATGCTAATCAAAGAGGTGTGCCATGGACTATCGAAACCTGTTGGTTGCCGCAGTCCTCGCCGCGGGACTGACGGGATTCGCCGGCACTGCCCAGCCCCTCAGGGCCGAGATCATTGCGACCGACAACGGCATCGCCGTCAAGCAATCCGACATCGCCACTCCGACGCGCGGCATGACCATGAACGAGGTCGCGAAAAAGTTCGGCGCTCCTGTCAATAAAATCCCTGCCGTCGGTAAGCCCCCGATCTCTCGGTGGGACTATCCGGGGTTCGTGGTCTATTTCGAAAATGATCGCGTGATTGACAGCGTCGTCGCGAATTCTTGAGCCGAATCGCGTAACATCCGGTTTAGTTTTAAATCCTGCGCCCACCGCAACTAGCGTTGCGGCGGGCTGTATTTGTCTCAAAGTCCAGACGTAATGCCCTTAGTCGATCCTGGTCTCCCGACCGCCGATACTCCCCGCGTCAAATGGGGAAAGCTGTATGGTGCCGCCGCGGCGCTTGCCATCGCAGAAGCGGCCGCGAAGGCTGCCGGCCCACTGATCGTAATCACCCAAAATTCGCGCGACGCCGAGTCGCTCAGCGATGAGATCGCTTTTTTTGCAGGCTCAGGGCTGCCGGTAAGAGTTTTCCCGGACCTGGAGACTTTGCCGTACGACAGCTTCTCCGCTCACCCGGATATTACCTCGGCACGGCTCGCGACTTTGGCGGAGCTGCCGCGCGCGCGCAAGGGCGTCTGGCTCGTGGCGATCGACACGCTGCTTCAGCGGCTGGCGCCGCGCAGCTACGTGGAAGCCCATTCCCTGAAGGTGCATGTCGGCGAGACGCTTGACCTGGATGCGCTGCGGGCGCGGCTGACAATGGCCGGCTATGCAGCCGTCACCCAAGTGGTCGCGCATGGCGAATTTGCGGCACGTGGTTCGCTGCTCGATGTATTCCCCATGGGTTCGGACAGTCCGTACCGTATCGACCTGCTGGACCGCGACGTTGAGACCATCCGTCATTTCGATCCCGACACGCAACGCTCGGGCGATAAATTGGACCGGATACAGTTGCTGCCCGCCCGTGAGACACCGCTGAATCCCGATGCGGTGCGCGAATTCCGCCGCCGTTATCGTCTGCGCTTCACCGGCGACCTGACGGAACAGGTCGTTTATCGCGATGTCAGCGCAGGTCAAGCGCCGGGGGGCCTCGAGTTTTTTCTGCCCTTGTTTTTCGACCGGACGTCGCATCTGTTCGAATATCTGCCGCCGACCAGCGTGCTGATCGACATGAATGAGGCCGCCGCATCGGCCGAGACCCTGTGGCAGGGCATCGTCCTGCGCCATGAGCAATTGCGGCATGATCGGCATCGGCCGATCTTGGATCCTGGTGAACTCTATCTGCCGCCGGCCGATTTCCGCGGCGCGTACGCGGCATGGCCGCAGGTGGAGTTGCGCAGCTTCGAATGGCCGCCTGAAACCCCGGGGCCTGTTCAGAATTTCGCGAGTGCAGCGCCGTCGGTGGTTCGCATCGACCCGCGGGCCGAACAGCCGGCGGCCGAGCTTGAGGCGCACCTTGCCGCAAGTCCCGGCCGCGTGTTGCTGGCCGCGGAATCCGCGGGACGCCGCGAGCTCTTGTTGGATTTGCTGCGCGCTCGCAGCATCCAAGCGAAGCTATTCGACAATTTTGCGAGCTTCATCGCGGGCGACCAGAAGCTGGGCGTCACCGTGTCTCCTACCGTTTCGGGTCTGCGGCTGCAAACGCCGCCGCTGGAAATTCTCACTGAATCGCAGTTGTTCGGCGACCGCGCGCGCCAGGAGCGTCGCCGCCGTCGTGCCGAGCGGGATCCGGCGAAAATACTGAAGGAGCTGTCCGACCTGCACATCGGCGCCCCGGTGGTGCACGAATCCTACGGCGTGGGACGCTACGTCGGCTTGCAGACCATGGACGTCGCCGGGTACACGGGTGAATTTCTCGTGCTCGAATACGCCGACGGCGACAAGCTGTATGTTCCCGTGCAGGCGCTGCACCTGGTTTCGCGGTACACCGGCGCGCCGGCGGAGACCGCTCCGCTGCACAAGCTGGGCGGCGAGCAATGGCAAAAGGCGCGTCGCAAAGCGGCGCAGCGCATCCGCGATGTGGCCGCTGAACTCCTGGACCTCTACTCCCGGCGTGCCGCGCGGGAAGGCACGCGGATGATGGCGGGAGAGGCCGAATACCGGGCCTTCCAAGCGGGCTTTCGCTTCGAGGAGACCGCCGACCAGGCCGCGGCCATCGAGCAGGTCTTGAACGATATGAAGTCGGACAAGCCCATGGACCGGGTGATCTGCGGCGACGTCGGCTTCGGCAAGACGGAAGTCGCGCTCCGTGCCGCCTTCGTCGCCGTGCAAGCCGGCAAGCAGGTGGCCGTCTTGGTGCCGACCACGCTGCTCGCCCAGCAGCATTTCACGACGTTCACCGATCGGTTCGCGGATTGGCCGGTCCGTGTCGAAAGTCTTTCACGGTTCCGTACCAACAAAGAAGCCGAAGCGGTGATCGCGGGAGTGGCCGGCGGGACGGTCGACATCGTCATCGCGACTCAGCGTCTTCTCCAAGGCAAGGTCCGATTCAAGGACTTGGGCCTGGTCGTGATCGACGAAGAACACCGCTTTGGAGTGCGCGACAAGGAAAAGCTCAAGGCACTGCGTGCCGAAGTCGATGTGCTCACCCTGACGGCGACTCCGATACCGCGCACGCTGAACATGGCGATGGGCGGACTGCGCGATCTGTCGCTCATCACGACGCCGCCGGCGGAGCGTCTCGCCGTGAAGACTTTCGTCCTCGAATGGAACGAAACGGTAATTCGAGAAGCGGCCATGCGCGAAATTCGGCGCGGCGGCCAAATTTACTTCGTCCACAACACCATCGAGACCATCGAAAAGACCGCACAGGCCATTCGCGAACTCGTGCCCGAGGCGAATGTCGCGGTGGGCCACGGGAAAATGCGCGAACGTGAGTTGGAGCAACTCATGCTGGATTTCTATCATCGTCGCTTCAACGTGTTGGTCTGCACCACCATCATCGAAAGCGGAATCGATGTGCCCACGGCCAACACCATCATCATCGATCGCGCCGACCGGTTCGGGTTGGCGCAAATTCACCAATTGCGCGGCCGAGTGGGCCGATCGCACCATAGAGCCTATGCGTACTTGATTACGCCGCCGCGCAAAGCGATGACGGCGGACGCCGTCAAGCGACTGGAAGCGCTGGAGTCGCTCGAAGAGCTCGGCGCCGGCTTCACCCTCGCCACGCACGATCTCGAGATCCGTGGCGCGGGCGAACTGTTGGGAGACGAGCAGAGCGGCCAGATTCAGGAAATCGGCTACAACCTGTACATGGAGTTGTTGGAGCGCGCGGTCACCGCGCTCAAGACCGGCAAACAGGCGGATCTTGAAAAGCCGATGGACGCAGGTCCCGAAGTGGAATTGCATCTGCCGGCCTTGATCCCTGAAGACTACGTTCCGGACGTGCATCTGCGCTTGGTGCTGTACAAGCGCGTCGCGAGCACGCAAACCCGGGAAGAACTCGATGAATTGAAGGCCGAAATGATCGATCGCTTCGGGCCGATGCCGCAATATGCGAAGTCGCTCTTCAGATCGGCGCAGATCAAGCTGCGCGCGGGAGAACTGGGCATCCGCAAAATTGATGCTGGCGCCACCGGCGGCTACATGATTTTCGAGGAACAGAACAAGATCGACTCGAACCGAGTCCTGAAATTGGTGCAGGGCAAACCGAAAGACTACCGTCTCGACGGCCCGCTCAAGCTCCGCTTCACTCACGACGCGCGTACCGAAGAGAACCTCTTCACCCGAATCGAGTTGTTGGTCGAACTCTTGGCATAGGAGCCTGCCCGGCCGCCGCCGGCGGTTCGCCGGGTCCTATTGAATCGCGCCCAGAAAATCAGTCTTCCCGATTTCTATGCCGCTCTTGCGCAGCAATGCGTACACCATGCTTTCATGGAAATAGAAATTCGGTAGAACGAAATCCCTAAGGTAGGCGAGTGCCGTGAACTTCCAGGCGCCAGTCGGAAACTTGATTTCGATGGTACGGGTTTCGGCGCTGTTGACTTGATCGGCGCTCACCGTCTTGAGAAAATCCAATGTCTTTGCTATGCGCTGCTTGAGCTCATCCAGGGTGGTTTCGGTGTCTTCGTGCTTTGGAATGTCGACACCTGCCAGGCGCCCGGCCGCGCCCTTGGCCGTGTCGCACGCGATCTGCACCTGGCGAGTCAACGGATGCATGTCCGGAAACAAACGCAGCTGCGCCAGCACTGCGGAATCGTACTTCTTGGCAGCGGCATGCGCGGCGGCCTTATCCAGCATTGCGGACAGATTCGTCAAGCCTCGACTCAACGCCGGAATCGACATATCGTAGATGGAAATCGACATCGAAAAATCTCCTCACGTCGCCACATCGGTCGGGCCGCCACTGTAGCGAAAGCCGCGGCCAATGAGCAATAATTTCGGCGCTTTCGATCTGAAGACGAACAGCGCTTCGACAGCGCTTGCTACAATGAGCGACACATCGACGTGGGGGAGTTGCACATGTTACCGTTCTCGGAAGCCTGTGAGCGCAATAAGGGTCCTATACTCGAAATTTTGCGAACGGTTTTTGCGGACCGCTCGCAGGTGCTCGAAATCGGCAGCGGCACCGGCCAACATGCCGTGCATTTCGCCGCGCATCTTACCCACCTGACGTGGCACCCCACCGAGCGGCTGAGCTTCCTTTCGGACCTGGCGGCGCGCATTCAAGCCGAAGGCGGCCGCAATCTGCGCCAGCCCACCGTGCTCGACGTCCGTCAGCCCGTGTGGCCGTTGAGCCGAGTCGATGCCGTGTTCACCGCCAACACGCTGCACATCATGTCCTGGGCCGATGTAACCGCCATGCTTCAAGGGATCGGCAGCACTTTGGCGCCCAGCGGCGTGCTCTGCGTCTATGGCCCGTTTCGTTATGACGGACGTTACACGTCGCCCAGTAATCTCGAGTTCGACCGTATGTTACGGGATCGCGACCCGCACTCGGGCCTGCGCGAGATTACCTCGGTGACGGCGCTTGCGGCTGGCTTCGGCCTCACCCTCGCTGCCGACCACGACCTGCCGGCATACAACCGGCTGCTGGTATTCAGCAAGGAGCCTGCATGAGCGGCGCATTGGAAACGCCCGCGCGCGGATCACGCGCGGGCGAACCGGTCAACCCAGATTTTTCGCCGCAAACTCCCAATTGATGAGCTTGTCCAGCACGGCATTCACATGATCCGCACGCCTGTTCTGGTAGTCGAGATAATAGGCATGCTCCCATACATCGATTGTGACCAGAGGCTTCAGCCCGTGCGTGATCGGCGTTTCCGCATTGGCAGTCTTGACGATTTTGAGTTTGTCGCCGTCCAGCACCAACCAAGCCCAGCCGCTGCCGAACTGCGATACCGCCGCGGCCGATAATTCTTTCTTGCATGCATCGACGCTCGCAAACGCTGATTCGATCTTCTGCTTCAGGACTGAAGGAGGCTCACCCCCGCCCTTGCCGCGCAGGCTGTTCCAATAGAACGTATGGTTCCATGCTTGCGCCGCATTGTTGAAAATCCCAACCTTGTCCGCCTTGCCTGCCGTGCCACGCACGATCTTCTCCAACGGCATGTCGGCGTATTCGGTTCCGGCGATCATCTTGTTCACATTGTCGACATACGTTTTATGGTGCTTGCCGTAATGGAAGCTGATCGTATTCGCGGAAATGACCGGATCCAACGCATTCTCAGGCCAGGGTAGCGGCGGCAGCGTAATCGGTGCCGATGAAGCAGGTGCAGTTGCCATTGAAACTCCTTGTGATTCTTGGGCCGAAAGGCGCCGTAAAGCGGTGCCACGGCACCGGATCATACATGTTACTAGTTCGCGGAACCTCGCGAATCGAGCCGCCGGACCCGCGAAGTCCTTCTACTGGACACGGCAAGAATGGCGGACTCCGGCGGCGTGACGGGTACGCGCTGCAACACTCCTCCGCGCGAATCGTCCCGCCCACTCGGCCGCTCTGTGTCTCCGCCGCTCCGCGACCGGAGATCACCCGTTATGGAACGGGTGGTCGGATGGCCGCTATGATCGGCTCTTTCACGCTCGTCAATGTCCGTTCGATCGGGCATGATGCTCTCCGTTCCGTTGTGAGACCCTTAAGCATACCGGCCCCGCCCGCCAAGAGCAGCGCTGCTGCACCGCAATCGCTCGTAGGCGCGCGCCGACAGCGCCGTCTCGACGGGGGAATCGCTTTGAGCGATAGTCTCGCCCATGAATAAAGTCAAATTTCCGATGGCCGCCCTGCTCGCGTGCCTGGGCTTGGTCCTGAGTGCCCCCGCGATTGCGGCGCTGCGCGATATCTATCCGAATCCCGCGCAGGCCAAAGCCGATCTCGCCGCCGCGCTGCAAAGCGCCTCCGTGAGTCATCGACGCGTCATCATCGATTTCGGCGGCAACTGGTGTCCCGACTGCCTCGTGCTCGACTCTTACTTGCACGACGCCGCCAACAAGTCCCTTCTCGAGGCCAACTTCGTGCTCGTGCACGTCAACATCGGACGCATCGATCAAAATCTGGATGTCGCTGAGCGCTACCAAATCCCACTGAAGAAGGGCGTTCCCGCGCTCGCCGTGCTCGACCGTGATGGCAAGCTGCTCTACAGCCAGAAGACCGGCGAATTTGAAAACATGCGGAGTATGCAATCGGCGGCGGTCACCGAATTTCTGACTCAGTGGAAACCCGCCGCCCCGCAATGAGCCGGGGGAAGTGCATCAGCTCATCAAGTGCCTGAGGCGCTGGGTACGCGATCCGGCGCTGGTCTCGGCGGCCCTACGCAGCAACTTGTGCGCGTCGGCTGCAGGTAAAGCACGGCTGAACAGGCATCCCTGTGCCTCTTGGCAATCATGCTCTTGGAGGAACAGGAGTTGTGGGAAGCTTTCGACCCCCTCCGCCATCACGCTGATTCGAAGCGAGCGCGACATCGCAATGATGGCGGCCGCGATGGCACGGTCGTCGCTGCAGTCGACCAGACTGGTGATGAACGACCGGTCAATTTTCAACCGATCGACTGCGAAATGCCGTAGACGTCCGAAGCTCGAATAGCCCGTTCCGAAATCATCGATGGCGAGCAGCACCCCCAAGTCCTTCAACTGCCGCAGCGTCGACTCCGCCCACGCTTCGTCCTTTATAACGACGGACTCGGTGATTTCGAGTTCCAACATCGACGCGTCGATTCCGGTCTCCTTGATGATGGAAGCCACCGTCGCCGGAAAGTCCTTCAGCACGAATTGTTGACCTGAGACATTGACGGCCATGCGGGTCACCGGAAGTCCTTCGTCGAGCCATGCTTTGGCTTGCCGGCACGCCGTGCGCAGCACCCATTCGCCGATCGGCAGTATGAGTCCCGTTTCCTCGGCCACCGGTATGAAATCCATCGGCGGGACGGCGCCCAATTCATCGTTCGTCCAGCGCAGCAGCGCCTCCATTCCCGACACCGAGCCCGTGCTCAAGTCGAACTGCGGTTGGTAATGCAACGTGAATTCGCCCCGCTCGAGCGCGCCGCGCAGTTTCGCCTCCAGCGAGAAGCGATGCAGCGCCGCGTCGTTCATCGCAGCGTCGAAAAAAGCGCACATTCCCGGGCCTTTGCGCTTGGCGAAATACATTGCGAGGTCGGCATTGCGCAACAGCGTGTCGACATCCACACCGTCGGACGGGTACAGGGAAATGCCGACGCTCGGAGTGACCACCAACGTGTGCAACGCCAGCCGCATCGGTGCCTGCAGATCCTCGATCAATCGAGCGGCCACCGCGGCAGCATCGTCCGCCGAGCGAATGCTCGGCAGCAACACGATGAATTCATCGCCCCCCAGCCGTCCGATGTGATTCGATCCCGGCGATGACTGCAGGCCCCGGCCCATCGCATCATCGGTCCGCAGCGAGTTTCGCAGCCGTGATGCGACGAGGGTGAGAAGTTCGTCCCCGACCGCATGACCGAGCGTGTCGTTGACCCGTTTGAAATTATCCAGATCGAGATAAAGAACTGCCAGCATCCGCTGGTCGACCTTCGCTGCCTCGAGGGCGTTGTTGAGGCGACTGCGCGACTGCTCTCGATTCGGAAGACCGGTCAATGCATCGAAATAGGCAAGCTTGACGATGCGATGCTCGGCCCGCCACTTGCTCGCCAACGAGATGGTCATCTGACGAATTTCGTGCGGATGAAAGGGCTTCTGCAAATACGACAGCTTTTCCTCCGGCGGTACGATGCCGCCGATATCGGCCGGATCGACGTCCGAATAGGCCGTGCACATGACGATCTCGACGGCCGGATCCAGTTCGCGAATGCGGCCGGCAGCCCATACGCCATCCGGGCCCGGCGGCATGCGCATGTCGAGAAATACGACGGCGAATGGATCCTCGGCGGCAATCGCATCCCGAACCGCCGCCACGGCCGTTTCCGCCCCTTCGCAAAACACCGGTGCGAAAGTCGTGTTGCGCGAAGCGAGTTGCTTGGCCATTCGTTCCGGGGCAGTCTTGGTGAACAGCCGGTCACGTAGATTGCGGAATACCGCCGTTTCGCCGCTCATATCGGACTCGAGCAAGATTTGACGATAGGCGTCACGTATTTCCGCCTCGTCGTCGGCAACGAGAACTCGAATTGCGGTGCGTTTTGCTTTTGACAAGGGCTAGCCTCGGGATATCTTTCAGGTATTCGTCGGTGCTGCGTGGAGGGTCAAGGGCAGCATCAAATGCATGGAAGCGCCACGACCGGGACCATCGCTGGCCGCCCAGATTCGGCCGCCCAACGAGGCAACCGCATTTGCGCACCAATGCAACCCAATGCCGTAATTGGTGTCGCGCGACTTGGTGGAGAATCCTTTGTCGAAAACGCGCTCAAGATCGACTTTGGCAATGCCCGCGCCGTTGTCCTCGCAGTGCAGGTGCAATTGTTCGCCATCGGATTCGTGAACGATTTCGGCGGCCACCTTGAACACGCCTTTGTCGCGGCCGGCGTCGCGCACGGCGTCGGCCGCGTTGATGATGAGATTCTGCAGTATCAAGCGCAGCACCGTGCGCGCCACCTGGACCACGCCCACGCGTCGCAAGGATTCGTCAGCCTCGACGATGAGCCTCTGGCGGCAAGCATCAGGGACGATTTCCAGCGTTTGGGATACGAGATCAGGAAGGCGGACCGATTCCACCACGTGCTCGTTGCGCGTCGATCGCATCAGTTCCGCCAGCGCCGTCTGGACGATAAGGGTCTGGCGCTGGATGACCATCACATCCGCCTGGGCGTCTTTGAGGGATTGCCCCAGTTCCCGGCAACCCAAGCGCAGGAATTCCTCCAGATCCGCGTGCCGCTCCGACCCGGATTTCTCGCGCGCGAGTTCACCGACGGCGAGTTCGACGTCCGCGACCGGTGCATCGCGCAAGCGCTCACCCAATTTGGAAAGCCGAACGCCTAACGGAGTCATGGCATTACCCAAATTGTGCAGCACTCCCCTGGCGAGTTCCGCAAACCCCGCTTGAAATGATTGATCCACGAGTTGCCGCCGCGATTCGGCGACCCGCTCAACCATGCGATCGAACTCGCGAGCCAGCACGGCGACTTCATCTCGACCCGGTAGATCCAGACGGGCAGTCAGATCCGTGCCCGCGCCGAGCGCTACCGCATGTCGAGTAACGCGGCCGAGCGGTGCCAGCACGATCCGGTTGAGGACCATCACGAGCAGAACCAGCGCCGCGACTCCGACGCCGATGAGGTATGCGGAGGCGTAATCGACGGCGCTCTGTCCGCGCTCCGTGATTTTGCGTGGAACCTCGACACGCAGCGTCATCAACGGATTTCCGTAGACGTCGGTGAACGATCGAAATACCTGGGTCAGCGTATCGGTCTCGACGAGCCGGTCGGCGCCCGGGGTGCGATCCGGCATCATCGAAAGGCTGGCTTGTGCCTGGGCGCCGATCCGGTGGACTTGCCGTGGTGTCAGGAATTTCCCCATGATCACCATGCCCATCGAACGGCCGCTGCCGCTGCCGTTGAGTATCGGCGCGCCGGCGACCATCATGATGCCCTGATTGGTCCTAATGAGCCCTTTGGCCGGCGTGCCCTCGGCCAAATTGCGCGGCCACGGGAAATGTTTCGGCCACTCCTTGTTCGCCGCCAGGTCCATGTTCATGGGTTCGCCGGAATCCAGATTGCGCGTGCTCGCCAAGACCACGCTGCCGGTCAGATCGACGATCATCAAGGTGTTGACCTGCAGCTGCTTCAGCGCGACCGGGGTGATGTTCGTGTTCACGAATTCGGGGTTGGGCGCCTGCACGAATTTGTAAACGTCTTCCCAGTTTCCCCAGTCGGCTGCGGTCAATTCGAGATTGTCGAGCGTTATGTTAAGCGCGTAGTCGATGCGCTTCATCGAGGTATTCGCGCCGTCTCGCTCGAGTTCCGCGAAGCTCGGCATCAACACCTGTTTCTGAACGGCAATTTCAAGCACGATCAATACCGCGAAAAGCAGCGCTAGTAGCGAAATCATTTTCGTACGAATCCTCATAGGTAGCTTCGTACCAGACTTGGAGACGCTAGGCCGTACGCCCGTCTTGTTTCAAGCGGAACCCGCATACCGAAGTTCGCGGGAACTGAAATCCGTCACGAAACCTTAACGGCGAATGAGAACTCGCTCACATTTGGAATCGGTGCAATCGGGCCGCGTGCGGCCGCCCGTACTCCCGAAAACGCGGCGGCAGGCAGCTCAGGCCGCTTGATTGCGGCCCGATTGCTTCGCGAGCTTCAGATGGCGCTGCGACTTCTCGATCAGCACCGTGGGTTCATCCTTCGCGCCGGGAATCATGGCACTGACGCCGACACTGATACTCACGTAGCGCAGCACGGCGGACCTCGGATGATGAATGCGCAACTCACGCACTCGCTCAGCCATCGTTTGCCCCATACGCATCGCCTGTTCGGCCGAGAGCCCGGGCGCGAACGCCATGAGGCTGCCGCCGTCGATGCGCGCCGTGACATCGCTCGAGCGGCGTAGACAACCGCTGACGCAATGGGCGACCCGCCGAATGGCCGAGTCGCCTGCGGCACGGCCGAAAGTTGCGTTGTACAAATCCAGGGCGTCGATGTCGATGGCGAACACCGCTATGCTGCGGTCCTCGCGCTGTGAGATGGCCCAGTCGCGCTTCAACAGTTCCTCGAGGTACGGCAACGTGAACAGGCCCGTCAAGCGGTCGTCGCGGATGGCGACCGACGTCGGTTGATGGGCACCGCTCAGAGAATCCCGCGACAGCTTCGGATCGATGCGCAGCCGTTCGCCCGCATCGCGGTGATGCCCGGCGAAGTGAGTGACGCGGCCGTCCGCATCGCGCATCGGCAATATGCTCATCTCGTTCCAAAAAACCGTGCCGTCCTTGCGGTAATTGCGCAGCAAGACGCGGCACGGTTCGCCCTTGCCAAGCGCTTCGCGCAGGCGATGACGCGCGTCTTGATCGCGGTCGTCGGCCTGCAGCAGGCGCAGATTTTTACCGATAAGATCGGCGGCCGCATAGCCGGTCAAAGTTTCAAACCCAGGGTTCACATACACGACCGGATGCTCTGGAGTTCGAGCATCGACCATTACCACACCCTCCGGAGAACTCTCCAGCAAGCGGCGATAGAAGTCCACGTCGATGCTCGTCATGACTGTTCCTCTGTCAGTACAAGCGGCGGGGCGGCCGAAAGATTCACGATGCGCTGCACGGTTTCCAGCCAATGCGGGTCGGCGGTAAGCGCTGCCGGCGCCGCGCCGCGGGCGCGCATTCGCACGATTCTTGCCTGCGATGCGGCGTCAGCCACGCCCGGGTTGAAGTGATCCAGCACCGTCGACACGGCCGCGCGATCATTGCAGATGGGCAGCACGTCGCAGCCCGCGGCTACGCTCAGGCGCGCACGTTCAACGACGTCGCCGAATGCGGCGGCGCCCGCCATGGAAAGATCGTCGGCGAATACGCAGCCGTGAAAACCCAAGTCGCCGCGCAAGATATCGCTGATCCAGCGTCGCGAGAGACTGGCCGGCAACGAATCGACGGCGGGATACACGACGTGGGCAGCCAAGACCGCCGCCAGGTTGTTCTCGATCAGCAGCCGGTAGGGTCGTACGTCGCCTTCCATATCGACCAAATCGCGCCGGTCCACTGGCAGAGCGACATGCGAGTCGGCGACCACTGCCCCATGGCCGGGAAAGTGTTTGGCGGTCGCCGCCATGCCGGCGTCACGCATGCCCAACATGTAGGCGACCGCCAGCGACGCGACTGTCTCCGGGTCTCGATGGAACGAACGATCGCCGATGATCTCGCTCACGCCGTAATCCAGATCCACGCAGGGAGCAAAACTGAAGTCGACGCCGACATTGCGGAGCTCGCTTGCCATGAGCCAGCCGACGGAGCGGGTCAGACTCAACCCATCGCGGCGGTCCTCCTCGAAGCGTCGCCCCAACGGCCGCGAGGCCGGCAGCTTGGTAAAGCCCTCACGAAAGCGCTGCACCCTGCCGCCCTCGTGGTCGACCGCGATAAGCAAGTGCGGTGTACGCACCGCCCGGATAGCCGCCGTCAGC
Organism: Steroidobacteraceae bacterium; assembly: GCA_052143815.1. Taxonomy (GTDB): domain Bacteria; phylum Pseudomonadota; class Gammaproteobacteria; order Steroidobacterales; family Steroidobacteraceae; genus Bog-1198. The sequence continues at coordinate 104,300 of JBKQSA010000030.1, read as the reverse complement.
GCGGCGACTTGTTCCGGATTGCGATAGTTGCGGGTGAACAGCAGGACGCTGCCGACCAACGGATGCGCGAGGATCTCAATGTCGTCGGGGGTTAATTCGGTGCCCGCTATATCGACCATGAGCGGACCCAAGCTCATGCGCCTCTCTCGAACACCGCGATCGATTCGACGTGTGTGGTATGCGGAAACATGTCCATTACCCCTGCGCCGATCAGCTTGAAGCCCTGGCCCCCCACCAAGATCCCAGCGTCCCGCGCCAAACTCCCTGGATGGCAGGAAATATACACGAGCCGACGCGGTCGCCAATGTGGCATGCGTTCCAAGATTTCAGCCGCACCCGCCCGCGGAGGGTCCAATAGCACTAAATCATAGGCATTTTGCGCCCACGCCCCCAGGTGAGCGGGTTCGAATAGGTTCTCCACATGGAAATCCGCATTACTGAGGCCGTTGCGCAGGGCATTGGCCCGGGCCTTCGCCACCAGGGCCGCATCCCCTTCCACCCCCACTACCCTTGCCGCGCGGCACCCTAAGCTCAAGGTGAAATTGCCGAGGCCGCAAAACAGGTCGAGCACCGCGTCGGACGAGGTAGGTTGCAACAGCTCCACAGCAGCGCTGACCATGGATGCGTTGATCTCGCGGTTCACTTGAATGAAGTCGACCGGCCCGAACTGCAGCGTGATGCGATTATGGTCGAGGGAGTACGCGAGCGGCGCATACCCATGCCGCAGCGGTTCGATGGTGTCGAGGCCGCCGCTCTGCAGAAAAATCTGCACGGCATGCTGCTCGCCGAAGGCCGCAAGCTTGCCGAGGTCGTCCGCCGTGGGCGGCTCCATCACGCGAAACACCAACGCCGCCGTCCCGCCGCCGGATCCCGGGTTGCCGAGCGCGTCCGCCGCCCTCGGATCATCCCCCGCCGCCAGCTCGACCTGCGGAATCTTTTCGCGCAAGGACAGGGTCTCCACCAGAGCGGCCAGGTCCTCCGGCAGGCCCGCGAACCGCTCGAGGAGGACCTCGCAGCGGCGTATATCCGCAATGTACGGCTTGTCCCGTTCGCGGAAACCGGCCAGCACCCGGCCTTTCTTATGAACGTACTTGACCCCGAGGCGGGCGCGCCGCCGGTAGGCCCATTCCGGACCGCGAAGCGGCGCAAACACCCGTTCCGGCCTCACCCGGCCGATGCGCTCGAGGTTGTCGAGCAATTGCCGCTCCTTGGCGGCCAATTGCGCTGCCGGCGCCAGATGCTGCAATGAACATCCGCCGCAGATCCCAAAATGTGCGCACTTGGGAACGACACGGTCAGGCGAGGCCACCAGCACTTCGACCAAACCCGCCTCATCCAGTTGCCGGCGGCGCTTGAATACGCGAAAACGCACGTGTTCTCCCGGCAAGGCGCCTTCGATAAAAACGGCCTTGCCGCCGACGCGCGCAATCCCCCGGCCATCATGGGCCAGATCCACGACATCAGCTTCTTGCACGTTGCCGAGCTTCAACTAGGAGGAGCCTGGGGCCACGCAGCAGCGAACTCTTTGAGATGCGCCGCAGCCGATTCATGCAGCAACTTGCGTACTCGTCCAATTTCGCCCGCGTGTTCCGCCGCGTTCAAATGCCCGCGCAACAACTGAAAGCGCAAATAAACCAGGTAGGTATTCAAAACGTCGGTTTCGCAATAATCCCGAATGCGCGCGAGCCCGCCCTGCTGGTAAACCTCCCATACCTGCGAGCCATGCATGCCGACTTTGCCGGGAAAACCCAAGAGCGTCGCCACGTCGTCGAGGCTTGCCCGCCCGCGACCCTGGAATCCAGACAGGATATCCATCAAATCCATGTGCCGCCAATGAAAGCGGCTCAGGTAATTGCTGTACCTGAAGCTGCTGTCGCCGTCCCCGGTTTCCCAGTACCGCGCCGCGGTCACGCTATGCAGCAGGCTTCGGTAGTGCAGCACCGGCAAATCGAATCCGGCACCGTTCCACGACACCAGATCCGGGGTGAATTTATCCAAGCCATCGAAAAAGCGCTCGATCAAGTCCTTTTCGGACGAGCCTTCTTCCCCGAGGCTCCACACTTTCAAGGAGTCGCGCGCTCGCATCACCACCGAGATCGCCACCACCCGATGCTGTTCGTGCGACAGGAATTCGCTGCCGGTTTCCTGGCGGCGTTTCGTGTACATGATCTGCGCGACCTGTTCGTCGGACAGGTCTTTGAGCCCGTAGAGCCGCCGTCCCAAGTCCGTATCCGGTACGGTTTCGATGTCGAAAACCAAGGTGTTCATGGGGCACGCCGCATCAATACAGCCACCGCCACCACCAATCCGGCCTCATCCGTGAGGGTCACGTGCCCGTCCCCGATGCCGAGGCCGTCGCGCACTTTTGCGCCGCGTTCGGAATAGACCACTTCGGGCTTACCCCAGGAATTCTGAACGATGCCGACGTCGCGTATCCACACGCCATGGGCAAAGCCGGTGCCCATGCCCTTCACGATCGCCTCCTTCGCGGCAAATCGCATCGCGAGAAAACGCACCGGACGCGCGGTGCGCTCGAGCTGCGCACGCTCTTCGGGCATCAACAAATGCGCCACGAAGCGCTCGCCGTGCTTCTTGAACACCTGCTCGATACGATCCACCTTGAGAACGTCGATTCCGATTCCGAATATCACTTAAGTTAGCCGCGCCGCGCGCATCAAATCCTTCATGTCGCGCACCGCCTTCGGCAATCCGTCGAATACAGCGCGCGCCACGATGGCGTGTCCGATGTTCAGCTCCACGATTTCCGGGATCGCAGCGATGAGTTCGACATTGTGGTAGTTGAGTCCATGACCCGCGTTGACCGTCAACCCCAAGGATGCGGCCAGATTGGCGGCCGATCGCAGCCGTTCGAACGCGCGCGCGCGCGCCGCACCATCGGCATTTGCGAACGTACCGGTATGCAGCTCGATTACCGGTGCTCCTGCGCGCTTCGCGGCCTGGATCTGGAGGTCGTCGGGATCGATGAACAACGACACTCTGATGCCCGACGAGCCGAGAGCCGTGCACGCTTCGGCCACCCGACCCAATTGGCCGGCAACGTCAAGGCCGCCTTCGGTCGTGATTTCTTCGCGCGATTCCGGCACCAAGCAGCAATCGTGCGGCAGCACGCGCTGCGCGACGCGGATCATCTCGTCGGTTACCGCCATTTCCAGGTTCATCCGTGTCTGCAGCGCCTCGCGCATGACGGCGACGTCCCGGTCTTGAATGTGGCGCCGATCCTCCCGCAGGTGCAGCGTGATGCTGTCCGCCCCCGACTGTTCGGCGAGAAGCGCGGCGTGGAGCGGATCGGGATAGCGGCCGCGGCGCGCCTGGCGCAGCGTTGCCACATGATCGATGTTGACTCCCAGCGCGATGCCCGCCGGTGTCGATACCGGGGGGCTCACAGCTCCTCCCGCTGCGGCGGTCCGATCTGCGTGTGCCGCGCCCGCCGCAGCGCCAACATTACCGCGCGCGATTTGAGCGGACGGCCGTCGAGGCACGCATCGATCGCCGCGCGCAGCACGCGCTTGGCATCGCGCAACGAGCGCGCATCCTCGAAGCTCTCCGCGTCGAGATCGGTCAAGGACCGGCCGTACACGGCGCCCGGCGCCTCCGCCACGCACGTTTGCGGGCCGCGCTCGACGGCAACACGATAGTAGCGGTCCGGCCTGACGGGCACGCCTTCGTCCGTCATCGTCAATTGCAATCCATAACCTAAATCATGGAGCAGTCTTTTTTCGAAACACCGCAGCGCGGCCTCTTCGCCGGCGCCGGCGCACAGCGCTTCGATACACGAGGCGTACGAGAAAAAAATCGCCGGATGCGGATCGCCGCGCTCGGTGAGCTTGAGCAACAACTCGTTCAAATAGAACCCGCTCATGAGCCGCGCTTTCCCCAGATTGGTCGCAGCACCGTCGATTTCCGCCGCGACCAATGCACATGCTTCGGTCTTGCCGGACCACGACAGGAGCAGCCGCTGGAACGGCTGGAGCACGCCTTTCAGCGACGATTTGGGCCCGTTCGCGCCGCGTGCGAACAAGCTGAGCCGGCCGTATTCCGCGGTGAACACTTCGACGATGCGGCTGGTGTCCCGATAGGCGTACTGGTGCAATATGTAGGCGGGCGCCAAAGCCACGCGCCGCGCACTGGTGCTGCCGGTTTTGATGACGTCGCCCTCAGTCAGTCCTTACAGCGTATCGTAACCGAATTGGCGCAAGGCCATTTCGCTGTCGGCCCAGTTTTCCTTGACCTTCACCCATAGTTCGAGATGCACGGAACGTTGCCATAGATCGTTGAGCTCGATGCGCGCGAGCCGCCCGATTTCCTTGAGTCGTTCGCCGCCCTGACCGATGACGATGGCTTTCTGGCCGGCGCGCTCCACCCAGATGACCGCGTTGATCATGATGCGGTTGTCCTCATCGGCAAAGCGTTCGATCTGCACGTTGATGCCGTACGGCAACTCTTCGCGCAGCTTGAGCGTCAGCTTCTCGCGCACCACTTCCGCCGCGTGAAACGGCTCGTCGCGATCGGTGAGCACGTCCGCCGCGAACAGCGGCGGCGATAACGGCAGACGCGAGCCCACCAGATCCACCAAGCGAACGAGATTATCGGATTCGAGCGCCGAGATCGGCACGATCCCGGATGCCGGGATACGGGCCGTCATGTCCTCGAGAAACGGCAGAAGCTTCTCTTTGGGGTAAACGCGATCCACTTTGTTGATGACCAAGAACAGCGGTTGCTTGAGACCCCGTACGCGCTCCCAGACCCACATGTCCTCGTCCGTGAACTGCATGGCTTCGATAACGAACAGAATGACGTCCGCATCCTGCGAAGAGGAAATGGCGACGCGGTTCATGTACTGATTCATCACGCGGCGCGTCGATTCGTGCAATCCCGGCGTGTCGACCAGAACCAGTTGCGCCTCAGGCCGAGTCACGACGCCTAAAATACGATGGCGCGTGGTCTGCGGCTTGGCGGTCACGATGCTCACCTTGCGGCCCACCAACGCATTCACCAGCGTCGACTTGCCCACGTTGGGGCGGCCGACAATGGCGACATGACCCGCACGAAATGCCGGCCCGCTCATGATGTTTTACGCCCGCCGGGAAGCCGGATTTCGGACGGCAGAAGCGCCAACAGCTTCGTTGCCGCCAATTGCTCGGCGCGCCGCCGGCTGCCGCCCTCGCCCACGGCTGCAAGTTCAAACACGGGCACCTCGCATGTCACCGTGAACGATTGCGCGTGGCTCTCGCCCGCGACCGCCGTCAGCGTGTAGACCGGCAGGGCGAGCCCGTGCGCCTGCAGCGCTTCCTGCAAGCGGGTCTTGGCGTCCTTGAGCAGTTCGGCCGCCGGCAGCGCCGACATTCGCGGGCCCATGATGCGGTTCACTACCGCCGCCGCCGCGTCGAATCCAGAATCGAGAAAAATCGCGCCCAATATGGCCTCCAAAGTATCCGCCAAAATCGAAGCGCGCCGAAAGCCGCCGGACTTCAATTCACCTGCCCCAAGCTGCAAATGCTCACCCAGACCCAGCTGTTGCGCAATCTGCGCCAAGGTATCGCCGCTGACCAAGGTCGCCCGCAGCCTGGAAAGGGCTCCCTCGTCCGCCTCCGGGTGCGCGTCGAACAGCATCCGCGCCACGCTGCAATTGAGAACTGAATCCCCCAAAAACTCGAGCCGCTCGTTGTGATCGGCACCGGCGCTACGGTGCGTCAATGCCGCACGGCAGAGCGCCGGCTGCACAAAGGCGTACCCGAACGCCGTTTCGGCCCAGGTTAGGATCTCGTTCGATTTGCGCTGCGGAATCATTGCACCTTCACGGTCTTGTCGAAGTGCACCGACAGCGACACGTTCGAGACGTAAGGGGCCGCGTCGTCGTAGGCCAGGTGCAGCGCGACCCCGTTCTCATTTTTGACTATTTCAACGTCTTTGGCATCGACGTTCGAAATATCTTCGATCTGCCAATGCTTTTCCAGCGAACGGCGGATAGCGATGGGATCCGGGTTGTCGCTCTTGAACTCAGTGGCCGCGGCTTCCATGCTACGAGCGACCTTGATGTAATTCAGGTACAGGGGCGTCAAGCGCAGGCCGGCATAGCCGATGAGCCCGACGAGCGCCAGAATGAAGAAGAACCCCATTAGGGTCATGCCATGCTGCTGTCGGCGCACGGCGCCGCGGCTGCGGCGCCTGGCGCGTTGATCCTGGGGTGCGAATTGATTCCGGCCCATAAGAATCCTCCCTAATCGACCTCTTATTGAATCGCAGTTCCGATTCGCCTCCAGAGAGGTCCGTCACGAGTATCAAGATTAAGCCAAATTCGTACGGCCTTACCCACCAAATTCTGCTCTGGGACGAAACCCGGAGCATCCGGCTCGTCCAACCACCGACTGTCCTTGCTGTTGTTGCGGTTGTCGCCCATGAAGAAATAGTGGCCCTCCGGGACCACCCATTCGCCCTCTTTGACGCCGCCTCGGGCAAACATGAGCATGTGCCGCTTGGCCCCCAGCACCTCGGTCGCCGTGGGGACGCCCGTGTAGTTCCACAGGTCCTGCTTCGGTCCCCTATAAGCCGGACCCGGCTGTTGTGGCTGAGGCACGTCATTGACGTATAGCTGGTTGTTCGCATCCACGCGAATTCGGTCGCCCGGCAAGCCGACGAGGCGCTTGATGTAGTTGATCTTCGGGTTGGGCGGCAGCCTGAAAACGATGACGTCGCCGCGTTGCGGTGTACCGGTGGGGATCACCAGCGTATTGGAAACCGGCAGCCGCAGCCCATAGGAATACTTGCTGACGAAGATGAAGTCGCCGTCGAACAGCGTCGGCATCATGGAATCCGAGGGGATTCGAAACGGCTCGAACAAAAACGAGCGGATCACCAAGACCAGCACGATGACCGGGAAGAACGAGCGTGCATACTCGACGGCAATGGGTTCGCGCACGCGCTCGGCCGGAGTGCCCGCGGATGCCGCGGCAAGCTTCCTGCGCTCAGCGAAGAAGAGCCGGTCGAGCGCCCAGATGACGCCCGACAGCGCACCCACCACCACCAGCATCAAACTGAAGTCCACCGCCTCGTATCGGAACAACCGCCACAGCATGGCGAGCGCCAACGCCACCAGCGCATAACCCGCCATTTTCGGCAGCCACGGCTCTTCCACGCTGGTCGCACCCGGATCCCGTTGCGGCCGCAGGAACCAGCCGTCGATCAAAATCACCACCACGCAGGCCACGCTTGCGCACAACAAAACGAAGAAGAGGGTATCGCCGTCACTCACTAAAGACTCCCAACATGGTGCAGTTACTCAATGGATTTGCCTTGGAGCCGGTTCGTGCCGCGTTTTACAGGCGCGGGGATAACGGACACAGCAGCATCAACCGGACTTCTTGCCGACTTGCAGCACGGCTAGAAAAGCCTCCTGCGGGATTTCAACCTGCCCGACTTGTTTCATGCGCTTCTTGCCGGCTTTCTGCTTTTCCAGCAATTTTTTCTTGCGCGTGATGTCGCCGCCATAACACTTGGCGAGCACGTTCTTGCGGAGGGCTTTGACGCTGGCGCGCGCGATGATATGGGCGCCGATCGCTGCTTGCACCGCGATATCGAACATCTGGCGCGGGATGAGTTCTTGCATCTTGTCGACCAACTCCCGGCCGCGCTGGTAGGAGTTGTCCCGATGCACGATGAGCGATAACGCGTCGACCGGGTCGCCGTTGATGAGTACGTCCAATTTGACCAGCGGCGCCGCTTGGAAGTGACTGAATTCGTAGTCGAAGGAGGCATAGCCGCGGCTTGCCGACTTGAGCCGATCGAAGAAGTCGAGGACGACTTCCGCGAGCGGCAGTTCATATTGCAACGATACCTGGCTGCCGAGGAACAGCATCTTTTTCTGCACACCGCGCTTTTCGCTGCACAGTGCGAGCACGGCGCCGACATGCTCCGGCGGCACCAAGATATTGGCGGTGATGATGGGCTCGCGCAGTTCGGCGATCCGATCCTGCGGCGGCAGCTTGGTCGGGTTGTCGACGTTGGTCACCGTACCGTCCGTGAGCAACACTTCATAGATGACGGTGGGCGCACTGGTGATGAGGTCCAGATCGTACTCGCGCTCGAGCCGCTCCTGCACGATGTCCATGTGCAACAGGCCCAAGAAGCCACAGCGAAAGCCAAAGCCCAACGCCGTGGATACCTCGGGCTCGAAATGCAGCGCCGAATCGTTCAGCTTGAGCTTTTTGAGCGCTTCGCGGAACTGCTCGTAGTCGTCTGAACTGACCGGGAATAGCCCCGCGAAGACGCGCGGCTGAACCTGCTTGAAGCCCTCGAGCGGCGCGCTCGCCGGATTGCCGTCGAGCGTAATCGTGTCGCCCACCGGCGCGCCGTCGATCTCCTTGATGCCGGCGATGACGAACCCTACTTCGCCGGTCTCGAGCGATTCACGCGCCACCGGTTTCGGCGTGAACCTGCCCAGCTTGTCGATCTGATGACTTCGGCCGGTCGACATGACGCGGATCTTGGCCCCCAATCGCAGCGCACCATTCATGACGCGCACCAGCGAAACGACGCCCACGTAATTGTCGAACCAAGAATCGATGATGAGCGCCTGCAACGGGCCGTCGGGATCACCCTTCGGCGCCGGGATACGCTTCACCAGTTGTTCGAGCAATTCCTTGACGCCCAATCCCGTCTTGGCGCTCACCAGCGCCGCATCGTCGGCCGGGATACCGATAATTTCTTCGATTTCGTGAATGACCTTGGGCACATCGGCGGAAGGCAGATCGATCTTATTGATGACCGGCAGCACCTCGAGTCCCTGCTCCAGGGCCGTATAGCAGTTGGCCACGCTCTGGGCTTCGACGCCCTGAGCGGCATCGACCACCAGCAACGCACCCTCGCAGGCGGCCAGCGATCGAGAGACCTCGTAGGAAAAATCCACGTGTCCCGGCGTGTCGATGAAATTGAGTTGATAGACCTCGCCCGTGACCGATTTGAAACCGAGCGTCACGCTCTGTGCCTTGATGGTGATGCCGCGCTCGCGCTCCAAATCCATGGAATCGAGAACCTGCGCCTGCATCTCCCGAGCGTCGAGACCACCGCACTCCTGGATGAATCGATCCGCCAAGGTCGATTTGCCGTGATCGACGTGAGCGATGATCGAAAAGTTGCGGATATTCTTCATCAAGGCCTAAGTTGGGGGGCAAACTCCTCATTATACCGGTCGGCGGTGGTGCGCGAGCGCCTTATGCACCTCTTCGGCGTCCAAATGTCCATGGCACACCAGATCGCCTTCGAATAACAACACCGGAATCTTGTGGCCGTAGCGCACTCGCGTGTTAAGGTCGGAATCCACGTCGATGACATCGATGGGCACGCCGCGAGCCTCAGGCAGCGCCGCCAGGCCCGCGAGCATCTCCTCGCAGAGTCCGCAGCCGGGGCGCGAATACAGGAGAAATCTCAATGCGCGGGGAGATCGCTGCCGCTGTAGGACTTCATCGAATGAGCGATGAATTCCACCGTCTTGGCGGGAACCTCGCCGACGGCGGTCACTTGATGCCCTTGCACCACGGTCGAATATGCGAATCCCGAACCCACCCGCGCCAGCCCTTGCATCGGCGGTTCCGGGGTCGCGCCGGATTTTTCGTCCGCGGCGGGCTTCGGTTCAGGCTGCGCTTCGACGAATACGGACACGGTTGCCAAGCCATCGGAGTAGACCAGGTGCGTGGCGGGTACGCTCGCACCGCCCAACGTCTGCGCGCCGGATACGGTCAGGCGGAAGCCGGGCGGCAATTCACTTGCCCGATAGGCAGACAGCGCCGGCGAGGCTGAATCTGGCGACGGGCCCTGCCGCACCCAGTGCATTCCCTCCGTATGCACCGCCGGCGTCAAATCGCTATCCGGAATATTGTCGGGCATTGCCAACCGGGCGAACAGGATTTGCTCGATCACCTGGCCGCGCGAGTCGCATAACTGCGTCTTCAACGGCATGGCCGTGTTCTCGTCCAGCCATAAGCGATAACCGAAACGATACTGGTCCTTCGGCGTGACGACGATGACATGCGTGACATGGCCGAGCACATGCGACTTGGCCAGCGCTTCGATGTTGTAGAATTCGTTCACGTCGCTGCCGAATTGCGGCAACGATCCCAAGAACGGGCCCCGGTCCTGACGAGGCTCGACCAACACCGTATGCTGATCGGGCAGATAACAGGTCAGTTCATCGTTATTCCGTACGAACTCGCGGCCGGACCCATCCAATGACTGCAGCCGCTCCGTCACACGGCCCGCCCGCACCCGGTGCACGATACGCATGGTCTCGACCCGGCCATCACTCAAATGAAAGAACGTGCCGTCGTAGTTTCGCGTGGCCAAGGCACGGTTCATCTTCGCCAGCCACTCGCGCGGGTCATCGGCGCTTCGCGAAGGCCGCGGCAGTATCGTCAGCAAAACGCCGACCACGGCGCAGGGAACGAGCCAGCCAGCGCGGCTACGCAGGGGAGTCATCATGGGGCGACGCGCGCGTCCCGCGATCCGTCGGCCGCCGCGGCGTCCTCGGCATCCGCAGCGGATAACAAATCGTTCAGTACATCATTCTGTCCCATGACGGAGGAGTACTTGCTGTGAGCGAACACGTAATTCGTCAACCGCGCCGCCGGCATGGCGGTCGGCGCGTCGGACACTGCCGCCGGTACCGTGTACGACAGCGCCTCGGTGGGTTTGGCGGGAGACGCCTGTTGATTCATCGCCACATTTTGGGCGGTAACGATGGCTCGCGGGGTCGTCCCACTTTGAGCACTTACCATATTTTGAGCCGTCAGCGGCGGCCCGGCTCGCAGCGCCGGCGCGATCGTGCGCTGTTGCAGGGCGATGACCGCCACCGCAGCCACCCCGGCGGCTACCGCGGCTCCGGCGAATGGTCGCCACCCTCTCCTCGACCGCCCGCGGGCGGTCTGCGCGGTGGCGACCAACGGTTCACCATCGATGGCTCGATTCACGCGCGCCGTGAAGCCCTGGGTCAAGCGAGCATGGCTGCCGCCTCGCAACGATTCACCGATGAGGGCATAGCGTCCGAAACTCTCGCGCAACTCCGCGTCGCGCGTCAGCCGCTTCAGCAACAACTCGGTTTCCGAATTGGGCAGCTCGCCATCGAGAAATGCCGAGACTTGCTCACGAATTTGTTCGCTCATGTGTCCTCGGGCCGACCAAGGCCGCCATCGAAAATGGGTCGTAGCTTCTTATCAATCGCCTCGCGCGCACGAAATATTCGCGAGCGCACCGTGCCGACCGGGCAATCCATCGTTTGCGCGATATCTTCGTAACTCAAGCCTTCCAATTCACGCAGCACGATGGCGGTGCGCAAATCGTCGGGTAGGTTCTCGATGGCCCGATTCACGGTGTCGCGAATCTCGTCCGTGAGCAGCAAGCCTTCGGGTGTTTCGGATTCCGCCAATCGCGCATGGAGCTCGTATTGCTCGGGATCCTGCAGGTCGAGGTCATAATCCATGGGCCGCCGCTTGGTGGCCACGAGGGCGTTCTTCGCCGTATTGATGGCAATGCGATACAGCCAGGTATAGAAGGCGCTATCGCCGCGAAACGATTGCAATGCGCGATACGCCTTGACGAATGCCTCTTGTGCAATGTCCTCAGCCTCGGTCGCATCGTGCACGTATCGCATGATTAGCTTCAGCACCTTGTGTTGGTATCGTAGCACCAACAAATCGAAAGCCGCGCGCTCCCCGCGCTGGACTTTTTCGACCAGCTTGAGATCGCTCTCCTCGACGGTCATGAGGGATCCCAAACCGGCCAGTACACCCACCAGCCTGACGCGATAGACCGACGCTCTCCGGAAAAGTTCGACAATTTCCGCGTGCTTTTGATAGTAAACGTGACTTTGTGCACAGGGCCGATTCTACCAGCCGCGGAAGGTGCCACGAGGATACTCAGACAGGCTCCTGGCGGTCGTTCGAACGCTTAACGGTAATTCGCTCGATGAGGGACGCAAGCACGGCGTCCGGCGGTGATGCCCGCCCGAGAAAGTAGTCGTATATCAATGGGTCATGACAATCCAACAATCGCCGGAAAGCTTGCCTGTGGTCGGGTGCAGCATCGCGATACTCCTCGTCGACGTAGCGCGTGAGCAGCAGGTCGAGTTCTTTCATCCCACGCCGGCAACGCCAGCGGAGCTTACCGATGTCGCTGTCCATCAATGACGGCGATGCGCCAGCGTTTGCTTGATCTCGGCAATGGCCTTGGCGGGATTCAAGTCCTTGGGACAGGCCTCCGTGCAGTTCATGATGGTATGGCAGCGATACAGGCGGAATGGATCTTCCAGTTGATCGAGGCGTTCCCCGGTCGCTTCATCGCGGCTGTCGACGATCCAGCGGTATGCCGCCAGCAACGCAGCAGGCCCCAGATAGCGATCGCTGTTCCACCAATAACTCGGGCAGCTGGTCGAACAGCAGGCGCACAGGATGCAGGCCGACGGACGATCCACCCTTTCTTGATCCTCCTTCGATTGCAGCCGCTCTGCATCGGGCGGCGCTGGTGTACGCGTCTGCAGCCAAGGCTTGATGGATGCATACTGAGCATAGAAATTCGTAAGGTCCGGCACCAAATCCTTGATGACGGACAGGTGCGGCAAGGGATAGATCCTGATGTCGTGCTTCACGTCGGCGCAGGCGCTGATGCACGCCAGGCCGTTCTTGCCGTCGATGTTCATCGCGCAGGATCCACAGATGCCTTCGCGGCAGGAACGGCGAAAGCTCAGCGTGGAGTCGATCTCGTTTTTGATCTTGATGAGCGCATCCAGCACCATCGGTCCGCAGCTATCCATGTCCACTTCGTAACTGTCGATCCGCGGATTTTCGGTGGAGTCGGGGTCGAATCGGTAGATCTTGAAGACGCGCACGTTTTTCGCACCGGCAGGCGCTTTGAAGACCCGTCCGTCCTTGCGGATCTTGGAATTGGCGGGTAGCGTAAATTCAGCCATGGATCTTAGCTCCTAATCGTGCGCATCAGTAGGTTCGTGCCTTGGGCGCAACGGACTCGACCTCATCGGTCAAGGTATTCAAGTGCACCGTTCGGTAATCGAACTTGGTGGCGCCCTGCGCATCCACCCAGCACAGGGTATGCTTCAGCCAATTCTGATCGTCACGGTTCGGGAAGTCCTCGCGCGCCTGCGCGCCGCGGCTTTCCTTGCGGTTTTCGGCCGAGTGCATGGTGGCCACGGCTTGGCCCAGTAGGTTATCGAGTTCCAACGTTTCGATCAGATCCGTGTTCCAGACCATCGAGCGGTCGGTCACGTGGACATCGCTGAACGACGCGAAAACTTCCGCGAGTTTGCGCCTGCCTTCGGCCAAGGTTTCGCCGGTGCGGAACACGGCGGCGTCGCTCTGCATGACTCGTTGCATGGCCAAACGGACATCGGCGGTGCGCAGCGACCCCTTGGCGTTGCGAATCTTGTCGAGCCGCGCCAGCGCGGCGTGCGCAGAATCGGGCTTGAAGGCCCGGTGCGGGGTGCCGGGTTTGACCACGCGCGTGCAATGCCGCGCCGCCTCGCGTCCAAAAACGACCAGATCGAGCAGCGAATTGGAACCCAGGCGATTTGCGCCATGAACCGACACGCAGGCGGCCTCGCCGACCGCCATCAGGCCCGGCACCACCGTATCGGACTCGCCGCCGCTGCTGGTGACGACCTCGCCGTGGAAGTTGCACGGAATGCCGCCCATATTGTAGTGAACGGTGGGCAGCACCGGGATTGGTTCTTTATTGACGTCGACATTCGCAAAGATTCTGGTGGTCTCGGCGATGCCGGGCAGCCGCTCCTTGATGACGGCCGCCCCCAAGTGTTCGAGATGCAGATGAATATGGTCCTTATTCTTGCCGACGCCGCGTCCCTCGCGAATCTCCACGGTCATTGCGCGGCTGACTACGTCGCGCGAGGCTAAATCCTTCGCATTGGGCGCGTAGCGCTCCATGAATCGCTCACCATTGGAGTTCGTCAGATAACCGCCCTCGCCTCGCGATCCCTCCGTGATGAGACAACCGGCGCCATAAATCCCCGTCGGGTGAAACTGCACGAATTCCATGTCCTGGAGGGGCAAGCCGGCGCGCAGCGCCATCCCGCCCCCATCTCCGGTGCACGTGTGGGCCGACGTGCAGGAGAACCACGCCCGGCCATAGCCGCCAGTCGCCAAGATGACCTGGTGCGAGCGAAAGCGATGCAGCGTGCCATCCGACATGTCCAGGGCGATGACACCGCGGCACTCGCCGTTTTCCATAATCAGGTCGAGCGCGAAGTATTCGATGAAAAAACTCGCCTCATGCTTCAGCGATTGCTGATACAAAGCATGCAGCATGGCATGTCCGGTACGATCGGCCGCCGCGCAGGTTCGCTGCGCAATTCCCTTGCCGAAATGCGTGGTCATGCCGCCGAAGGGACGCTGGTAGATTTTCCCTTCATCGGTGCGCGAGAACGGCACTCCATAATGCTCGAGCTCGATCACTGCCGCCGGCGCTTCCTTGCACATGAATTCGATGGCGTCCTGATCTCCCAACCAGTCCGACCCCTTCACGGTGTCGTACATATGCCAGCGCCAATCGTCCTCGCCCATGTTGCCGAGGGCCGCGGATATGCCGCCCTGTGCAGCGACGGTGTGGCTGCGCGTCGGGAATACCTTACTGAGACAGGCCGTAGACAGCCCTGCCTCAGCCAGCCCGAAAGTCGCGCGCAGACCCGCACCGCCGGCGCCGACGACAACCACGTCGTACGTATGTTCGATGAATTTGTATTCGCTCATGGTCTTCAAGATCCGAACGCGACGCGCAAGATGGCAAATATGCTCGCGCCGCCAAAGAGCACATAAAGAAACCGCAACAGCAACAACGACAACACTTTCATTCCTGCCGCGTGCACGTAGTCCTCAATGACGGCGGTCGTGCCCAAGTAGGAGTGATAGGTCAATACCGCGATCAACAGCATGGCGAGGAAACTGCTGATCGGCACCGCCAGCCACGTCTTGACCGTGCCGTAGTCGAGCCCCGGCAGCAACAGCAGTGAAAAAAAGAACCACAGGGTCAGCGGGATCAAGGCAATCGACGTGACGCGTTCCGCCCACCAATGTCCCGTGCCGTCCTTGGCGGAACCCAATCCCAGAACGCGGCCCAACGGACTGCGCAGGCTCATGTATGCAGTCCGTGCCAGACAACCAGGCAAACGCACGCCGTCAGCCCCAGCGCACCGAGCACGGCGAACCAACCGCTGGCATGCCGCTGATTTCGCTCGAATCCATAGCCCGCGTCCCAGAACAGGTGACGTACACCGTTCAGCAAATGGAACAGGAAGGAAAAGGTCCAGCCGATCAGGAAAAACAACCCCACCTTACTTGCGAAAGCGCGCATCGCCGCGGCGTACGTCTCCTCGCCGCCCGCCAGCGAGATCAGCCAATAGGAGAGCGCTACCAGCCCGAGCGCGAGCGCCACGCCGGTGAGTCGATGCAAGATGGATAAGGTATTGCTGATCTGCCAGCGATAGACTTGCAGATGCGGAGAGAGAGGCCGGACGCGTACGGGCATGCGATTCAATCCTTGAGCTAGAAATCAATACACCGGCCCCGTAGCTCCCAGTCGCCGAAACGTGTGGGATCCGGCCCCTGACGGCCGCCGATTTCTCGCGGTCGAGCCAACGTCTGAGCCACAGGCCGGTCGCCGAGCCCCGGAGCGTCGTTCGAATTCGCCGCAGAATCGCCCGAATTCAGGGCGTTCGCCGGTGGACTGACCGCTGATTCCCCACCGTTCGGTGGGCGGTGGGGGTGGGTCGCCGGTTCGGTCATGTGCGGTAGATCTTCGCGATTCGAGTCACACCTTAAAGTTTGCCAGAAAACAGGGTCGCATACCTACGCGCAGGGTGGTGAATTTGCTACAAGTTCCATGCCCGGATGGGGTTGACAGCGCGGGCGATGTACCCATCTCATAGTCCGTATGAACGACTCTACCGGCCCCGTCTCGGGGAACCTACTGCATGTCGGCCTTTTGCGATTTGTCGGGCCCGACGCTGCCGATTTCTTACAGGGACAAGTATCAAACGACACCCGCCGCTTGAGTGCCGGTGCGCCGCTGTTGGCCGCCTATTCCAGCCCGCAGGGACGGGTCGTCGCCGTGCTTCACCTGCTGCCGCATTCCAGTGGTGTGATCGCACTACTGCCACGTGAGATCCTTCTGCCGACGCTCGAGCGGCTGCGGAAATACGTCCTGCGTACGAAGGTGCGCATCGAGGACGGGAGCGAGCAATTCGCGGTGATCGGCCGGCATGGAACCGAGCCATTCGCGTTCGGCGAACTACCCATTCCCGATGCAGCCCAAGGCTATGCGGAACGCGATGGCATTGGAGTTGCCCGTGTCGGTGCCGACCCGAACCGGTACTGGGTCATCGGCAGCCGTCAGGACCTCGCGAAGCACGGGATCGGCGGCGCTGCCGCGGCACCGCTGCCCGTAAGCGAAGCGCTGGGGGGCGAACCCGCGTCGCAGGCCGAACCAGCACGGCGCGTTGAACATGACTGGCGTCTGGCCGATATTCGCGCCGGCTTGCCGCAAGTTTATGCCGCGACCCGCGAAATGTTCGTCGCACAGATGCTCAATCTCGATTTGATCGATGGCATCAGCTTCACCAAAGGCTGTTTCACCGGCCAGGAAATCATCGCACGCACGCAGCATCTCGGACGCATCAAACGCCGGCTGTTTCGGCTGCGTTTGCCTGCCGGTACGTGGGCGATCGGCCAAACGATCCATTTGAGCGACGGACGTGGCGGACGGCTCACGGAACTGGCGCAAACCGGATCCGAATTCGAAGCGCTGGCCGTGCTCAATACCGAGGCGAGCACGCCCGGTGGGACCGGCGGCGCGGAATCCGATGCCGCAGCGCCGACCGGCACCCTCGTCGAGGCGACCCAACTGCCGCTGCCTTACTCATTGATCAGCCCGAGTTAGGCTGCTGCATCGATCTTTAGAGATTACGGCGTTCGGCCACCTGATCCGGCGTGACTTCGCCTTGTTTGCCGCCGAAGTGTGCAATGACGTAGTTGGCCAGCGCGGCCACTTCGGTATTCGAGTAAGCGCTGCCGAACGCCGGCATGAACACGTCGCGGCCACCGATTCGCATGTTCACACCTTGGAGGATGGCCTGCGTGACGTTCGCGCCGTGCGCGTCGTTGACGCCTCGCGTGCCGAGCAGCGACGCGTACTGCGATTGCTGTCCCTTGCCGTTCCACTGATGACAACTCGCGCACGCTCCCTCGAATAATTTGAGACCCTGCGCATGCGCAGGTGCATCAACGCTTTCCGGCGCCGTCTCGGTCGATGCCACGGCCGGCGCTGGATTCCGGTCGACATCGATCGGATGGGCGCCTTCGCGGGCGGGCACAGCGCGCAGGTAGGCGATCAGCGACGCGATGTCTTCGGGGTTTAGAAACTGCAGGCTGTGCGAAACGGCTTCGCCCATTGGACCGTTGGCCGAGGCGTGCCCCACGGCAAGGCCGGTTTTCAAATACTCCGCGAGCTCTGCATCGCTCCAGGCGCCGATTCCATATTTCGGATCCGGCGTGATGTTGTAGGCTCGCCAGCCTTGCAATTCGGCACCGGCAAGTTCTTTGCCATGCTCCAGGCCGAAGCCCAGATTGCGCGGCGTGTGGCACTCGGCGCAATGGCCCAGTGCCGTCGCGAGATAGCCGCCGCGGTTCCATTCGGACGGCTTCGACGGATCGGCCGCGAAACGTTGGTCCTTGAAAAAGGCAGCATTCCAGAACCCCACGGCCCACCGTTGATTGAATGGGAAACCAAGCTCGTTGGCGCGATTTGCCTGCCGGATCGCCGGCAGGCTGATGAGATAAGCCTTGATGGCAAGCGCATCGCTGCGGCTCAGCTTCGTATAGGACGTGTACGGAAACGCAGGATAAAGGTGCTGCCCCTCCTTGCCCACGCCATCGCGCACCGCGCGCAAGAAATCATCGTCGCTCCAATCACCGATTCCGCTCGTCGGATCGGCGGTAATGTTGCTGGAGTATATCGTCCCGATGGGTAACTTGAAGGCTACCCCACCGGCGAACGGCTTGCCGGATCCGGGTACGGTGTGACAGGCGATGCAGTCCGCGGCTTTCGTCAGGTATTCGCCGCGTGCCAACACCTCCGCCGAAGCGGGCGCGCCGGCGAGCGCGGGCGCCGTGCCCGCGGCGCCGTCGGTGCGGTTCAACACGACATAAGCGACCGCGCCGATCAGGCTCAGACACACGACGACTGTGAGGAAACGCTTCATGCCCTCGCCCTCCCATCAATGACGCTCTCGGCACTATTGTCGCCCACCACGGTCTTGAGCACCTTGCCGTTCTGCGCCAACAGCGTACGATCGACCGGCAAACTCCTGAGGCGCACGCCGGTCGCGGCGAAGATCGCATTACCCAACGCGGGAGCCGCGATGGCCGTGCCTACCTCGCCCAGACCTCCCGGTGCTTGATCGCTGTCGATCCGGTGCAGTTCCACCAGCGGCGTCTCGTTGATGCGGAGGCTCCGATAATCGTGGAAGTTGCTCTGCTCAATGGCGCCGTGTTTGATCGTAATGCCGCTGTACAGGGCGGCGCTCAGGCCGAACAGTATGCCGCCTTGGATCTGGGCCTCCACCGAACTCGGATTGATCGCCACCCCGCAGTCGAGCGCTACCACCGCCCGCCGCAGCAGCACTTCCCCCTGCGGCGTCACTTCGGCTTCGACGATCAAGCACACCCTGCTGCCGAACGGTTCGCCCAAGGCGAGGCCTCGTCCCACCCGCGCGGGCAACGGGCTCCCGTTCCAACCGATCTTCTCCGCGGCGAGATTGAGCAACGCGAGCGAGCGTGGATTTTTCTGCAGCAACGTACGGCGAAACTCGAGCGGATCCTTGCCTGCCGTATGTGCCAATTCGTCCATGAAGCTTTCGACCACGAACAAATTGTGCGTGGGCCCGACCCCTCGCCACCAACCCACGATCAAGCCGTCGGGCATGTCATGGCGCACCCATTCCACTTTGAGGTTGGGTATGTCGTAGGGCACTTCGGCCACGCACTCGACCGTGTCGTCATCCAAGCCGTTCTTGCCCATGGCCATCGGCGCCCATCGCCCGAGCACGGTGCCGCCGGTGACGCGATCGCCGTACCACACGGGCCTTCCGTTGGAATCGAGCAGCGCCGAGATTCGGTCGTGATACATCGGTCGCACGATGTCGTGCCGGATATCCTCTTCCCGCGACCAGATCACTTTGATCGGGTAGCTGACTTGCTTGGCGAAATGAATGGCCTGTTCAACCGAGTCGGTTTCCAGGCGGCGGCCGAAGCCGCCGCCTAGATATTGGTTGTGCAAGACGATCTTGGCCTCGGGCAAGCCGGTAATCTTTGCGGCCGCCGACACGCAGCGCGTCGGCACTTGGGTACCGACCCAGATTTCGCATTTGTCGGCGGTGATCCACACGGTGGTGTTGAGCGGTTCCATGGTCGCGTGCGCGAGCATCGGCGACTGATAGACCGCCTCCATCAGTTTGCCGTCGGCGGGCTTCTTGCCTACCTCCCGGGCGACGATGGGTGTACCGCTCTGCGATTTGTCGGCCAGCGCCCCGCGTAATTTTGCCGTCGAGAGATTGGCGTTGTCGCCCGGATCCCACTCGATATCGAGCGCGTCGAGCCCTTGCTTGGCGGCCCAGAAATGTTCCCCCACCACGGCCACGGCGCCGTCGAGTTGCAGCACGGCAAGCACGCCGGGTATTGCGCGGGTCCGCTTGTCGTTGATGCCGACGACCCTGCCGCCGAGGGTGGGGCAGGCCTTGACCGTTGCGATCTTCATCCCCGGCACCTGCACGTCGATGCCGAATTGAGTGGCGCCCTTCACCTTGTCCGCCGAATCCACGCGCCGCAGCGGCTTGCCGATCAAGGCAAATGTTTTGGGATCCTTGAGCGTGACTTTGCCGGGTTCAGGTAATGCACCCGCTGACTTGGCCAGGGCTCCAAAGGCCAAGCTGCGCTTGGACGGCTGATGGGCAACAATGCCGCGCGATACGGTGCAGCTCGCAGGATCGACATGCCAACGCTCTGCCGCCGCCGCCACCAGCATGGCGCGCGCCACAGCTCCCGCTTCGCGCAGCACCTGCCAATGGCCGCGTGTACTGGTAGAGCCGCCCGTGATCTGGCCGCCCAACAGCGGCATGGAATACAGTTCTTCATTGGGCGGAGCGTGTTCGACCCGGATCTGATCCATACCCACATCGAGTTCTTCCGCGAGCATCATGCATGCCCCGGTATAGATACCCTGACCCATTTCGACGTTGGGCATGACCAGGCGCACCAAACCGTCCGCGTCGATGCGGATGAAAGCATTGGGAGCGAACGGCGGATTGCCGTCCGCAGCGGCGGCCGCTGCATCGCCCGGCTGACGCCGTGCGTTGAGGGCGGCGTGTGCGGTTCCGCCGACGCCTGTCCACAAGAATGCAAGGGTCAGACCGCCCAACTTTAGTGCGTCGCGGCGACCGGCGTCGACTTTCTCCCGGTCGAGCGGGACAGAACCCTGCAGTTTCATGCTGCACTTCCCGCCGCCGGCGCGATGGCCTGAAGTACTTCCGCTTTGCCCGTAGCCGCCTGTTTGATGGCAGCCCGGATCCGAACATAGGTTCCGCAACGGCAGATGTTTCCCGACATGGCGGCATTGATGTCCCCGTCGCTGGGATTCGGTGTTCGCGCCAGCAGGGCCGCCGCCGACATGATTTGGCCCGACTGGCAGTAGCCGCATTGCACCACGTCCACGTCCAACCATGCCTGCTGGATCTTCTGCCCGCTCGGGGTCCTGCCCACCGCTTCGATGGTGGTGATGGCCTTATCGCCGATCGCGCTCACCGGCAATACGCAAGAACGCACCGCCTGTCCATCCAGATGCACGGTGCAGGCGCCGCATTGCGCGACGCCGCATCCGAACTTCGTGCCCGTGAGGCCGATGATATCGCGCAGCACCCAAAGGAGCGGCATATCCCCGGGAACGTCGACCGTGCGTGGTTCCCCATTGACGTGCAATACGAACATATCGGCCTCCGATTTGGATCCGCTAAGTGTAGCGTCAATCGGGGCGATTGGGTCTGTTGCCTAAGACGCGCGGCGCATCACCTCCGCGGCCGAAGAGTTCAGCGGCAGCGCGGCTACCAGGGCTTTCAGCGCAAGTTCATGCGGAATATCGGCGGCGGCCACGCGGACGACCTTGATCCCGGCGGCTTGCAGGAACTGGTCCTTACGGCGATGTTTCTCACGCTGCGCGTCGCGCGGTTTGCCCCCCTCGTCGACTTCCACGACGGCCAGCGCTGTGAAGTCGGATCGGCAAACCACGAAATCCGCCACCCATTGCCGGTACCGATTGGTGGAGGGCTGCACCTCGGCGACGCTGGCCGACTGATCCACCACCAGAAGTCGTGACAATGCCACGTGAGCCAGGATCACGTGTCCCGGGAACGCGCGCACCAATCGGCCGTACAGTTGCTGCTCGGGCCGGCTCAGCAATGGTTTTGCGGCTACGATCCCGCGCATGCGCTCGCCTTTCAGTGAATATGCAGGAGCCGAGTATGCGCACCCCCGGGCCGGCCAATCCGCGAGGCGCGTCGCGAATATTCGCTCGCATCCACTCGAACACCCGCAGCCGAAGTGCGCTGATGCTCCTTATGTCGAGTGGGATCCGCGCCTGCGTCAAACCTGGGCGCGCTTGTAAAGCGCGAGCAATTCATTCCAAGCCCGCTCCGCCTGGGGCTCGTTATAGATGGGTTTGCCCGCTTGCAGCGGCATATCCTTCACGCACCATCCATGCAGCGTACCTTCGTAAACTTCGATTTTTACAGGGACTTTCGCGGCGTCGAACGCTTCCCGCAGCTTGGTTTTTGCCTCGGGCTGCTTTTCATCGTCACTGGCGGCGATCCCGAAGTAAAACTGAGCCTTGATTCTAGGCACCAAAAGATGCGGGCTGTCCGGTTTGTCGGTCACCAAGCCGCCACCGTGGAACGACGCGCCTGCGCCGATCCGAGCGGGGTTGGCCGCGGCCGCCTGCATGGTCATCGGGCCGCCCATGCAATAACCGACGACGCCCATTTTTGCCTTGTTGTTGACGCTCGGCTGCGCGTCGAGAAATGCGACGTAAGCGGCGGCGTCCTGCATGACGGCGTCGCTCGTCATCGGCGCGCGGAACGCGTCGAGTTTCGCTCGATCGGCGGGGTTGCCGAAATCGAAGTCAGGAAAAATGCCGGGCGCCTTGGTCGACCGGTAAAAGGGGTTCGGAACCAGCACGGTAAACCCGTTCGTTGCCAAGCGCTTCGCCATCGCGCGCATCGTCGGACGCAATCCGAAAATATCCGGAAAAATGATGACGGCCGGCCAGCGGCCGCTGCCTTGAGGATGCACGAGCGCGGCATCGCACGTGCCGCTCGGCGTTTTCACCAACACGTCGGTGTCGATCACCTCAGCGACCGAGGCAGCCGACGCACCCGTCGCGGCGCTCACGCCGGCCGCCAGGGTGAGCGCGGTGAACTCCCGTCGCGAAATCCTCTGTCGTTCATCAGTCATGGTAAATCTCCAGCAAAGGGTGCACGTGCATTGCCAGTCAAGTCTAAGCGCTACGCCGGCCGCGGCCAACAATCGTGCCTGACTCGCGGTTGCCCAAGTCGTCCGGGCCGGGGAAATCACGCGCGGCCGCAAAAATCCATTCGCGAAAATGAGCTACTTTCGGCAGGCTCAGAAAAGCTCTTGGGCAGACGAAGTAATAAGCTGAACGGAACGGCAACGCGCCTGCTCCCGCCCGTCTCAGACTCCCTTGTCGAAGCGCTCGCGTTACCAGTGTCCAGCGCGCCAAGGCGAATCCCAGGCCCTCTTCGGCGGCGGCCAGCAGACCGGCAGAATCGTCGATGGTGGGCGCGCGCGATTGCCAGGCAACTTCTTCGTCTGTCTTACGCCAAACGCTCCATGGCTCATCGTCGCTCTCGAGCAGCGGATACTTGCCGAGGTCGGCACCGCGTTCGATCATGCCATAGTGCTTGATCAATTCGGGGCTCGCCACGGGCACCAACCAATCGTCCAATAATTTCTCGCTGTGCAGGTTCGGATAGTTGCCGTGACCGAAGCGTATGGCGACATGCATGGACGTGCGTGAAAAATCCACCAACTCGCGCGATGTATGGAAGCGCAGATCGACATCGGAATGCTTGCGGCGAAACGATCGGATACGCGGTAGCAGCCACATCTGGAGAAAGGAAGCCAACAGGGTGATTTGCAGCGGTCCGGAGCGCCGGTGTTGCTTGAGTTGATGCATCGCCGATTCCAACCGCTCGAGACCGTCTCGGACGGCGGGCAGCAATTCGAGCGCCTCGTCCGTCAGTTCGATTCGCCTTCCGAGGCGTCGGAACAGCGGCAGCTGAATGTATTCCTCCAGCGTTTTGATCTGCTGGCTGACGGCAGCGGGCGACACATTGAGGGCGTCGGCGGCGGCCGAAAAGTTCAGGCACGTGGCTACCGCCTCGAAGACGCGCAACGCACCGAGCGGCATTCTTTCGTGGACGGTTGGCATGTTAAGTTTTTCTTAACGCGATATCAGGCATTGCGTTTGTTGTGAACCTGAGCATTGGGCACAGTGGGCTCGTGGATTCAAGCTCAATCATCGGAGATCGCATCATGAACGAATTACACATCATCGCAAGGGTAGCGCAGGCACTTCTTGCCGTCAGCATCGTTGCCGGCATTGGCCTGATTTTCCAGTACGGCCATTACGTCATTTGAGGGATACGCAGGGCGCACTGAAGACGCAAGCGGACAGCACCTGGATCATAGGTCGACGATTTCGATCTCATCCGCGCGCAATGCCTGGCCGAGGAAGACACTGCTCACCCGGGCAAAGCGCGCGGCTCCATCCGTAGCCAACCACGTGACGCCGCCGCTCCCCTGCGTATGAATCGTCCGCACCAAGTCGCGCGATACGGCGGCTGCAACCGTAGCGGCGGAGTCGACTATTGCGACGCGGGGCGGCAGCACGGTGCGAATGGCGGCGGCCAGAACGGGAAAATGCGTGCATCCCAGCACCAAGGTATCGGGCGTCCCATAGGGCCTCCCGTAGGGCATCGCGTAGGGTGCCCCGTCGGCCCTCGAGTAGGGTGCCCCGTCGGCCGTCCCAAAAATCGGCTCCAGATAGCGGCGGGCCACGGCCTCGGCAATGGGCCCTTCAGTCCATCCTTCTTCCGCCATGGCAACGAACAGCGAACAAGCTCTCGCGGTAACGCGAATCCCGGCGTCCAGTCGGTGAATGGCCATCTGATACGCGCCGCCGCCGATCGTGCCTTCGGTACCGATCACGGCGATGTGCCGCGAGCGAGAGGCCGCCACGGCAGCAGCCGCGCCCGGCTCGATGACACCGATGACGGGAATGTCCGGATATCGCAAACGCAACGCGCCCAAGGCAGACGCCGATGCCGTATTGCAGGCCACCACCAGACAGCTTATGCCCCGGACGATCAGCGCCTCGGCGCACTGCAGCGAATAGCGGACGACGCTTTCCGGACTCTTCGTCCCGTAGGGCAAACGCGCGGTATCGCCCAAATAGATGAATTCTTCCGCCGGCAGCGCGGAACGCAGCGCGCGCAATACCGTCAGGCCGCCGACTCCCGAATCGAAAACGCCGATCGGGCCGCTACCCCCGATCAAAACTCGGGGCGCATGTGCGGGAACAACAGCACGTCGCGAATCGACGGCGAATCGGTGAACAGCATGACCATCCTATCCACGCCCAATCCCAAGCCCGCGGTCGGCGGCATGCCGTACTCCAGGGCCCGCACGTAGTCTGCGTCGTAGTACATGGCTTCCTCGTCGCCTGCATCCTTCCGCGCCACTTGATCTTTGAAGCGCTGCGCCTGATCTTCGGCGTCGTTGAGTTCGGAGAAGCCGTTGGCGAGTTCGCGGCCGCCGATGAAGAACTCCCAACGATCGGTGATGAACGGATCTTGGTCGTTGCGCCGCGACAAGGGCGAAACCTCCGCCGGATACGCATAGGCAAACGTGGGCTGCACCAACGTATGTTCGCCGGTTCTCTCGAAAATTTCGATTTGCAGTTTGCCGGGACCGTCGCCGGCCTTGTAGGAAATTTTCATTTGATCGCAGACGCGGCGCAGATACGTCACATCGCGCAACGCCATGGGATCGAGCTCCGGATTGTTCGCCAGGATGATCTCTTCGATGGTCATGCGGGCGAAGCTATGCGACAGGTCGTATTCGGTGCCCTGATAGATCAACTTGCGCGATCCCAACAACGTATCGGCGAGACCCTGGAACAGGCTCTCGATCATTTCCATCAGATCGTGGTAATCCGCATAGGCCTGATACAACTCGAGCATCGTGAACTCGGGGTTGTGCTGCGTCGACACCCCCTCGTTGCGGAAATTGCGGTTGATCTCGTAGACCCGCTCGAAACCTCCGACGGTGAGGCGCTTCAAATACAGCTCTGGCGCAATGCGCAGATACATGTCCACGTCGAGCGCATTGTGATGTGTCTTGAAGGGCCGCGCCGCGGCGCCGCCCGGAATCGGATGCAGCATGGGCGTCTCCACTTCGAGAAAGCCGCGTGCATCGAGAAAGGCGCGCAGGTAACGCACGATTCGCGAACGCGTTTCGAACACGCGCCGCGTCGCTTCGTTCATGATCAAATCGACGTAACGGCGGCGATAGCGCATTTCCGTATCGGCGATGCCGTGCCATTTGTCGGGCAGCGGCCGCAGCGACTTGGTCAGCAATACCAGGCGCTCCACCCGCACTGAAAGCTCTCCGGTCTTGGTACGGAACAAGGTGCCTTCGGCACCGATCACATCGCCCACGTCCCAGCCCTTGAACTCATCGTAAACGAGGCCAAGCGCCTGTTGTTGCAAGAATACTTGGATGCTGCCGCTCGAATCTTCCAGCTTGGCGAAACTCGCCTTGCCCATGACGCGCTTGGCGCGCATGCGGCCGGCGACGGCCACGCGAATCGGCTCGGCATCCAAACCTTCTGCGCTTTTTTCGCCATAGGCGGTCAGCAAGTCGCCGGCCAGCGCATTGCGCCGAAAATCGTTGGGAAAGGGGTTGCCGCGCGCGCGCAATTTCGCAAGTTTCGCGCGGCGCTCGGCGATCAGATGGTTCTCGTCGTTGTCGGTCATAGGGCGGCTTTTAAGATGGTTCTCGTCGTTGTCGGTCAAAGACCCTGCTTCAGGCTGGCTTGCATGAATACGTCGAGGCCGCCATCGAGCACGGCCGTAGTGTTACCGATTTCCACCCCGGTGCGCAGATCTTTGATGCGCGACTGGTCCAGCACGTAGCTGCGAATCTGATTGCCCCAACTGACGTCCGATTTCGAGTCCTCGAGCACTTTTGCAGCGGCGTTGCGCTTGTTGAACTCGAGTTCGTAAAGTTTTGCCTTCAGCATCTTCATCGCGGTGGAGCGATTCTTGTGCTGGCTGCGCTCGCTTTGACAGGCAACCACGATGTTGGTCGGGATATGAGTGATGCGGACCGCGGATTCGGTCTTGTTCACGTGCTGGCCGCCGGCACCGCTCGATCGATAGACGTCGGTGCGCAAATCCGCGGGATTGATCTCGATGTCGATGTCATCATCCACTTCCGGTGAGACGAACACCGAGGCGAAGGAGGTGTGACGCCGATTGCCGGAATCGAACGGTGATTTTCGCACCAGCCGATGAACGCCGGTTTCGGTGCGAAGCCACCCATAAGCGTAATCCCCGACCATGCTGACGGTGGCGCCCTTGATGCCGGCGACCTCGCCGTCGCTTTGATCGATGATTTCCGTCTTGATGCCGTGCGCGTCCGCCCACTTCAAGTACATGCGCAGCAACATGGCCGCCCAGTCTTGAGCTTCGGTGCCGCCCGCCCCGGCTTGAATGTCGAGAAACGCGCTGTGCGAATCCATCTTGCCGGGAAACATACGTTGAAACTCGAGCCGCTCGACCACCGCCGCCAAACCCGTGACGTCTCGCTCGATCTCATCGGCCGCCTGGGTGTCGGCCTCTTCGGCGACCAGTTCGAGTAATTCCGCGGCGTCGCGCAGGCCTCGCGTGAGGTGGTCCAGGTTGTCGACGACCCCTTCGAGCTTCGCGCGTTCTTTTCCGAGTTCCTGCGCGCGATCCGCGTTGTCCCAGATGCCGGGCTGCTCGAGCTCGCGAGTTACTTCCTGAAGGCGCTCGTGCTTGTTGTCGTAATCAAAGATACCCCCTCAAGGAGTCGGTGCGTTCCTCGAGATCGTTGATGAATCGTTTGAGTTGATTGATTTCCATAGCCGAATATTTTAGCACAGAAGGCCCGGACGCCCACCGGACGGGCGCCGTCCCACGCTACCGTGACGGCCTATCGTACGTTCATCGCCAGCTCGATTTCCGCCAGCAAGGTGTTCACGTCGCACTCGCCGTCAGACTCGTCCACGACGACGGCACCTTCATCGTCGGTATGGATCCCGAGATCCGCGTTGGGACCAAATCGCGGGGGCCGAATTCCGAGCCCCTCAATCAGTTCACCGTTGTTGTCGTAGACTGCAACTCCGTCGAGTTCGCGATCTCCGGCATAGGCCGCGAATAGCTGACGAGCCCACTTTCATGTACGGGTAACGGCGACCATGCAACTTCCTTGAGGCGCCGCACCCGAGTTACCCGCGGCTCACAAGTTGCCGCATTGCGGTAATCATGCGCCGGACCCCGAGCCGGGTGTTGCACGCCGGTGCAAGTGCTGACAATTGAGTTGCACCCGTTCATCACCACGATAGTCATTGACCTCCAGACGATAAGCGATGTGCGCGTGCGCGTCGGGACGAAGCTCCGAGTCCTCCGCCGTGCCACCGACATATCCAAACGCAATCGCATCGATGGGCTCCGCCTGCGGGCCGGCCGCGTTCGAGCGCAAGGACAGCTTGAGATGCTTGGTGCCGACGATGCGGGCGTCGAGAATCTTGAACTCTCCATCGAACACCGGTTCCGGGAAGCCTTGACCCCAAGGGCCCGCGCTGCGCAACGCGCGAGCCGTCGCGACGCAAAGTTCCGCGCCCGTGAGTTCGCCATCGGAGTGGATGATGCCGCGCAGCGATTCGACGTCGGCACGCTCCGCAATTTCCGCCGCGAACGCCTCGCGAAAATGCGCTAGTGACTGCTCCGCCAAGCTCATGCCCGCCGCCATGGCGTGACCGCCGAACTTGTCGATCAAGCCGGGATGGCGCGCAGCAATGCTGTCAAGCACATCGCGAATGTGGACTCCCGGAATCGAGCGTGCCGAGCCGCGCAGGGCGCCGCCCTCGGCGCGGGCGAAGGCGATGACCGGCCGATGCAATCGGTCCTTGATCCTCCCCGCCACCAATCCCACCACGCCCTGATGCCAGTGTTCATCGAACAAACACAGCCCGAACGATTCTTCGCCTAGGGGATTGAAACGCAGGCTTGCAGCAATCTCAACCGCCTCGAGTTGCATGCGCCGCTCGATTTCACGCCGCTCCTCGTTGAGCTTGGCCAATTGCCCGGCCAACCGCATCGCAGCCGCCGGGTCGTCGGTCAACAAACAGGCGATCCCGACGCTCATGTCGGTGAGCCGCCCCGCCGCGTTCAACCTCGGCCCCACCACGAAACCCAGGTCAGCAGCCGTCACCTGATCGAGTTTGCGTCCGCCGGACTCCAGGAGAGCGCGAATTCCGGGCACGCACCGGCCGGCGCGTATGCGACGCAAGCCTTGCGCCACCAGCACCCGGTTGTTGTGGTCCAGCGGCACCACATCAGCGACAGTTCCCAATGCAACTAAATCGAGCAGATCAACGGCGCGAAAACCGGCGTCGTTCATGAGACGCGAGAGCGCCGCCACCACATAAAAGGCAACGCCGACGCCGGCCAAGGCAGCACTGGCGAAGGTCGAACCCGCGAGGTTGGGATTCACGATCACCTGCGCAGAGGGCAGCGTAGAGCCCGGCAGATGATGATCCGTCACAAGGACGGGAATGCCCAAACTACGCGCCGCCTCGACCCCTTCGATGCTCGACACGCCATTGTCCACCGTGACGATCAGCGAAGGCTCGCGCGTCGCCCCCAGGGCGACTATTTCCGGCGTGAGCCCGTAGCCGAAGCGAAATCGATCGGGCACCAGAAAATCCACGTGGGAAAATTTCAGAGCACGCAATGCGCGTACCACCAAGGCACTGCTGGTGGCGCCATCGGCATCGAAGTCGCCGATGACGAGAACCCGCCCGGCGCGATGTTCCATCAGCAACCCCGCCGCGGCCTCGACGCCAGGCAGCGACCCCACCGGCAGCAACCGATCGAGCGAGAGATCGAGATCCTCGCGACAGGCAACACCGCGCGCCGCATAGACGCGCCGCAGAACCGGGTGCAAGTCACTGCAGTCGAGCGGCGTTCCCACGGGCCGACGGCGGATTTCATTGAAAATCATTGGACTCACCGACTGTCACTTCAAAGGATTCCCACCACGGCCGCGGGCGCCGCCAAAAACGCAGCATCGGCGCGGCGACGACGCTGACGCGCCGCTCGGCCGCCGACAACTCCAACCTCTTGATGCGACGGGATTTCAGAGCGGCGACGGCCGGCGCGAGCCAGCGTTGTTCCACCTCCAACCAACCCCGCGATCCCGGCTGCTGCGGGCAGACGACCACACCCGCGCCGGTAGATGGCGGCCATTGCTGCTCGCTGCCGAACGCCGCAAAGAACGGATCCTGCCCTGCAGTCCATCCGCTGACGGCGGGGATGGCCGCGCGAGTGTTTCCGCCGCCCCACAGCCACAATCCCGTGACCGGCGGCCGTGAGTTCGCCACGCGCGCTCGATTGACTTCGTGATCGAAGAGCCACATCTCGATTTCGCTCATCAACCGGCGCAACCGCGGCCCATCGGTGCCCGCCGGCTGAAAGCCGAATAGATCGTGACCCGCCACGGTTTCCGGGTCGTACATCTCGACGTCGAGCGTCGTATCGAACACGCATAACAGGACGGCTGCTCGGCCTACCATCAACCGCATGCCGGCGCCGCCGAAAACCCGATTGAAGTCGGCCGCCAGCGTGTCAGCTTCGCTTGGCCCGAGGTCCAAGACGCCGTCCTGCGGCAGCGTGACGCTGCTCATGCCGGCGCTCAAATGTATGGGGGTTGCGACACACACCCACGCCCCGGCTCCCGCTCCCGCTGCGGCAAGCAGCGCCGCCGCAGCGATCGGCGGCATCGGCGTGCCCCCGGGCGCCAATGCGCGAAACGCATCGGCGCGCCAGTTCGCGACTTGAACCGCGGTCGTCGCACGCGCGACCACCTGCTCAAGCAGGGGCGAGCGCTGTAAAGCGGCCGAGCCGTGCGCTGCGAATCGAATATAGACAGTAGACAAAGGCGCCCCGGTGCGAATTTGAGTATCTTACCGGTATGCGCTTCACCCAGGACCCAAGTTTGAACGTGAATGTCATCCGGGGCTACGGCCGCGGCGAATTACGCATCAACGACAAAGTGTTTCACCACACCCTGATCGTGGCCGCAGCCGCGATCCAGCCGGAGCCGACGCTCGCCGACGTCGCAGATCTGGCGATGGAGCATGCGGCTCGCATTCTCAAGTTCGAACCTGAACTTGTGTTGATCGGAACCGGTCAACGGCAAGTGTTCCCCGCAGCGGCGTTCGGCGCGCAATTCCTGAAGTCCGGCATCGGTTTCGAAGTCATGGACACCGGCGCCGCCTGCCGCACGTTCAACGTACTCGTGAACGAGCAACGACGCGTGGTCGCGTTACTCATGTTGTAGCCGTAGCTCATTGCGGCGGCGCGTACAGCGTGCCGCCATGGCTACGTCCCGCTCCGGTCAGAGCACGGCGCACGGCGGGCCGGGCGCGCATTCGCAGAATCCAGGCGTACAGCTGCGGCGTTCGTTGCGCATCGACCAACCCCGGCATCAACGCCGGCAGGCTTTCCGCGAGCGCGAACGCGCCGATATCGGCAATCGTGAAGCCGTCGCCGACCAGCCACGGTCTCATGCCGAGCGCCGCCTCGATTTTCGCAACGCCGCCGGCGATCTTTTCTTCCGCGCAACGACACCGATCGGATTCGGCATCGCGCCATACCGCACTCCAACCGGCCGCTTTCTGACGGCCCGACACCGCCGCCAGCGCTTCGTTGAATGCAGCGCGTGCCGCGCCGTCTTGTTGCCGATGCCAGCCGATCAAGTTGACGCTGCCGAGCAACGCGGCATCGAGAACGTCGTTCAATGCTTGCACGTCGTACTGCAGGGCGGGGTCGCTCGGTACGAGGTTGGCTTGACGATGAGACTCTCCCAGATACAGCAGCGCGATAGTGGCATCCGACATCACGTACACACCGTCGACCAGCACCGGCACCTCGCCTTGCGGCGCCATCGACCGGTGTGCCGGAGACCACTGATCCAGTTTTTTCAGATCGAGAGCATGAAACTTATAGGGGAGCGCCAGTTCCTCGAGACAAATGACGAGTTTGAGCGTGGCGGGATCGCCGCTTCCATACAGTTCAAGCACGTGCCGGCTCCGCCATGGGGCTGCCCAAGCCCCTCGCAATATCGAAGGCGCGGCGGGCAATGGATCTTGCCATGCCGAACGTCTTGGCCGTTGCCGGCCGCGCGTAAATGCGTCTCAGCCAGTCGAGCACGCGCGGCGCAAAACTCGTCGTTGCGAACTCCGGGTAACCGCCCGGCAATGCATAGAAATTGGCGAAGGTGAGAATATCGGCCAGGGAGAATTGATCGCCGGCGAGCCATGGACTCTTGGCGAGATCCGCTTCCAGTTCCTTGACGTACTCGCCGACTCGGGCGCGCGCGGTGGCGAGTTGCTCCTCGGAGAACGTCGCCTGCGACGCGGTTTGCCACGAAATCCGGCGCTCCTTGGTGGGAATACGGGCTATCAGTCGCTCCATTTCTTCGGGTGATTTTGACCGGACCAAAGGCCCCAAGAAGAGATGCCAACCAATGACGCTCAAGGCCTCGGCGGCTTTATCGGTGCGGCGGCAGCGGTTGCGCATTCGATAGCGCGCGCCCGCATCGTTCGGCACCAACGAGGGTCCCGCAAATGACGCGTCGATGTATTCGCACATCGGCGTCGATTCGGTAAAGACGCGGCCACGATGGACGAGTGCGGGAACGGTACCGTCGGGGTTGATCGTCAGGTATTCCGGCGCATGTTGTTCGAAATCCGTCAGACTGATGTAGTGATAGTCGAACTCGACGCCCTTTTCATTGAACACGAACAGAGGCTTGCCCGAGTTCGAGTTCGGGTCCCAGGTATAAACGGCCGGACGGTCGCCCGATCCGCGGGAATCAGTCATTGATACGCAACAGTGCTGGCTAATAATTGAACGAGACGGTAGCGTATACATCGCGACGCGGTCAATAGGATGCGCAGCCACAGCAAACGCATGGGACCGCGTCAACAGCGCGAGGTGCAAGCGCAGTAACCGTTATCGGGCCGCCGCAAAATCAACGATCGGCCGAAAGATACCGCAGCGGATCGGTCGGCTTGCCGTTGATGCGGATCTCGAAATACAGCGCGCAGACTTGATGCGGCCCCGTGCCCATGTGGGCGATGACTTGCCCCATCGCTACATCCTGCCCTTCATGCACCAATAGTTCGCGGTTGTGCGCATAGGACGACAGCAGGCTGTCGCCGTGCTTGATGATGATGAGATTGCCGTAGCCGCGCAGGCCGCTGCCGGTGTAAACCACACGGCCCGATCCGGCCGCGCGCACGTCTTGACCCAGCCGCCCCAAGAGGAGGATACCCCCGCCAGGCACCGGCCGTGGGGCCGACATTCGATCGGTGGGCCATACCCATTTCACGCCGCCCACGGTCGACACGGCCGCGACCGAGTGTGGCTCGTGCGAAGCCACGCTCGCCGGTGCAGCCACGCTCGCCGATGCAGCCACGCTCGCCGGTGCAGCCACGCTCGCCGGTGCAGCCGCACTCGCCGGTTCGCTCGCACTCATGGCCGCTGACGGCGTCTCGCCCAACGGAATGGGTTTGCCGACGCGCGGCGTCA
Source organism: Steroidobacteraceae bacterium (assembly GCA_052143815.1). Taxonomy (GTDB): domain Bacteria; phylum Pseudomonadota; class Gammaproteobacteria; order Steroidobacterales; family Steroidobacteraceae; genus Bog-1198. The sequence goes on along the minus strand of JBKQSA010000030.1, from coordinate 71,242 downwards.
CGGCAGGCTGCGCCGTCTGCGGAGGCGCGCTCGATGCAGCAACAACCGGCGCGGGCGGCGGCGCTGTGAGCGGCGCGGTCGGATGCAGCACGAGCACCTGGCCAATCGCGAGCCTGAAATCGGCGCCAATGTTGTTCCACTTCGCCAGCTCCCGATAATCGAGATCGTGCTGCCAGGCGATGGTGTAGAGCGTATCGTGCGGCCGCACCACATAGGTCTGGGGCGCGTACGTTGTCGGGGAATCGTCGAGGCGGCCGTTGGATGCGCAACCGCCGATCGTGAAGCAGCACATCCACGCGACAGCGATCGCTCGCGTGAGGCTAACGCTGTAGACCTGACAGCAAGGGAACAAAGCTCACCGCCCCGAGCGATTGCTTGTGCAGCCGGTTCTCTGTCTTGGTGTAGCGCATTAGTTCCTGACGGCCGTCCGGGCCCACCGGCGCAATCAAGCGGCCGCCCACCACGAGTTGATCGAACAACGCCGGCGGCACTTCGTGCGGCGCCGCCGTCAACAAAATTCCATCATAGGGCGCTCGTGCCGGCCAGCCCACACTGCCATCGTCGTGACGGCAATGAACATTGCGAATACGGAGTTCGCGCAACGTACGCCGCGCCTTGCCCAACAGACTCGAGATCCGCTCGATGGTGTAGATCTCTTGGACCAGCGGCGCCAAGACCGCTGTCTGGTAGCCGCAGCCGGTGCCGATTTCCAGAACCTTGGGAGTCGGACCCGCCTCGAGCAACGCCTCTGTCATGCGAGCCACCACATACGGCTGGGAGATGGTCTGTCCAAAACCGATGGGTAACGCCGTGTCTTCGTACGCGCGTGTGGCAAGCGCTTCATCCATGAACAGATGCCGTGGAACGTTGCGTATGCGGTCGAGTACTCGTTGATCTTTGATGCCTTGGTCTTGCAGCCGCTGCACCAGCCGCTCGCGAGTGCGGGCCGAGGTCATGCCGATGCCGCTAAGACGTGGACCTTCCATAAAACTACTCAAGTTTCAGCCAACGCTCCAACTCGGGCAACGCAGAATGACGCGTCAAGTCGATCTGCAACGGCGTGATGGACGCATATCCCTCCGCGACCGCATGAAAGTCGGTGCCGCGGCCTGCGTCTTGGCCCGCGCCGGCGGATCCGACCCAATAGACGTTTCGGCCACGCGGATCCTGCGCGCGCACCACCCGCTCCGCTCGATGACGATTGCCGAGACGCGTCACTTTGACACCGCGCAGCGCCCCGTCGGGTAAATCCGGCACATTCACATTGAGGATTACGGACCCTTGCAACGGTGATTGCGCCATACGCTCAACCAAACGCGCCGCGACCTGGGCTGCGCTCGCAAAGTTTCGCGGGCTGCCGGGCTCGACGCACAGGGATACGGCAATGGCGGGCAATCCCAGAAATCGCCCCTCGACGGCAGCAGCAACCGTGCCGGAGTACAGCGTATCGTCCCCGAGGTTGGCGCCGTCGTTCACGCCGGACACGACGATATCGTGTTCGAAGTCGAATAGTCCGGAAATGGCCAGATGCACGCAGTCGGTCGGCGTTCCCGTGCAGTAGTACGAATCGGCCGCGTACCGTATCGCCCGTACCGGAACGTCGAGGGTCAGCGAGTTGCTGGCGCCGCTGCGATTTCGATCGGGCGCCACGATGGTCACCGCGCCCAGAGGTTTGATGGCAAGGCCCAATGCCTCCAAGCCCTCAGCCCGATAACCATCGTCATTAGAAAGAAGGATTTTCACAAGATTCAACAGCCTGCCTAAAGATGGCGGGTCCCGCCGTGCGGACTATACTGTAACGCTGGAAACCCTGCGCGATCGGATCGAAAATCATGGCCAAACAACGCACCACCAACCCCGGCGCTACCGCCCCGGCGACCGAGGATACACTCGCATTTCGGGCTGCCGTGCGGGACGTCAAACCGCTGGCGCATGTGCCGTCGGCGAAAGGGCTTGCCAAACCGAAACCGCGAGCGCGCCTCCGCAAGGGTGAGGCCGTTGCGCAAAATCTCGACGCTGCAATGCCCCTGATCGAGACGCCGATGCTCGACACGAGCGGCGTGCACGCGCCCACAGAGTCGGGCATTGCCCGGGGCGACGCCCTAGCGTTTCAGCGTCCGGGCGTGCGCACTCAAGTCGTTCGGCGCCTGCGCCGCGGCCTGATTCCCATCGAGGATGAATTGGATCTGCACGGACTCAGCCAAACGGCGGCGCGCGAGCAACTCGCGGAATTTCTCGAGTACAGTCGCACTGCGGGCCGGCGCTGTGTGAGAATCATCCACGGCAAAGGGTATCGGTCCGGCGCACGCGGCCCCGTGTTGAAGATGGCCGTCGATCTGTGGCTGCGGCGGCACCTGGACGTGATGGCGTTCACTTCCGCGCGAGCCATCGATGGCGGCACGGGCGCCGTTTATGTGCTGCTGCGCGCTTGAGTATTCACTCGTCGTCGGACTCCAACGCGGGCGTCGACTCAAGTTCGCAAATCTCACGCAGCACGGACGTGGCGAATTGGCCGCGCGCCAGCATGAAACTGAGCGTAATCGTTCCGGCGTCGGCTTCCACGGCGAGTTCACGCACCACGCTGCGCACGGCATGGCGATCCTTGAGGCCGGCATAACCGACAGCGTCGGCCGGTACTTGGGCCAGCCGCGCGATCTCGGCGGCGACCCATCGCGTATTGGCGTTTTTCTTCTCGACGCGCAACAGCCAATGCGGACCGCTGCCGGAGGGAACGAAGGAGAGTTGCTCTTCGACCCGAAAATCGTCAGGCAGCGTCTTGAACTGTGCTTTCGGCAACGGCGCGCCGTGCGCGCGCGGCGGATTGAGGGCGGCCCGGGTCCAGAGGTCGGCATGCCTGCCGCGCACGCTCACCGCGGTGTTTTGGCATCGAGCAAAACGGCAGCGCTCGCGGCAAGGCCTTCACCGCGGCCGATGAATCCCAATTTTTCGGTCGTTGTTGCTTTGATGTTGATGGCCTGCGTTGAAACACCGAGATCAGCGGCCAAGTTCTCCGCCATGGCGCTGCGGTGCTTGGCGATGCGCGGCGCCTCAGCGAGTACGGTAACGTCGGCATTCACCAGCGCCCATCCCGCCGCGTGCATCCGCGCGGTCACCTCGCGCAAGAACGCTCTGCTGTTCGCTCCCCGATAACGCGGATCGCTGTCCGGAAAGTGTTGGCCGATATCGCCCATCCCGAGCGCGCCCAACACGGCATCGCACAGGGCATGAATCACCACATCGCCGTCGGAATGCGCTACCACGCCTCGCGGATAGTCGATTTTCACGCCGCCCAACGTCACGTGATCACCTTCGCCGAAAGCGTGCACATCAAAACCTTGGCCGATCCGCATGTGGCTCTGCTCCGTACCTTTCAAGATCGCCTCGGCCATCGATAGATCCGCAGGCGTAGTCACCTTGATGTTGAAGGGCGAACCGCGCACCAACCGTGCAGGCAGCCCTAGTCGCTCCATCGCTTGCGCCTCATCGGTGACCGCGATACCCAATCTCACGACCTCGCCAAGCGCCTGCTTCAGGCGTGCGAAGCCGAATACCTGCGGCGTCAGCGCGCGCCACAATCCACTTCGATCGACGGTGTCGACCGCAATGCCGCCCCGCTCTCGCTTTACGGTATCGACGATGGGCGATGCCAGCACGGCGCCCGCGATGGCTGCATCATCGGCCGTCTCCACGGCATCGATCAGCGCCGCCAGATCGGCCGACGTCAAACACGGTCGCGCGGCATCGTGCACCAATATCCAATCGTCCGCAGCCGCGTAGGCTGCCAGAGCGTTCAGACCGTTCATCACCGACTCTTGCCGGCTGGCGCCGCCGATTGCCGTCTGCACCTTGGAAGTCGGCAGCGAGGCAGCGATGTCCTGCCAGCGCGCATCGTCGGCGGCAAGCGCGATGACGATACCTTCGACACGCGGTTCGCGGAGCAGCGCCGCCAGCGACCACTCGATCACCGTGGCGCCCAATAGGGGCGCGTACTGTTTGGGGGCGTTTACCTGTGAGGAATCGAACCGTGCACCACGCCCGGCCGCCGGAACAACTGCCCACACGCGTCGCACGGCCGCCGAACTCACTGTGCGCGAGCGGTGATGGTGGTAGCGGGTGCGGCAGGAGCAGGCGTCGCGACGGTGACCACCTGATAGAAGGTCTCGCTGTTGCCCACCATGCCCAACTCGCTGCGGGCGCGCTCTTCGAGCGCGGTCAATCCGCCTTTGAGATCATTCACTTCCGCCACCAACTGGCGGTTTCGCTCGCGCTGTTCGATATTCGCGGCCGCTTGCGCTTCGACCGCCGCGGTCAAGCGGGACACCTCGCGTACCCCGTGATCGGAGACCCACACCCGGTACTGCAGAAGCACCACGGCAAGGCCCAAAACAACAGCGAAAATCCTCATACGGACATGAGCTTACCACGAACTCTTAAGGCTAAGGAACCACTGCGCACGGAACCGCCAAGGCGTTGCGGCCGGCAAACACCGCCTTGGATCCGATCTCCTCCTCGATACGCAGCAACTGATTATATTTCGCGACGCGATCGGAGCGCGACATGGAGCCCGTCTTGATCTGAGTGGTTGACGTCCCCACCGCGATGTCGGCAATGGTCACATCCTCGGTTTCGCCGGATCGATGCGATACCACCGCTGCATAGTTGGCCTTCGACGCCATCTCGATGGCGGCAAGGGTTTCCGTCAACGTCCCGATTTGGTTCGGCTTGATGAGAATCGCGTTGGCAATTTTCTTGGAAATGCCTTCCGCGAAAATTTTAGTGTTGGTGACGAACAAATCATCGCCGACGAGTTGCACTTTCTGCCCGAGCTTGCGCGTCAGGATGGCCCACCCGTCCCAATCGCCCTCGCTCATGCCATCCTCGATTGTAATGATGGGATACTTCGCGACCAAACCGGCGAGGTAATCGGCGAACTCGGTCGAATTGAAGTGACGGCCCTCGGATTCCAAATGGTACACGCCGTTCTCATAGAATTCCGTGCTCGCCACGTCGAGGCCCAGGTAGATATCCCGACCCGCGCGATAACCCGCCTTATCGATGGCCTCCAAGATCGTGGTCAGCGCTGCCTCGTTCGACGGCAGATCCGGCGCGAACCCGCCTTCGTCGCCGACGCCGGTGTTGAGGCCTTTTGCGTGCAGGACCTTTTTCAGCGCATGAAACACTTCCGCACCATAGCGCAGCGCCTCCGACAACGACGGCGCACCTACGGCCAAGATCATGAATTCTTGAATGTCCACATTGTTGTCCGCATGCGCGCCGCCGTTGATGATGTTCATCATGGGGACGGGCATGGTAAGGTCGCCGGCGCCGCCCAAGTGCCGATACAACGGCAACTTCCGGTCGAGCGCGGCGGCGTGCGCCGCTGCCAGTGAAACGGCGAGGATGGCATTGGCGCCCAGTTTCGATTTGTTCTCCGTGCCGTCGGCCGCGATCATCTTGGCATCGAGGCCGCCTTGATCCTGCGCGTCGAGCCCTACTACCACGTCGCGAAGGGTCTTGTTGACGTGCTGGACGGCATTGCGCACACCCTTGCCCATGAATCGCTTCAAGTCGCCGTCGCGCAATTCCACCGCTTCCCTTGAACCGGTGGACGCGCCCGACGGGACCGCCGCGCGACCGACGATGCCTGACTCCAAGACGACGTCGGCTTCGACCGTAGGGTTACCCCGCGAATCGATGATTTCGCGGCCGCGAATACCGGCAATACGACTCATAATAAGGACTCCTCGAATGGTTTCTTTTTCACTGCCAGATCTAGTTCCACCAGTGTCGAGAGCAACGACGCCATGCGATCCAAAGGCCACGCATTGGGACCGTCGGACAGTGCCTTGGCGGGATCGGGGTGGGTTTCCATGAAAATGCCGGCGATGCCGGCGGCAACGGCGGCACGCGCCAAAACCGGCACGAACTCTCGCTCGCCGCCGGAGGAGTTGCCCTGGGCACCCGGCAATTGCACCGAGTGCGTGGCATCGAAAACCACTGGGCAGCCCGTGCCGCGCATGATGGCCAACGAGCGCATGTCCGACACGAGATTGTTGTAGCCGAAGGAGAAGCCTCGTTCGCATACCATGATCTGCGCATTGCCGGTGGACCGCGCCTTGTCGACCACGTTCTGCATTTCCCATGGCGACAGGAACTGGCCTTTCTTGATGTTGACCGGTTTGTTCTGTGACGCCACGTTCACGATGAAATTCGTCTGGCGGCACAGGAAAGCGGGCGTCTGCAGCACATCGACGACGGCGGCCACATCCGCCAACGGCGTGTCCTCGTGCACATCGGTGAGGACTGGAACTCCGATCTCCTGACGCACCCGCGCCAGCGCCTTGAGGCCCGCATCGACTCCCGGGCCGCGAAAGCTCGAGCGCGACGAACGGTTCGCCTTATCGAAGGACGCCTTGAAGATGAACGGAATGCCCAGCGTGGCGGTCATGTCGCGCAAGCGCCCCGCCACCTCGATGACCAGCGTCTCGCTCTCGATGACGCACGGACCGGCAATCAAGAAGAACGGGCGATCCGGTCCGACCTCGAAAGCGCCGAGCTTCATGCAGTCGCGCGCCCTGGCCGCAATGCCGCGCGGTATTCGCGCGCGGCTCGGATGAATCCGGCAAACAACGGATGGCCGTCGCGCGGAGTCGACGTGAATTCCGGATGGAACTGACTGGCCACGAACCACGGATGATTCGCCAGTTCGATGAACTCCACCAGGCCCTCGGCCGAGAAGCCTGAAAACGTCATTCCGGCGCGCGATAGCTCCTCGAGGTAGTGATTGTTGAACTCGTAGCGATGGCGATGCCGCTCGTAGATCACATCCTTGCCGTACAGCGAGTGCACCAGCGAGCCGGGAACCAGGCGCGCCTCCTGCGCGCCCAATCGCATGGTGCCGCCGAGATCGGATTTTTCGTCGCGCACCTGTTGGCCGCGGGCCAAGTCCTGCCATTCGGTGATGAGCGCGATCACCGGATGGGTGGTAGCACGATCGAATTCGGTGCTGTTCGCGCCTTTCAGCGCCAGGACGTTGCGCGCATATTCGATGATCGCCAGCTGCATGCCCAAACAGATGCCGAGATACGGAATGCGATTCTCGCGCGCGAAACGGATGGATTGAATCTTGCCTTCGATGCCGCGGTCGCCGAATCCGCCCGGCACGAGAATGGCATCCATTTTTTGCAGCGCCGACGGGCCCGAGCGTTCGATGTCCTGCGATTCAAAATAGTGGATATTCACGCGCGTTCGCGTCTTGATTCCCCCATGCATCAATGATTCGTTCAACGAGATGTACGAATCGCGAATCTGCACGTACTTGCCGACCATGCCGATGTCGACGACGGCTTCCGGGTTTTGCTTCGCGGACACCACCGCGCGCCACTCGGACAGATCAGTGGGCGGGACTTCCAGGCGCAGCTTGTCGACCACGATGTCGTCCAAGTCCTGTTCGTGCAGCAGCATGGGGATTTTGTAAATATCGTCGGAGTCCACCGCGGAAATCACCGCGCGCTCCTCCACGTTGGTGAACAGGGCGATCTTGCGCCGTTGTTCGTCCGGCAGATCCTGCGCGCACCGGCACAACAGAATGTCCGGCTGTATACCGATACCGCGCAGTTCCTTCACGGAATGCTGCGTGGGCTTGGTTTTGATCTCGCCGCCGCCGCCGACGATGGGCACCAAAGTCAGATGCATGTACAACACGTGATTGCGGCCCAATTCGACGCCCATCTGTCTGATGGCCTCGAGAAAGGGCAGCGATTCGATATCGCCCACCGTACCGCCGATCTCGACCATGCAGACGTCCGCATTGCCGGCGCCCATGCGCACGCGGTACTTGATTTCGTCGGTGATGTGTGGAATGACCTGGACGGTCGCGCCCAGGTAATCGCCGCGTCGTTCTTTGGCGATCACTCGCTCGTAGATTCGACCCGTCGTGAAATTGCTGTTGCGGCCGGTGGTCGTGCGCACGAAGCGCTCGTAATGCCCCAGATCGAGATCCGCCTCGGTGCCGTCCGCCGTAACGAACACTTCACCGTGCTGGAACGGACTCATGGTGCCGGGATCGACGTTGATGTACGGATCCAGCTTCACCATGCTGACTTTGAGTCCGCGTGCTTCGAGGATGGCCCCCAGCGAGGCCGACGCAATACCCTTGCCGAGCGAGGAAACCACGCCGCCGGTGACGAAAACGAATCGTGTCATGATGGGTCACCGCCGATTAAAAGAATTGCCCCGCACGAACATTCGATTCGCGCGAACGCAAACAATGCTATGGGAATAAATGGAATTCGACGGGAATTCAGGTTACCAGATCACGCCGCGGGCGACAATCGACTTAGGTTAAAATGGGCGCGTCATGCCAATCGCACCCGACGCCGGGCGCTCCCGCCGCAACGCGCCAGCGGGCGTCTTGCCAGAGATCACCTACGGCGATCAGATCGTTCCCGGCATATACCAGGGGAAGCGCATCGCGCATCCACGGCAACACCCCTAAGGATTGACACAGGTGCTGCACGCTGGTGGTCCGGGCGCGCCGCTGCGGCCTGAGCGTTTCACCGCCCCGGCGCTGCCGTACGACGACCATGTCCGGCAAGCGATCAGCGTCCAAGCCGCCAATCTGCGGCGACCACTGCAAGGTGCCGAGTTCGCTTCCTAAGTTCAGCTTCACTCCCGGTGCAAACAACCACTCCCGCTGTTCGCCCACGCGGGGCGGACGCGCCATCGTCAGGAATAACCGGTCACGGTAGCGCCGCAGCGCATGCTCACCCCACATGATGACGGGCAGGTGATCTGCGGCCGCCGCAATGATCTGGCGCAACGCCTCGGTGAGGCGCGCGGTAGAGGGCGGCTGCACCTCCCTGGCCGCGATCCAGTAGCGCAACACGTTCAGCTGCTCCGTCGACGACAGGGCCCGCAGGCCCGTCACGGACAGCGCCGTGCCGTCACGCAGCTTTTGGACCGCAACCGCCGCCGACTGGTCCAGCAGTTCTTGCGCGTCCGCGAAGTGCCGCGCCGTGCGCGACAATGCGCCCGCCGCGCCCGGCCAGCGCTCCTCGATCAGCGGCCACAGCTGCCGGCGCAAGTAGGCGCGGTCGAAACGCATGTCGAGATTCATCGGATCGGACACTGCGGGAACTCCCGCCGCTGCGCCAAATGTGCGCAGATCGCGCTGGGCGAAGGTCAACAGCGGACGCATGTGCCAGCCGCCGTGCCACGGCCGACAAATCGGCATCGCGCACATGCCCTTGAGGCCGGCGCCGCGCAGCAGCTGCAACAGCACGGTCTCGGCCTGGTCCTCTGCGTGGTGTGCGGTCAACAGGCATTCGCCGGCGGCGAGCTGCCGCGCCAGCCCCGCATAGCGGGCATCGCGCGCCGCCGCTTCGATCGACACACCGCCGGTCGACTCGACGATGACCGGCACGATGCTGAGGGGGACTCTCAAGCGCCGGCACAACTCCTCACACGCGCGCCGCAAGTCGGCAGCCGCAGGTTGTAGGCCGTGATCGATGTGGACGGCGCGCACCGGCAGGTTGCGGAACGGCGGTACATCCGGTTGCACCAAGGCCGTCAGCAAACACGCCGAATCCGCGCCGCCGCTGACGGCGACAACCAAGCCGGTCGCTGCCATCGGCATATAGGCCTCCAGAACAGCCTGTACGGAGACCGCCGAAAAATTCATTCTGTGTTGCGCTTCGCGTCGCAGCTACGCTTAACCGTCCCGGAATACGCCAAAGCCGCGCAAACGAGCCTGTCGAGCATCCAGCAAGGTAGTCACGGGCTGATTACAAAGCTCCGCTAAATGCTTGATCATGCTTTGTTTCAGGACTTCCGCCATGGCTTGCGGATCGCGATGGGCGCCGCCGTGCGGCTCCTTCAGCACTTCGTCGACCAGACCCAGCTTGTTGAGCCGCTCGGCAGTACCGCCCATGGCATCGGCGGCAATCTCCTTCTTATCGGTACTCTTCCACAGTATCGACGCGCAACTCTCGGGGGAAATCACGCCATAGACGCTGAACTGCAACATCACCAACCGATCGCACACGCCGATCGCGAGCGCACCGCCCGATCCGCCTTCACCGATGACCACGCTCAACACGGGCGCCGCCAGATTCGACATTTCAAACAGATTTCGCGCGATGGCCTCGCTCTGCCCGCGTTCTTCCGAGCCGATACCCGGATAGGCGCCCGGTGTGTCGATCAAGGTAATCACCGGAATGCGAAAGCGCTCGGCCATGCGCATCAGCCGCAGCGCCTTGCGATAGCCTTCCGGCTTCGGCATTCCGTAATTGCGGCGCACACGCTCCTTCGTATCGCGGCCCTTCTGTTGACCGATCAACATGACCGGCAAACCTTCCAGTCGCGCCAATCCGCCCACAATGGCGAGATCGTCGCTATACATGCGATCGCCGTGCAACTCGTGCCAGTCGGTAAAGATCATGGATACATAGTCCAGGGTGTACGGTCGCTGCGGATGGCGCGCCAACTGGGTAATCTGCCACGGCGACAAGTTCGAAAAGATGCTGTTGGTCAGCGCCCGGCTCTTCGATTGGAGCCGCTTGATCTCTTCAGAGATGTTGACGCTCGAGTCCGCGCCCAAAAATCTGAGTTCCTCGATCTTCGCTTCTAGTTCAGCGATCGGCTGTTCAAATTCAAGAAAATTCATTGCCATGAAGAGCTTTCCTCGCCACGAATGTCATTTCGCGGACCATACACTAAATGCCAACCATCGCGTCCGACCAATGTGGACAAATTGTCGAGCAGCTCACGGGTCGGGCGGATCGACCAAGCATCACTCAAGTTGAGCCGGCCTGAATAATCCGGGCGGCTCACGACGACGCTCACACCGCAGGGTCCCCGCAGGTAAGGCTTCAACATTTCTTCGAATCGGTTCATGCCGGAGGGACCGTCGAAGGCGGCCGGCCACCGCAGCCACAGTCGCCGCGCGTAGCGCTCGCGCGCACGATCGATGTCCATCAATGATTTCGCCTGCAGGCGCCATGCTTCGATGAAGTCGTCGTAGCGCAGCGAGCCGTCGACGACGAGAATGGCGTCTTTGACGATGATGTCGCGGTACTGCTGGAACGTCTCTTCGTACAGACTGACCTCCAGACGCCCCGTGCGGTCATCGAGAATCAGCGTCACGCGATTCGATCGGCGGCGGATTTCTAGCACGAGACCTGCGACCGTCGCCGGTTTGGCCGGGGACCAGGTGCGCTCGCCCCCGCCCGGCGCCGGTTTTGCCGCGGCCGGTCGAGAGCCGCCCACATCCACGAGGCGCGCACCGACCAAGAACTTCAAATCCGGTTCGTACGGGGTGATGGGATGGCCGGTCAAGAACAGCCCGAGCGTCTCGCGCTCTCCGGCCAGGCGTTGCGCCTCGCTCCAATCGGGCACCGTCGTGTCTTCTGCGGCGCTCAATCCGAACAGGTCCACTTGGCCGACGCTCATGGCGCGGGAATTTTGTTCGCCGAGATGCACGGCGCGCTCGAGCTGCGCGGTCAGCGATGCGCGATTCGCGCCGATACGGTCCAAGCTGCCGGAACGAATCAGCGCCTCGAACACGCGTCGATTGACGCGCTGCAAATCGACGCGGCGACACAAATCAGGAAGACTTTGATAAGGACCGTTGGCAGTGCGCTCCTCGATGATGGCTTCTACCGCCGACGCACCGACCCCTTTGATGGCGCCAAGGCCGTAGCGGATGCTCTTCGGCCCTGAGACCTGAAACGCATAGGCCGATGCATTGACGTCCGGCGGCTCCACGGTAAGGTTCATGTTGGCGCACTCATCGATGAGCGTGACCACCTTGTCGGTCTTGTCCATATCCGACGAGAGCACGGCCGCCATGAAAGCGGCCGGATAGTGGGCCTTCAGCCATGCCGTCTGATAGGACAGCATCGCATACGCCGCCGAGTGCGACTTATTGAAACCGTAACCCGCAAACTTTTCCATCAAATCGAAGATCATCGTGGCCTGTGATTCGGGCACCCCGCGCGCAACGGCGCCGGACACGAAAACCGACCGTTGTTTGGCCATTTCTTCGGGCTTTTTCTTACCCATGGCGCGGCGCAGAAGATCCGCGCCTCCGAGCGTGTAACCGGCCAGGATCTGCGCGATCTGCATGACCTGTTCCTGGTAGAGGATCACGCCATACGTCGCCTCGAGCACGGGCTTGAGATCGGGATGCAGATAATCGATGGTCGCGCCGCTGGTATCGTGCTTGCGCGCGATGAAATCGTCGACCATGCCGGATTGCAAGGGCCCCGGCCTGAACAGCGCGACCAAGGCCACGATGTCGCCGAACCGATCCGGCTGCAGACGGCGAATGAGATCTTTCATGCCGCGCGATTCGAGCTGAAACACGGCTGTCGTCTTGCAGCTCTTGAGCAGCTGATAGGTCGGAGCATCGTCCATCGGCAACGCGCTCATGATGAGTTTGGGCGTCCCGTGGGGCTCGCCCAGACGCTCGCGTTCCGCATTGATGTCGCGCACCGCCCAATCGATGATGGTGAGCGTGCGCAGACCCAAGAAATCGAATTTGACGAGCCCCGCGGCTTCGACGTCGTCCTTGTCGAACTGCGTGACCGGCGTGGTACTGCCCTCTTCGCAGTACAGAGGCGTGAAGTCGGTGAGCACGGACGGCGCGATGACGACGCCGCCGGCATGCGTACCGGCGTTGCGCGCAAGCCCTTCGAGCGAGCGCGCCAGGTCGATCAATTCACGAACCGCCTCGTCACCCTCGTACAGGCGCCTGAGTTCTTCTTCCTGCGCCAACGCCTTATCGAGCGTGATGCCGATTTCGAAAGGTATCAACTTCGCGATTTTGTCCACGTAACCGTAATTGTGGCCCAGCACACGCCCGACGTCGCGAACCACCGCCTTCGCCGCCAGCGTACCGTAGGTGATGATCTGCGAGACGCGCTCGCGGCCGTATTTCTTGGCGACGTACTCGATGACGCGGTCGCGCCCTTCCATGCAGAAATCGACGTCGAAGTCCGGCATCGACACGCGTTCGGGATTCAAGAATCGTTCGAATAGCAGGTCATGCTCGATTGGATCCAGATCGGTGATGCCGAGGGCGAACGCCACCAAGGAGCCCGCTCCCGAGCCGCGCCCGGGTCCGACCGGGACGCCGTTGTCGCGCGCCCACCGGATGAAATCCGCCACGATCAGAAAGTAGCCGGCGAATCCCATGCTGCAAATGACGCCAAGCTCGAGGGACAGACGTCCCGCGTAGGCCGCAGCGTCCGGCGCCACGCCCTGCAGCGCCCTGGCCTGGTCCAGCCGCTCATCGAGGCCGCGGTGCGCCTCGTCCCGCAGAAATTGTTCGGTGGTGCTGCCGGCCGGTACCGGATAAGCGGGCAGCATGGAGGCGCCCAATTTGATTTCGAGCGAGCAGCGCTTGGCCACCTCGACCGTGTTGACGAGGAGTTCCGGCGCGTCGGCAAACAACTCGGCCATTTCCGCCGGAGTCTTCAGATATTGGTCTTCGGAATAGCGCCGCGCTCGACTGGCATCCGCCAGCAATGCGCCGTCATGAATGCACACGCGCGCTTCATGCGCTTCGAACTCCGGTCGCGTCAAGAAGCGCACATCGTTGGTCGCGACCGCGGGCACACCGCGCGCCTGCGCCAGATCCAGCACCGCCTCGGTGTAGACTTGCTCGCCGGCCCGCCCCGTGCGCTGCACCTCGAGATAGAAGCGATCGCCGCACAATGCCTGCCAACGCGCGAGGCAGCGTGCTGCATCCTCGTCCTTGCCCCGGGCAAACGCCTGCCCGATGTCCCCCTCCTGGCCGCCCGACAACACGATCAATCCCTCGAGCATATCGCGCTGCAGCCAAGCGCGCTCCAACATCGGCGCGCCGCGCTGCTGCCCCTCGAGGAACGAACGCGTCACGAGTTGCGTCAGATGCCGGTAACCCTCGAGGTTTTGGCACAAAAACACGATGCGTGAAGCCGCCGCGCTCGACGCCCCGCGAATCCATGCGTCCACCCCGATCAGGGGCTTGACGCCGGCGCCCAGCGCTTCTTTGTAGAACTTGACCATCGCGAACAGGTTGCTCTGATCGGTCAGTGCAACCGCCGGCATTCCCGCGGCCGCCACCGCAGTCATCAATTCCGGCACGCGCACGATCCCATCGAGTAGCGAATACTCGGTGTGCAACCTCAGGTGCACGAACTGGTTCAACTCTCAGCGCTCCGGAATGGGCTCAAAGTCAGCGTCCGAATCGAGTTCGAGGTCGAAGTCGCGCTCGTCGGCGTCCAGCCCCTCGAAATCGGGCTGCCAACCGTCCTCCGTGTCCCACAGGGTCCCAACCGGGGCAAACGAGCGCCTATGCAAAGGGCAGGGCCCATGCTGCGCCAACAAACGGCGATGCAATGCCGTCGCGTAGCCCTTGTGACGTGCGAAAGCATATTCAGGATAGATTGCATGCATCTGATTCATATAATGATCTCTGGCCGTCTTTGCCAGGATGGACGCCGCGCTGATGGCCGCCTCCGTGGCATCGCCGCCGATGATGGCACGCGCGCGGAGATTGCCGCCCAATCCCCCCAGGTGAGGTAGCTGATTGCCATCCACCAACAACAGGTCCGGACAACACGCCATCGAGAGCACGGCCCGGCGCATGGCGAGGAACGTGGCATGCAGAATGTTGAGCGAGTCGATTTCCTTAGGATCGGCCCACCCGATGCCGAAGCATAGCGCGCGCCGCCGAATGGTAACGCTGAGACTCAAGCGCATCTCCGCGGTCAGAACCTTCGAGTCCGCCATCCCCGCAATGGGACGACCGTGCCGCAAGATCACCGCGGCCGCCACCACGGGACCCGCCAGTGGCCCGCGCCCGGCTTCGTCCACCCCGGCGACCCGTAATCTCACGCGGACCGCCGCGCGGCCGGCAGGTGATGCCGATTGGCCGGCCCCCGGTTGGCCGGCCCCCGGTTCGCCAATGTGAACACAGCCTGTGCAGCCCGCGCGCTCGCGTCCAGCTTGAGGTCTTCATGAATCGCCAAGAACTCACGCTCCAATGCCTCGCGCCGCGGCTGGTCGTCCAGCCACATCAAGAGCTCGGCCCCGATCGACTCCGGAACAATCTCCTCCTGAAAATACTCGCCGACGACGCGATGATCTGCAAGCAAATTTGGCTGCGCAAAGAACTTGGATTTCACCAGATTCAGACGCCTCAAGAGCCAAGCCGTCATGGCTCCCAGCCGGTAGACCACCACCATGGGGCGTTTGCACAGCGCGGCCTCCAAACTTGCCGTCCCTGAGGCCACCAAGGCCACATCCGCCGCAATGAGCGCGATTTGCGCCTGGCCATCCAGGAGCGTCACCGGCAGGTGCGGCGCGATGCGCTGAAGCGCCGCCGAAAAGATCTCTCGCGCCAACGGACTCGCCATGGGAGCAATGAACATGAGGCCGGGCCGCTGCGCCGCCATCCACAACGCCGTCCTCGCAAAATCATCGGCCAGCCGGGTCACCTCACCTCGCCGGCTGCCCGGCAGCAAGGCCACGATCCGTGCGTCAGCCGCCAGGTTCAGGGTCGCACGCGCAGCGCCTCGATCCACCCTGAGCGGTATGGCGTCCGCCAGCGGGTGCCCGACGAATTCCGCCGTGATTCCTTGGCCGTCGTAGAAGCGCTTTTCAAACGGCAGGAGACACAGCACCAAGTCGATCGATTCATGCATGGTCTGCGCGCGATTTTGCCGCCAGGCCCACACCTGAGGGCTCACGTATTGTACGGTTGGAATGCCGGCAGCATGAATGTGCCGAGCCAACCGCAAGTTGCTATCGGGAGCATCGATCCCGACGAATACGTCCGGCCGCGCCGCGATGAACGAGCGCCGCAGGCGCGTGAGCAGCCGCATCAAACGCGGCAGGTCGCGCAGGATTTCGAACAGGCCCATGACGGCAAGCGATTCGGACGGCTCCCAGACCTCGCAGCCGGCGGCGCGCATCTTAGGCCCTGCCACGCCGAAAAACTGTGCATCCGGCGCGAGCCGCCGCAGTGCATGGATCAAACCCGCGCCGAGCGTGTCGCCTGACGCCTCTCCCGCCACCAGCCCCACCCGCAGCGGCATATCAGGGGCCTAACGAACGATGCTGCGCGAACTGCGTCTGATGAAGTCGACGAAGGCGCGGATCTCCGCCTGCGTGACCGCCGCTTTATCGAGTTCCTCGAGCGCCGTCTTCAGTTTCAGGCCGGAGCGGTAGAGCAAGCGGTAGGCGCGGCGAACGTTGAGAATCTGCTCGTCGGTGAAACCACGTCGCTTGAGACCCACGGAGTTGACGCTGTGCGGTACGGCCGGCTGTCCGACCGCCATCACATAGGGCGGCACGTCGCGGGTCACGGCCGCATTGTTGGCGATGAAGCAATACGCGCCAACCTTGGTGAATTGATGCACCGCCGACAATCCGCCCAAGATGGCGAAATCGCCGATTTCGACGTGACCGCCCAAGGTGGCGACATTCGACAAGACGATTTGATTGCCGAGCCGGCAGTCGTGCGCCACATGCGCGTACGCCATGAGGAGATTGTCATCGCCGATGCGCGTCACGCCATCGCCATGCACCGTGCCCCGATTGACGGTGACGAACTCGCGTATGACGTTGCGGTCGCCGATCTCGAGCCGGGTCGGCTCGCCCTTGTATTTCTTGTCCTGCGGCGCGTCACCCAGCGAGGCGAACTGAAAAATCTTGTTGTCCGCACCGATCCGGGTCGGACCATTGATGACGACGTGCGGTCCGATCCAGGTGCCCGATCCGATGCTGACGTCCGGCCCGATGATGCTGAACGGCCCGACCTCGACATTCGCTGCGATCTCCGCTTGCGGCGAAACCACCGCGCGCGAGTCGATCATCCCGCGTCTCCCGCGTCCGGTGCCGTCTTCGCCTGCGGTTCTTTGGTCTCCGGCGCCACCATGATGTCGGCCGACGCCACTTCCTGATTCTCGACTTCCGCGACGCAAGCGAACTTCCAGATCCCTTTGAAGGCACGCTTCAGCACCACCTTGAGAATCAATTGATCACCGGGCTCCACCGGCTTGCGGAACCGGGCGTGGTCGATCGCGACGAAATAGAAGCGCGTATCGTTGTCCGGCACCACGTCGACGGTTTTGAACGCCAGTATGCCGGCCGCTTGAGCCAGAGCTTCGATGATCATGACGCCGGGCATGACGGGCCGGTGCGGAAAATGTCCGGGGAAGAACGGCTCGTTGAAGGTTACATTCTTCAACGCATGTATGTACTTTCCCGGTTCGCAGGCTAGAACGCGATCCACCAACAAGAAGGGATACCGATGCGGCAGCTGCCGCATGATCGCTTCAATATCCATCTTGAAGGGTTCCGCCATCATCGCTCCTTTTCACCGAATCGTCTTAAATTGGCCACCATGCGCCGCCACGCCCGCGTCTCGACCGTGGGCATGCCGCTGGAATAGCTGCCGGCCTCCCTGATCGAGGCGCTCACCAGGCTGCAGCCCGTGACGGTCACGTCGTCCGCTATCGTCAAATGCCCCGCAAATCCCACCATGCCGCCGATCATGCAGCGCTTTCCGATCGTCGTGCTTCCCGAAATCCCGGTGCAGGCCGCAATGGCCGTATGCGCTCCGATGACCACGTTGTGACCGACCTGGATCTGATTATCCAGTTTTACTCCATTCTCGACGATCGTATCCTCGATGGCGCCGCGGTCGATGGTCGTGTTTGCGCCGATCTCCACGTCATCGCCGATCCGCACACTGCCCACCTGCGGGACCTTGAACCAAGTCCCTTGATCGGGCGCAAACCCAAAGCCGTCGGCGCCGATGACCGCACCCGCGTGCAATAGGCACCGTGCGCCGATGCTGACCGACGGATACAAGGTGACCCGCGGCATCAATTGCGTGTCGTTGCCGATGCGCGCCCCAGCCAGGATGGTACACCCCGCGCCGATCTTGACCCGCTCGCCGATGTCGGCGCCCGCCTCGATCACGCACAGCGGACCCAACGACGCCGAGGCTGCGATACGTGCATCGCTTGCCACGACAGCGCTCGGGTGAATTCCCGCCGTCGTCGGGGCGACCGGATACATCAGCGTGGCAATTTGCGCGTAGGCCAGGTACGGGTTGGGATCGACCAGCGCGGCGACCGGACATGCATCCAAATCAGCCGGCGCCACCACGATTGCGGTGGCTCGCGACGATCCCAGGTGCTTACGGTACCGAGAATTCGCTAAAAAACTGAGCGCGCCCTCCGTCGCCTGAGACAGCGTTGCGACGTGCGACACCCGCAACGCGGGGCTGCCGCGCAACTCCAACCCGAACCGCACCGCCAACTCGCCTAGGCTGTAATCCCCTTGCACTTGCGCACGTCCTTTCAGTGCGGTTGGTCGGCGTTCCTTTCGGTTATTTGGGCGGGGTGGATGACTTCGCGCCTGCGCCGGCCGGAGCAGGCGCCGTGGCCGGCAAACTCGCCGGCTTGGTGGCAAGCACCGCCAACACATTCGCCGTGATGTCGAGCGGGGCCTTCGCAAAGAACACGCCATCGCCCAGCACGAGGTCAAACCCTTGGGCGCTTGCGTAGCCTTGGATCTCTTGCACCAAGTAACGCTGCACCTTGCCGATCTCCTCATTGCGGCGGGTCGACGCATCGTCCTGGAATTCCCCGGCCTTGCGTGAGAACTCGCGCTGCTGGTCGCGCAGGGTCTTCTCGGCCTTGGCACGGTCGGCTTCGGCCATTACCGCGCCTTCCTTCTGCAATTTTTCGTCCTTCGCCTTCAGGTCGTTCTGCATGGTCAGCAATTCACGACGCCGCGGCGCGAACTCGTTCTCGAGCGCTGCCATGGCCGTCTTGGTCTGCGGCGCTTCTTCGAGCAATTTTTGAAAATTCACGACGCCCATTTTGACTTCCGCGCTTGCCTGCTGCGCGGTCAGGAGGCCGCACACGCAGAGAGCCAAGATGAGAATGCTGCGATTGAAAGTCGACATGTTGATCTTTAGGACCTCGAGTAATGGAGGGTCAAAACGCTTGACCGATAGAAAACTGAAAACGCTCTGTTTGGTCGTTGAATCTCACCGTATCGCCGGGATACGCGTTTAATGGAATCCCGTATGAGAACCGGAACAAACCCAGCGGTGCAAGCCACTGCACCGCGATCCCGGTCGATCTCTTCAGATTAGCATAATCGAAGTGATAATTGACCGGGGTAATGTCATCTTCGCCCAGGAATTTGACTTTGTTTCCGCTCTGGAAAACGTTGCCGAGATCATAGAACCAGCTCACCCGTGCGGCGCTCTTCCATTTCTCGGGCACCGGGAATATCAACTCCAGGCGGTCGACCACGCGCAGATTGCCGCCGTAAGGGTTGCCGATGCCGATGTTGTCCCTGGGTCCCAATGTGCTCTCGCGAAACCCGCGGACGCTGTCCGGTCCGCCGGCGAAATAATTCAAATACGGCGGCAGCGCGGTCGTCCTGCCCAGCGGCTCGGCGTAGTCCAAGGTCGAATTGAACGACAGCAGCCACTTGCGCCAAATCGGTATGTACTGCAGATATTGGAAGTTCGAGGCGTAGTAGCGAACCGTGCTGATCGGCATGGCATAGCGTCCGGATACGGCCAGGTGAAAGCCGCGATCGGCGAACAGCGCTCTGTTCCGGGTATCGAAATTCCATCCCGCCGTCAGCTCATAGGTATAGAAGTCGGTGCCGAACACCGTGTAGGGACTGTCCAAGGAGTTGACGACGCCGTCGCCGTTGGTATCCGTCAGATCGCGCGTGAACGTGGAACCGTTGGATTTCACCCAGTCGACGGCTTGTTGTGCGCTGTAGCCCTGCGAGACCACCAACGTGTTCTTGTTCGCAGACACCCCCGCTTGCAAATACTGGTACTCGGTGATCGGGTACGACCACTGCATTGCGCCGGTAAGCTGTTTGGTCGAAAACTTGGAGCTGGCGGCGACGAATTGCGTGATGTCTCGATAAGAGAAGGACGCGGTGCGCGCGACGCCGTCGATCGTGGTATAGGGGTTGGTCTGCGAGATCACGTAGCTCTTGCTGTACTTGCCCGCGTTGATTTCCACCGCGATCCGGTCGCCGGTTCCCATGAAATTGCTGTGCACGAAATTGCCGTTCAAGCTGAATTTCTGCGCTTCCGAGTAGCCGATGCCGCCGCCGAACTGTCCCGGCAATCCTTCCTTGATGTTGTAATCGACGTCCACCAGATCGGCGCTGCCGGCAACCGGCTTCGTTTCGAATTCCACCTTCTCCACGTAGGGCAAACGCTGCAGACGCTCTTTGGAACGCTCGATCGCGGAATTGGATAGCCAACCGCCTTCGAGCTGACGCATTTCACGGCGCAATGTTTCGTCGTTGATCGCCGTGATGTTGTTGAAATTGATGTGCCGAACGTAGACGCGGTTGCCGGGCTCGATGAAAAACGTGATCGACACGGTTTTCTTATCATTGTCGGGCGTCGGCACCGGGTCGATCTTGGCGAATGCATAACCGTCGGCGCCCAGGCGGTAACTCATGAGTTGCTGCGAACTCGTTACCGCCTTGCGCGAAAATATATCGCCCGGTTTGATGAGCAGCAGCCGGCGCAGCTCCGATTCCGGAACCACCATCGTGCCCGCGAGCTTGATCTCGGACACTTTGAAAATGTCGCCTTCGTTGACGTTCACGGTGATGTACATGTCGTCTTTTTCAGGCGCGATCGTCACCTGCGTCGATTCGATCTGAAAGTTTGCGTAACCGCGATCCATGTAATAAGAGCGCAGTTTTTCCAAATCGCCGGTCAAGGATTCGCGCGAGTACCGATCGTCCTGCTTGTACCAGGACAGCCAGTTCGGGGTATGCAGCTCGAAGCCCTCGAGGACGTCCTTCTCCTTGAACTTCGTATTGCCCACCAGGTTGATCATTTCGATCTTCGCGCGCTTGCCTTCTTTGATGTCGACGATCACGTCGACTTTGTTGCCGGGCAACTCCGTGATCTTGGTGTCGACGCGCACCGCGTACTTGCCGCGGCTGAAATATTGATCGGTGAGATATTGCTTTACTTCGTCCAACACCGATCGATCGAAGGTCTTGCCGGTTGCGAGTCCGACGTTGCGCAGGCTTTTCTGCAGATCCTCGGTCTTGATGTCCTTGTTGCCCTTGATCTCGAACTTCGCGATCGACGGGCGCTCGATGACCACCACCAGCAAGGTGTTGCCGTCGCGGCGCAGTTCCACATCGCGAAAGAATCCGGTGGCATACAGCGCGCGCATGGCCTCGCCGATCCGCTGGCCGTCCAGATGATCGCCGATGTTCACGGGCAAATAGTTGAATACGGTACCTTCGGATATTCGCTGCAATCCTTCGACGCGAATGTCTCCGACGGTGAAATTGTCCTGTGGAGCCGCCGCTTGCGCATGGACGGCGGCCCCAAGCGGCTGGATGGCGAGGGCCACCAAGCCGAGAAGCCTAAACTCAAGCCGCACGCGACAACGACCGAATGCAATCTCGATGAATCATGATTTCCCGTTAATTCAAATGTCTTGAAATATCGTTATAGAACGCGAGGCTCATCAATACGACCAGCAAGGCAATGCCGACCTGCTGACCAAAATTCTGCGCACGCTCCGACAGCGGGCTGCCCTTCACCACCTCCACCAACTGATAGACGATCTGACCGCCGTCCAGCAACGGAACCGGCATCAGATTCAGAACCCCCAAGCTCACGCTGATGATCGCGAGAAACCCGATGAACGCCGTTGCGCCCAGATAAGCACTAATGCCGGCAAACTCGGCAATGCTGATCGGCCCGCTGATGTTCTTCGCCGACACTTGGCCGGTGACGATTCGCCACAGCATCTGCACCGTGAGCGAGGACATGTCCCAGGTCTTCTCGACGCCAATCACAGCCGCCTCGAAGGGCCCCGAGCGACGCGTGACCACGATCCCCGGCGGCCATACGCGAGCACCTTCTTCGAGCATGATCCCCAGCCGCCCGATCGGCCGGCCCTGCTCCATCACCCGCGCCACCGTCGCTACGATACGCAAATGTGCGCCGCCCCGCTCAACTTCGATCGAAATATCTCGGCCCGGCGCGCTGCTCACCAGCGACTGGAACTCCATCATGTTGACCACGGGCTGCCCGTCCACCGACAGCACTTGATCGCCCGGCCGCAATCCGGCCCGGCCGCCCGCGCTGTCCGGCGGCACCTCCTGGACCACCGTCTTGGCGCTCCAAGTCGCCAGATCGAACCCGAGACCCGGCAAGAGCCTGCCCGGCTCGGTGAGGCCGATGCGGTCCTCGGTGACGCGCAGGGTCAGCAACTTTTCGGTGCCGTCGCGCCGTACGCGCAGCGGCACCACGCCGTCTTCGGAAAAACGGCGAATCAAGGCAATCTGCAGTTCCTCGATGTCCTCGACCTTATGGTCGCCGACGCTCACGATCTCATCGCCGCGCTGGAGCCCCGCGACGGCCGCCGGGCTGCCGACCCGCACTTGACCGACCACCGGCTTCACGACTTGCGATCCGATCATCGCCAAGACCGCATACAGCACGGCAGCGAAGATCAAATTCATGGCGGGGCCCGCGAGCAGCACGGCGATGCGCTGCCAAACCGGCCTGCGTGTGAACGAACGAGGCAACTCCTCGGGCGCGACCTCTCCCTCTCGCTCATCGAGCAGCTTCACGTAGCCGCCCAAGGGAATGGCAGCGATGCAATACTCGGTATGGTCGGCGTCGCGGCCGACCCGCTTCAGCAGCGGTTTGCCGAAACCGATGCTGAAACGCAGCACCTTGAAGCCGAGGCGTTTGGCAACCCAGTAATGACCGAATTCGTGGACGGCGACCAGTATGCCGATGGCTACCAGGAAGGCAGCGATGAAAATCAATATCTTCACATTAATGCTCCAGCGCCAGTCTCGATCAACGCAACCGCCAACCGTCGGGCGGCGGCATCAGCGTCCAACACGTCGCCCAGGGCTTTCACGGGGGACGATTCGAGGCGCTGCAGCACCTCGTCAATGACCGTGGCAATGCCCGTAAAGTTCAAGCGCCGGTCGAGAAACGCCTGAACTGCCACTTCGTTGACGGCGTTCAACACTGCCGGAGCGGTGCCGCCGGCACGCGCCGCCATTCTGGCGAATCCGAGACTGGGGAAGCGCACATGATCCGGTGGTTCGAAATCCAGCCGTCCGATCTGGGTCATGTCGAGCGATTGTACACCGGAAGCAACACGCTCCGGCCACGCCAATGCCTGTGCGATCGGTGTGCGCATGTCGGGCGCGCCGAGCTGCGCCAACAAGGAACCGTCTACGTATTCGACCAGTGAGTGCACCAGACTCTGCGGGTGCACCACCACGTCGACCTGCGACTCGGGCAGGCCGAACAACAGCGTCGCCTCGATGACCTCGAGCCCTTTGTTCATGAGCGTGGCGGAGTCGACCGAGATCTTGCGGCCCATTTTCCACTTGGGGTGATTGCATGCTTCATCGGGCGTGACATGCGGCAGCCGCGCCAATTCCATCGTACGAAATGGCCCTCCGGACGCGGTCAAGATCACGCGCGTCACGCCGCGAGCCACGTCGCCGGGTAGATAGTTCGCCGGCATGCATTGGAAAATCGCGTTGTGCTCGCTGTCGATAGGTATGATTTCGGTGCCGGCGCGGTGCACCTCATCCATGAGCAGCTGGCCGGCCATCACCAACGCTTCCTTATTGGCGAGCAGCACGCGCTTGGCCGCGCGCACCGCGGCCAGGGTCGGCATGAGGCCGGCGGCGCCGACGATGGCCGCCATGACCACATCCACGTTGTCGCCGGTCACTGCGAGGCTAAGCGCATCGACCCCGCTTTCCACGAGTGTTTTCGACCCGCAGTCCTTGAGCGCCGCTCGGGCCTGTGCGGCGGCTGCGGGATCGACGAGAACGACGACATCGGGTTCGAAGCGTTGTGCCTGCTCGACCACGGTTTGCCAGCTGCCGTGGGCGCCCAGCATGGCGACGCGGAACTGTTCCGGATGCAGGCCGACCACGGCGAGCGTACTGCGGCCGATGCTGCCCGTGGAGCCCAGGATAGCGACGCCGCGCGGTCCGCTCATTCGATCACTCCGGAGCCGAACAAGCCCAATGCGTAGAATGGTGCAGCGGCCGTCACGCTATCGATGCGATCCAAGACACCGCCATGTCCCGGCAGCAGGCTGCCGCTGTCTTTCAGTCCCGCGGCACGCTTGAACATGCTCTCGGTGAGATCGCCGATGACGGAGAATGCGCCGACGACGCAGGCGAACGCCACGCCGCCCGCGACCGGCAGACCGAAGTGCAGCGTTCCAATGAGGCCAACTACGGCCACCGCGGCCAAACCGCCGATCGCGCCTTCCCAGGTCTTTCCCGGACTCACGCGTGGCGCCAATTTGTGGCGCCCCCACTTGCGTCCCGCGAAGAAGGCGCCGATGTCGGCGGCAAACACCAGGAGCAGCATCCACAACACCATCTCGGGACCGCGCGCGAAGCCACGCGCCGCAAGCAGCACCCGAGCCAGCGCAATGAATGGCGGCACCAGCACGAGGATACCGCAGACCAGCGTGAGCGCCGGCTGGTGGCGTCCCGGAGCGAATGTCAGCCACGCAAAGGCGATCGCCCACCACACGCACGCAATACCGAGCAACAGCATCAGATGCGGGGGGCTCTCGCTCCACCGCCAGCTCACGGCCAGCAGTGCGGCGACGGCCGTCGTGTACGCGAGTCGCGCCGTGCGGCCGCGCAGCTCTCCGAAACCGGCCCACTCCCAAGCGGCCAAGATGAATACGGCCGCGAAAACCAGCACCGTCCACCGCGCAGGCAACGCAAACAGGCTGACCAGCAAACCTATCGCCAGGATGGACGCGGTTAGGATGCGAACCTTAAGCATTGGCTTTGGCGGCGAGCTGCGCGGATGTCTTGCCGAAGCGCCGTTCGCGCTGCGCAAAAAACTTGAACGCCGCATCGAGATGCGCCGGCCCAAACTCGGGCCACAGGACGTCGCTGAAATACATCTCCGTGTAGGCGAGATTCCACAACAAAAAATTGCTGATGCGTTGTTCGCCGCCGGTGCGGATCAACAGATCGGGATCGGGTATTCCCGCGAGCGCAAGCCGCGCCCCGATATGCGATTCGCCGATCTCGGACGGCAGCAACGTCCCGGCGGCTACCTCGGCGGCGAGCGAACGGCACGCCTGAGTCAAGTCCCAACGGCCGCCGTAGCCCAACGCCACCATCAACCCCAGGCCGGCATTGGCGGCCGTCAGCGTCTCGGCATCCACCATGCGTTGGGTCAACGCCGCGCCCAACAGCTTCCGATCTCCCAAAAAGCGCAGCCGCACGCCGTTGCGGTGCAGATCATCGACTTCACGCTGCAGCACATCCAGGAAAAGACTCATGAGCATCCCGACTTCATCGGGCGGTCTGCGCCAATTCTCGCTGCTGAAAGCGAACAGCGTCAGGTACTCGACGTCGCGGCGGGCGCATTCCTCCACGATTTTGCGTACGACCTTGACGCTCGCGCGGTGGCCGGCCGCCCGCGGAAAGCCGCGCGAGCGCGCCCAGCGGCCGTTGCCGTCCATGATGATTGCGACATGCTGCGGCGAATCGGCCATATTGTTCACAATGTGCGCGGGTCTTGCATGAGGAGCCTAGACCTGCATCAATTCCTTTTCCTTTTCCGCCATGGCTTGGTCGATTTCCGCCACGTATTTATCGGTCAACTTCTGGATCTCATCCTGCGCGCGCCGATCTTCATCCTGCGCGATGAGCTTTTCCTTGAGCATTTCCTTGAGCTCGTTCATCACTTCACGGCGCACGTTGCGCACCGATACCCGGGCGCCCTCCGCTTCGGACCGCACGACCTTGGTGATGTCGCGGCGCCGCTCCTCGGTAAGCGCAGGCATGGAAATCCGAATCAGCGTTCCGGCCGTGTTCGGCGTCAGCCCAAGATCGGATTTGTAGATGGCCTTCTCGATGATGGGCACCATGGCTTTTTCCCACGGCGTGACGGTGAGCGTGCGGGCATCTTCGGTCGCGACGTTCGCCACTTGGTTCAGGGGCATTTCCGAACCGTAGTAATCCACCTTGATATGTTCGATCAGGCTGGTGTGCGCACGGCCGGTGCGCAGCTTCTTCAACTGGTCTCGGAATGTCGACACGCATTTACCCATGCGCTGCGCGGCATCCTTCTTGAGATCATCGAGCATGAAGGTCCCCCTTAAGGCCCTGCGGAGACGACGGTGCCGACGTCCTCGCCTTGAACAATACGCAATAGGTCGCCCGCATTGAACAGGTTGAATACCTGCAGCGGCAAGTTATTTTCTCGACACATTACGATCGCGGTCGCGTCCATCACGTTGAGCCGATCGTTGAGCACCTTGTCGAAGGTCAAATGCGTGTAGCGTTTCGCGTCGGGATTCAGTTTCGGATCGGAATCGTAGATCCCGTTGACCTTGGTCGCCTTCAACAGGATCTCGGCATTGATCTCGATGGCGCGCAACGATGCCGCCGTGTCGGTGGTGAAAAACGGATTGCCGGTGCCGGCGCCGAATATGACCACGCGACCCTTCTCCAAATGGCGCACCGCACGGCGCCTGATGTAATCCTCGCAAACCTCGTTGATGCGCAACGCCGACATGACTCGTGCGTAGGTACCGAGGCTTTCGAGCGCGTCCTGCAGCGCGAGCGCGTTGATGACGGTGGCCAGCATCCCCATGTGATCGGCGGTGACGCGGTCCATCCCCGCACGCGCAAGGCCCGCCCCGCGGAAGATGTTGCCGCCGCCCAGCACCACCGCAACTTGCACCCCCATCTGGGTCAGGTCCCTGATTTCGCCTGCGATGCGCTTCAGAATCTGTGGATCGATGCCGTAGTCTTCGCTCCCCAGCAGCGCTTCGCCGGATAATTTGACCAAAATTCTGCGGTAGCGTGCCGTGGCGTTGGTGTTGGTCATTTCCTGTACCCTACTATAAAAGACCCCGCTCGCGCGGGGTCCCTAAGTCAATTTAATCGGGTGCAAAGCGGTTGCGGCCTAGTGTTTTTTGGGGGCGTCGCCGCTCATCGTACCCTGGCCCTTATCCTTTTCCTGCGCTTTGACCTGAGCCATGACTTCGCCGACGAAATCATCCTGTTTCTTTTCGATGCCTGCGCCCACTTCATAGCGCACGAACCGCACCACCTTGGCGCCCGCTTTTTTCACGAGCTTCTCGACGGTGATCTCGGGGTCCTTGACGAACGGCTGGCCCACCAGGGTGATTTCCGCCAGATATTTGCGCAAGCGCCCCTCGACCATCTTGGCGATGATGTCGGGCGGCTTCTTCTCACCCTTCGTTTGATCGGTGAGAATCTCGCGCTCCTTCTCGAGCACCGCCGCAGGCACCTCGCTCGCATCGATGTAGGCGGGATTCACGGCGGCAACGTGCATGGCCAAGTCGCGAGCCAACGCCTCATCCCCGCCCTCGAGCGCCACCAGGCTGCCGATACGGCTACCGTGAATGTAGGTGCCGAGCGCACCGGGCGCCGTGACCTTCACGAAGCGACGCACCGAAATGTTCTCGCCGATTTTCGCGATCAATGCCCGACGCTGATCTTCGAAACTACCCGCCTCGTTCGCCGAACTGAGCAGCGCCTCAAGGGTGTCCGGAGACTTCGCCAATGCCGATTTGGCAAGCTCTCGCGCGAACGCTTGAAATTCAGGGCTGCGGGCGACGAAATCCGTCTCGCAATTGACTTCGACCAGGACCGCGCTGTTGCCGTCGCGCTCGACTGCCACCGTGCCCTCCGCCGCCACCCGCGCTGCCTTCTTGTCGGCCTTGGCGAGTCCGCTCTTGCGCATGAGTTCCGCCGCCGCATCCAGGTCGCCCTTGGTCTCTATCAGCGCCTTCTTGCACTCCATCATGCCCGCGCCGGTTCGCTCGCGGAGCTGTTTGACTGTATCTGCCGTAATATTCATGGTGTTTAAGACCGCCGGGCGGCCTTCCTCAAATGATCGCCCCAAATAATCGTCAAGTCATCGTCAAGTCATCGTCAAGTCATCGCCAAGTCTAGAAGAGTGGGCCGCAAGCGGCCCACCTTAAGCCACGCGATTTTAAGCGCCGCGCCGCGGCGCGCTGCTGCGGCCGACCGGTCGTCGGCGCGGCGCGCTTGCGGGCCGCGTCTCGGCCGGTGCGGCATCGGCGACATCGACATCGTCGATTTCCACATCGTCGGCGGCAACGACCGCGGCAGCCACGCTCGGAATGACGGTCACAGGCACCTTACGACGCGGCGGCGGCTTTCTGGCGCCACGTGCCGGTGCTTGCGGCGGACGCCGTCCGCCGGCCGCCGAGCGCTTCTTCGGGTTACCTTCTTCATCCAATTCCACGAACTCGTCCTCGCCCACCGGCACTTCGGGCAACGACGCTTTGCCTTCCAGCACCGAATCGGCGACGCCGCCGGCATACAGCAAAATGGCACGCATGGCGTCATCGTTGCCGGGAATCACGTAATCGATGCCGTCGGGGGAGCAGTTCGTATCGACCACGGCGACCACGGGAATGCCGAGCTTGCGCGCCTCGTGAATGGCAATTTCCTCGTGCCCGACGTCGATGACGAACAGGGCATCGGGCAGCGCCGTCATATTGCGGATACCGCCAAGGCTGCGTAACAGCTTGTCCATTTCACGGCGCAACATCTGCGCCTCCTTCTTGCCGCGCCGGTCGAGCGAACCGTTTTGCGCCATTTCATCCAATTCGTTCAACCGCTTGATGGACTGACGAATGGTCTTGAAGTTCGTAAGCATGCCGCCCAGCCAGCGCTGGTTAACATAAGGCATGCTGCAGCGCGTAGCCTCTTTTTGCACGGCATCGCGAGCGGAACGCTTGGTTCCTACAAACAGGATCTTGCCGCCCTCGGCCGCAACACCCTTGATGAAGGCCGCCGCCTGCGCATATAGAGGCTGAGTTTTCTCGAGGTTGATGATATGGATTTTGTTTCGTTCTCCGAAAATGAACGGGGCCATCTTCGGGTTCCAGAAGCGGGTTTGGTGTCCAAAATGGACGCCCGCTTCCAGCATCTGTCGCATAGACACGCTGGTCATATAAATCTCCTGGTCGGGTTGAGCCTCCGCGTATCCCAATCGGCAACCCGCCGCACCCTTGAACGAAGGCCAAAAGCCCACAATTCCAAGAATTGCGCCGGGCACCCGGCCGATTGTGACGACACGCGTGCGGGGTTGTTAAAAATAGCCGCGCTTTATACCATGAACATCTAACGGAAACAAAGTCTAGGCTGCTATGAATGTGACGATCAAATCGCCCGCGGAACAGGACAAAATGCGCTCCGCAGGCCGGCTGGCGGCCAGCGTCCTCGACATGATCGAGCCTTTTGTACAACCGGGGGTGACCACCGAAGAACTCGACAAGCGCTGCCACGACTACATCGTGGAGGAGTTGAAGTCCATTCCGGCCAATCTCAACTATCGCGGTTTTCCGAAGACCATCTGCACATCCGTGAACCACGTGGTCTGCCATGGTATCCCCGGCGACAAGAGGCTGAAAATCGGCGATATCGTCAATATCGACGTCACCGTGATTCGCGATGGCTTTCACGGCGACACGAGCCGCATGTACTTCGTGGGCCAGGCCCCCGTACTGGCGCGGCGCCTGTCGGCAGTGTGCCATGAGGCCATGTGGCGCGGAATTCGGGAGGTCAAGCCCGGGGCCCGCTTGGGCGATATCGGCCATGCGATTCAGACGCACGCCGAAAGCAACAATTTTTCCGTCGTACGGGAATACTGCGGACACGGCATCGGCCGCGTCTATCATGAGGACCCGCAGGTACTGCACTACGGCAAACCGGGTACCGGACTCGAACTCACCGCGGGCATGACCTTCACCATCGAGCCCATGATCAATGCCGGGCGCCGCGATGTCAGGCTGCTGCCCGATGGCTGGACGGTTGTCACCAAGGACCAGTCGCTGTCCGCGCAGTGGGAACATACGATACTGGTGACCGACGCAGGTTACGAGGTTCTCACGTTGAGCGCGAGCGCGGCGCTTCCCGCCGCCGCGGCGGCCTCTTGAACGCGCGCAACAAGCTTCTCGAACCGGCTGCCGATTGGGCCTATTTGACGGCTGCCGGCGAAGCTCTGCAAGGCGGCCAATTCTCTCCCATTATTTTTCGGCAGGTGCTGGACCGCGGCACCGATTTACTGAAGGAACGATTCGTCGCGGATGACGCCATCGAAGATTTGGTGCGCGACCGTGCGCGGCTCGTCGACATAACCTTGCGCGCGGCATGGGTTCGCCACGCCGGAAAATTCGCGGACGACCTGGCGCTGGTGGCAGTGGGCGGATATGGCCGCGGCGAGCTGCATCCGAGTTCGGATATCGACATCATGGTGCTATTGCCGAAAAGCGATTCATCGGACTGGCAACCCGACATCGAAAAATTTCTGACGTTCCTCTGGGACATCGGTCTGGAGGTCGGACATAGCGTGCGTTCAATCGACGATTGCCAGCGCGAGAGCCTCGCGGACATCAGCGTGGCGACGACGCTGTTCGAAGCGCGCCTGCTCGCCGGACCTGAGTCGCTGTTCGCCGGCATGCGCCGCGCCTTGGCCTCGGACCGTCTCTGGTCGTCGCAGGATTTCTTCGAGGCCAAATGCAAGGAACAGGCCGAGCGGCACCATCGTTACTTCGATACCGCCTACAACCTCGAACCCAACGTCAAATCCAGCCCAGGCGGCCTGCGCGACATCCAGACCATCGGCTGGGTGGCGAAGCGCCATTTTGGCACCGACACGCTCGACGAATTGGTCGCGCACGGATTTTTGACGCGCGAGGAACTGCGCAAGCTGAAGGCCGGTCAATCGTTCCTCTGGAAGGTGCGCTTCGGTCTGCATGTGCTCACGGGCCGCCGCGAAGATCGGCTGCTGTTCGACTACCAGATCAAACTGGCGAAACTCTTCGGCTATGAGGACGCGAGCTTCACTCTTGCGGTCGAACAGCTGATGCAGAAGTACTACCGCACCGTCATGGACATCAGCCTGCTGAACGAAATGCTGCTGCAGCTGTTCCGGGAAGCGATTCTCACGCAGAGCGGACCGCCGGTACCCATCAACCCGCGCTTTCAAATCCGCAACGATTATCTGGAAGTCACGCATCCGGAAGTTTTTGCACGCTATCCGTCGGCATTGCTGGAACTGTTCGTACTCCTCCAGCAGCATCCCGAGGTACGCGGCGTGCGCGCCGAGACGATTCGCTTGATCGGCACCCATGTCGGGCTCATCGACGAGGAATTCCGCCAGAACCCACGGCACCATCGCCTCTTCATGGAAATTCTGTGCGCGCCCGTCGGAGTGACTCACGAACTGCGTCGCATGAATCTATACGGCGTGCTCGGCCGCTATATCCCGTCATTCGGCCGGGTGGTGGGCCGCATGCAGTACGACCTGTTCCACGCCTACACCGTGGACGCGCACACGTTGTTCGTGGTGAGCAATTTGCGTCGTTTGGCGATACCCAAATTCAACGACGAGTTCCCGACCTTGAGCCAGATCATGCAGTCCCTGCCGCGTCAGGAACTGGCCTATCTCGCGGCGCTGTTTCACGATATCGCCAAGGGCCGCGGCGGCGATCATTCGGAATTGGGCGCCGTCGACGCCGAAGCCTTCTGCCTGGAACAGGGCCTCGGCCGATACGAGGCCCGCCTGGTCGCATGGCTGGTGCGCAATCATCTGATTCTGTCCATTACGTCTCAGAAAAAAGACATCAGCGATCCGGACATCATTCATGCGTTCGCCCGACAAGTGGGCGATCAAGCCCACCTGGATTACTTGTATGTGCTGACGGTGGCGGACGTGCGCGGCACCAATCCGAAGCTATGGAACGCATGGAAGGCGCGCCTGTTCGAGGAATTCTACGAGCGCACCAAGCGCGCGCTGCGCCGCGGACTCGAGACCCCGGTAGACCAGGAAGAACTGATCCGCGAAACACAGGCACACGCGCGCGCGAAGATGCCCTCGATACCGGAGGCGCAGATCGCTGCCGTGTGGTCGCAATGGACCGACGCCTACTTCCTGCGTTACACGCCCGAAGAAATCGCCTGGCAAACCAGTGTGCTCGCGGGGCGCGATCCGCACGATGACACGCCGTTCGTGGCGATCCGGCAGCTCGCGGATCGCGTCGGCACGGCCGTTCTGACCTACACACCGCACCGGCTGCATAGTTTCGCGCGAACCACGGCGGTATTGGATCAAATGGGTCTGAACGTCGTCGACGCACGCTTGATCACCAGCGCCAACGGCTTCAGTTTGGAAACCTATGTGGTGCTGGAGGACAGCGGCGCGGTGATTGCAGATGCCGAACGCATAAGCGAGATCGAGCGCGGTCTATGGCGCAACCTGCAACAGCCGGAGGATTCACCGCTCACCGTTACCCGCCGCGCGGCGCGCCAGGTGCGCATGTTCTCGACGCCCACGCAGGTCAACTGCAGCGTCGATTCGCGCAACGGCCGCACCATCCTGGAATTGATCGCCGCCGACCGTCCGGGACTCTTATCCGAGGTGGGAAAAGTATTCAAAACCGAGCGCGTGGCAATCCACGGCGCAAAGATCATGACGGTCGGCGAGCGCGCCGAGGACGTGTTTTACATCACCGATTCGAATGGGTACATTCTCGCCGACGAAGCCTGCCAGCGTGTCCAAGATGCCCTGGTGCGCGCACTCGATCGCCGTGATCCTTCACGCGTCTACTAGGCGCAAATAACCAACCAACCGCGGGTAACATGGCCTACAACGATCTCCGAGCGACCATCGAAGCCGCTTATGAAAAGCGGGCGCAAATCACGCCCCGAACCACCTCCCCCGAGGTGGGCAACGCCATCGAAACCGTGCTCGAGCTGCTCGATGCGGGTACCTTGCGGGTCGCCGAGAAACGAGACGGCGCGTGGCATGTGCACGAGTGGCTGAAAAAAGCGGTATTGCTGTCGTTTCGGATCGCACCCAACGTACCGCAAGCGGCGGGCCCCCTCGCCTTCTACGACAAGGTGCCGCTCAAGTACAGCGGCTGGGACGAAGCGCGGTTCGCGGCGGCCGGCGTGCGCGTGGTGCCGCCGGCAACCGTACGGCGCGGCGCATTCGTCGCGGACAATGTCGTGTTGATGCCGAGCTTCGTCAATATCGGCGCCTACGTGGACTCCGGCACCATGGTCGACACCTGGGTCACCGTCGGGTCCTGCGCACAGATCGGCAAGAACGTGCACTTGTCGGGCGGCGTCGGCATCGGCGGCGTCCTCGAGCCCCTGCAGGCGAGTCCCACCATCATCGAGGACGATTGCTTCATCGGCGCGCGCTCCGAGGTCGTCGAAGGGGTGGTCGTCGAGAGCGGCGCCGTGATTTCGATGGGCGTATTCATCGGCCAAAGCACGCGCATCTATGACCGCGAGCGCGACGAAGTGCTGTACGGCCGTGTGCCCGCCGGTGCGGTCGTGGTGCCCGGCACCCTGCCGTCGGCCAACGGCAAGTATGGTCTCGCCTGCGCGATCATCGTCAAACGCGTGGATGCGCAAACTCGCGCCAAGACGTCCCTGAACGAGTTGTTGCGCAACACCGACTGAGCGGCGGCGGTGTTCATTCGCTATGGATGAACGTACACGAAGCCAATCCCTTGGAGTCGGGCAATTTCTGCGACACCGCTCGGCACGACATCGGCAGTCTGGACACCGTATAGATCCTCCAGTCGCAGGTTCATTCCTTTGATCGTGTTGCGGCAGACGAGAAAATGCACGCCTTTTGAACGCAAGCCATCGAGGTTGGCGGCCAGCGCTCCGTCGGTCTTGGCCATCTGGAAAAGTCTGACGCCGGATGAAAAGCTGACGACGCGAATTTCCACCTTGCCGTCGGTAGCCGTGATGTGTGCCGCAAGATTGCGCAATAGGCGCTCGAAGTACCCTCGATCGTCCGGCCACCCGCTGTCGTTCTGATAAACGACTTTCTGAAAGACATAGTACCCGGCGGGCGGTGCATCGTTCAATGGATCGGGCACAGGGGCGGCGCTCGCCATTGGCAAGCCGAAGCTGAGAAGCAGACACACAGCAAGCAAGATTTTCATAGCGGGTTCTCATTGTGAGCCAAGACGATCACGGCCGCCGGCATCAATATGCCGGCGGGAGCAGATAGGTTACTGACCGATTGATCGCGTAACCGCCCAACACGAGAAAGACAAACAGTGCGGCCGCCAGCAACAGCGGCCGCAGACCGGCCTGTCGAATGGCTCCGACATGGGTTCGCAGACCCAATGCGGCCATGGCGGTCGCCAACAGCGCCGTGTCCACGTCAATCAGCATAGCAACCAGCTTCGCCGGCAGAAAATGCAAGGAGTTCACGGCGCTCGCGACGATGAACAGCACCGCAAACCACGGAATGATGATCGGCGCGCGACCGGCGGTGTGCCCATCGGCGTGCACGCCTGCGCGCCCATCATGCCGGACGCCCGACAAGACGAGCAGAAATGGTGCGAGCATCATGATGCGCAACATCTTCTCGATCACAGCCGCAGCGGCGGCCGGTTCGCTCACACTCCTGCCGGCCGCGACCACCTGCGCCACCTCATGAACGGTCGAGCCCGTAAACACGCCGTACGCATGCTCCGACATACCGAGATAGGGAAAGAGCAGCGGATAGGCGAACATGCCGAGTGTTCCAAACACGACCACCGTGGCGATCGCGACCGACACTTTATGCGCCTCAGCGCGAACCACCGGCTCGGTCGCCAAGACAGCCGCCGCGCCGCAGAGCGCGCTGCCGGCGCCGATCAGCATGGAGGTTTGCCGGTCCAGCCGGAACACGCGGGTGCCGAGCAGCACGGCGATCACGAAGGTGAGCACGACCATCAACGCATCGATGACGACGCCCGTCCAACCGACCGCCACAATCTGTTGGAACGTGATTCGCAGACCAAACAGAATGATTCCGGCGCGCAGCAGCGTGCTCTTCGAGAAGTCCACACCGGCTGCCATGCGCACTGCGATGGCGGGAAAAAATGTATTTCCGGCCACAAGACCGAACACGATGGCGAGGGTCAGCGCGCTCAGACCCAGGTCCTGCACCCATGGCATTCGCGCAGCGATCATGCCGGCGACGGCGATGGCACCGGCGAGCGCGATACCCAACCACCGGGAGCGTGCCTTCGTGGCCTGAGATCCGGCTCCGCGGGGAGATGCATGCGCGTGGGTCACGAAACTGGCTCCTCATCCGATGCAGGGCGGCGGCGGATTCCGCCGCAGTGCCGCTTGGCACCCAAGTTAAAGATCCCCCTCCCATAAGTCGAATATATTTATTTCAGGATATAATGAGTTTTGGTTATGCATATAAACTTGCACCTGCTTCGCATCTTTGCCGCGGAAGTTCGCTTCCGCTTGTCCGTATCTGACAAGATATCGACAACGTTTGCGCCGCGCACTCCCAAAAGATAGAGGGTCTCGTCGAATAAGATGCGAAGATAGCCGCCCTGGATCATCATTGCTGGGTAGCAGCGCGCATCAGCGACCGGCTGACGCACGCAATTTTTTCCCTAGCTCCACCCGCACTCTGCAGGAGAAGCAAATGTCTTACTATTTGGCGAAGACTGTGCCCCTCGCATTCGACGAGGCCGTCAGCCGCGTGACTGCGGCGCTGAAGCAAGAAGGCTTTGGCGTGTTAACTGACATTGATGTGCAAGCCACCCTGAAGGCTAAGTTAGGCGTGGATACGCCCAAGTACCGCATTTTGGGAGCCTGCAACCCCGGATTTGCCCATCAGGCCTTGCAACTGGAGAACAAACTCGGCGTGCTATTGCCCTGCAATGTGATCGTACGGGAAGAGAGCCCCAATCAGACAGAAATCGCCGCGATTGATCCCGTCTCCTCGATGGAGCGCACCGGTAACCCAAAGCTTGCCGCGATCGCGGAAGAGGTCCGCGTACTTTTGCAGCGGGCCATTGTTCAACTCTGACCTGGCTTCGGCCACCTAATTGGCCAAAGAGCGTGATTTCCGGTAATGGACATCCTTAACCGAAAAGGGCTTAACCGAAAAAGAACAGCTTTAAAGGGAAATGACACAGATAGAGGCAGCAGCGGGACGGGCCACTCATCCCACCCTGAGGTCTGCGATCCTGCAGTAACACGCGAGCTAGCGGTCTTTACAACTTTCGTCGAGTACCCTTGTTCGGACACACCAGATAACAGTCGGGATAGCCCTCTCGTACGGAACAGCCGCTACCGGGATCGGCGAATCCCGGCTCCGTGTAGCACTGATTGGGAGCGTTAGGATCCTTAGATGGCCGAAGCTGTGCACAACCGGCGGTCGCACTGAGAATTAGTAAGAACGAAATCATCTGTAACATACGACGCCTCCATCATGCAATCGGTTCCGCGGGCCAAGAATTCAGCTGTCGCATGGTTTGACCGTCAGGCACCAGCTGCAACGGGTACGGCCTTCTTGGTGCCAGCGATCTTTCGGCCCAGTTCATTGAGACCAGTACCACGTGGTCACATCCGACACCAGCCAGCGGCGTTCAATATCGGCACGCGCGGCTTTATCAATCGCCTTGTCCAGATCTGCTGCGCTCGCTACTTCCGCTTTGATAGGTACTTGTTCAACGCTAAAGCTCCTAAGGCCAGGACCATGATCGAAAGGATCGAGACCAGTCCGATTCCAAGCATCCTCGATCCGCCTATTATTTGGTACATGTTGATGCGCCACCTTTCATATACGTCGCACATCCTGGGAGAGCGCCCAATATCAAAAGAGCTAAAGCCAAAGGGGTACGTCCCAGGTCGTCGGTGAAGATGTTCCGCAATTGAGTGTCTAACCTCCCTTGACTCATTCGACGTTAAGCACCCATACATCACCTTATCGAAAAGCTTAGGGCGTTTATATTAAAAACCGCTTAATGCCGCGTGAAATAATACGGGCATTGTGGACGTCGCCATTCCACGTCCGAAACCAATTGGCTCGAGGGTTCAGCCAGCTTACACGCCTAACACGGGTATTGCCACGGACCGAGTCGGCGGTCCTCCAGATAGCCCCGCCCCGCGGCACTTCTCGAAAAGCCCACAACAAAAGACGCTTGCGAAGCACTGAGGGGCGGACGCCTCTACCGGGACCTCTCATCGGTGTCCCAACGGAATGGCAAATCGGGAGCCGCGCTGTCATCTGCTAATCGCGACCCTGCGAAGAGCGGGGCTCAGGGGCAGAAGTCAAGGCGACGGCTGCCACAAGCGGGGAGCGCCTCGGAAACTTGACGCGGAATGAGCTGCCGCGCCCAGGTTCGCTGTCCACGTCGACTTCGGCACCGTGCATTGCGCTAATCGACTTGACGATAGACAAGCCGAGCCCAGCACCCCCATCTTCGCGTGACCGAGCTTCGTCGACCCGATAAAATCGATCAAAGACGAACGGGATCGCGGATGGCGGTATCCCAATACCGGTGTCAGATACTTCAAGAAGGCTACCGCTGTCGTCGCTAGCCGTACGCACTCGCACCGAACCGCCGCGGGGAGTAAACCTAATCGCATTGTCGAGAAGATTGACGACTATTTGCTTCAGTCGTGCTCGATCCCCGCGAATCAGCGCCTTCTCCAGTGGCGATAACTCGATTTCAATGCCTCGGTCGTCCGCCATCAGCCGCATCTGCTCGGCGATGCTCCGCACGAGCTCCGCCAAATCGACATCACCCCAATCGCGCAGCGTTTCTCCTGCATCAAGCCGGGATAACACCAACAACCCAGATACCAAGTGCTCCAACCGGTCCACCTCTTCGAGTACGCTCCCCACGCGCTCGTTCAGATCGCGCTTGGTCAAAGGACCGCCGTTGGTGAGTTCCTGCAGTTCCCCTTTGATGACGGTGAGCGGCGTGCGTAATTCATGGGAGGCATCCGCGAGAAATCGCCGAGACGTTTGCACCGAGTCGCCCAAACGCCCCAACATATTGTTGAGCGAGTTGGACAAGCGTTCCAGCGCATCGCCGCTCGGTACCACCGGAAGACGGGCCGTCAAATTCTGTAAGCTCATCTGTTCCGCCGTTTGCGATATTCGATCAACGGGTCGAAGTGCCCAACTGACGAGTAGGTAGCCTCCCCCTGCAGCGCAAACCGTGAGAATCGGAAGCAAGAGCGCAAGCAAATCCAAGAGGCGCTCCAGCACCGCTTCAATTGGCTCGATTGAAACACCGAGTTCGACCAGATACCGACCGGAGATGCTGCTAACCGGTGTCGCGCTTACCATCAGGTGTTGATCATTCACCATAGCCGTCACGGACCGGCCCATTTCCACTGATGTTGTCATCTTTATGGCGCCGACGGCCGCGGAATCGAAGCTGCCGTCGGACGGCCGCCCAGAGCGATATATCATGTTGCCCGGAGAGCGCGTCACACGCACGAATCGATTGTTGAATTCCGGCGCGATACGGGTCTCGATTTCGCGCGCAATCTCAGCTGCTGTGACGTCCGCCGGCGCCCGCACGAGAATTTGTTCGACCTGCTCCGAGCGACGCGTCAGCGAGTCGCGTAGGCTGGCACGCAGATAGTGTCGCAGCCCATAGAAAGTGGCCACGGCGACAAGAATGAAGGTCGCGCTCAAGAGTAGTGTATACCAGGCTCCCAAACGGAAAACGAGCGATCGATGATTCATTCAATTGTCGCGTGCCGTTCGGACTCCTCCTCGCGCACACAGTAGCCCACACCGCGTACCGTATGAATGAGCTTGACCGGAAACGGCTCATCGACTTTCCGGCGCAGGTAGCGCACGTAGACATCAACGATGTTGGTAACCCCCTCGAAGCTCTGATCCCACACGTGATTGAGAATCATGGTTCGAGAAAAGACCCGTCCTGGCGAGCATAGAAGGTACTCGAAAAGCGCATATTCCTTTGCCGTAAGATCGATCCGGTGCCCCGCACGCTTCACCAATTGTGTGGCTCGGTTGAGTTCGAGATCGGCAATTCGCAATACGTCATTGCGCTCGACAGGCGTACGTCGCAGTAGCGATTTGATGCGCACCAAGAGCTCGGCGAAGTCAAAGGGTTTGGTCAAGTAATCATCCGCCCCGGCTTCAAAGTGCGCCACCTTGTCTTCAATCGCGTCTCGCGCAGTGATCACCAGAACCGGAAGGGCGGGATGGGACAAACGAGCCCGCCGCAAGAGCTCCGTGCCGCTCATTTGTGGCAGCATCAAATCAAGGACGAGAAGGTCATAGGCATAGGAATTGACGTAATTCTCGCCATCGCGGCCGTTGCCGACGAGATCCACGGCAAACCGCTCAGCCCGTAAACCACGGGCGACGAACTCAGCTAGTTTTCGATCGTCCTCGACGATAAGTATTCGCACAATAATTCCCCACGACATTGGATCGCGTTCTCATTAGAGCTTCGTTAGAAGGTCATTAAGAAGTCCTCATTCGGTAATCGGCGTCGTCACAGAGGCAAACGCATCGGCGGATTCTAATGCGGAATCTCTGATTTCATCGTAGAGCCTCCCGTGTGTCCATAATGTCAGCATTTCCCGACCGATCAAACCTCAGGTGAACGTCTGGACGGCCAAACGGAACTATTCGCCACGACGCAGACGGCGCGCACAATCAATCTGGACATGCCGACTTATGGCACATTGGCAGAAATTGGCGCCGGCCCAGAAGTCGCGCGAGTTCTTCCACGCGGGCGGAGCGTCCGGCACCGCCGCACAATCCATTTCCGCCTACGATATTGTGTTCAGCGAGGCCATATACGGCAGGTCGCCGAGGTAGGTATCCCGTGAGCGGCCGAATCGGGTGCTCGAACACGAATATCAACTCCTGGTCGAACGTCTCTCGTCATGGACATCGGTTTTACGGTCCTGATCTCGAATTACTCAGAATACTATCGCCTCAGTCCCTATTTAAGGCGCTATTCTAACGAAATGATCGGGGTTGACACGGGCATCCAAGACATTGCCTCGCGCGATGTGCTGATAATGATCAAGCGCAAAGATTCCATGTGG
This sequence comes from Steroidobacteraceae bacterium, assembly GCA_052143815.1. GTDB lineage: Bacteria > Pseudomonadota > Gammaproteobacteria > Steroidobacterales > Steroidobacteraceae > Bog-1198. The sequence goes on along the minus strand of JBKQSA010000030.1, from coordinate 31,264 downwards.
GAAAAGATGGTTCCCGTGCAAGTGGCTCAGGTGATCAAACGCAGCGGGCTTTTTGGCGATGCGGATATGCCGTCATCGCAGACGACTTCGCGTGATATGCGCGAAGCGCAACGGGTCGAGCGGTGAGGGAGGAAAGGCTATTGGCGTGCGAAACTCTTGCGTGCCGCGCCCGTCGGCAGGCTGAAGCGTGCGGCAGACGACTGATGCAGTGGCTCACGAAACTCAGACTGATCGTGCTTGGGCACGAGGAGCTGACAGCGATCGTGTTCTGGGCAGCCCTGATAGGTATCGGAGGGGCGCTCGCCAGCGTTGCCTTTCGCGAACTGATTCACGTTTTTGAATGGATGATAACGGGGCGCTCGGGCAGCCTCGTGGAAGCGGCGATCGAGCTACACGGCGTGCGCCGCGCCATTGTGCCGGTGATTGGAGGTCTGGCTGCAGGCCTGGTGATTCAGTACGGTGCCGCGCTGGTCTCTGCTAAAAGGTCGATAGACTACATGGAGGCGGTCGCCGTGGGCGATGGCGTCATTGCCGCCAGGCCCACGCTCATTCGCAGCATCTCATCCTTGCTGACGATCGCTTCCGGCGGTTCAATCGGCCGCGAGGGTCCCATGGTGCAGCTTGCCGCGCTGATCGGCTCCCAGGTGGGACTGCTCCGCAAGGCGCCTGTGCCGAGACGGCGCTTACTGGTCGCCTGTGGCGCCGCGGCAGGAATTGCGTCCGCCTATAACGCCCCGATTGCGGGTGCATTGTTCGTCGCCGAGATTGTCATGGGCTCGATTGCTATGGAGAGCTTTGGTCCCCTGCTGGTTGCCTCCGTGAGCGCCGACGCGACGATCCATCGACTGCTGGGGTACGGGCCGGTGTTCGACGTTCCGGCGGTTCATTTCGGTGAAAATTGGGAACTGATTTTGTATGCGATGTTCGGCGTGCTTCTGGGTCACTTGGCGCCACCGTTCCTGGCATTGTTGGCGTGGAGCAAGAGGCGATTTGCGTCACTTCCGGGTCCCTTGTATTTGAAGTTCGCATTCGGCGGGCTAATTGTCGGCCTCATCTCGATGGTGTTCCCCCAGGTGTGGGGCAATGGGTACAGCGTGGTCGACGCCATTCTGCACAAGCGCCTAGTGGGCTGGCTGTTGTTGGCGGTGCTGCTCGCCAAGGTCGCAAGCACCGCGTCGACCGTCGGCTCGGGGGCGGTGGGAGGTGTCTTCACGCCGACGCTTTTCATCGGTGCAGCGGTCGGCGCTCTGACCGGCTCGACCCTCCGATTGGCATTTCCCCATATGACGTCCGGCGCGGGTGCATTTGCGGTCGTTGGCATGGGCGGCTTCCTTGCGGCGACAACGCACGCTCCTCTGACATCTGTGTTGATGATCTTTGAAATGACGCTGGATCATCAAGTGGTGCTACCGCTGATCCTTGCCTGTGTAACGGCGCATTACGTTGCAAAAGTCTATCGTGGTGGCGCGTCCATTTATCGTGAATCGCTGATGCCTGCAGCGGCGAGCGGCTCGGCGGCGGCAGCCTGGCATCTGCGTACTATCACTGATCTCATCAAACCAGCCGGCGCGGTGGTGCGAGAAGCGACCACTGTGCAGCGGATGCTCGAGACCCTGCCAAGACGGCCTGTCCGCGCTGTGTATATTGTCAATGGAGATCAGGAACTGGTGGCGTCACTGGATCCTCGGGATACCTTCGCCCAGGTAAAACGGCGAGAAATTAGTCCGGATACCGCGGTGCTGGCACTTTCCACGCCCACGCAGACCACATTGACGCCGGACCTGAGCCTAACGGCCGCACTTGAACTCTTTTTGCGTGACAACACCACAGAGTTGCCGGTTGTCGCCAGCCCGTGGCGAATGACACTGCTTGGCACAATATCACGGCATGATCTGCTATTGGCCCTGCAGGATCGAATGTCGGATAAGCGCACGACCTGATACGTTCGTTCTCTAATTTAGACGCACGCTTTTCGAAATCGCCTGCGATCCTCGGAAAGGTGAGGGGCTGGCGACAGTCGATCAGTAGAGTCGCGCCACGACAGGCCTCTTGCTGTGTAGCGTTGCTGACGAGATCCACGGGTAGATACTGGGATTGCGATTCGTGAGCGATTAGAGCTTCGTTAGAACATCATTAGAAAGCTCTCATTCGCATGCCCGTATTCGCGCGTCGCGTGACGTTCAGAGCATTTGATTCAACGATCCGTCCGCCCGCGAACGTGGATGTGTGACCGCATTGCTGATCGGTTGGAACTACATTCATCGCAGTTCGTCAAATCTTGGATGAATATGCATTTTAAGTTCGAGGCCGTGAGCCGCCACGAAGAGCGGCCCCGTGTCGTACTTAAGAAGTGAGGTCTCTGTCATGCGTTACCCCAATTAAGACGCTTGACGGTATTACGGCGGCGAAGCGTCCCGATTACCTTCGAGCCGATGGGGCGTGTCTAGAAGGACGGAACTACAGCGTGGAGTAACAATGGCAAGCACTATCTCAATCGCAGGGAGTCAGCGTAAGGCGACCGGATCTGAAATGATATGCGGGCCGAACCATGGATTGCCCGATCTTGTCTATCCGACGCTCGCTACGCCCCGATTCCAATTCCGGCCGTTTGTTCTTGCAGACATTCAACGACTGGTCGCGATTGCAGGCGAACATCGCATCGCCGATACGACCATCGGAATTCCGCATCCCTACACAGCGGAGTTTGCACGGATGTGGATATCGACGCATGGGGTCTCGTGGCAGGGTCGCCATGCACTCCATTGGGCCGCGCACAAAGTCGGCGATGATAGCCTTGCCGGCTATGCGGGATTGCATCGCATCGACATGCAACGCCGTCAAGCGGAGTTGCGCTTCTGGGTCGGCGTCGGTGTTGAACGACACAGCGATGCCACCGAGTGGTCTAAAGCGATTGTGGAGTTTGCCCTGAAAGGCCTCAAAATTGACCGAGTGTATGCCCTCCAACTCGCGAGACACCCGCTGGTAGGACACGTCCTAGCCGCTCTCGGCATGCGGCAAGAGGGCCTCGTGCGCAAACGTATTCATCCCGCGGGGCTGGTAGAGGATGTCATCTGTTGGTCCCTTTTAAGCAGTCACTGGCATCCTAGGTCATAAGTCAGCTTCCAGCGGTTTTCCGATATCGCCGGAGTCGCTTCGCAAGAGAGCCTCGGGATATAAGCCCTCGCGCCAGGGCCGATTCATCATCTTGCACGTCGACGACGAGTAAATGCGTTAGTCCAGTGCCCTGAAACATCGCGAAGAGCTCAAGCGCGGTTAACGTCTCCAGAGAGTCGTAGTGGACCAGCGACAATTCATCCCACGGCGTCATGATTTCACCGACGCGGGCACTGCGAGGCTCCTTGAACACTGCCGCTTGTGCATGTCGGGCTCCATGGAAAGTAGTAGTGCAGCACCCCGACGCACGAGTGCCTGGTCTTCCGCAACGGGTCCACCTCGCCGATCCAATCAGCAACGTAACGACTGCGGATTTCCAAGACAGGACGTCTGGTTAGAAGTATGCGAGATAAAGATTAAAGGCGAGCTAACGCGGTATTAGAATTGTTTGTCGGATGTTTGATCGGAGGAAAATCCATGTCGGTCCGGGATACGGAACGATCGGCAAATCGGCTGACGACGTAATCAATGTTTGCCAAAGGCAAACTCCAGTTGGCCGTTCAAGTCTGAGATGTCGATTCAATGTATGGGAACGAGACGATGAACCAAGGATTACCGGTGGCGCAGCCGTTTGCGCTATGCGGAGGCGATGACTCCCCAAAAGGAACTACTCACGACGACGCAGAAGGCGCTCACGGTAAATGGAGACGGCCCGTGGTATCAGATGCTCGCGGCAGTCGGGGCGAGACAAGTAGTCACTCGAGAGTTCTTTCACGCCGGCGCGCCGGATGAAATAGTGGTGCATCGCACATTCAGGTCCGCCGGAGCGCGTCTCCCGGCACCGGAGATTCACGATGAGGGAATTGTCCGCTGGCTGAGAACTCTTGGATCAATGGTCCGTCTAATGTGGCGTGTGGTCTATCGAAGGTGCGATTTTATGTATCGTGTGCTGGTATGGGTCGTAGCTGTCGGTGCAACTGCAGGATGCTCGTACCTACGGCCGTCATCGGACCCTTCTGCACCCAACCGGTGCTACGTGGAGTCTGGATGGCTTGACTCGTCGAACGGCTGTTCTGTGAGGGCGGGGTACTCAGATTGTTATCTCGTGTGTCCGGATAAAGGGACGCGAGAACGTTTGTAGGGACCGCCGAAGCGGAGGTTCGGTGGTAAGCCTTCGTCAGACCGGCGTACAAGCCAAGGATCGCGACACCCCGTCGACGGGGCCAGCGCCTGGAGACGAACGGTTTGCGTGATCGATCGGGGAAGCTGCCCGCTAATGTCCAGCTGAGCAACTCCTACCGATAGCTGCTCTCGTAAAATTTCTCGGCGACATCCTGGTAGAACGTTCCGGAACTCTCGCGTACCGTGCAGCGGTTCCGCTTTGCAATTGATTCGGCTCTTGACGTCAGAGGAATCACTCAGCGATCCGGATCCTTACTTGGCAGTGTAGAATCGACATGGTCATTCAAATCGGGTCCGATAGTATTGGAACCGGGTGCATCAGTAATGGCCGGGGTACCTGATGATTGCATCGCCGATTTATTAATGTTGGTAGATCGTCCGTCGTCGACCCCAGCCTCGTACTCGGAGAAGTGATCGGGAGGTCCAACGAGAAAGTTGGGACCCGAGTCACCCGAGTTGTCAAAGGGCGCGTATATACGAAGGTCATAAGCGCCACGAGCGCCTGAATTGAATCTGGCGCTGATTGCGCAGCCGCTGGACAAAGCCAGCAATATAAGCGCGCTGACATAGACGATTACCATGAAGATCGTGCTGGCATAGACAAGTCGTCGTTGACAGGGAATACGCATTTGCCTAACTTCGCCGTTGCCTCCCGGAACATCGCTCGCCCCACGCCCGCGCGTGACTACGATGGGACTCCGACGAGGATCTGTGAAAAGGTCGCGAGGGAGGCACACTGGCACCGTGAAATCGGCACCCTGTCATTGGCATCATCGATTTGATAAGTCGAGACATTGCCGAGTTACTCAGCTCAAGTCCCTCCGATCAGCGTCTTCGCAATTCAACCACGATCACAGGCTACGAAACGCAGATTAAAATCCGGCAAATAGAATATTAAAATCCAAGGAGAATTCTGCGTACGTCGGTGGGGCTACAGCAATAGGCGGGATCCCTTTAATGCGGAAAGAGTTGTAGGCGCCGGCTCATTTGCGGAACATCGTCACCGACGGTTCGGGATGCGCCGGGCGAAAGCGGCCATTGCCTTGCTATCGTAATTCCTGCGTGAGTGCTGGCGGAACCTCAATGGGCGGACACAAACCATTCTGCTCTTTGACATTGGCATTTTTGATCCTCAGCGATTTTTTTGAGATTGGGCCCAGTTGGCGGCCCCCCGACTTTTGGGCACAAACCTGGTCGGTGCTAACAGGATAATGGCATGCGATTCTACCCAACTTGGATATTCCTATGCGCAATCTCGCCTCTGCGGCGCAACCTACTACAATTCTAAGCGACCTTACGTTGATGGATAATATTGGGGAGTAAATTATGGTACCAATAACCCGGCGATCCTTCCTTTTATCCACCGCTGCGCTCTCCATTGGTTGTGCGGGGCGCGGCCGAATGACCAGTGAGCCGGTGGGCGCCGCCGCAAGCGTGCGTCTGCCCGCAGTAGGCCAATCATGGCGATATGCCAAACATGATCTGATTACGGGAACGACGCTCGATACCCAAGTCGATCGCGTGTCCGCGATAAACACGGCCGTTGAGGTGGACTCACGCTTCGAGATTGCACCGAACAAACCATCGACCTACCCATCATGGGGCGCGCGTTGGCTGGAAAAATACATTGGCAACGCCCGATCCGCAGGGCCGCTCCCCGCCGAAATACAGGCGCCGTGGGGGATGGTGCTGGTCGACCCCCATTGGAGCGAGGTTCAGGTCTACGAGCAGCCCATCCCGCTGTGGCCCAGGCAGCTTCGCCCCGGCTGGTCCGCGACCGTGAACACACTATACATAACCCCCGAGAGCCCCGATGAACTGCCATGGCAATTGACCATGCATGCCCACCGGTGGGAATCGGTATCGGTTCCTGCCGGGCAATTCACGGTGCTGCGCTATGCCAACGTCATCAATTTTCGGTACACCAACGTGTCCGAGCGCGTTGCCGCGCAGCGGCTGGAAACCATTTGGCTTGCGCCCGAAATTGGCCGCTGGGTCGCACGAGAGAGTTTCGGGACTTTCTATCAAGACGTCGGCGAGCGATTCCACGAAAGCAGCTACCGTTGGGAATTGCTGGACTGGACGTAGCCCTCGCCGAACGCAACGGCATGAGCGACGCTCGCCGCCCGGTCATGAAAGACATCGTTGCGTTCAGGTACAAAAAAAGCCGTCAGCGTCCTGCTTGAGACGGCAATATAAACCGGTGATGGTACGGTCGCCCCATATTTTGTTCGTCGAGGACACAACGCCGATATTCGCACTCTGGTTACAGACTTTCTGCCGCAGAGCGGGTAGCGAGTCGGCGTGGCGCGGGACAGTCGGGAACTGGACCGGATTTTCGATGTGAGCCGCTTGCCTCTATCGCATCTTATTCAGGTGAGTATTGGGCGGGCGGGTGCTCGCGATCGTCGCTATACTTTGAAGCGCCATCAGGGAGACACGGGTTTGCGTTGATTTTGAGGCCTTCGGATTCGCGAGATTGCGAAGGCCGTCATCGCCGTCAGGCACGAGGGTCGTTCCCGTAATCAGATCATGTTTGGCATATCGCCATGATTCACCTACTGCGGGCAGATCCAGCGGTGCAATACGTACTATTCCTTAATCATTTTTATACTTGCACGCTTGCGCAATCACGCAACGTTACGTATCGTCCGCACCTGAGAAATCACATGACGTTGTCTATGGCATTTCGAATTCCGGGTTTCTTGCGACTCTCCCGCACCGCGTGTCCTCAACGGGATGTCTTGGTGGCACTTGCGCTAAAGGGAGTTCTCTTGCTGACGATCTACTTTCTATTCTTTGGCCCAGCGCATCGTTTGCCGTCCGATGCCTCAGCCACCGCCGCGGCTCTCATCGGAATGAGCGCGTCAAAGGATGCTCCATGAACTCAGTGAATCTGATCGACCTGTCGCGGCTGCAATTTGCAGTCACGGCGATGTATCACTTCCTGTTCGTTCCCCTCACCCTGGGACTCTCGATCCTCTTGGCGATCATGGAAAGCGTCTACGTCATGACCGCGCGGCCGGTTTGGCGGGACATGACGCGCTTTTGGGGAATTCTCTTCGGCATCAATTTCGCGATGGGCGTCGCCACCGGCATCACGATGGAGTTCCAATTCGGCACCAATTGGGCCTACTACTCGCATTACGTCGGGGATATTTTCGGCGTTCCGCTGGCCATCGAGGGCTTGATGGCCTTCTTCCTCGAAGGCACGTTCATAGGGCTATTCTTTTTTGGGTGGGACCGCCTGAGTCGCCGTCAGCATCTGGTGGTCACGTGGTTGGTGGCCATCGGCAGCAACTTGTCGGCGCTCTGGATCTTGATTGCCAATGCCTGGATGCAGAACCCCACCGGTGCGCACTTCAACTCCAGCACGATGCGCATGGAACTCGATTCAATCAGAGCCGTCATCTTCAACCCGGTGGCCCAATCCAAATTCGTCCACACCGTGAGCGCTGGATATGTCACCGGCGCCGTCTTCGTGCTCGCGATCAGCGCGTGGTATTTGCTCAAGGGGCGCCACATCGAGTTTGCGAAGCGCTCGGCCACCGTCGCGATCAGCTTTGGACTTGCGGCGGCCCTATCGGTCGTCGTGCTCGGCGATGAGAGCGGCTACACCGTGACCGAGCATCAGAAGATGAAGCTCGCCGCCATCGAGAGCGAGTGGCACACGGAACCTGCGCCGGCATCTTTCACGATCTTCGGGCTCCCCGACATGGCAACCCGCGAGACGCACGCCCAAGTTAAGGTTCCATGGATGCTGGGGCTTATGGCGACGCGTTCGTTGGATACGGAAGTTCCGGGGATCTTTGAACTGGTCGAGCACGCGAAGCAGCGCATTAGCAACGGCATACCCGCCTCCTCGGCGTTGCGGATACTGCGGAAAGACCCCAGCGACTCAGCCGCCCGTCAGACGCTGAAGGACCATGCGGAGGATCTCGGCTACGCGCTGCTGCTGCGAAAGTACGTGGATGACCCCGCCCAGGCAACGGCGGCGCAAATCGACAAGGCTGCTTGGGACACGGTTCCCTCCGTCGCTCCGATATTCTGGACGTTTCGCGTGATGGTGGGGCTGGGCTTTTTCTTTATTGTGCTGTTCGGGATCGGGTTCTATCTCGCCGCCCGACGACGTGTGGCTCAAAGCCCGGTGTTCTTGAAGGTCGCCCTTTGGATCCTACCGCTGCCGTGGCTCGCCGCCGAGATGGGGTGGTTCGTCGCGGAGCATGGTCGACAACCCTGGGCGATCGAAGGCGTATTGCCGACGTTTCTGGCCGTCTCGCCGATTCCGGCATCGAGCGTGGCGCTCAGCCTCACGGGCTTCGTGATTTTCTACACCGTCCTCGCGGTCATTGACGTGTTTCTGCTCAAGAAATACGTGAAGCTCGGACCCGGCGCGGCCTCACCGCCCCGCGATATCGCTGACGCCGCCGCCCCCATCCCCGCCGGCCTCCGGCGCTAGGAGCAATTGTGTTCGACTTCGCAACATTGAAAGTCATCTGGTGGCTGCTGCTCGGTATTCTTTTGATCGGCTTTGCGATCATGGACGGTTTCGACCTGGGTGTCGGGATGCTGCTGCCGTTCATCGCTCGTAGCGACACGGAGCGGCGCGTCGTGATCAATACCGTTGGACCTGTCTGGGAAGGCAACCAAGTGTGGTTGATCTTAGGCGGAGGTGCGATCTTTGCCGCATGGCCTGCACTGTATGCGGCTAGCTTCTCCGGATTCTACCTGGCGATGATGCTGGTGCTTGCAGCTCTGATCTTGCGACCCGTGGGCTTCAAGTTCCGCAGCAAAATGCCGGGTGTTCGATGGCGCACGAATTGGGATTGGGCCCTCTTTGTAGGAGGTGCCGTGCCGGCCCTCGTGTTCGGCGTCGCGATGGGGAATCTTCTCGAAGGCGTTCCGTTTAGCTTCGATTCCGAACTGCGTGCCACTTATACGTTTGGCCTGTTCGACCTGTTGAATCCGTTTGCGATACTCTGCGGTACCGTTAGCGTGGCGATGTTATTGACGCATGGCGCGGTCTATCTGGCGGTGAAAACCGATGGGGCCGTGGCGCAACGCGCTCGAACGACTTCGCGTTTCGCGGCGTTCGCGTGGGTGCTACTGTTTTCGATCGCGGGCGTCTGGCTCTGGCAAGGCCACTTCGGCTTCGCAATCACGTCGGGCGCGTTGCCCGGGGGCGAACCCGATCCTCTCGCGAAAACCGCGATTGCACAGAGCGGCGCATGGTTTGCGAATTACATGCGGTGGCCGGCCACCCTGCTCGCTCCCGCGGTCGGTCTAGCGGCCCCTTTGCTGGTGGCGGCGCTTGCGAGAAGCCGGCAGCGGCTAGCGGCTTTCATCGTGAGCGGTCTCGGTATCGCCGGGGTCATTGGCACGATGGGGGTCAGTTTGTTTCCGTTCTTGCTGCCCTCATCCTCGCATCCGCAAAGCAGTCTGACGGTCTGGGATGCCTCGAGCAGTCAGCGCACACTCGGTATCATGCTGGTTGCCGTGATCATTTTCCTGCCGATCGTGCTTGCCTACACGGGCTGGGTATACCGCGTCATGCGCGGGCCCGTGACGAACGCCTACATTGAAGCCAATCGTGAGACGAGCTACTGAGGGGAGCAATTATGTGGTATTTCAGCTGGCTATTGGGTCTTGGGCTCGCGTGTGCGTTTGCGATCCTGAACGCCATGTGGTTTGAGTTGGATGCCGACCAACACGCCGGAGACAAGCCGGCCGACACCACCAATATTTCCTGACGATGTGGCAAAGACACGTACCCGCGTCCGCAACATGATGCACCTTGACGGCTTGGACGCGTCCGCGGATCAAGCAGCCGAATTCTTGAGGACGGTTGCGCACCCAGGACGACTACGAATCGTTTGTGCCTTGATCGATAGCGAGCTGTCCGCGAGCGAACTGGCGCATTACGCGCGCCTGCCGCCCCCCGCACTCTCGCAGCAGGCCGCTATCCTCGAGGCGAAAGGGCTGATCGGGCGACGTCGCGAGGGTCGATCCGTGTTGTACCGATTGTTGGCGCCCGAGGCCAAAGCATTGGCGAAGCTGTTGTTTCGGATGTTCTGTAAAGCACCGAAGGCGCCACCGCGCCGACGGGTCATCAAAAAGGAGAGGCCATGACGAAACATCCATCACCGATTGAAACCCTGGATGCGGCAGAAGTTGCTCGCCTCCCGCGTGCGGGCAAGCTCCTTCTGATCGATGTTCGCGAACCGTCGGAGTACGCGTCGGAACGAATTGCGGGGGCGCTGCTTTATCCCCTATCGACCTTTGATGCGGCCACATTGCCCGACGATGGAGCACGACGGGTCGTGTTTCTCTGCGGCAGTGGCAAACGGTCGCTCGCAGCGGCGGAGCAGCGCCTTGGAGCCGGTCAGCTGCATGCCGCGCACATGGGCGGCGGCATTGCAGCATGGAAGGCGGCCGGCCTACCAATGATTTCGCTCCGCTGATCTGGCTGGCCCAAGGAGAACCTACCATGAAAGCCTATCCACATGTTTATCGCGTCGGTGCACTGGGATCAGCGACGGGGACCGTTCTGGTGACATCTGCCGACGTACCCGATATCTCGACAGCCCCGCCTCCGGAGTTCGACGGTCCGGGCGGAGTTTGGTCACCCGAGACGCTGTTCATCGCCTCCATCGCGGATTGCTTTATCCTCACGTTCCGCGGCGTGTCGCGCGCTGCCCACTTCGAGTGGGAGAAGCTCGAAGCGCATGTCGAGGGAACGCTGGAGCGGGTAGCCGGAGTCACCCAATTCACACGATACGTCACCCGCGCGATCCTCACGGTAACGCCGAGTAGCGATCACGTGAAGGCCAAGGAGCTTCTCGAGCGAGCCGAGAAAGTTTGTCTGATCACAAATTCCCTACGGGGCGAGCGGCTTCTCGAAACCATCGTAAATACTATGGCCGGGTGAACCGCATCAATGCAAAGTCGTAGCTGGAGGGTGCAACGGGAGGGTGTCGTGCAAGAGGGCTGCGATCCTATGGGTTTGAACGCCGTCGTCCAGAACGTCGCGAGACGACTCTGATGATGCAGCCATCTATGGATATCGTGGGATACGGACTGATGGGTCTCGTGTCGGCGATTGTCCTCAAGCGGGCGCTAATTACCGTCAGCGCTAAACGCAAAATCCCGGGCCTGCTCGAGGAAGGCGCGGTGATTATTGATGTCCGGTCGCCAGGCGAATTTTCCTCGGGCAACGCCGCGGGAAGCCGCAACATTCCCCTTGGAGATCTCGAACGGGGCACGAAGGATCTCGACCCGAACCGTTGGATCATCGTCTGCTGCGCATCGGGAACACGCAGCGGGATAGCTCGCCGGTGGCTCCTGCGTCATGGATTCCCGCACGTCCTGAATGGTGGTTCTTGGCGTAACCTGCCCTGACGAGATAATGCATCTTTCATGGCGCGCATTCAGCGGGCCATCGGAGCATCGATCGTGCGCTTCGAAAAGCAGGTTGCGGACCCTGCGCGGTTCGCACGCGGCCTCGTCTTTCGCGGCGGCGCGGGGTCCGAGCGCCTGATCGAGGCACTTACCGCGCTCGCGAAGTCCGAGCTCATGGGCCCGCTGCAAATGCAGGCGATCCTATTCGAGGCGACGCGTTCGTCCAATACAAGCCCTACAGAGCAGTTCCGCCACATCGACCGGAAGGCGATGCGCTCTCGAATTCTCCAGCCTTATGCGCAGCTCCACGAGTGCGAATGAAGTATAGCCGCTCTAGTGCAGATCTAGTGCCTCTTCGCGGATCCACACTTCGCTTTCGTGCCGCGCGCGCTGGGTCCCGAGGGAACGCAGAACGTCGAATAGAGAACTTCCATGATCTGGAGCACGGGGCCGCGCCCGAGCGCGTAGTAGATCGTCTGCGATTGACGATTGGTCGTTACCAATCCCGCGTCGCGCAAAACGCTCAAATGCTGTGACAGCGCCGACTGGCTGAGGGGCACACGCTCGTTGATTTCACCGACGGACAACGCACCGTCGAGTAGAGCACAAAGAACCAAGAGCCGCTGATCGTTCGCCAGCGCTTTCAAGAACACCGCGGCCTCCGTCGCGTGTTCCCGCACTTCGGCCATCGCCGGCAGGGTCCGCGCCCGTTTTCTTTTACTTGCAGGTTCTACCGTCACAGCTTGACCTCTCTACGATCGATAAATATTTTTTTATCGTCTATTGCTAATTTAGCAGATACTGATATTATACGCCATACTTTTTTTCAAATAGTTTCGAATGCTAAGCGGAGAATTGCCATGAGCATCGAGCGTTGGGTGATGAGATTTGCGGGCACCGTGGTGCTGGTGAGCCTCCTCCTTGCTCACTTCGTGAGCTTGAATTGGCTGTGGCTCACTGCATTCGTCGGCGCAAACTTGCTGCAATCGTCCTTCACAGGCTTTTGCCCATTGGCGATCATCCTCAAACGTCTGGGCATCCAGCCCGGCCACGCGTTTTCTTGAGCGCAGCCGTGCGCATGCCCTTCATCCTCAGGACATCACTCCTGCTTGGCCTCCCGGCGCTTCTCCTGGGGGTCGCGGGTTGCGGTAACAAATCGCCTCCGCCGGCGGTTTCGTCAGCGGCTTCGTCGGGGACGATCCTGCCTACCGTAGTAATTGAACCGGTACGAACGCCGCTCGAACGTGACGTCGACGGTATCATCGAGGCCGTCAATCAGGCCACGGTGTCCGCGCAGACCAGTGGCCGGGTCGCCGAGATCCTCTACGACGTCGATGACGTGGTGCCAGCGGGCGCGGTCATCGTGCGGCTCAAGGGAACCGAACAGCGCGCCGGGCTGAAAGGGGCGGAAGCTGCGCTCACCGAGGCCCGCGCACGAAACGCGGAGGCCACGACGAGCTACCAGCGAATCGCGGATTTGTTTCAGCGTCGGGTCGTCTCGAAAGCCCAGCTCGATCAGGCGACGGCCAACCGCGATGCCGCCGCCGCACGGTTGGCCGCTGCGGAGGCCGGGCTGACGACGGCGCGCGAGGGTGTGGGATACACCGAGATTCGTTCGCCCTATGGCGGCGTCGTCACGAAACGACTCGTCGAGGTGGGCGAGACCGTCAGTCCCGGCACGCCGTTGATGACCGGACTCTCGCTGCGCGACTTGCGCATCGAGACGACCATTCCGCAGGGCATTGTCATGCAGGTGCGCAAGCTGAAGCAAGCAGCGGTCTACGTGGGTGATCAACGCATCGAGGCCACCAAAATCACGATCTTCCCGGAGGCCGCGACGCCATCGAGTACCTTTCGTGCGCGCCTCGATCTGCCGCCGGGCGCGATCGATCTCGCGCCCGGCATGTATGTCAAGGTCGGACTCGTCATCGGTGAGGCGGATCGACTTCTGGTACCGGCCTCGGCCGTGACCGAGCGCAGCGAAGTGACGGGCGTTTACGTAATCGATAGCGATGGTCACGTGGCGCTTCGGTATGTGCGTCCTGGCCACCGTTTTGGCGACAAGCTTGAGATCCTCTCCGGCCTCGTGGCCGGAGAGCGCATCGCGCTCGATCCAATTGCCGCGAGTGCTCAGGTCGCTATGACGGTGCCGCGGCAGTGAGTCAGCCCCTCGGCGTCAGCGGCCGACTTGCGCGGTTCTTTCTCGAGAATCAGCTCACGCCGCTGCTGGCATTGACGGCCCTTTTGATGGGGGTGTTCGCGGTTCTCGTGACGCCCCGCGAGGAAGAACCGCAAATCGACGTCACTTTCGCCAATATTCTCATTCCCTTTCCCGGTGCGAGTTCCGAGCAAGTCGAGAACTTGGTGGCGACTCCGATGGAGAAGGTACTGGGCGAGATTTCGGGGGTCAAACACATCTATTCGGTATCGCGACCGGGTCTCGCGGTGCTGACCGTTCAGTATGAAGTCGGCATTCATCGCAATGACGCCATCGTGCGGCTCTACAACGCCGTCTATTCCAACCAGGATTGGCGCCCGGCGGGCGTCGGCATATTACAGCCGCTGATCAAGCCAAAAGGCATCGACGACGTGCCGATCGTCACGCTCACGCTATGGAGCCGCGATCCGACCTTGGGCGCGCATGAACTCGGGCAAATCGCCCGCGCCACCGAGAGCGAGATCAAACGCGTTCCGGGAACGCGCAACGTTTATGCGGTCGGCGACAGCGAACCCATGATCCGTGTCGAACTCGACCCGGGACGTCTGACCGCGGCCGGCCTCACCGCCGGGGACCTCACGGCGGCGCTGCAAGCGGCGAATCTCGTGCGTCAAGCCGATGGTGTCGTCACCGGCGACCGGGTGTCGCCGGTGCAAGCGGGCCAATTCCTCGCTAGTCGCGACGATGTGGGCGGTCTCATCGTAACTGCGCGCGACGGTAAACCGATCTATCTCGACGACGTCGCCACAGTCACCGATGCACCGCGCACTCCGTCCCGCTATGCGTGGTTCGGCACGGGCCCCGCCGACGCTAAACAGGGCATCAAGCCGGTCAGTCAGGCCGCTGCGGTGACCCTGGCGATCGCGAAGAAACCCGGCACCAACGCCATCGACGTCGCCACCGCCGTCATCAGCCGCGTCGAACAGTTGAAGGGCATCACCATCCCAGCGGGTATCGAAGTCACGGTGACTCGCAACTACGGCGTCACGGCAAACGACAAGGCGAAGAAACTCATCGAGAAACTCCTGTTCGCCACCACGTCGGTCGTCATCCTGGTCTTGCTCGCCGTGGGCAAGCGCGAGGCCGTGGTTGTCGGCGCCGCCGTGATCGTCACCCTTGCGGCTACCCTGTTCGCCTCCTGGGCATGGGGCTTCACGATCAACCGGGTCTCGCTGTTCGCCCTGATCTTTGCGATCGGCATCTTGGTCGATGACGCGATAGTGATCGTGGAGAACGTCCACCGGCATCTGGCTATCGACAAGGGTTCTATTACCGAGATCATTCCGATCGCCGTCGACGAGGTGGGGGGGCCCACCATCCTGGCGACCTTCACGGTGATCGCCGCCCTGCTGCCCATGGCATTCGTGTCGGGCCTGATGGGTCCCTACATGGGCCCTATTCCCATCAACGCCAGCATGGGGATGTTGATTTCGCTCGCCGTCGCCCTGATTTTCACGCCCTGGATGTGCCGCAAACTGTTCGCCGGCGAGAAGCATGATGAGACCGCCGAGGCGCAGGCGGAAGGCAAATTGCATCGCTTTTTCGTACGCCTGATGACGCCATTTTTGACCGGCGATCGGGCGCGCAAGCTCCGGCATCGGCTCTATCTCGGAACGGCAGGAGCGATCATCGTCGCGGTGTTGCTAGCCGTCGTCCAACTCGTCGTCTTGAAGATGCTTCCATTCGATAACAAGTCGGAGTTCCAAGTCGTCGTGAACATGCCGGAAGGAACGCCGGTCGAGGGAACCGCCCGCGTGCTTGCCGGCTTGGCAAGTATCGTCCGGCAGGTCCCCGAAGTCACCGACTATCAGGCCTACGCCGGAACCGCAGCGCCCATCAATTTCAACGGCCTCGTCCGCCAATACTACCTGCGCGGTGACAGCAACCAAGGCGATCTCCAGGTGAACCTCGTCGATAAGCACGATCGCAGCCGCAAGAGCCACGATATCGCGCGTGCGATTCGCCCCGCCCTGGCCGCCGAGGGCAAGCGGCTTGGCGCCGCCTCCGTGCAAGTCGTCGAAGTGCCGCCGGGCCCGCCGGTGCAGGCACCGCTGGTGGCGGAGATTTACGGACCGGTCTACGCCGCGCAGCAAAAGATGGGCCATGCCCTGCGGGCCATGTTCGATGCCACGCCGGACATCGTCGATACGGATGATACGCTGTCCGCACTCACCAGTCGGTATGTCGTCGCCCTCGACCGGGCCAAGGCAGCCCTCCTCGGGGTCTCCCAGGCCGAGGCCATGGAATCGCTCACGACCGCGCTCGCAGGTCAGGATGCCACGTTCATCCATTCCGGCCGCGAGCGCGATCCGATCGCGGTGCGACTCGAATTCGGTTCTGCTGACAAACAAGGTCTGCAGCAGGCGCTCACCCTTCCGGTGCGCGCCACGACCGGAGCGCTCGTGCCCCTTGCCGAAGTAGTCACCGTCTCGCAGATGCCGTGGGACGCGACGATTTACCACAAAGACCTCTTGCCCGTCGTGTTCGTCACCGGCGACATGGCGGGCCGGCTCGATAGCCCGCTGTACGGCATGTTCAGCCTGGTCTCCCAAATCAACAAGTCGCCGCCCGCGGGCCAGCCACTCACGCAACGATTCATCAGTCCGCCCGATCGACTCAGCGACTTCAGCGTGAAGTGGGACGGCGAATGGACGATCACGTATGAGACCTTCCGCGACATGGGCCTCGCGTATGCGGTGGGCCTGGTGTTCATTTACCTGCTCGTCGTCGCGCAATTCCGCTCCTATACCGTGCCGCTGATCATCATGGCGCCCATTCCGCTCACGATCATCGGCGTCATGCCGGGACACGCGTTGCTCCGCGCCAATTTCACCGCCACCTCGATGATCGGCATGATCGCGCTCGCCGGCATCATCGTCCGCAACTCCATCCTGCTGGTCGACTTCATCAACAAGGAGATCGCCGCTGGTCAGCCGCTCGCCGAAGCCGTGATTGGCGCGGCGAGCATTCGGGCACGGCCGATCGTCCTGACGGGCCTTGCCGCCATGATCGGTGCATTCTTCATTCTCGACGATCCCATTTTCAACGGTCTCGCCATCTCGCTGATCTTCGGCATCTTGGTATCGACCGCGCTCACGCTGCTGCTGATTCCACTGCTCTACTTTGGCTATATCAGGCGCTCCCACGAGAGCGTCATTCATTAACTGGGGGACTCTATGGCACACGTCATCGTCATCGGCGCCGGCTTGGGTGGCATTCCGGCCGCATTCGATCTGCGCAAGCATCTGGCAAAAAGTCACCGCGTGACCCTGATCGGCGCGCGACCGTATTTCGAGTTCACTCCCTCGAATCCCTGGATCGCGGTGGGCTGGCGCACGGCCAAGGAAACCCAAGTACAGATGCATACCCCACTCGAGAAAAAAGGGGTTGAATGGTTGGTCAACACCGTCACCCAGATCGACGCGGAACATTCCAAGCTCACGCTCGATGACGGGAAGGAACTCAGCTACGACTACCTCGTCATCGCTACGGGTCCGCGGCTCGCCTTCGAAGAGGTGCCGGGTCTGGGTCCGGACGGATTCACGCAGTCGGTCTGCAGCCAGGAGCATTCGGTGCAGGCATGGGCGCGCTATCAGGAGTTCTTGAAAAATCCAGGTCCGATCATCGTCGGGGCCGCCCCCAGCGCCAGTTGCTTCGGGCCCGCCTATGAAACCGCCATGATGATTGATGCAGACTTGCGTAAGCGCAAGCTGCGCGACCGCGTCCCCATGACCTATGTGACGAGCGAACCGTATATCGGCCACATGGGCTTAGGCGGTGTCGGGGACAGCAAGGGGCTCATGGAATCCGAGCTGCGCGAACGACACATCAAGTGGATCACGAACGCCAAGATGACTTCAGTGACTGCGAACGAGATGACGGTGCAAGAACTCGATGATAACGGCGCGCTGAAGAAAGAGCACAAGCTCCCCTTCGCCTACAGCGCCGTAATCCCTGCATTCAAGGGGGTCGACGCCGTCGCGGCGGTGCCGGGTCTCTGCAATCCGCGCGGATTCGTGCTGATCGACAAGCATCAACGCAATCCCAAATACAAGAACATTTTCTCGGTCGGCGTGTGCGTCGCGATTCCTCCCGTCGAGGCCACTCCGGTGCCCACCGGTGCTCCCAAAACCGGCTACATGATCGAGTCGATGGTATCGGCGACGGCGGCCAATATCGCCGCCGAGATCGCCGGCAAACCGGCGGATGCCGAAGCGACCTGGAATGCGATCTGCCTGGCGGACTTCGGCGACACGGGGGCCGCCTTCGTCGCGCTGCCGCAGATTCCGCCACGCAACCTCACGTGGTCGAAGAAAGGCAAATGGGTGCATCTGGCGAAAATCGCCTTCGAAAAATATTTCATGCGCAAGGTGCGCACCGGGTCCCTGACCCCGGTCTACGAAACCTACGTCCTCAAGGCGATCGGGATCGTTTCGCTGAAAAAACGCGCGCAATGAGGGGTGGAACCCACGATGAACTATCGCCATTCACCACCTAGAAGCCGCGCTCCCGTCGGAGCAAGGATGCTGTTATGCGCGCTTCTGGGCATTCCGTGCGGAGCCGGCGCCGAATCGCTCAGCGATGCATGGGCGATGGCCCTGCGGTCGGACGGGACGCTGGCAGCTGCCCGCAGCGATCGGGAGGCGGCTGAGGCCGATCAATCCGCGGCGTTGCGCCAGCGCTGGCCCGCGCTCGACCTCAACGGCGCGTACACCCAATTCGAGCATGCACCGAGTCTCGATATCGCGACGCCCGCGGGCCAATTACAGGCGCCCATTTGGCGGCACGATGGGTATGCTCTCGCAGGCGCCGATCTGTCCGTTCCTATCTGGACGTCGGGTAAAATCAGCGGCGCAATCGGCGCAGCGGCGGCCGGCGCACGCGGAGCGAACGCGCAAGAGGTGCGAAGTACGGCGGACCTCAAGCTCGCCGTCGCCGAATCGTACGTCGCCGTATTCCGCGCCCGCCGGGCGCTGAATGTTGCCGAGTCCAACGTCGCCAGCCTCAAAGCCCATGCGGATGATGTGCAGGTCATGTATGACAAACAAGCGGTCGCCCAATCGGACGTGCTGGCCGCCCAAGTCGCACTCGCTAACGCGACCCAGCAGCGGCTACGGGCCGCGAACGCGCTGCGTCTGGCTACGGCCGCCTACAACCGTTGGGTCGGTCAACCGCTCGACCGCGCTCCCGACCTCGATGAGCCATCGGCAACGCCATCGACTGAAGCCGCAGAACCATTGGATCAGCTCATCGCGCAAGCCATCGAGCATCGGCCCGAGCTCGCGGCGGTCAGCGCACAACAAGAAGGTCTCGAACAGGCAGCACGGTCCGAGCGCGCACAAGGATTACCCCAGGTGGTGGTGCACGCGGGTTATAACCATCTCGACAATCAAATTCTCGACCGCGAGAACTTCGCATCCATCGGCATCGGGTTTCAGTGGCGGCTGTTCGATAGCGGACAACTTCAGGCGCGAACCAGCGCTTTGCACAGCCGCGCCCGCGCAGCGGAGCAGCGACTCGCCGACCTGCGGTCGGTGGTAAGACTGGACGTCGAAACGGCATTCTATAATCGGGAAGAAGCTACTGCGCGTATCCATGCCGCCTCTGCGGCAGTGGCGCAAGCGGAGGAGAACGTGCGAATTGCCAAGGAGTTATATGGCAGCGGATTGGGAACCAACAATCAAGTACTGGATGCAGAAACACTTCGGGTCGTCGCAAACACCAACCGCGACGACGCGAGTTTCGACGTGCTCATTGCAGAGTATCGCCTGCAGCGTGCGATCGGCGCACTTTAATCGTGAACGCCTACCCACCGATTCACACGCCGCTTATAGTCTCGGAAGGCATCTCCAAACTTGGCTTCGAGGGCTAACTCCTCCGGACCAATCTGGACGACGACCAGAATTCGCTCAAATACGAGGATCGCCACGAATGGAGCGAGAGAACCGAGAATGACGCCCCATCCGATGAGGGCGACGATCAATCCGCAATACATCGGATTTCTCGACCAACGGTAAGGACCTGTGGTGACCAGGTGCATCGCACTAGTAACCCGCATTGGATTTACGGTCGTCTTCGCTTTGAAAAATACCGTTGCAGAATAGGCGTCAATGCCGAAGCCAAGCATGACCAACGCCCAGCCCAAACGATTCCATGGTGCATCGATCACCCGCGCAATCGGCAACGCGCGATCGATCCACCACATTAGCGTCGCCGTTGCAATTCCATACAGAGGCGGCGGAATGCGAGTTTTCACTGCCGCCAACAAGAGCCGGGCCCTCAACGGAAGCCGCCGACCCGTATGATAACGCCCGCCGTTTCTATTTTTTTCCCGATGCCAGCGGACAAGTCGTCAATCCAATGAGGCGATACGCTGGACAGAACCGGAACAGCCCGGTCGCCAGCGGCACGATACCGATGTAGCCCCAAACACCAACCTTACCGAGCGCCGCGAGCACGATCAATGCGACTCCGGCGACGATGCGAATCACGCGATCAACAGTCCCGACATTCGGTGTCATGTAAAGTCCCCTTGTTTTTAACGGTCAAAGTATAACGTGCCGCACCACCTTTGTCGGTGACTTGGGTTACACAGCACCCGCGGGCGGGCCCATTGACGGATGGATCGATGAGAGGGAAGATTAATAACTATCCCTAAAACGAGGTTATCTGCCCGCTCGCCACGGCCCGCAGGCTCAATGCATCGAGCACCTCGATGCATTCGCGGCCGAGGCTCACATATCCAGCGGCCGCAAACCGATTGAGAAGCCTTGTGACGATCTCCCGCACGGTGCCCAGTTCATCGGCCAGCGCGTGATGAGTCGTCCGAAGATACTGGCCATGCCCCAGCAAATGATGAGCAAGTCGTCGGTCCAAGCGCTGAAAGGCAATGGCGTCTATGAGGTTCATTAGATCGGTTAATCTTTCGGAGAATACTCCAAACACGAATTGGCGGAACGCCGGGTGCGCAGTCCAACGTTCGAACAGGTCCGGCGCCAACAGCATCAGTCGCGAACACGTTACCGCCGTACCCTGAGCATTTAAATTTCGATGTGCGAGCAGACTCGATGCCGAAACCACACAGATCTCACCCGGAGTGACTCGATATAACTCCATGGTGCGGACGCCGTCAGCAGAGCTTCGCGAGACGCAGATTTCCCCTTGAAGCACCAGGGGAAAGCCCAGGCAGGGCTTGCCCTCGTCGAATAGGCGATCACCCGGATCCGCATTAATGAGTCGCGTCTTGAGTTGCAGTTCCGCCTCAACCTGGGCAATCGGCAGGTCGATCAAGCTTGGATACCGCGAACGTAACTCCATCATCAAGGGTTCAATTGAGGACATACCAACCTTCCCCGCGACATTGGCTTGATCATACGGTTTCGCATTCTCAGCAGGCTAGGAACCCCAATGACATATACTAGGTCGACGCGGGCGTAAAGCTTGGCTCCAATCTAAATCCCGGGCAACTTTAAGAGGCGTACATGAAAATCAGCGTAGCACGCCTGTGTGCGGTGATGTGTATCGTAATCAGTACGGCCGCCCTGCCGCCATCGCATGCCGCGTCGGACGGGTATGAGCGAATGACGCGAGAGAGCCTCCTTTCGCGGTTGAAGAACGCCGATGAAAAAGTCCCGCTCGATCTCTATTCGAAGGACTTTTCCGGTTTGGATTTGCACGGCATCGACTTTCGCGGAGCCAACGTTTCCGCCTCGCTGTTCAACGGAGCCCAATTACAGCATGCGAGGCTCGACCATTCCAACCTAACGGTGGCATTTTTCGAGCGAGCCGATCTCTCGGGCGCGTCGTTGCAGGGTGCCATCATGTTCTCGGTGCAGCTCGCCGGAAGTACGCTTCGGGGTGCGGACTTATCGGGGGCTCGCCTGATCGGGGACCTGCACAAAGTCGATCTGACCGACGCCAAGCTCGTTCATATCGATGGAGCCGCGGACATGAAGAATCAGTCGATGGGACTGATGCGAACCAATATTGTCGATGCGGTGGCGCGCCGCGCGGATCTCTCTGATTCGGATTTTTCCCGGTCGGATTTCAGTTTTTCCGACTTCAGCAATGCAAAAATGATCGGTACCAAGCTGGTTCGGGTCGATTTTAGCGGCGCCATCCTCACCGGCGCCGACCTGACCGGCGCCGACCTGAAGGACGCGGTATTGGTCGATGCCGATTTTTCGCATGCGAATCTCACCAACGCAGATCTTACCGGCGCGAATTGCCGAGGAATACGCGGTCTCGAGACCGCGAACACTACGGGTACCCGAGGTTTGCCGTAATGCGAATCGCTGACTGGCAAATCACAAATCAGTCGCGCTCAAGGAAAGCCTTCTTCCAGTTTGTGTAACCAGATCAGCTCGGGAGCTTCCGCCTCCCTGCACGTCATCCTTGCGGAGGATTGAGTTGACATGACGGATTCGCCCACCAAGGGCCTTTCCTCGCAGGAGGCGGCTCGACGACTGTCGCAGGTCGGGCCCAATGCCGTCGTCGAACCGCAGGTCTCCCTGGCTGCACGCATTGCACGCCGATTCTGGGAACCAGTGCCCTGGATGCTCGAGGCCGCCATCGTCATGCAGCTGGCGATCGGCGAGCGCATGGAGGCGCTCATTATCGCTGTCTTGCTGATCTTTAACGTAGCCCTGGGGATCTTCCACGAAAGGCGTGCCGGCGAAGCCTTGGCGGCGCTCAAGTCGAAGCTCGCATTGAATGCCTTCGTACAGCGCGACGGCCAGTGGCTCAAATTACCATCCGTCGAATTGGTGCCTGGCGATTTGGTTCGCCTCGCTCTTGGCGGTGTGGTGCCGGCCGACAGCCGGCTTCTCGACGGCTCGGTGCTTCTCGATCAGTCGATGCTCACCGGCGAATCCGTTGCGGTCGAGATCGGCGCCGGAAAGACCGCATACGCCGGGGCCCTGGTGCGGCGCGGCGCGGCCATGGCGGAGGTTACCGCCACCGGTGATCGCACTTACTTTGGCAAGACCGCGGAGCTGGTACGAATCGCCCACGCGGAAAGCGCTGAGCAGAAGGCCGTTCTCGGCGTAGTGCGAAACCTGGCTGTGTTCAACGGTGCCGTTGTTGTGCTCCTGGTTATCTATGCCCACTTCATCGCGATGCCCGTCAATCACATCATTCCACTCGTGTTGACGGCGCTGTTGGCGTCGGTTCCCGTGGCGTTGCCGGCTACCTTCACGCTCGCCGCGGCACTGAGTGCCCAGACGCTCGCAACCCGAGGCGTATTGCTGACCCGACTCTCGGCTATCAATGAAGCGGCCTCCGTCGATGTCCTGTGTTCGGACAAAACCGGCACGCTGACGCGTAACGAGCTTCGGGTCACCGCCGTCAATCCCACGAGTGGCGACCTTCGGGACAACGACGTTCTTGCTTGGGCCGCCCTGGCGAGCTCCGATAGCGGGCAAGATCCGGTGGACGGCGCCATCCGCGCAGCCGCATTAAAAAGCGGTTCCCCAATTCTCAAATGCAAAATATTGCGGTTCACGCCATTCGATCCCGCGACCAAAACCTCAGAGGCGCTGATTCTCGACGAGCAGGGTCATGAGCAGCGCATCGTTAAAGGCGCACCCGAGGCAATCGCCCGATTGGCGCCCGTGGGCCCATCGGCAGCGGCCGAACTCAACGCGCTGACGCTGAAGGGATATCGGGTCCTCGCGGTCGCCGGGGGCCCGCCCCCGCAGCTCACGCACCTCGGCTTGGTGGCGCTCAGCGATCCGCCGCGGCTCGATTCGAAGGCATTCATTGCGCAGCTTCGCGCAATGGGCGTCAGCACCGTGATGGTTACGGGGGACGCCGCGCCGACGGCAGCCACCATTGCAGCCGCCATCGGTCTCACAGGTCCGGTGTGTCCGCCGGGGGCAATTCCCGATCGAGTCGAGCCCGAAGATTTTTCGGTGTATGCGGGCGTTTTCCCCGAAGATAAATTCCGCTTGGTGAAGGCCTTGCAGCGCAGCGGACACACCGTCGGAATGTGCGGTGACGGCGCCAACGATGCGCCCGCCCTGCGCCAGGCGCAAATGGGCATTGCAGTTTCGACGGCAACCGATGTTGCCAAATCGGCCGCAAGCATGGTGCTGACGGAACCCGGCCTCGAGGGCATCGTCACGGCGATCCAGGAGGGTCGATCGACCTTCCAGCGCATTTTGACCTATACGCTCAATGCGCTCGTGAAAAAATTCGCGCTCGTGCTGTTCTTGGGCGCCGGCCTCATCATGACCGGTCATGCCATACTGACCCCCATGTTGATGGCGCTGCTGCTCATTACTGGGGACTTTCTTACCATGTCACTGACCACCGACCGGGCGGCGCCGTCGCCGATGCCGGAGCGTTGGCGCATTCGTCCCATCACCGGCGCCGCTGCGATCCTTGCGTTGTTCGTATTGGCCTTTACCGTCGGGACCGTCGCAGCCGGCCACTACGCCCTAGGTTTCAATCTAGGAGAACTCCGCACGCTCGCGTTCGTCACGCTCGTTTGCGCCGGCCAAGCGACCGTCTACGTCGTACGGGAGCGCCGTTCCATGTGGCATTCTCGACCCGGGCGCTGGCTCATGCTGTCATCTTTGTTGGATGTCGGGATTGCCGGCCTCATGGCCATCACGGGCACACTCATGGCGCCCGTGAGCGCCATGACGGTTGCCGCAGTCCTCGCAGCATCGATCGTATTTTCCGTAGTTTTGGATGCCGTCAAGCAGGTTGCCTACAAGCGCCTCAAAATCGCTTGAGCCAAGATGCGCGGCTGAGCATGAACGCGTTAGCCGATTCGTCCGGTGATGTAGTCTTCCGTCAGCTTCTGCTGCGGGTTGGTGAAAACCAAATCCGTGGGTCCGACCTCGACCAAATCGCCCAGGTGGAAATAAGCGGTGCGCTGCGACACGCGCGCCGCTTGCTGCATGTTGTGGGTCACGATCACGATGGCGTAATTTGCCCTGAGTTCGTCGATCAAGTCCTCGATCTTGGCGCTCGCGATCGGGTCCAACGCCGACGTGGGTTCGTCCATCAAGATGACTTCGGGATTGACCGCGATGGTGCGCGCGATGCAAAGACGTTGCTGCTGACCGCCGGAAAGACTGGTGCCCGCCTGGGACAGTCGATCCTTGACCTCGTCCCACAATCCCGCGCGCTGCAGACTGGTGTTGACCAGATCGTCCAAGTCCGCGCGGCTCTTCGTCAGCCCATGGATGCGCGGACCGTAAGCTACGTTATCGTAGATCGAGTGCGGGAACGGCATCGGCTTCTGAAAGACGATGCCCACGCGCGCGCGCAGTTGCGCGACGTCTTGTTTCTGATCATAAATATCCTGTCCGTCGAGCGTGATCAAGCCGTCGACCCGCGCGCCCGGAATCGTATCGTTCATCCGATTGAGACAGCGTAAGAAAGTCGATTTTCCGCAGCCCGATGGTCCGATCATCGACAGCACCTGATTGCGGCCAATATCGAGGCTGACATTTTTCACGGCATGCTTTTCCCCATAATGCACGTCAACGGTACGCGCGGTCATGATGGGGTCATACACCGAATCGCGGGCGGGCGACGGACTCACGGCCGTCGCGCGATTTCTATCGGGGGGCTCGTCTGCCATTTTCGCTCGGTTTAACCGAACCGCCCGGTAATGTAATCGTCGGTTTTGCGGTTTTTCGGCGAAGTAAAGATTTCACGGGACGGACCGATTTCAATGAGTTCACCCAAGTACATGAACCCCGTCACGTTGGACACGCGCGCTGCCTGCTGCAAATTGTGCGTGACCACCACGATGCAATATTTTTCCCGCAGCGCTTGCAGGGTTTCCTCGACGCGCAGCGTCGAAATCGGATCGAGTGCGGCGGTCGGTTCATCGAGCAGCAAGACCTCCGGCTGCACCGCAATGCAGCGCGCGACGCAGAGCCGCTGCTGTTGACCACCGGACAGACTGCGGCCGTCGGCATTCAATTTGTCCTTGACCTCGTCCCAAAGCGCCGCGTCGCGCAGTGCGGATTCTACACGTAGCTTCAGATCGGCGCCGCGCATACCCCCCGCCAACCGCAAGCCAAAGGCAACATTCTCGAATACCGACATCGGAAACGGCGTCGCCTTCTGAAACACCATGCCGACTCGGTAACGTAGCTCCGCGACGTCGACCGAGGGGCCCAAAATGTCCTTGCCGCCGATGAGCACCTCACCCTCGGCGCGCTGGTTCGGATACAGCGCATACATTCGATTGAGCACGCGCAACAGAGTCGACTTACCGCAGCCGGAAGGACCGATGAATGCGGTGATGGAACGGTCCGCCAACGTCAGGTTGATGTTGTGCAACGATTGCAACTCGCCATAGTAAAAATTGAGCGCACGTATCTCTATCTTGGGCGGCCCGGTGTCGACGAACTCCGGCGTCGATACCGGAAGCGCACTGCGCGTTTTCAGATGCTTGGGCGGTTTGGCCGTGGGCATCATTGTCCGCTGCCTCGCTCGACTTGCATCAATGCCAGCACGACGCGCGCGGAAATGCTCAAGATCAAAATGCTGGCGGTGATGATGAGCGCGCCGGCCCAGGCCAGATCCTGCCATTCTTTGTAGGGGCTGAGAGCGAATTGGAAAATGACCACCGGCAGATTCGCCATGGGAGCGTTCAAATTCGTACTCCAAAATTGATTGTTGAGCGCAGTGAACAACAGCGGTGCGGTCTCGCCGCTGATGCGCGCTATCGCCAACAACAACCCCGTGACGATGCCGCTGCGGGCGGCCGGATACATGACGCTCACGACGGTTCGCCAGGGGTAAGCACCCAACGCCGCCGACGCGTCCTTCATGCCGAGCGGCACGAGATTCAGCATGTCCTCGGTCGTGCGCAAAGTGACCGGAATCGCAAGCACCGCCAACGCCAGGGCTCCCGCGATTGCCGAAAAATGCCCCAGCGTGACCACCACGATTTCATAGACGAACAGCCCGATGATGATCGAAGGGGCGGAGAGCAGCACGTCATTGATGAAGCGGACGACCGTGCTCAAGCGCGAGTCTCGGCCGTATTCGGAAAGATAGGTGCCGGCCAACACGCCAATGGGCGAACCGATCAAAATCCCGAGCAATGTCATCATCGCACTGCCGTACAGCGCATTGAGCAAGCCGCCCTCGCTGCCGGGAGGCGGCGTCATCTCGGTGAACACCCGCAGCGACATGCCCGACAAGCCATGCGAGATCAACGTCCACAGAATCGCGGCCAGGCAAGCCAGCCCGGCCAAGGTCGCTATCAACGATAGCGCCAGGAACGCCCCGTTCTTCCCCTTACGAAAGGCACGTCGATTCATGGATTACGCCGCCACCCGTTGCTCGAGCCGGCGCAGCATCGCTTGCGCGAGCGCGATCACCGTAAACGTGATGATGAACAAGAGAAGCCCGAGCGCGATCAACGAGGAGGTATACAGCGCGCCCACCGCCTCGGTGAATTCGTTGGCGATGGATGAGGAAATCGTCGTCCCCGGCGCCAACAAAGACGAACTGATCCGATGCGCGTTGCCGATGACGAAGGTCACCGCCATCGTCTCACCCAGCGCGCGTCCCAACCCCAGCATGATTCCGCCGACGACCCCCACTCGCGAATATGGCACGACAACGTGCCAGATCACCTCCCAGGTGGTCGCACCCAACCCATAACCGGATTCTTTGAGCATGGCAGGAACGGTATCGAATACGTCGCGCATGGTCGCCGCAATGAAGGGCAGCACCATGATGGCCAACACGATTCCGGCCGTCAGAACGCCGATTCCGTAGGGCGGCCCCATGAACAGTTTATCGATGCCGGGGATCGGTTGGGCGTGCTCGATCAACCAGGGTTGCACGTGTCGTTGCAGCACCGGCGCAAGCACGAACAGCCCCCAAATGCCAAAAATGATGCTCGGAACCGCCGCCAGCAACTCGACGGCAACGCCGATCGGACGCTTGAGCAGTGGCGGGCACAGTTCGGTCAGGAACAGAGCAACACCAAAGCTGGTCGGCACCGCGATCAGCATGGCGATCAGGGACGTGACCACGGTGCCATAGATCGGCGCCAATGCGCCGAACTCATCGGTCACTGGATTCCAGATCTCACGGGTCACGAACGCAAAGCCGAAGTGGTGAAGGGCGGGCCATGCGCCGCGCAGCAGCGATATCGCCACTCCGCCCAAAATGAGCAGGACCAGGACCGCGGCACTCAGGGTTGCGGTTCTGAAGATCCTTTCGTAGACCAACTGCTTTGCGGCGTGCCTCGGATCGATGATCGCCACGATGTCAGTTTCGCTCCCGTCGCCGCCCGCATGGTCAACCTACGCCGGAACCTAGCCTGGCGAGGTGATTACTTTCCGCTCCAAACCGGATGTCCACCCGATGTAACACCGGACTTCCAGGTCGCTTCGACTTGGGCGATCAACGGCGCCGGCAACGGCACATAGTCGAGTTCGGCAGCCATTGCACCGCCATCCTTATAGGCCCACGCGAAGAACTTCAGCGCTTCGCCGACCGCCGCCGCATCCCCCGGTTCCTTGTACACAAGGATAAAGCTTGCGCCCGTAATTGGCCAACTCTTCGCGCCATCCTGATCCGTCAAGATGACATAGTAACTGTCGGAATGAACCCAGTCAGCATTCGCCGCCGCGGCCTGGAACGACTCAGCGCTGGGCTCGACCGATTTGCCGCCCTTATTGGTCAGCATCGTAAACGCCATCTTGTTCTGCTTCGCATAGGCGTATTCGACGTAGCCGATGGCGCCATCGGTTTGCGTCGTCATATTGGCGACACCCTCGTTGCCTTTCGCACCGATACCGGCCGGCCACTGCACCGACGAGTTCGCGCCGATGATCGATTTGAACTTCGGACTCTCCTTGGACAAATAATCCGAGAACAAGAAGTTCGTACCCGAGCCATCGGATCTGTACACCGGCGCGATCGCGGTGCTCGGCAGCGCGAGTTTCGGATTCAGGCGCTTGATCTGCGGGTCATCCCATTTGGCGATGTCGCCCAAGTAGATGCTGGCGATGGTGGCGCCGTCCAATTGCAACTGACCGGGGGCGATGCCCTTGATGTTCACCACGGGGACCACACCGCCGATAATCATCGGGAATTGCAGCAAGCCGGCCGCTTTCAGATCGTCCGGCTTCAGCGGCATGTCGGAGGCGCCGAAGGTCACGGTCTTGGCCTTGATCTGCTTGATGCCGCCGCCAGAACCGATGGACTGATAGTTGAGACCGATCCCCGTGAGTTTCTTGTAGGCATCCGCCCATTTTGCATAAATCGGGTACGGGAAGGTGGCGCCGGCGCCGGAGATATCCGCGGCCGTGGCGGCAAAACCAGCCGCTGCGGCAACTCCCACGACGAACAGACGTTTGATGATGCTCATTGCTATCGCTCCGGATCAGGGCAGATTTTTCGGCCGTTTCGGTCGGACTAAAGGTCTAAAGACAACCTCTAAGTATCGGTTTCGAATATGTCAGCTTTATGACTTCGGGCGATGATGGGTCGTGTCGACGGGATCGCACTTGGCCACCGACGGCTGGAAAACTCATCGCGAGGGTTCGCTTCGTATCATTCTGGCCTCACTAGAGTTTCGGATGCTTGTCGTCACCAAAACTACAATGGACTAGCAGGGAATTCGATCCGCGAATGTACGTAATCGGCCTCGCCCTCAGTTATCCCCGCCAGCGCGTGCGTCAGCGAAAACGATGAGGGGCGGGTTATCGGTCTGCGCGGCCAAGCTCGGTAGGCTGAAGAGCAATAGCCAAAGCGTCATGCCAGAGCTGACGACTTTTTTTCATGCTAGCTTTCCTGTGTGTAGTCGCCGCGACACTCTCGCTTGGCGTGGCCTCCCCCGATCATCGCCGCGGAAAATGATCAGAAGGTGAAGCGTGCACCAACTGTCGGAGCAACGTTGTTGTTGTAGTTATAGGGGACGCCGGGGCCGTGAGGAATGGCGATGGCCAGACCGCCGCTGACGTCGGAATACGCAATTCCGGCATAAACGTCGAAACGCTTGGTGAAGTGATGATCCGTATAGAGCGAAACCTCGTTGAGGAACCCCGAGCAGGAAGCGCGGAAACTGGTGGGCGGGCAGGCCGACGGAACACGGAAGTCATTCTGCCACTGATGATAGGCGGACAAAGTGATGTCGGTTTTGCTGTCGTAAGCGTATTTCACGCCCGTCCAGGCGACCTGCACGATCTTGGGGGAATCAAGATTGTTGTCTTCGACGCCGCTCAAGAGATAACCGCCCTGGGCGGAGGCGCCAACGCCCAGCGGGTTCGACGGATTGAACTGCTGGATGTGTTCGTAGCCGACAAAGAACTTGAACGGGTCCCAAGCATACTTTGCAGCGAGCATAATGGCCGTGTTGTCGGTCACGATGCCATATTCGGTATTGTCCGTTCCGATCAGATTGGCCCCGGTGATGGGGTTCGTATTGATGCTGTTGTCGGTCGACTGATAGGGCGCCGCCAGACTCTCAGGCCCCAGCAAGGGGTTGAGTATGCTGATCGCCTGGTTGTAATGTTGGAAGACGATGTCGGCGGAGAACTTGTCGTACTCCCCGCCGAGGTCGAATCCATAGGCGGTGTTATGCGCCTGTTCCGGGGTACAAGTGGCGGCGCTCCAGGTTCCGGAAGCCGAGTAGCAGCCGCCAGAACCGTCGGCGAATTTATACATCGCGCCGAAATGGACCGGACCATACGCGATGCGATATTTCACGGCCTGGTCCCAACGGGTGTCCTCGGTGTCGCCGCCGCCGGCCATCGTGCCGTTATACCCGATGTACGAAAAGGAGTAGGCGCCGCCGGCCGGATCATAAGCGAGCATCGTATCGGTACCGAGAGAGCGCTGACGACCGAAGGTCAGCGTGCCGGAATACGTGGACGATGCACCGCCATAGAATTCGTCATTGAAGGCTTGGCCCGCGCGCGCACCGTCGCCGGTTTCCGAATAGGCGCCCCTGGGTAGGCCGTTGTTCGTGGTGTTGGTGGCTGCCATGTTGGCGAGCTGGCCGGACTGCGGATTGATGCCGGTCGAAGCGTTGAACACAGCGTACCAGTCGGCCATGAACTCTATCTTGCCCTTGATGCCCAGACCCGTCTGCTGCAGGTTGTTCGGCGCAAGGAGCCATTGGGAGTGATTGCCGTTCCGGTTGACTAGCGATTCGCCTTCGTAGTTATAGCCGTTTTCCGGTAAGCCGTGGCTGACCCAGCCCACACCGACGTCATACGCGCCGTACACGGTAATGCCGTGCCAGGTCAGCGGGCAAGCGGTGGCGACGAACTCCTGGAAGTTCGCACAGGTTTCGGGGGTGGGTGGCGCAGCCGGAGCCGAGCCGTCCGCCGCGTGCGCGACGCCCGCGATTGCGCT